>CAZBTV010000222.1:0-9036 GCA_964494895.1 uncultured Steroidobacteraceae bacterium | reverse complement strand
TGGCTCAAACCGATACATCGCGGAGGATTCCCGCGGTTGGGAGGATTATTTGTCTCCGATTGACGACATACTCCATAACAATGTCAAAACAGCGACTTACTCCTGTTTTCAGCCCCCTCCCACCGGCTCGATGTCGGAAAAGACAGACAAGAACCGGCGTCGAGCCAATCCCACCACGTTCCCGCCCAAGCTGGGAATTCCAACAGTGTCAGCGCGTTAGGGCGGCTGGCACGTCATCTGCATTATGTTGCATGTGGCGCCGGCATTCCCGCGCCGCGAAAGGCAAACCCGTCGAAAGCCGGGGGCGCAAAACTTCCGGTCTAACGGCACGAAGCCCATGACAGCGGAGTTGCCGGGGTAGTCGCATCGCCTCGTGAGACGAGTCAGCATCTCGAGCTGTGCCGTAGTCTCGTGCAACCCCTGATGACCCCTTCGGCCCGCCCGGCCGGCGTCGAAGTCAGTTCTTCAGGAGTTTGTATGGAAATAACCAAACAGGGATTCGGGTCGGGTCATCTTGCCGGGATCGCCTTGCTGGGCAGCGCGGCGCTCTCACTCGCCGGACCTTCCGCGGCGGCTATTGCGAGCACGGCGGCGGCAACAGCCAACACGCCGGCGCCCGCCACGACGAGCATCGTAGCCACCGGCGACAAGTTTCCGCGCCTGGGCCTTCTTTCCACGGGCGGACCGCAAAAGTACGCGAGCTCGTTTCAGGCGTATGCCGCGAAATTCCATGTAGTCATCATCGGAGGGGGCTGGGAAGGTTGGCAGCGGAGTGCTGGGTACAGCAAGGAGAACGTGATCTCCGGGATCAAATCCCAGTCGTTCGTGAGCACCCGGGTCTTTCAATACGTCGACCTCAACGAGCTCTACAACTCCAGCAACGCCAGCTCCAATCCGTTTCCCACCTGGTACAACCAGGTCAACGCGAGGAACTGGTGGCTGCATCCGGTGGGCACCACAGGCACTCCGGTCGCCGACCCGCAATCCTCCCAGAAATGGCTCGTCAACATGGGGCCGAACGTTCCTGTCGATCCCGCGACGGGCTTGGGCCCTTATGCGTGGGGAGCCAAATACGTCGATGATCTGTTCCATCTGGGGCGATACTCCGGAACTTCCGCGGCAGTGTCCCTCGACGGCTTTTTCCTCGACAACATCCTGATCGATCCCTCCAACGGCGGCGGCAATGTGGCCAACGGCGACTGGCTGAGAAACGGCACGACCCAGGCTCACAATGCGGCGACCACGTATTCGACCTTGATGGCGGGCCAAAAGGAGTTATTCAGCTATCTGCAGAGCGCCTGGCCGGGAAGCCTGCAGCTCGGCAACGTGGGCAACACGTTCGGCCTGGCTGCCGGCAACTTCTACAGCGCCACGGATTCGACTCTCAACAGCCAGATCATGGCCGCCAGCTCCCCGATCAGCGGAATGATGCAAGGGGGCGTCTTCGAGCACGCCATGGGCAAGTCATACTCCGTCGAATTCTGGGGCGGCTCGCTGGCCTTACAACAGTGGTATCGAGCGGTCATCAACAACCTGGGCGGCTCCAAGCTGATGCTTCTGAGCCAGGGCAACGTTCAGGCCAACGGCAGTGATCCGGTGGCATTCAGCTCCGGACAGCCGGCCACATTCTCCGCGCCCTGGCAAGGCGCGCGCTACGGCATCACCGCGGCTCTCATGAACAACGGATACTACTTCGCCGACAGCGGTATCTACGACGAGGAGACCGTCGCCAACCGCCGTTGGTTCGATGAGTACGACAATGCCGGCGCCGGCGCTGGTTATCTGGGTCATCCGGTCGCCAACACCGCTGGCAATCCGCAGACGGGCCCGTGGAGCAACGGCGTCTGGATGCGCGAATTCCAGTACGGTGTGGTTCTCTGGAACCCGAAAGGCAACGGCGCCCGCACCGTGAACGTGTCAGGACTGGTGAGCCCAGGAGGCCACACAGGCCTCAAACACATCGCTGGAAAGCAGGATCCGGCTGTCAACAACGGCCGTGCGGCGACCTCGGTCACTCTTCAAGACCGCGACGGCGTGATTCTCCTGTGGACCGCGCCGTAGGTTTCACGAGCGAGTTTTGAGTCGTTGATTCGCAGAGGGCTTCTGGAACAGAAGCCCTTGAATCCTTTTCGAGGCGGCAGACTGCGGTTTTGTACAGACGCAGGGCCGCTCAGCGAGCGTTCAGCGTGCACCACATATAATTCGGCGCCTCTTGCGTGGCTTCATCGGAAAGGAAACCTCAAGTGACCGAACCGCGCCGCCTTCTGCAACGCCTGCTCGAGTACATTGAAGAACAAGCGAAGGAGATAGATCCAAGAGGTTATTGTCTTTCCCTGGCGAAGGGCTTCATCCGGCGCCGGGAGACCATCGCTGCCCTCCCCGGCGTCGAGTACGATATCAAGGTCGAGGGCGACCATGTCTGGCTGCGGGTCGCGCGGCTCACTCCTTCGAAGCCTCCCGCAGTAGCGGATCAGTTCCGCACGTTCATTCGAGCCAGCGACGATCCCGACAGCGGGCCACCAGGCCTCGATGACACTGCGTTTCGCCGCTGGCTCAACAAAGCCGCCGAGGGAAAGAGCGCAGAACGGCGTGCCGACCTGGAAAGGCAGGGCCGCGCCACCGTAGGCAAGGCTCTCGACGAATACAGGGTACTCTGGAGCGCATGGGCAGCGGCGGAGCGCCCCCGGCGCAAGACCATAGCCCTGTATGGGGATCTGTTCTCGCTCAGGCACCAACTCGCCGCTGACGAGACGGCCCGCCCTCAAGAGCTCGTGTGGGGTATCGGAATCGCCACGCGCCAACTCACGTTCGAGGGCTCGAGCTTTGAGCTCGAATATCCGCTGCTGACACAGGCGGTGGAAATTGCGCTCGACGAAATGACGATGGCGCTCGAGGTCCGTCCACGTGCGACGGATACCCGGGTCGAGCTCGATGCATTCGTATCCTGTCAGGTGCCAGGGGCCGCGGTAGTCGAGAGTAGTGCCCGCGAGTACCTGGCCAGGAACAAGGATCGGCCTGTCACGCCGTTTGATGCGGCAAGCTACACCGACGTGCTGAAGCTCGCCGCATCCAACCTGGACAGCTACGGCGAGTACCGTGAGCTTGCAGCGACCAACGAGCCAGTCCCCCGGGCGGGCGAGCATCTCATTGTCACGGACGGTTGGGTCCTGCTCTCGCGGCCGCGTTCGAACAACTATCTGTTCGAGGATCTGAAGCGCTTGCAGGAAAGGCTCCTGGGCGGTTGCGAGATTCCAGCAGGCCCGCTGGCACTGGTGACGCCTTCGTCGGATCGACCGGTCGAGTATGAGCCCGTCCGCTTCCGCGGACTGTCGAGCCGCGGCGCGTCGGAGAGCGGTAAGAGTCTGGACGAGCTGTACTTTCCGCTCCCCTACAACGAGGAGCAGGTCACCATAGTGCAGTACCTGGAGCGGGCACCGGGAGTAACGGTTCAAGGTCCGCCGGGGACCGGTAAGACACACACCATCGCCAACATCGTGTGTCATTATCTCGCGACGGGACGCCGTGTTCTGGTCACGTCGCGCGGCGAGCGGGCGCTGGAGATCCTGAGGGATAAGATTCCGGACGAGGTCCGTGCGCTTACCGTAGCGCTTCTCGCGAGCGATCGCGAGGGCGTCCGGCAATTTCAGGCTGCGATCGAGGCGATTCAACACCAGGTCTCACAGCTCAATCCCGAGATCACGAAGCGGGAAATCTTCACGCTCACGAGTGCCATCGACCGCGCTCATGGAGAGCTGGTCACCATCGATTGCCGGGTGGATGAGATTGCTGCGGCTCAACTGGCCGACATCGACGTCGATGGCGTGCTGATGCGGGCACAAAAGCTGGCGCAACTGGTGGTCTCCGGAGCAGCCCAGCATAGTTGGTTCGATGATGACGTGACCCTCGCCCCCGAGCATGCTCCACCTTTGACGGATGACGAGGCGGCGCGGCTACGGGATGCACGACGCAAGCTGGGCGCGGATCTCATCTACGCCAACTCCCGCATACCCTCCGTGGACGACCTTCCGTCAACCTCGGAAATCGCTCATTTGCACGAGCTGCTGTCGAGAATCAAAGAGATCGAAGACCAGGTTGCGGCCGGTCAGGTTCTGCCCCTGAAGGCAGGGACGCCGAACGTGCTGGAGGCTGCTCGTGATCTCTCGGCGCAGATCCGGGAAGCGATCCAACTCGTCGAGACTCTCGAGGCTGTCGACGGAGGCTGGCCCAGCGAGCTGCGAGCGAAGTGTCGACTCGCTTCGTTTGCCTCGGAGCGGGCCGCACTCGAGGCGCTTTTCAGCGATCTCGATTCGCTGATCGAGGCCCGAGCGGCCTTTCTGAAGCGCCCTGTGGAATTCCCCGAGGCCGGACTCTATTCGGCCAAGACGCGCGAAGCCGTCTCCCGGGCTGCCGAGACCGGCAGGCCATTTGCCGTCATTGCGATCGGGACATCCGAGGCGAAGGAGCACATCAAGGCCGTGCGCGTGTCGGGGTTGCCACCATCGCACGCCGACGACTGGGCGCATGTGAAGCGCTTCGTCGAGCTGCACGAGGAGGTACTTTCCTTCGTCACCCGTTGGAACCATTGCGCCGCGGAGCTGGCAATTCCAAAACTGAACGGCGGAGTCCCCAAGCTTCGACATATTGAAACCACCGCCAATCTGGCACGCACCGCGTACAAAATTGCCACGTTCTACGACACAGTGCTTCCCAAGAGCGCCGAGTTGGTTTTCGAGAGGACACCGGCCGCCGAGCTGACGGGCAGTGCGGCGGAGCTGAGCTCCATTCTCGAGCAGCTCAGGCGACACCTGACGAGGACGGAGCTGGCTCAGGCCGTCACTGTGCTGGCGAATCTGCAAGAGAAGCTTGCGGGCACCTCCGGTCCGGTATCCAGCCAGCTCAGGCTGTTCATCGATACGCAGCTCGGCAATCCGGAGCTCGGCTCGGAGCGAGTCGCGGCTCACTACGCGGAAATTGTCATGGAGCTGCGCCGAATCGGCAGCCTCTCGAGCGATATCGCCGCGGTTCAGGAGCTCCGCAAGCGAATCGCGGCAGCCGGAGCCCAGAAGCTGGCCGCCCGCATTGGCTCGGTGGCCGTCAGGAGCTCTGGTGAAGACCGGGTCTTTCCGCCTGCCTGGCGGGCCGCCTGGAACTGGGCGAGGATGCGGCGCCATCTCGAGACGATCGAATCGCGCGAAGAGCTCATCACGCTGTCGGAGCGGCGCCGCGAGATCGAAGTGGGATTGGCACGCCGTTATGTCAGCATCGTAGCGAAGGCCGCGTGGCTCTCGACGAAACGAAATGCAACCCCCAAGCTGCTGCAGGCGCTCTCGGGATATGCAACGGCGATCCGCAGGATCGGCCAGGGTACCGGCCCGAATGCGACCCGCTATCGGCGCGACGCCCGGGAGGCGATGCTCGATGCAGCCGGGGCCGTGCCGTGTTGGATCATGAGTCACGCCCGCGTCTCCGAATCGATGCCGGCCGAAATCGGCACGTTCGACCTGGTGATCGTCGATGAGGCGAGCCAGTCCGATCTCTGGGCGCTACCGGCCATCTTGCGGGCGAAGAAGATTCTCGTGGTAGGCGATCACAAACAGGTCTCCCCCGATGCGGGATTCATTGCCGCGCAGAGGATCCAGGAGCTCAAGCAGCGTTTCCTCTCGGAGCAGCCCTATCGCGACGAGATGACTCCAGAGAAGTCTCTGTACGAGCTGGCCGTGCGCGTGTATTCGGCGGCCAACATCATGTTGCGCGAGCACTTCCGTTGCGTCCCGGCGATCATTGCCTATTCCAACAGAGCCCACTACGGGGGCCAGATCCAGCCAATCCGGATTCCCACGGCGAGCGAACGGATCGACCCCCCGCTCGTGGACATCCACGTGCCCGCAGGCACGCGCGACAAGCGCGATCGCAACGACTTCGAGGCACAAGCCATCGCGAGCGAGATTGCCGCTCTTCTTGCCGATGAGCGCTTTGCCGGCCGCACCATTGGCGTGGTGTCATTGCTCGGAGCGGAGCAGGCTCACCACATCGATTCGGTGGTGCGCCGAAGATGCGACGCCGGCGAGCTGCTGCGACGGCGCTTCGAATGCGGAGACGCCCGCAACTTCCAGGGAAGCGACCGCGATATCATTTTCCTTTCCATGGTCGTCGACCCACGCAATTGCCGCGCGGTATCCGGAGTTATGTTCGAGCAGCGCTTCAACGTCGCCGCGAGCAGAGCACGCGACCGGATGTATCTGGTCCGATCGGTATCGGCCTCCGACCTGTCGGATAGGGACCTGCGCTCCGGATTGCTGGCGCACTTCGATAAGCCCCTCGTAGCGGACAAACCGGAGCCAGCGGGATTGCTCGAGCGATGTGAGTCCGAGTTCGAGCGCGAGGTTTACGGCGAGTTGGTCTCCCGGGGATATCGCGTTACTCCGCAGGTAAAGACCGGTGCGTACCGCATCGATCTGGTCGTCGAGGGCAGCGGGGATACACGCCTCGCGGTGGAATGCGATGGAGACGAGTTCCACGGCCCGGAGCGGTGGCAACACGACACGGCCCAGCAGAGGGTACTGGAACGTGCCGGTTGGGTATTCTGGCGCTGCTTCGCTTCGACCTGGACCCTTCGCAAGAACGAGGTATTCGCCGAGCTGCTCGAGCGACTGGGAGCGCTCGGAATCGAGCCGATCGGTGCCATCGACCGAGCACCCAGCCTGGTGGAAAAGCGGATCTGGGAGCCGGAGGTGACCGAGGAGGAAGGCCACGCGGCTGCGGCGGCGGCCACCGGGTGAGCGGATAAAAGTCCCTTTGGTAGTTGCTTGGTACATGACACGAGACGATGTCACGTCCCTTTGGCTCTTTGAGCCTCGAGCTTCCGTTTCAATTCAGCGGCGATGACCGCGGACGCCGTTGGCGTGGTCATGTCTGAGTGCACAGCCGGAACGATGTGAATCTCCGGAGCGTTCGTCAGATATGGCCGCCAGCGTGGTGGCAGTTCCTTGGCGCGCTCGCTCCCGGCCACGAACAAAGTCATGGTCGAAGCGAGTCTCGAGCGCGGACGGTAGCGACTCATCAGACGAGCCGTCGTCGAGCGTATGTGCACAAAGGAAGGCAGGATCCATTCGATGGTATCCAGATCGAACAACGCATACTGCTTCGTATGCTTGATCGCTTGAGCCACCGAGCGATAGTCCAGTGGCCTGGGGAGCGCCGCGGCAACCACCGGATCGCAGTCCAATGTGATCAACAGTGTCTCGAGGATCTCTTCGGGCTCGGGGAGCTCCAGCGGCCAGCTCGTGATGCCAGGCTCTGAATCCAACGCAGCGAGAAGCGCGATCTGCTCGCCCGCGGCTTCGAGCTGAACAGCCATCTCATAGGCCAGAAGCCCCCCAAAGCACCAGCCCAACAGCTGGTAAGGTCCAGCGGGTTGGACCAGCCGGAGGTGTGTTACGTAGCTGGCAGCCAACTCTTCCAGCGAGGGCGGCAGATCGAAGGGATTGTCTTCGCTAGCGGCCTGCAATGCATAAATGGCATGACCTTGCGGAAAATAAGGCACCAACGTCGAGTATGTCCAACCTTGTCCTGGTTTTGGAGGTATGCAGAACAGAGGGCAAAGATCTCCGCCTGCTCGCAGAGGCTCCACCGCCCGGAAGAGAGGTCGATGCGTGGGTTCCGCCGACGTTGGGGATTCTGGTCGCTCCAGATCGATTCGGGCGCGCAGTTGCCGGGCAACCCGGATGGCCAGGCTGGCCAGCGTCGGAGCCTCAAATAGCGTGCGCAGCGGTAGCTCGATGCCGAACCGTTGCCGTAGTTGGCTGATCAGTCGTGCCGCCATCAGCGAGTGTCCGCCGAGCTCGAAAAAATGATCCTCACGCCCGACCCGTTGCACCCCGAGCACCTCGGCCCAGACGTCCGCAATCATCTGCTCGACTTCTCCGATGGGCGCACTGTACTCGCGACTCTCCCACTGCGGAGCCGGCAGTGCTCTGCGATCCAGCTTGCCGTTGGGAGTCAGGGGCAAGGCTGCCAAAGGCACAAACGCTGCAGGAACCATGTATTGCGGCAGCACCTTCGACAAGGACTGCCGCAACCCGGCCACCTCCAAAGCCACCCCAGGGCAGGCCACCACGTAGGCAACCAGGCGTGGCTCTCCCGGGGAGTCCTCCCGAACCAACACCACCGCCTGTGAGATCCCCTCCTGCTGGCGCAGGCACGCCTCGATCTCTCCGAGCTCGATCCGAAGGCCGCGGATCTTCACCTGCTCATCGGCGCGGCCGAGAAAATCCAGAACACCCTCGGGCCGCCAGCGGGCGATATCTCCCGTGCGATACATGCGGCTGCCGGGCGGGCCGTAGGGGTTGGCGAGAAAACGCTCGGCCGTCATCATCGGCTGGCCCAGGTACCCGCGCGCAAGGCCCGCTCCACCGATATACAACTCCCCAGGCACTCCCACGGGTACCGGACACAGGCTCGCATCCAACACATACGCTTGCACATTCCAGATCGGACTGCCAATCGGGACACTATCTGGCCATTCGCCCGTAAAGTTCCAGGCAACGACGTCCACGGTTGTTTCCGTCGGTCCATACAGGTTTTGCAGCACCTGACGAGGAAATCTTTCCCGGAATTGCCCCAGCAGCTTCCTCGATATCGAGCCACCACCGCACTGCACGCGCTTCAGCGAAGGCAGATCGTCCGCTCGCCCATGACTCAAAAACTCCTCGAGGAGCGCAGGTACGAATTGGATGACCTCAACATCGTGTTGTCGTATCGTTCGGGCGAGAGAGGCCGCCTCCAGACGCCTGGATATGACCAGCCGGGCTCCCACACAAAGCGGCCAGAAGATCTCCGTAATTGAAGCATCGAACGTGGCAGGAGTCCTTTGCAGTACGGCCCGACCGGCAACGAGTACACAGGTGTTACCCATCCAATGCAGGAGATTGCAGACCCCTCCATGACTGACCACCACCCCTTTCGGTCGTCCGGTCGTTCCAGAGGTATAGATGACATAGGCGGGATGCTGAGGATGCAGCCGGATCAGGGCACGAT
>CAZBTV010000221.1:0-9168 GCA_964494895.1 uncultured Steroidobacteraceae bacterium | reverse complement strand
TTGAGCGCCGCGTGATTGGTGCTGGCGATGCCAGCCGGATGATCCGTGCCGCACGTGTGGACAAAACCCTACTGTGTGTCAGCAAGGACGACCTGCTTGCGTATCGGACGAAGGAGCGCCGCCGCCATGAAGAACTGTGTGCGGTGCTCCGCGCGAGCTACGGTTGTCCACTTCGCTTTGAGGATTTCCTCACAACATGCGATGACGAAGGGACTGCCGTCGAGAGCATCGTGCCATTGCAGGTGGCGGAGCTGACGCCGGGAGATCGCCTGTTGGTCGTGACATGCCACTACCAACTCGTCGATAAGACCAAGCGCAACGGCGAATTGGAAGACTGCTTTGTTTTAGCCGCGGACTCTGTGGACTTTCACCTGATAGCGGCGCTATAACAGTATGGGGTGCCGACGATGTGGGTCGCCGGAGTGGGGGAGCGCGACAGGACTCCTAACGGGGCCAATGCTGTCGATTCGCGAGCACGTTGGTCAGAGGACGGCGCCTTCGACCCGAAAGGAGGCATTCGCGAGCGTCCGTTACACGGTAGTCAATTTGGCCTCGCCGTTCAGATATCGGGAATTCGAAGTAGGCAACGCCGGTAGGCTAAACGCGGCATACGCTCGAGCGCCGGGGAAGGCGGTTTGGCCAGTCCCCTCACGGGGCTCCGTTGCTCTCGAATCCTTCCGCGTTGGCTTTGGCTTGAATGTTCAGCGACTCGCACTTGACGATGCGGTAATGGGTAACAAGGCGCCTAGCTCGCGGGAGTTACGGTAAAGCGAAAGCGACAACCGCATCCCCGAGAGACTCCTCAGCAATCACTTGAAGTCCGCCTGCCGCGACCACTAAGTATTGTTTGCCATTCATCTCGTATGTCATCGGCGTAGCGTTTCCGGCAGCAGGCAACGCCGCACTCCAAAGTTCTTTCCCGGTCTCGACATTGAATGCCCGGATATGCGAGTCGGGGGTGCCTGCTATGAAAACAAGTCCGCCGTCTGTGGTGATCGGACCTCCGAGGCTGATAGATCCCGGCGGTAAGGAACCGTGTGCGCCACCGAAGGTGTTCATCGAGCCGACAGGAATTCGCCAGCGGATTGTTCCCTTGACCATGTCAACAGCGGTCAGTGTGCCCCAAGGAGGTGCTCCACATGGCAAATCAGATGGAGATTGCAGGAAGCGGCGAAGCATTGCGTAAGGGGTCCCGCGTTGCGGTCCATAATTTCCGTCTTCACTATTGGAACTGACCTTGTCGCGGGGAATTAAGCGCACTCTGGCAATTAAATTATTCGTGTTCACGATCAGAAGATTGCGAATTGGGTCAAAAGCATAGCCACTCCAGTTCATACCGCCGAGGTTGCCGGGGACAACTAGAGTGCCTTGCAAACTCGGAGGGGTGAAAACACCTTCATTGCGGAGCTTACCTATAGCTTCCTTACAGGCTTCACGATCCGATGGCGTTGGCCCCCACGCGTCTTCAATCGAAAAGTGCTGTGGAGCGAGTGGAGGTGGAAGAAGCGGAAAGGGCTGAGTAGGAGATGCCTTCTCGCCGGGAATATCGCTCTGGGGTACAACTCGTTCTTCGACCGGGAAAACTGGCTTGCCGGTGTCACGATCAAGGACATACAGAAGCCCTGTCTTGTTTCCCTGGATGACAACTGGAACATTCTGTCCGTCGCGCGGCAGTGTCGCCAACAAGGGAGGTGAGGCAGTGTCGTAGTCCCATAGGTCGTGGTGGACCAATTGAAAGCCCCATGCAAGTTTTCCGGACCTCGCGTGGAGAGCCACGACAGAGTTTGCCCACTTGTTATCTCCAGGACGCAGGCCGCCGTAGTAGCCCGGACTCGCGCTCGCAGTAGGGATGAAGACCAAATCACGCGCTAAATCCACGGTCATGGCCGACCAGGCATTTGCTGCCCCACTCATCCATGATGAGGTAGTGTTCGGTACGTTCTGCGGAATGGGGTCCCAACTCCATCGTAGGGCCCCGGTACGCGCATCGAAAGCCCGCACCACACCAGAAGGCATGTCGACTCGAACGTTGTCGTCAATGGCTGATCCGACGATGACCATATCGTCGATCGTTACCGGAGGCGAGGTCATGTGATACCAGCCCAACATATGTTCGCCCAGGTTGGCGCGTTGATATCCCGGAACATTCCGCAAATCCACCTGTCCAGAGGCACCAAACTCCTCACACAACATTCCTGTCGTAGCATCGAGCGCGATCAAGCGGGCATCAAGTGTCGCTTCGAAGATCCGGCGTTTGCACGCTCTGTCCCGGGCAGCCGATGGATCCAGCCACGTCGCTACACCTCGATTGATAAGACCGTCGCCATAGTCGAGGCTCTGGTCGATATTGGGATCATGGGACCAAAGCTGCTTTCCTGTGGTGGGATCAAGCGCGATAACCCGGTTGAAGGGCGTGGTGAGATAAAGCCTTCCGTCTACCAGAATCGGAGTGGTCTCAAAGCCGCTCCGCTTTCTGCCATCAGTACCATCGGAGACGTCTCCGGTATGGAAAACCCACGCGACCTTGAGCTTCGCCACATTTCCCCGGTTGATTTGAGAAAGGGCGGAATGCCGCATCCCTCCGGGATCATTGCCGTAGGCCGGCCACTCCGAATCCGGTCTGACTTGACCGTGCGCGTTGGACGCAAGGCTGATCGAAGCCAGGAGGACTGCAATGCAATGGGCCGAGCGCCGCCATCCTTGAAATGTCATAAGGCCGCCATCTTTGAAATGTTACGAAAAAGCCTCGAGCAAGGCACATGATTCAGCATCGAAACTGGGATGAGCGGGACTGCAGTAGGGACAGTCACACTGGGGCGAGCGGGTTTCAGCGGCTCGCCAACCAAGCTATATTCGTTGGCGAAGTGGAGCGTGGCCAGAACTACTTATTGGTCGACGATTTCATCGGACAGGGAGGGACTCTCGCGAACCTCATTGGGTATGTCGAAGGTGCCGGAGGCCACGCGATAGGTGCCACTGTCTTGACCGGGAAACCGTACTCCGCCAAGCTGGCTCCTGACGATTCGCTGATTCGGGCTGTGAGAGATAAGCATGGGCGAGACCTCGAAAACTGGTGGCGAGAAAAGCTCGGGTTCGGCTTCGATTGCCTTACCCGGTCGGAGGCTCGCTACCTCGAAAAGTCCCCGGATGCTCAAGCCATTCGAGATCGACCTATTGCGGCAGGACTTGAAGGCGGTTCTGGCGCGTCTTCGGGCAGCCCGGAGTAGGTAACCTCTGGCGACTGGAGTGAGTTGCCGGCCCAATTCGTGTGGCTCGGCGGCCGCGATCTGCGATGATCGAGAAGGCACCAGTGCCAAATCGAGCGCCAAATTGGGGGGGGATTGATAGGAACTCGAAGCAGATCTATACGTATCTGCTTAGACCTCGCCTCGGGTTCGAAGCCCTCTCTCCGCCAGTAGCTTACGGCGGCGCGCGGCACGTGCGTATCGCTGCGGTGAGTGATTCAAGGACGGGCGCGGCATTCGCCGAGGCGGCGAGCACCCGCGCCCTCAGCTCCATATCTCCACCATCCGCCGTTACTTCTGGTTGGAAGGCTCCGACGGTGCGCGCCGGCCGTCGTGATGGCCCCATCCCCATCATCGGGCAGCCCTGCGCGCCTACCGTGGTCTGGCAGTTCTTCCTCATCTCTTCTCGGCAATGGGCGACCGACTTGTCTGATCGTAAGCAGGCCGCCATCTGTTCATGCAGGTCCGCGGATAGCGTGCTGCTGGTCCGCAGGGTTCCGACCAATCAGCAGCGGTCCGTGCCTGGCCGGTGGACTTATGAACCGACCTGAGAAACTGCTAGGGTCAACAGCCGACGAACCTACTCGGCGGTCGACTTAAGCGCGGAACTGCCATGTTTGCTCCATGGCGACGACGGGATCGACGCTGGCTACCTCAACACGATCGTCGGCAGTTTCGCGCACGATGACGTTGCAGGGCAGGAGCACGCCCAGCTTGCCCTCGATCTTCAACGCCTCGTGTGCGAATCGGGGATTGCCGCACTTGCCGCAATCATCGCCTCCGGTTGGACGGGATCGAGCGTGCGCGCAGTGTGTGAATTGCGAAGGGCGTCTCCGCATCAGAACGGCACAAACACGTCTGAACAGGCTTATGCACGCATTGCGTGACATGACTTCACTCGCGATCGGTGTCGGCAATGGTGGACTATGCGTATGTCACAGGTCGAACAGGGAGTTGATTATGCTCGCCGCTGGGTACTGCACCGATACTGCGCGCGAAGAGGGAGCACACCGGGGGAGATGGTGTAACTGCGCTCGGTCCCGTAGCCGAAGGTGTTGCCCACGGGGCGGCCGTTGATCCGATGCGTTGACAAGTCTCGCTCCGCCGTATTGTGCAGACCTTTTGGGGGGGGACCTGGATGACTCTGCGGCTGACTTTTTTGGGTGCAGCAGGGACCGTGACTGGCTCCAAGTACCTGCTCGAGATAGATTCCCGACGCTTGCTCGTGGACTGCGGCTTGTTCCAAGGCTTGAAGCGCTTGCGCGAGCGCAACTGGCAGCCTCTGCCGGTTGACCCCAAGGCACTGGATGCCGTGATCCTGACCCATGCGCACGTGGATCACACGGGATATCTGCCGGTCCTGGTCCGCAATGGCTTCCGCGGTCCCGTGTACAGCACTTTGGCGACGAGCGCGCTGTTATCAATCCTCTTGCCTGACAGCGCGCGCTTGCAGGAAGAAGAGGCCCAGTTTGCAAACCGTCACCGATATTCGAAGCATTCACCTGCGCTGCCGCTCTACACGGAACAAGACGCCGCGGCAGCGTTGGCCCTGGTGCGTCCGGTGGACTGGTCCAAAACCGTGTCCCTTTCGGCCGGTATCACTGCTTCGTTCCGCTATGCCGGACACCTGCTCGGTGCCGCTTCGGTTCTCATCGAATCCGCAGCGGGACGGGTCCTTTTTTCGGGGGATCTGGGCAGAGCCGATGACAGGTTGATGCGCGCACCGGCTACACCTCCGGGAGCCGATTGGATGCTGATCGAATCGACCTATGGAGACCGACGTCACGCACCCATCGATGCCGAAACAGAGCTTGCGGCCGCTCTCAACCCGGCGATCGCACGTGGCGCTGTGGTTGTGGTGCCTACCTTTGCGGTCGGCCGCGCTCAGCTACTTCTGCATTTACTCGCACGGCTGAAGGTGTGCCGCGCGATTCCGAACGTGCCGATCATACTCAACAGCCCGATGGCGACCAACGTACGCGCCCTGTTCCACGAGCACATGACTGATCACCGGTTGACGCATGAGGAATGCGATGCAATGTGCTCCGCCGCAAACATCATAACGACAGTAGATGAGTCGAAGCGCCTGAATCTCAGGACGGGACCCATGATCGTGTTGGCCGGTAGCGGCATGGCCACGGGAGGCCGGGTCGTGCATCATCTGAAAGCGTTTGCGCCCGATCCGAAGAATCTTATTCTGTTCACCGGCTTTCAGGCTGCGGGCACGCGTGGCGCAGCGCTCGTGAGCGGTGCCGATACCATCAAGATCCATGGTGAATGGGTTCCCGTGCGCGCGCAGATCGTCCAACTGAAGGGCACTTCGAGTCACGCCGACTCCGCACAGCTCGTTGATTGGGCGAAAAGTGCATCGGGAATACCGGAGCGCATCTTTGTGACGCATGGTGAGCCGAGTGCGGCTGACGCTCTGAGACAGTACTTGCGGCGTGAGATCGCAACAGAAGTGACCGTGCCTGAGCAGGGCGAGACGTTCGAGCTCACCCGAAAGACTTGATGAGGAGTGTGCGTGGGGCGTCGGCAGGACCGCCGTGATGGATTTGCTCGAGCATCCCTTTGCAACCATGCACACGCTCTCATGCTCCCGCGCCGTGAGCGGCACGCGGGGCGATATAGGCGTTGGTATGCGAAGGAGAATGTAGCGAGCCGTGCCATGGCTGCCTCGTCGCCCAGTCCGAACGGCTGTGGGGCGTGCACATGATCCTTGGTTGTACGGCCCACGCGCCTTATCGCGTTTCGAATCATTTGGGCGGTTGTAGGATTGCACAGGGGACATACCGATGCCCTTCCTTAATAACGTGCAATGCGTATCAGCCCTGATGTCGTTGTAGGGCGGGAGGAGCTATCAATACAAATGTCAATGGAACGGAGCGGTCAACGTGGGTTTGAGAAATCTCGGTTCTGTGGGCTGTTCATTTGTCGTGATAGCCCTGGGTTTGACGCTTGCGGCTTGTGCATCACTGCAGACGGGCAGCGACTTCGACCATACTGTCAACATGTCCGGCTACCATGCCTTCGCCTGGATGCCGCGCGAGCACTATGGAACACACAACCCTCTCGTAGTCCAGCGAGCTCGGGATGCCATCCAGGGGGCGCTCGCAGGCAAGGGCTATGCCTATGTCGAGGATTCCGCGAAGGCAGATTTTGTTGTCGACTTTACGATCGGGGCGCACGACCGAACGGATATACAAACTTACCCGGTGCCCTACGCAGGCCCGTGGTATCCCGGGTATTACGGCTGGTGGGGGCATCCTTATTGGGGAAGAGATGTCGATGTCCGGCAGTATCGTGAAGGCATACTGTCGATCGACGTGTTTGATGTGCGCACGCACAGGCCGGTCTGGCATGGTTGGGCAAAGAAGGAATTGAGTCAGTCGGATATTGACCATGCGCAGGCTGCGATCCGCTCGGCCGTGGAATCTGTTCTCGAAAGGTTTCCGCCGAAGTGACAAGAACAGCGAGGAGGTGTTTATGAGAACCTGGTCCTTGCAGCGAATTTCTGCTGTAGCCTTGATTGCGGCAACTCTCGCCGCTTGCGGGCAGGGGCGGCCGGTGTCGAAGGACTCGCAGGAATCGGTTGCCTTGGGAGACATCAAGGGTGCCATTGCATCCTCCGCTGGACAGGCGCACCGCGATCCCCGTCCTGGGATCGCGGGCGATGTCGGTCTGGGGCCTTGAACGGCGCCGTCAGCCGAAATACGGCGCCTTCTGTGTCCAACTTCGCGACAGCGACCAGCTATTCCATTCCTTGCCCAAAAGTGACGTCCACGCCAAATAGTCCCGCTGCGGTTGCAATTCCGCAGCTTATCTGGTTCTGATCTATGAACAACGAAATGCAATTCACTGCCGTCACATCGAAATGGCTGAAGAAAACCGCTTTTTGAAGGCCGGAAGTCGCAAGAGTGGAGGAATTGAACTTCAGGCCCCCGACGGAAAGAAAAGGCGGCGATGGAGAGACTGAGGCAGAGGAGACTCTTTTCTCTATTTCGACGGCGCAGCCTACGTCATCCGGCAAAGCAGGGTCATTTGAGCCTACGCAGCTCACGTTGCGGCCGCCCGGCACGCCGGGGATTTGTTTGAACCCTGTGCTAACGAAGGGCGGAGAAGTCATTTGCGGATCGGAAGTAATGATGAACAAGTTGCTATCGCCAGGCTCGTTCGGTTCGTCAATCACGGCGCAGCTGATGCTAGTGGATTGAGCCCCTGTGCAGCTGACTTTGGAGATTTCTTTTGAGCTCGCGGGCCTTCCCAGGTTGATTACCTTGTGTATATTTTTGAGATCGAATGCGACTGCGGCCAGTCCCCCTCCGGTTAGCGTGACCGCGCACTCGACGGCACCTTGAATCGTAATTGAAGCACAACCAGGGCTGGCGCCGCTGACTGCCAGTTCCTCGCCGGGAAGCGCCTCCTGGAGCCCGCTGTTGAAAAAATCGGGCCCGGGTCGGGGGTCGAATTGAATTCCATACAGCTTGCTTCCAGCGGCAAGGGCGCAGATCACGGGTCCGTTTGCTACTCCCAATACGGAAGCACAACTCGGAGCCGTACTGAACGATGCTGGCGCGCTACCTAACCTTACCAACCCCGACGATGTGTGGTGTTCCGGAGAGAAGGCGTATCCGAACAAGGTGCTGCCACTCGCCATCGCGCAAATTACCGTGCCGCTTGGGTCGCCGTTTTGGCCTATGGCGCTGGCACAACCGATTGAACTACCGCCGAGAGCAGGCACCGGGGGAAGCTCATCTACTTCCCCTTGAGGTGCTTCCCCTTGAGGTACTTCCGCTGGGCCACCCGGAGGCGTGTGCCACGACACTCCATACAACAGGTCATTGACAATTTCGGCACAGATCATGTGTCCGGTGAGATCGGCGGAGGCGGCACAACTGATCGTGGGTGAAGGCTCAAGTACCCGAGGCGGAAGTTCGACGGTTTGCGCGGAAGCAGACGACGAAAACGTTGCCGCTATGACGGCAGCTATGAGGAGCGACAGGCTCTCGATCTCACGTGTGTTGTCGCGCGTCAAGATGGTGCGGCTCTCGCGCATGGCGCTATCACTGCGGCCATTGCAACTTGTGTAATTGACCAACATGTTTTCTACGACCTCCCTGGGAATGTGTGTGGGCAAGACGTTGACCTCTCGTTCGCTTCGATGGGTAGGGTTACGTCTCGCGCCCTTTGTCGCCATGGTGCGAACTATGCAAACGGTATGTAGACGGGCACTGGCTACGACGAGGGCTCCTTGCCCCGATGCCGTGCTTGAGGGCGTACGCCGTCGCGGCTGCCCGCGAATTCACGCCGATCTTCCCGTAGAGGTTCGCGACATGGCGGTTGACGGTCGCCACGCTCAATGCGAGCAGCGACGCGATCGTCTTGGCGGTGTTTCCCGCAGCGAGCAGGCCGAGTACTTCCACTTCTCGCCGCGACAGGCCGTCGGGCCCGAGTGCGTGGGGGTTGCGAACCTCCGCGGGTGCGCCGGATGCCAGAGCTTTGGCCGCACGGTCCTTCCAGAAGACCATCCCGAGATCTTCGAACCTACGGTGCGCTCGCTCGAGCGCCGCATGCCAACCCTCGATGTCTCCCATGGCCCCGACGACGCGGGCGTCCTGGAAGTCGATGATTGCGCCGAAGCACAGCAGCCCTTCGCGCTCGAGCGCGGGACGAGCCTCAGCGAAGAGCTTGCGTGCGCCGACGTTGTTTCCCTGAAGAGTGGCCAGCATGGCCAACGCGGCGTCTTGCGCCTTTCCGAAGGGTCCTCCGGAAATGCCGCGCGCCCGTGACTCGCGTACGAGCTTCTCGAATCGTAGCGCCCGTTTGACGTCCTCGCGCTCGTGCACGGCAACCGCACCGAAGTTGAGCGCGATGCTCGCGAGGCGCGCGCCGAGGTCGGTCCGCTCGAGCGAGCAGAGGAGCG
>CAZBTV010000220.1:0-9212 GCA_964494895.1 uncultured Steroidobacteraceae bacterium | reverse complement strand
CGCACAGCGCCACCTATAAGCTGACAGAAGATGTCAGGATATCGAATTATACTGATTCGCAGGATGAGTGAGCATGAGATCGCTTCCACGCAAGGCCGGAGGCGAGGTCGTGGCGCTATGCGGGAACGATCGGATCTGCGCCATGGGTCATTCGCGACAGACGCAAGCGCCCGCTCAGTCCGTTACGAATAAGCTGTTGTGGAGAGGTGTTGGTATGAAACCAGATGCCATCATTCGGTGGCCCGGGCTTATGTTGCTGGGGTTACTTGCGACACCAATAATCAGCGGTGCGCAGACGCCAGAGTCAGTCAAAGACAAGGCGGTGCTCGTCACTGGAGCAAGTAGCGGCATCGGGCGCAGGATAGCCGAGCGGCTGGCCGCTGACGGGTATTTCGTCTATGCCACGGCGCGAAAGGAATCAGACCTCAAGAAGCTCGGGGCGCTGAAGAACGTTCAGCCGGTGAGCCTGGATGTCACTCACGATGCCGACATCGCCGCTGCCGTGGAGATCATCACTCGGGCTGGCCGCGGCCTGTACGGGCTGGTGAACAATGCCGGGGTCGGGACCGGTGGCACGTTTGCGGCCATGAGTTGGGAAGAGTTTGATCTTGTCATGCAGGTGAATGCCTACGGCCCGGTGCGGATGATCCGAGCATTCGAGCCGCTGGTCATTGCACAGAAGGGGCGGATCGTAAACATCGGCTCGATTTCGGGAATCGTCGCGTCCCCTCGGTCGGGGGCGTACGCCATGAGCAAGCACGCAATCGAGGCACTGACGGATTCGCTCGCTGGTCAGCTCGCCCCGCTGGGCGTGCAGGTCAGTATCATCGAACCGGGCAACTATGATTCAAACATCATCAAGAACGAGCTCGCACGGATCGGCGCCGACTCGCCTGCAATCCGGTCCGTGGGCTATGTCCCGCAGCCAGATCGATCCAAGGAGAAGGATCCGGAGGAAGTGGCTATAGCCGTCGAGCACGCTTTATTCGACCCCGAGCCCAAACGTCGCTACCTGGTTGTTCCGCGCCAGCAAGAGGCAGAAATGACGATCCGGAAGCAGATCGAACAACTCGTGCAGCTAAATGAAGATCAGCCCTACAGTTATGATCGTGCGACTCTGATCAAGATGCTCGACCAGACGCTGGCCAAAACGCCTCCTCGAGCCAAGTGACGCGAGCCGGAATGGGAATGGGGTGGTCGCAAGGGTGATCGAGATACGGCTCTCATATCCCTGGATCGGACCGCTGCACGGAGCAGCCCTTGGAGTGACTATCGCCTCTCTGCACATCACCCTGAGCCAATCAAATGGTCGATCGGTAGCTGGAGTTCGGTCTTGAAGTCGGCTTCTGATTTCGCCAAGACCCGCGTAGGCAGTCGGTAGCCGTGCTGGTCAGCACTGAACCGAATGTACGATTCTCCTAGCGGTCCAGCGGCTCGCGATCCGGTGACCCGCATCCACGCTTCAATCGCACAGGCCGCGGCAAGACCCTTATCGTAACCACCTGAGAAGAAGGCGCACGCCGCATACGGTGCCGCGGTTACTATGCGACCACCCACGGCGCCAACCGCAGCTCGAACAACCGGTACGCATACTTCAACGTCTGCGTTTAGCCTGCGACGGTAACCGTCGTGCAGGAGCAAGAATGGTCGCGTCGGCGCGCGCGCTGCGTGTCGAGCGGCCGTCCGTTCGGCGGCTTCGAACATGCGATACACAGAAGGGGATAGCGTGCGCACGCGATCGCGAATCGCCAGCACTGAGATTGCAGGGATGCTGCGCACGTTGGGCGACATCAACCGACGCCGTTCGCTCGGCAGCGATAAGTCGAGCATCCACCGCTCGATGTAAGCCAAGCGCGCGCGGTCGCGACGAATCGATTTTCGAAGCCGCTCGCGTAAGCCAAGAAGTGCCAACATGCGCCGCTCGACGCCGTCGCGCTGGGCGACCCAGCGATTCAAATTCAGCGATGGAGCAACCCAACTCGCGCAGCCACCGCAGCTCATGCAGTGTCTCGAGCTGATCAGCCTCGTAGTAGCGGTAGCCAGACTTCGGATCCACGTGGACCGGGCGAAAAACTCCGGTGCGATCGTAGAAACGCAGCGTCTTGAGGCTTACCGAGGCCCGCTCGGCGAATGCTCCGATCCTTAACATATCGAGAAGGTCGCCCTATTGAGTCTCCCCCAAGGGTAGGGTTCAGTATGACCGTTTCGAGGAGAATCGGTATGCCTGGACGAGCTTGCATCTGGGTACTCACCCTGCTGTTCGGATTTGTGCTTTTTCAAGCCACTTCCCCCGCCGAGGAAATCTACCTCCCTCGCCGAGCGGGCGGTGGGCCGGGGAAAGACGAGTCGTACCCGGGAGTGATCACTCTGTACGACGCCATTCGGGACGCCGCCGGTCATCGCCTTCGCGTCATCGCCACTCATCCCGATCGCGCCCATGGGCGAGGGAACCGCTTCCCCGTTATCTTCGTAGTCGGTTGGCTAAGCTGCGACACGGTCGAGGCTCATCCGGGGACCAACGACGGTACTCAGCGAATGCTGCAAGCGATCGCTCAGATTCCAGGATTTGTGACCTTTCGCCTGGAGAAAGCAGGTGTCGGAGACTCGGAGGGCGACTGCGGCCAGACGGACTTCCTGTCCGAGCTCGCGGCCTATCGACAAACGTTCCAACACCTCAAGGATTATCCTTTCGTCGACCCGGATCGCATCTTCCTCTTCGGCATGAGCAACGGCGGCGGCTTCGGGCCGCTCGTGGCTGACGGGGGTACCGGTAAAGGGATACGTCGTCGACGGCGGATGGATCAAGACCTGGTTCGAACACATGCTGGAGATCGAGCGTAGGCGGCAGGTACTCTTGGGCCAACCACCCGCACAGGTCAACTCTCTCATGGCGAGCGTGGAAAAGCTGTACTCCGCCTACCTGCTCGAGCGCCATTCCCCGCACGACATCTTTGTCCAACATCCAGAGCTCAAAGTCATATGGGAGGGAGCAGACGACCACCAGTACGGACGGCCGATTGCCTACTACCAGCAGCTGCAGGATCTCAATCTGATGGCCGCGTGGTCCACGGTTCGCGTTCCGGTCTTGGCACTGCACGGCGAGTATGACTGGATCATGAGTCGGGGCGACTTTGAGCTGCTCGTCGATCTCGTCAACCGCAATAACTTCGGAAGCGCGGAGTTTGTCGAACTGCCACACACCGGGCACACATTCGAGCACTACGACTCACTCCAACATTCCTTCGAAGGTAAACAGTTGCCGTTCGACGACGCGATCGTGAGGCCTATTCGTACTTGATTCCTGCGCCATCAGTAATGGCCGCTTCTAAGCGACATTGCTGTCCGAGTCGAAAGTCATTCGTGGTCTACCGGACCGACCGAGACGTCCATGGGCTTGGATGCGATGCCGTTCGCAACAACCTCGAGGTGACTCGGACCAGTCTCAATCTGCGGCGGCACGTCGAAATAGGTCCAGACAAGCCGCCGGCCCGTCGCCACTCCCATTGTGCTGTGATCATGAGTGCGCGCGTAAAAGACATGATGGGTACTCTTGTTCGTGATCCGAACGAGGGGATAGTTTTGCGCAGCCTGAAATTCGTCCCCAAAAGCCACTGCTTGCGACAGGCCATTGAACTGAAAGCCCCAGGCCCGGTACGTCGCCCCAGGCGCCAGATGCCTGTCATCAACCCCAAGGACGACTGGCTCCCAGGCAGGATCATGCTGGCCCGGCGATGTATAGAGCTGCTCAGGAATACCCGCCGGCGCAAGCCCTCCGAACAACACCTCACCCGATGGTAGGACGCTCAGACTTCCAATGAAGCCGATGTCCGGAGAAACGGTCTGAACGAGCTGCGCTCCGTCGAATTCATAGCCGGCCAGGACGCCTTCCACGAGCACTTTGCCGTTGGGTAGCAAGGCGGCCCAATTATCGGCCGCATAGTCGTTGTTCGGAAAGTCAGGACCTGTTGTCCACGTTCGCGTGTATGTGTTGTAGATCGCCGTGTGTGCCGCACTGCCGGGGTCGAAATTCGGATCGCCGTTGGCAAAGGACCCAGTGGCAAACACAGTGCCGTCCGGGCGCAGAATCGCCGGCCCGATCTCCCCGGGTGGGGTATAGCAGAGGGTATTCCCGGGTCCGTAGGGAAGGCAACCAATGACCGTGGTCGGCGAATGCAGGTCGACGGGAATGTCGGGAAGCGCCTCCCATGTTTTTTCCCGCGCTGAATATAGCTCGGCTTTGGGCGCATCGAGCACGTCGAGCGTCAACACCTTGCCGTCGGGCAGCAAGGTCCAGCCTTCTTCGGCATTGAAGTCGTTCTTGCCGGCCGATCCCAGGTGGGTCCAGGTCAGAGTGCGGGGATCCAGCACGCTGTCCTGCTTCGTAAGCTTATCACCGAGCAGGAATCGCCCATCCGGCAACACCACGGACGGCGAATCTCCAATAAAAGCGACTCCAGGAGGCGCACCCAGCGCAGTCCAGGTATCGTTGCGTGGATCGTAGATCGCGCCCTCATTCGTGAGCGTGAAAGCCGAGTCGGGACCGGAGAACTCGCCGCCCATAATGACAACCCGGCCATCAGCAAGGACGGCCGACGCCGCGGCGGAGGGGGAATAGGACACGGGAAGGCTGGCCAGTTGCGTCCAAGTGCCGTTCTGGTAGCTGCCGTTGATGTCCGGCGTGAGCTTCCACCACATGTTTGGAGAAGTCTGGTCCTGAGCCATCACCGTGCCGTCGGTCAAGAGCAGTGTGAAGTTGATGCCGTCGGGCAGTTGGTTGTTTAGCGGTGTCAGGGTCGCCGCAGCGTTCGAGGCTGGGTTGTTGTCCGGCATCTGGATCACTGGCGACGACGGGGCGCTGCGTGCCTGATGCAGCTGTTTCGGGTCCATGACGGAGTTTGCCGGCGCACTGCTCGCTTCCGCTGACAAGGCGCCGAGTATTGCCACAGACAAACATATCAACGAAGATGTGTTGCCATCCATTGTCGATCCACCACCGACAGGCCGGTTCGGCTTTGGAGGTGGATCGTAGCATTTTAAACCGCCGCACGGCGACGCCGATCGTGACAGACCCGTGCGGAACGACCACGTTTCGAACGCCGGCTCGGAAGCCATGGCACCCACGATGCGATTCTTGAAGGCCTTTTCTGGAGTGACCTGTGTCGAACCGCATCGATCAGTGGCGACTGTCGACTTCAGGACAGCCATCATCTTCGCCGGTGTAGTCGGGCTGGCGAGCCGCGCGATCAGGCAGGAACGTAGGTCAACCTGATGACATCCCCAGCAATTCGGTCGCTGGTCACAAGGCGGAGCGGGGGCCTGGGGCCGGCGAAGAATGGCTTGCCACGACCCAGCACGATGGGGTGTAGGTAAAGTCGATACTCATCAATCAGACCAAGATCGGTGAGACTTTGCGCCAGATCCGGTCCGGCAACTTCGATCTCCCCGGCAAGGCGATCCTTCAACCCACGTATCACGGACTCAATGTCACTCCCAACGAGCGTGGCGTTGGGACCGACCGACTTCAACGAGCGCGACACGACCCATTTCGGTTGCATTCGCCACGCCGCTGCGAAGTCTCGCGCCTCTGCATCCCACTCAGAGTGATCTTGGTCCCAGTATCGCATCACCTCGTACATGCGGCGACCGTACACGCTGCCTGCCACGCCCCGCACCTGCTCAATGAAGTGGCGGAAGAGCGCGGGACTTGGTGAAAACGCCATATGGTCGACGTAGCCGTCCAAGGACTGGTTCAGTCCAAACACCAACCTGGCCATGCCTCTCTTCGCTTCTTGGGGACCATGCGATCTCCTGCGATAGTTTCAAATCACATGTAGGTCCTTGAACATGTCAAACGTATGTTAACCGAAGGTGCACTCGGCACGCCACAATCGGTCGAGTCTGCGGGCTGCAAGCTGAGGTTCGGCGAACTGACGCTTTCGACCCGTTGCAACCAATCGCGGCCGTCTGCTGTGCGGCAGTACGGACAGACTCTAACCCCATCCCTTGAGGCTATTTGCACGCAGCTTTGTAGGCGCGAAATCATGGTGTCTTAACCAATTGTCGAACAGATCGAGCCACTGATCACTACTGTTCCCGGTCTTACCGATGGCAAATCCGTGCCCCCCCGTTTCAAACATATGTAGCTCAGCAGGAATACTTGCCTGAACCCATGCCTTGTAAATCATAGCCCCCTGAACGGCCGGCACCTGATGATCGTCCGTTGATGCTGCAATGAAGGCGGGGGGTGCGGACGAGGGAATTTTCTCGTTCCAGTCCGCCAGCGCGCCGTACACTAAACCGACTAAATTGGGTCGATTGCGCGAATCGCTAGCGAGTATGACGTTTATCGCCGTAAAGGCACCAGACGAAAATCCTAACAGACCAATCCGGTCAGGTCGAAGGTGCCACTGGCTGGCATGGCTACGAATATAAGCGACAGCGTCAAGTCCATCTTGGGAAGCAGCTATTGCTGCATCGGACGCGTCTTTGGCGGAAATCACGCCCTCCAGAGCAGTTCCCGATTCCCTCGTGATCAACTCGAGGAATTTAGATGTCTCTTTCGGAGTAGGTACGAGACGATATTTAAGGACGAACGCAGCGATACCCCCCGCATGTTTAACCATCGGGCGACCTGATACCCCTGCAACTCCATTGACAATTCCACCCCTGGCCAACCGGGCTCTCGATGACTTCATGCGCATCGGGTGGAAAGGAAGACAGTGGGGCGTCTTGTGGCTGCCAGAGACACGCCCGTTCCGTAAAGACCCACGATTCCAAGCGCTCGTGATACGCATTGGGCTCATGGACTACTGGGAGCAGTATGGGCCACCGGATGACTGCGATGTGAAGAGAGAAACATTGGTTTGTCGATGACCACACATCATGATGTTGTGAGCGCAGCTGTGAGCTCGTTCGGTGTGTTCGCTGGAGGAAATCAGAACATCGGGCAGAGTGACCGAATCTCGCCGGAGCTCGTTATTCGCCAACTCCGATGAAGCCGGGACCTCTCGGTTGCTCGCCGCGTTCGCAGAATAGGATCCCCCGGTGATCGATCTGCCTGGCAACGACAAGTGCATATCAGTTTGGCATTCTTCGTAGCGGCATCCCGAGGTATCCTACCAACAGGTACTGCGAGCGGGACAAGTACATGCCTATACCTGACACCGTCGGCGCCTTCGCCATCGTTCCGAGCAACAATTTGCCCGCGGCACTGCCGTTTTGGGAGCGCCTGGGCTTCGCTCGCACTGGGGGAGATGCCCAGTACGTCATCATGACGGGCTGGGGTTGCGAAGTGCATCTGACGCAAGCGGGAAGTGGCCCCTGGAGGGTGCCGGAACAGAATAATCCCTTCGGTGTCTTTATCCGCACGCCCGAGGTGGATGCCATCGCCGCCCGCGTAGATGACCTGATCATTCGTCCTGGGGGCGTGTTGCGCCACCGGGAGTGGGGCCTATACGAGGTCGGAGTGTGCGGACCGGACGGCCTGCTCGTTCGTATCGGATGGCCCTCCCGGCTCATGAAGAATTACAAATCCGAAGCAGCAACCTGACGAACGTGGCCTATCAAAGAGCGTCGCAATCGCGACCAACCCTCCTAGCATCTTGTCGCGATCGTTGGCCCTCCACATGAGAGTAGTGAGCGCGCCAATCCTTTGTCTCATTTTCGTCGGATCGCGCCCGGCAGGATCCCGCGCATGCCCCGCGTAGTAGAATCACAACGCGCCAAAAAGGGAGGGCCGCACTGCAGCGTGACTGCATAAGCCGTTCCCGCTGCGGTTTCAGCGAGCTCCGGGACGCGAGGCAGCCGCCACCTTGGCCATACGACTCCCGACGGTGCCACCGCATTGCAGCGCGCCGTCGTCGCGCCACAACCCGTGCACGTGAATGGCGTTCAAGTCAATAATATTATGTTAAATACACTTGCTGTCGAGTCGGCTGCAGCAAACAGCCGAGCTTTGTACCTCGAGCCCGCCCCCCGGTCTGCTCCTGATCCTTAGGGCAAAGTGCTGGTACGTGGTAATTATGTGCGTATAATGTGCATATGAGGTGCAAACCATGAACTCCCCTGCTGATGATTCGGGCTTCGGCATTTTTCTCGCCGAGCTGCAGGAGCCCGGCAAACCCATCATTTCGCCCCTGCGATTCGCTCAAAAGCTTAATCTGGAACAGCAAAAGCTCGCGGAGTTGGCGCACGTCCATCGAAACACGGTGAGCCGAATGCCTGCCTCGCCGCGGCTGCAGGACTTCTTGCGTGATGCTGTTCGCGTACTCGCCGCCGCTTTTGCGTTGGTGGGGAGTGCTGATCGCGCGCTGTATTGGTTCCGCAGTCATCCCATTCAGGATTTCGATTACAAGACCCCTGAAGTTCTGGTTTCAGAAGGACGAGCGGCTGCGGTGATTAAGTACATCGAAAGCCTGCACGCCGGGCCCACTGGATGATTCTTCGGCCGCTACAACCGGCCGAAACATTCTACCGGTTCAACACGCCTCGATGGGCCTATAGTCCCACCAGTGGCGCCGGCGCCGCGAGGGTGGGCGGTCGATTCAACCGACCTGGGATCGACGCATTGTATCTATCCCGCCGAATCGAGACTGCGGCTGCGGAGTACCAACAGGGTGAGCCGCTGATGCCGCCCGGAACCCTGGTGACCTACACGGTTGAGCTCGCATCCGTCGTTGACTTCCAGAAAGGCTACATCCGAGGCCAATGGGACGATCTCTGGTCCGACTGGGATTGTGAGTGGCGCCGACAAGCCTTGTACGAAGGAATCGAGCCACCGAGCTGGCTTCTTGCCGACCTTTCGATCGAACGCGGCGCGAAAGGTATTCTGTTTCCCTCTACCAGGCACGCCGGCGGTTGCAACTTGGTGGTCTACACGCAGCAGCTCGACGAGGCGGATAAACTATCCGCGCACGACCCGCGAGGTGATCTGCCGCAAAATCAAGATTCATGGCCCAGATAGAGTTAACCGCAGCTCGAACGTCCCCACGCTTTGAGACTCCCGGTTTGTCCAGTCCTCCCCAAGTCCAGACGCCGTGATCTCGCGCCCGCACTCTGTTATTGTTGGGGTTCACCCGTACCTGCAGATGAGCGCGCTTCCTGGCACTCGTTGCCGGCTACAGCCTCGTCACAAATTGCTCAATCTCCTGCGCCACGGCCCGAGGAGACTCGAGCATTGAGAGGTGCCCGACACCCGGCAATACTTTCAGCTG
>CAZBTV010000219.1:0-9249 GCA_964494895.1 uncultured Steroidobacteraceae bacterium | reverse complement strand
AAAAAAGACCCGCGGCGCTTAGGGAAATTGGGGCGCGTGGAAATTCAGGCTAGGCAGACATCCTCCAAGGAACACACCGGTGATCAGACGCCACACGAACAAGGAGGTACCCCCGTCGGAAAGGGCGGTGCAGTTCTGGGCGACCCCAAAGCCGACGAGCGAGACCAGTACGACCCCACGCTGTCCCGCGCGGGCGGCAAAGATGGGGAAAACGACCAGACCTAAACATTGCCCAATAAGATTGGCCGAGAAAATCGGCCCGAGCTCGGAGTTACTGAGCTGCAGTGAGCGCGCGATCTCGGGCGCGAGCGGCCCCAGAATGGAGTGGATCAGCCCGTCGAGAAAATAAACCAGGGCGCAGATCGCGATCAAAAGCAGAGTCGGCGCGGTCAGACCCGGGCTTTTCGACCGGGGCTCCAGCGACCCAGCCGCCGTCGTGGAATGCGAGTCGGTGGGCATACCTCGATTTGTACCCCATCGCTCCTGCCGCCAGTGTCCTTTCGTCAGATGACAAGCGTCCGAGCCGATTGTCCTCTGCGACGTGGACAGACCCTGGGCTCCCCGGTCGCTATTTTTGCCGAAACGACCAGCCAGACCACTCGAGGGGGCTCGATGAAGTCGCTCAAGATCGGCATGGGGTTCGCGGCACTACAAGCACTGAGCACCGTTTGCGGGCAGGTACAAGCGCAAGACCAGGAGGAATCCGACACTCTCCCTTCTATTACCGTGACCGCGCAGCGGCGTACCGAGGATGTACAGAAGGCGGCGCTCTCGATCACCGCCGTAAGTGGGAAGGAGCTGGAGAGCCGGGGGATCGATCAGACCGAGGCTCTCGGCTCGCTCACCGCGGGCCTGGAGGTCAGCACGTCGGCGGGACCCTATACCATCTTTTCGATTCGCTCGGTCAGCGCCTTGAGCGGCAACGCTTTTTCAGATCCCGCGGTTGCCGTGAACATCAACGGGGTCTATCTGGCTACGCCCACCGTCCTGCACGGTCTTTACTACGACCTCGAGCGAGTCGAGATCCTCAAAGGGCCTCAGGGAACACTGTATGGCCGCAACGCGACCGCCGGCGCGATCAACATCATTCCGGCGCGGCCGACTTTCACCTTCGGCGGTAACGCCTCAATGGATGTGGGTGACTATCATCGATTCAATGTCGGTGGTGCTCTCAACGTGCCGCTGTCTGATACCCTGGCCTTTCGGATCGCAGGGCAGAGGCTGCGCCGCGACGGGTACATGAGCGATGGAACCAATGATGATGACGGTGAAGCGATCCGTACCTCTTTGTTGTTCGCGCCCTCGGGCGACCTGTCCATCCTGTTGACAGGCGACTACGCTCACCAGAGCGGCAAAGGTCCGGGCGCCACCATTCGCAAAACGTGCGCTTCCTTGAGCAGGCCGGGAGGAGGCGTGTGCTTTGTCGCAGGTCCCTATACCGCCGTCGCGGATTTGCCCGATCAGTACGTGCCTTTTGGTATCGCCCCACAACCCCACGACACTTTCGTGAGCGCTGACTATTACGGAAGCGGCCTGAACGTCGACTGGAGTACGGGACTCGGCACAGTCACCTTTGTTGGAGGCTATCGCGGCTCGAGGAATTCCTACAAAGGCAGCGGCACCAGCTGGCTGCTGCTCGAGCAGCAGCGCCCGACCCAAGAGTCGGCGGAGTTGCGTCTCGCGTCGTCTGGTTCCAGCCCATTCCAGTACGTCTTCGGCACCTACTATCTGCATACCGACATGCATGCGCATGCCAGTGGTGAGAATCCTTCCCGCGCCAATTTCAGTGACCAGAGAACCAACCTGAGCGGATGGACAGGCGCGGCGTTCTCGCAATTGACCTATGCACTCACCGACACCTTCAGGCTCGTTGGCGGCACGCGTTACACCTATGAGGAAAAGAGCAGCAACAGCCGTCGTTACACGATCAGCACGGTCGGTCCGAATCCGGTCATTCCAGTGAATCCTGTAGGCAATCCGACCAATGTCGTCGTCGGCTTACGCAACTGGGACAAGGTGAATTGGAAAGCAGGCGTGGAATATGACGTCGCACCGCGCAGTCTGCTCTACGCCAATGTCAGCACCGGATTCAAAGCGGGCGGCTTCTTTTATGGGCCTCCCGGAGCGGACTCGTACGACCCCGAGGAAGTCACCTCATACGTGCTCGGAGTAAAGAACCGCCTGCTCGACAATCGCCTGCAATTGAACGCGGAGGGATTTTACCTCGACTATCGCAATCAACAGATTTCCTTCGTCAAGCTGGTGGGCACTTCAGCAACTCTCGTTACCGAGAACGCGGGCAAGTCGCACGCCTATGGATTCGAGATCGAAGGCGACTACCTCGCCACCCAGAATACCCGTATCGGTCTGCAGCTCCAGAACCTGAAGGCCAGATACGACTCATTCTCCTACCTGACGGTAGCGCCTCCGCCGTCCACGTCGAGCTGCCACATCGCTCCGCGGAGCGGGCAGTTCAACGTGGACTGCTCGGGTAGCACGCCCACGCACTCCCCGCAGCGGACGATACTCGGCAGCCTCGAGCAAACCATCCCGCTGCCGAACGGCGGCCGTCTCACCGGGGAGGCCCAGGCGCGATACGAAACTCGCTTCCAATCAGACGTGGCATACATTCCGGAAGCGGAGAGTTATGCCACGACGCGTGTCGACCTCGGTCTGAGCTATGTCACTCCGAACGATCGCCTTACGATCAAAGCCTACGTGGACAACCTGACCAACGAGACGACGATCGCCAATGCGACGGTAAGTGCTGCGTACTCACTCAATCACGTGGTCGGCATCAATGTCGAGCCCCCGCGAACGTACGGCGTGCGCGCAATCCTCAACTTCTGATGCCCTCGATGGAATCCGCGCGATAGCGTTGCTGAAGCGAATCCAGCCGGGCGCCACAGTGGAGCTGTAGGAGAGATCAAGCGTGACCAATATCATGTCTTCAGGTTCCGGTGACCTGGCAAAAAGCCCCTGCGCGCCTGAGGAACGCGCCGTTCGCGAAGAGCTGGCGATCGCCTACCGATTGTTCGACTCGCTGGGTATCGCGGATTTGATCCATACCCATATCTCGGTTCGCGTCCCTTCCGAGAGTGAGCGGTTTCTACAACTGCCGTATGGGCATCTGTTCGGCGAAGCACGGGCTTCCGACATGGTGAAGTGCGACGTGGAGGGCAGTATCATCTCGGACCCGACGGGCCTGGGCATAAGCCGTGGTGGTTTCTGCATCCACAGCGCCATCCATATGGGCAACGCGAACGCCGTATGCGTCATGCATGCCCATACGGAGGCCACCATCGCTGTTGCAAACTATCGCAAGGGATTGCTGCCCTTGAGTCAACATGCCCTCCGCTTTTACGGGAAGGTCGGATATCTCGATTACTGCGGCATTTTCGATACCGCGGAAAAGCGCGCCGAATTGCCGCGAGCGTTGGGCGATGGAGACGTGCTGATGCTGCGCAACCATGGTCCGTTGGTAGTAGGCAAGTCAGTGCGGGAGTGCTTTTCGAGAATGTACTACCTCGAGCGCGCCTGTCGGATGCAAGTCGCCACCCTGACACAATGCCGAGATGCTGAAAAGGAGCTTGTGTGGCCCGCGCCGGAGGAGTGCGCCAGGATGGCGAAAGCGTTTGAGAATGGCGATGCCGTGATCGATCGCGAGTGGAGCGCACTGGTGCGTATGCTAGCCAGGGTTTCCCCGGGCTACGACCAGTAGATACAAGGGCTCAGAAATTGTCCTCGACGGGAGTCAGCAGCGGTTCTCCGGCGAAATACCGCCGAATGTTTTCCCGGAGCTGTCCGAACATGGCAACACCTGCTTCTTCGGTGTATCCGGCGATATGAGGACTCAACACCACATTCTCCAGCCGGCTCCACGGCGCCGCAGGGGTGGGCTCCTGCGAAAACACATCCAATGCGGCACCGGCAATCATGCCAAGTTTCAGAGCCCGGACAAGTGCGGCCTCATCCACCACGAACCCCCGGGACACATTGACCAACAGTCCGCTCGGCCCCAGTGCCGCCAGCACTTCGCTGCCGATCTCTCCCGCGTTCGCGCGAGTTGCTCGTATAGCGACCACAAGGATGTCGCTGGACCGGGCGAGCGCTATGAGGTTTTCTGCTCGCGCGTAACGTGTGCCGGGTTTTTCGCGCGGCCCCCACCAGCTGACGGATAGCTCCAGCGCCTCGGCCCTGCTGGCGATTTGCAGCCCAATGCGGCCCAGCCCGATAATCCCCAACCGCTTACCCCGCAACGAGGGGCGCGGCGTCAAATGGCCGCGCCAGCTTCCGGTGCGAACATTGCGATCGGCAGTTGGAATTCGATGCCACCAGGCGAGCAGAAGCGCGATGGCGTGGTCAGCCACGTCGTGCGCGTTGACACCTCCTGCTGTCGTGAGCGCAATACCGCGCGAGCGGAGATGTTGGAGATCGATGCCTGCGTAGCCGGTGGAAAAGCAGGCGACCAGCCTCAGGTTCGGTAACGCCTCGACGAGCTTCGGGTCGAGTGCATCGCCGTCACTGACGATAACCTCGATTCCGGCGGCATCGGCTGGCAGTCCGGCATCGATATCGTCGAGCCCTAAAAGTCCCCAGCCATCGGCCCACTTCTCGCGTTGACTCAGCACGAGACGACTGACGACGAGGATCGTTGGGGCTGCCCCCACGGATCACCTGATACCGAACCGGATCCGCGCTTCCTCCACGGTAGCCGGTTCCAGCCCATAAATCGCGGCAATGTTGGCCGCCGCACGTACCATCTCGCTGTTGTCGGAGGCGACTCTGCCATCAGGCAGGTGTATGCCATCCTCGAAGCCAACCCGCACGAGATCACAGCCGAGGGATAGGCCTAGGGTGACAATCTTGAACATGTCACGTCCAGTCGCCGTGACCCCCCAGATGGCGCGGGGAAACAGGCGCAATCCTTCGTCGATCGAAAACAACACATTGCGAGCGATCGGTGGCGTGGAGCCGAAGCCCCCACCGTGCAACAGCCACATGTTGTCACGATGCCGGTCGAAGAGTCCTTCCTCGGCGTAACGCAATAGCCGGTGCAGCGAGCTGGCCTCGACGACTTCGTACTCGAGGGCCGAGCCCTTCTTGTAGACTTCCTCGATCGTCTTCCTGAGCAGAGCTGGAGAGTTCACATAAGGCGTTTCCTCAGGATATCCCCCTTGCGGGTTGTAGAAGTCCGCCGACCCTGCGGCAATTCCGAACAAGTCCTGCTGTGGCTCGAGGGTTAGCAGGCCGAGTCGCTCGGTATCCGAGGGCCAGATGAACTGTCCCGTCTGGGGGGCGCGACGGACTCCAATGCCATTGGTCGTCTGGATCAGGATGGGTGAGCGCGCCCGGATCTCGCGAATGATCTGGGCGTAGATCTGGCGGTCCCCGCTGTTCTTGCCCTGCGCGTCGCGAGCATGGACGTGGATGATGGCGGCACCGGCTGCATGACAGCGCGCGGCCGCCTCGCCGATCTCGGCTGGCTGCTTTGGGATGACCGCTCCATCCCTATTCTGCTGCATGCCGCCGTTGATTGCGGCCGTGATGATGATCTTGTTTCCGGCGAGCATTTCGACCTCCCTTCGTTCGATACGGTGGAAATGTAGCCATAGCACCCGCCGACGTCGGTCCTCTGCCGGCAGGACAAAGCGAGACTGTGGGCTCAAAAAGGTGCAACATGGGAGGAAGGTGGTTATCGCCTGAACAAGTGGGGGGGGGCAGCTTGTCGGACATCAGGCAAATCAGAGATTGGCGCGCGCCGACCTCCATGGGGCTGACGTACGAGCGGCTGCTGTCAACCCTCGGCACGGAAGAATTTGGCTCGACGGTGCGCGATTCGATAATGTCGGTGACTGCGGGCGCACGCCGCATCTATCTGTTCGAGGCAACCGGGCGAGTAGACACCACTCTGCAGTATTTCTTTGGCGAGCCAGGCCTGGCAGACCTTTTTCCCGCGTACCTCAAGTCATATCTACGGTTGGATCCCGTCTGCGAGGCCTATCGTGCCGCTCCCGCATGCAGCGACGTTGCCCTGCAGAGAGTGCGGCCAGCCGACATCTCCTCCCCCGGCTTTCGGCGCCGTATCTTCGACGACGCTGGGATCGTCGAACGCGTCTCCGTCATACAGCGAGGGTCGGATTGCTGGCGCGCTATGAATGTTGCGCGACACACGTCCACTGGCTGCTTCTCCGAGACCGAGCTCAGCTCACTTGTCAGCCTGGCATGTCTGCTGCTCCCCATGCTGCCACTGAATCGCAAGCGGGAGTCCGGACGTCTGACGCTCACGGTACCTCAACTGGAAGAACGCTTCGCTAGCCGCTACGGAAATTTGACTACGAGAGAGCGACAGGTTTGTGCCCGCGCCGCTATCGGCATGAGTGTCGAAGCGACGGCCCTCGACCTGGGGATCGGCAAAACGTCCGTTCTGACTTACCGCCAGCGGGCGTATCTGCGCCTGAAGGTCACCAGCCCTTTTGAGCTGTGTGCGCTGGTAACGCACTGATTCAACAGTAATTGACACTGAAAGACAGCAGCAAGGTGGGTTCCGGTGATGCTATTCGGCGCGTTCGGCCAACAGCGGCTCGATGACCGCTGCACGACGTGCATCCCACGCTTCGGAATGTGGCGATCGGGCACCCCCAGGATATGGATGATACGCAGGCGCGCCGTTCGGTGTCGGTACGCGGGCGTACAGACCTCGCGCACGGTTCCGGTACGCTTCACTCGCGGGCTACCGGGCGAAACGGCCGGAGCGACTTCAGAAAGCCGAGGCGCTCATGGGAACCGATAGAGACGGCACGCACGCCGACCCAGGATGCGTCAGCCTGCCATGGCCTCCAGCAGTGCGGGAATCCCAAGAGAGGCGAAATTGCAGAATGTATCGGATATGGCATAGGGCAGGATAAGCCGGTCGCCATGCCGCAACGCTCCGCACGTGTAGACCACGTTGGGGACATATCCTTCGCGTTCCGACAGGTCAGGGCGCACCAGAGGCTCGCGCGTGCGTGCAAGAACTCGCGAGGGATTCGCCTTGTCGAGCAGGACCGCACCGATCGAATACTTCCGTACGGGCACCACCCCGTGAGTCAGCAACAACCAACCCTCGTCGAGCTCGATCGGCGAGCCACAGTTGCCCATCTGAACGAACTCCCATGGGAATTCGGGTCTCAGAATAGCGGTGCCGCCGTCCCAGGTGAGCAGGTCGTCCGAGTAGATGAGATATAGATTCTCATTGTCTTGCCGCCCGATCATGGCGTATTGGCCACCGATCCGGCGTGGGAACAGGGCCATTCCCTTGTTCTTCGCAGCGGAGCCTTTCAGAGGGGACATCCTGAACGATATAAAGTCGCGCGTCTCGAGCAGTTCTGACCGAATCGCTCTACCGCTGTATGCGGTGTACGTCGCGTAGAAAACTGTTTCCGTGCCCGTGTCCAACGCCACGAAGCGCGCATCCTCTATCCCATTCGACTGGGATTCGGTGACGGGGAAGATCACTCGCTCGCTGATGTCTTCGTGTGCCGAGAATGCCAGTTCGACTTCTTCTCCAGCCGTGCCCGGGACCCGCCGGATCACTCTTGGAATGGAAGCAAGGCAGGCTGTAGGATCGAGCGTCATGGCGCCATCTTCCGCGACGGATCCTGATCGAAAGGTCAAAGAGGAAACATGCCCTTCGCCGACCGCGCGCACACTCAGGATGAAACGCTGGCCGTGCGCTGGCGCGCCGGTTTGATTCCTGTGTCGGCCCTGGAAGTTCTCGAGGACTTCTTGCAGCTGGGCGGCCGCTGTTTCGGAGTCGAGCGCGAGCACGCGCTCGACAATGTGGTTGGCTCGCGGCTTGTCGGTCGTATTGAGGTCTCGCGGTTCCGTCGCCGGCTTGAATTGGCGCACGACGACCCTCGCTGGGTTCGGACGCAGGTGCGTGCCCTGTCGTTGCAGAAGTTTGGTTAGTGACAAGACTTTCTCGGTGGGAAGTAAGTAGGGCTCACGCGCGCATTTCCTCGACCACTATCCGTCTGCGCGAGCTGCCTCATCTCCGCAAGCGAGAGTGATGTCCGTGGTCACGAGCGAATGCGCACCGAGCGAAGGCTCGAGCTCGATGATTGCTCGGCCTGAGCCGAACGCTGCCTTTCGGCTCGTACCCCCTCTTCGGCTGCGAGGAGGCGCGCACGAATAAACTCTGTGAAGCTCGCGAACGAGCAAGGACGCAGGTCAGCGGCGAGTGCCCTCTCATGGTATGGGTTGACGCGATGGAAGCGGATATGGCGTCGGTTTGCACTCAATGTTCGCGACCGCACAGAGGGCTGGGTTGCCCGAAACTACAGTTGGCCAACCCTGGATCTTCCGCCGCCGGCACGTTCCAGCAGACGTACCTGGTGAGCCTCACTGAACGACACCCGCGAGATGCATCATGAAGTCACAGACTGTCGCCGATAACCGCAAGCGACTCACCGCGGGCCTGCCCGCGCCCGCAGACACGAGGGCGAATGCTACATCCAACGAGCTCGCCCTGCCCGCACACGCGACGATTCACTATTCGTCCGAAGATCCTACCTTTCCTGATGGGAGGCGGCAGAGCCGGAACCTATCGCTGCCAGTCCGGGGAGCTGACATGAATGTGACATCACAATCTCACTGTAGGGCGCGTCTGCTGATAGCAGCCGGGCTCACCGGGACGCTCTACCTTGGGGGGTGCGCTTCCACGCCGCTTGCACCGGCCGTAAGCCCGCAAGCCATGCAAAGCCTGCAAGCGGCGAAAAGCCTGCAGGGCGCTGAGCACGCTGTCTCCAGCGCTGAGCGTGCAGAAGCTGGACGCTACGCTCCCAGGGAGTTGGCTGAGGCGCGTGCCAAGCTCGCGTCGGCTTACGGTGCAGTTTCGGAGCAGAAGATGGTGGCAGTGGAGCAGTTGGCGGAGCAGTCACGCGTCGAAGCGGATCTGGCTATCGCAAAGACAGGAAACGTCAAGGCCAACGCGGTGATTGAAGAAGTGAAGCGCGGTACCGTTACTGCGACCAAGGACATGCGGCGCTACTCAGGAGAGAAGAAATGAACGCTTCCATCAAACCGGTTCAGACGCTAATTGCTACAACCGTGGCTTCCGCCTTACTCGCAGCGTGCGCGGCAGCTCCCGTCGTACCTGAAGGTGCCGTTGAAGCGCGCGAGAGACTGACCCGGTTGCAACTGAATCCTGACTTGGCGGCCCGGGCGCCGGAGGCGGCCAGCCAGACGTCGCGCAGGGCCAGCGGCAGG
>CAZBTV010000218.1:0-9268 GCA_964494895.1 uncultured Steroidobacteraceae bacterium | reverse complement strand
CTCACAGGCAACATCGGCATAAGTTGATTCAGCTTCATGTGGCAACTCCTCCTCGCATCGAAGCGTCCAGACGAACGGGATGACTCGGCTTAGAAGTGCGGGTCATAACGAATAAACTGCCATCTGCGAACAAAGCTGGATGTCGCGTCTGGCGATGGTCCGCGACTCTCCATTACCGGATGCTCGAATCGAGTCTACCGGTCATTCTCCGTTCCGCAAACCCGGCGCCGATCCTGAGCCCCCTGGGCAACGTCCGCGGGTGGCCGACAACGGAATGTGAGCCCCCGACGTCGATGTCACCGCCCGCATCTATTTTGTCCGTGAGGCATACATGTGCTGTAGCACACAAGTATAGTCCGCAAGGGGCATCAAATTGGCCCGGGCACGTCGTTCGTCAACGTGCACCAGATCATCGATCGGTTGTGGTTGCCATAGGCCATTTTTCAGCGTGAACTGCGACCCGTAATGTTGCGGCTTGCCCTCGTGAACCAGAACACGGTCTTCCAGCATTGCAAGATCATCGGCTCGAACCTCGCTCAGGGGGCGCACTTTGAGAACGGCCAGTATCTGTTTCTGAAATGATGGGTCGGCGTCCGCGTGTTGCGTTAGCAGCCACGCGTCCCGAACGCCTTCCTGACCCACCATTGCGCGCGTCGGGAATCCGAAGTCGGCTACAATGACCTTAAGTCTAGTCAGGTTCTCGGCGTCGATTCTGACCAATGCCGACTGCTTTGAAGTGTTCGTGGGATCGGCAATCAAGGCGGAGCGTGCCTCTTGGTCATGACCAACCATCGTCTTGAGTTCGCCCTTCAGATCCGGACGAGTCGGCGCTGCCTCCGACTGGGTCGCACCCGAAAGATTGGTCACCTGCTTCTTCGCCCAGGCGGCTGCACCTGGGCACGACGCAGTGGGGTCCTGGAGTGACTTCGGTGCAGCGGGTGCATCCTTCGCGAAGGCGCTCGGTGTCACGAGCAGTACCGTGATGAGCGCGGCGGCCCTAACGAACGGAATCAGGGCGCTACGGCTCACGACGCGAGACTCCGACGGCGGACAGCTCCGTATGTCTGCGATACTTCTCATGGCGTCCGCTTCCTAGTGCCACTCGGCCTTCGCGGGCTCGAAGTTCCTACAGAAGCCGAGCATCCGTGAACGACCGGTATCGAGTCAATTCGAGATTGGGTACCAGTACCCGCTCTTGTTAAGCGTGTCCGATGGCCGCCCCGTGGGCTGCGGTGTCCGGTTGAGAGTCAACGCCTGGAGGGGGGGCGTTGGACAACGCCCAAAGAAGGAAACCGCGGGAACATGGACGGCTGCCCACGCTACTCAGGTTTTCTTCCAACTGAACTCGACGTTCGGCAGTTGGTTACCTTCGGACCTGGACGGCGCCACGGCTCCCCCGGCCGGCTCACCCATCTACCTTCTTGCCCTTGGGTAGATCGATCGATGGTGTCAGTCACGGATGGCTACTTACAGTAAGCAGTTACCGTGCACCCAGCATGCTTCCCGCACCTACAGCAACGCGGCTAGCCGTGAGCGGGCGCTGGAACGCCAGGGTGCCCGTCTACACCGGCTTCCTGCTCGAGAGCGATGGAATTCAACTCGCCCAGAGCCCGGCATGGATGGCCAAAGAGCCCGTTGCGCGACACGCATCACCTCCCGAGTAGCCCGGCGCGGAGACAGTCGCCTTATAGTCGGAAGCCGTACGGAAACCCCGGTAGTTCTGTCGCCCGGCTTCACCGTCATGGATAGAGGTTGCGGCTGTCCTCTACATCGGCAAGGCAGCAACTGGAGAGTTGTCTCGACCTGATCGTATGCTGGAAGCCTTCCTGCGAGCTGGGATGCCGCGCGACTTGAAACGGAATTGATCGGCGAGTCTCAGACATTTACGGCAGGTGCCGGTTCGCCAACCTGCGCAACTAGAGCTTGCTGGCGCCTGGGTCGAGTAGTCCTCTTCCCCAGTCCGGTCGTACTCAAGCTCGCTGCGCCGACGGGCCACTTGAGGCGAGATGCGCGCGTCCCACGGCGTGTGGCGGGGAAGCAGGATCATTTATTGCTATGCAATACTCACGTCTGCAGGGGCTCAAGCAAAATCATGATTCGGCTGACTGTCCTCAGTGATCTGGGGCCGGCAACCCAGCTCGTGTCTGCACCTTTTTTCCGCATTACCGGCAGTGCCGTGTGGATCGGACCCACAGCCGGAGCGGACGCGGCGCTGGTGCGGTACGTTGGCGGCCTTTGGGAACACGGCGATACGTTCTGGTCAGGTATGCGGTTTGAGGGCTGGTGCCGGCTCGTTTTTGGGCTCCCTCGTGAGCCCTCGCGCGTGTCGGACGAAGTGGCTTCACTCTCAATCCATGGCGGCACGATGTCAATCAGCGGGATTCCATTCGCCGTTTACGACGACGTAAGGGACATGTGGCGAGGTGTCGGCGCTAACACCTGGTGGCATGCCTTTCGGATCGAAAGTTCAGAGCTCAGGGAGCCGCTGGACAGCAGTTCCGAGGAGAGAGAAGCCATCCGAGGCGTAAGTCGCGCGAAGCCAAAGACGAGAACACTTCGCCTTGATGTACCGGCACTCATGGTCGGACGCCGGCTTACCGATCGGGAGTAGTCCGCCGGTCCAGTTCTCCAGCGTGCTCCAGTCGAATCCGAAGAAGAGCGACTGACCTCACGACTTCTTCGCGCAGGGAACCCAACAAGTCCAACTGCGACACAGCCAGCAGAACATTGTCGTAGATATGTTTTGCGCGCTTCGAGTTGCGACGGACTCCCTCCGCGTCGGAGCTTACCGCTGCGTCCAAGTGCCAGTGTGCCAGCGTAAGCTGATTTTGAATCCACGAGATGTCATGGTCTCGGGTCCCCATTGCGGCCTCTGTCAACCATACATGGGCTTGGATACGCAGGAGACGTGCCAGCGCGGAGGAACAACGCTTGCTGACATGGGCAATGTTGGGGGCGGCAAGGCCTTTACAGGCTTGGCGCGGGCGAACAAGGCACAATCGTTCCCGGTGCCCGGGCACCCGGAGATGTCGAACGAGGATACCAGGTGCATGTCATCTCGGCATGACTCTAACCCTCTCCGGGAGGCTAGCCGAAGCCTATGACGCTAGCCGAGCGCCTCGAACAAAGAATCCCTGAAATCCTCCGCCAATGGGAAGCACACGTACGATCCATTGTGCCGGCTGCGCGCCACGAGAGCAGGCCGGTTCTCCTCGACAGCATTCCGGAGTTTCTGGAAGAGCTCGTCAAATCTCTCGCCGGGTTCCAACGGGAGGACGCGACTCAGCGGCGAGCGCCCAAGAAGCACGCGAAACAACGCGCTGATCATCCAGCGTACTCGCTGGAGCAAGTGATCCAGGAGTACAGTCTCCTGCGTGGAACGATCCTTGACGTCCTCTGGCCCGTAGAACAAGCGGACTTGAGGATCATACTCGACATCATAGATGCAGCCGTCGCTGAAGCCACGACGCAGTACGTACAGTTGCAGGCCAGTGCGCTACGTGAAAGCGAGGAGCGATTCAGGCTGCTCGTGGGTAGCGTCAAAGAGTACGCGATCTATATGCTCGATCCGGAGGGGCGCATTGTCACCTGGAACCAAGGTGCAGAGCGGATCACGGGGTACACCGCGGCGGAGATCGTGGGCCAACATGTAGGGATTTTCTATCCTGCGGCCGACCGTACTGACAATGCGCCGATGCAACATCTTCATGCTGCTGCAGCTGACGGCCGAATCGAGGTGGAAGGCGTCCGGATCCGAAAGGACGGAACACAGTTTTTCGCGCACGTAGTCATTACTGCAGTTCGTCGGGAAGACGGAGTTCTGCAGGGCTTCTCGAAGGTGGTCCGCGACATCACTGAACGGCGCGCTCTGGAATCGGAGCTGCAGAAGCGAGCTGATGCGCTCGCTGAGGCTAACCGGCACAAGGACGAATTTCTCGCGGTGCTTGGCCACGAGCTCCGGAACCCGCTCGCCCCGATCGTTTCAGCCGTTGCGTTACTGCGCCGAAGAGACGACTACGACCCGACTGAGCGCCAAGCCATTGAAATCATCGACCGCCAAGGAAAGCACCTGATCCGGCTTGTAGATGACTTGCTCGACGTCGCGCGGATTACGCGCGGCAAGATCACCCTGCGCAAAGAGCCGCTCGAATTGAATAGCCTGTTGTCGCAGGTGGTGGAGACGATCCGGCCGTTCGCGATGGATCGTGCCCAGACGCTCACCGTGTCGCTTCCACCTGACGCAATCTGGCTCGAGGGCGATGCAACCCGGCTTTCGCAGGTATTCGCAAATCTCCTGCACAACAGCCTGAAGTTCACCGAACCTGGCGGCCGTATCGAGTTGCGTGGTTGGGTCGACGGCGCGCACGCATGTGTGGAGGTCTGCGATACCGGAATGGGGTTGGATCCGGATTCCATTCCTCACATGTTCGATCTCTTCGTCCAAGGCGAGCAGCCAACGCAACGCATCGTAAGCGGGCTCGGGGTCGGTCTTGCCCTCGTGCGGACATTGGTCGACATGCACAGAGGCTGTGTCACTGCTTACAGCGAAGGTCGGGGGAGGGGGAGCCGGTTCGTCGTTCACCTGCCCCTGCATCATGTCAACAGGCGCGCTGCGTCGGCGCCCGTGAACGAACGTGGGGTCAGCCCGGCACGAGTCATGGTAGTGGACGACAACGTCGATGCGGCCACTACGACTGCGAAACTCCTGGAGATGTACGGCCACATCGTAACCGTTGCTCATCACGGCAAGGAGGCGATCGAGCGGGCGCTCGCAGACCCGCCTGACGCCATTGTGCTCGACATCGGGCTGCCCGGAGTTGACGGCTACGAAGTCGCGAGAACACTACGTACACAGCCGAGTCTCAAGCATGTCCGGCTCATTGCGCTATCCGGGTTTGGCCGCGAGGAGGATAAGCAGCACTCATTAGAGGCCGGCTTTGCCGCTCACTTGACCAAGCCTGCGGACCTGATGGAATTGCAACAGGCAATCGCGGGGGGTTAGCCGGGCGGCGGAAGTGGCTGCGATCGGGAATTTTGAGCAAGCCGATCTGCTAGGCATCGCGGATCGTCAAACTGGCCCGCACGCCACGATGCCGGCTTCCGACTGTTATTTACATCGGAATTTGGCTTATGTTGCGAAGAACCATAATCGGAAAATCCTGTGATTCGGGATCAAGACGGGTCCGGGCACGCGCATTCGAATCGTCACGCAAAAAGGCTTTGGCCCGACGGAGTGCTCACAGTGGCGCGCGATGCCCGCGATAGACCATCGATATGACGACCGTCACCTTCGACTCAGCTCGCACGACCGCCGAGGCAACGACCTCAGCGGTAACTGATGCCGATTTTCCCTGCCAAGGTGTTGCGCGATGGCAGCTGAGCTCATACTGAAGAGCGAGCTGACCTGTCCACACTGTGGGCATCGGCAGACCGAAACGATGCCCACCGACGCATGCCAGTTCTTCTATGACTGCGTGGGCTGCCAAGCAGTGCTGCGCCCGAAGGCCGGCGATTGCTGCGTGTTTTGCTCGTACGGCTCCGTCCCGTGTCCGCCGAAGCAGACTGACAATCCCTGCTGCAAGGCGTAGGGCGTTTGCCCCGCAGAGCCTTGACATCTCTTTCGCGTAAGTGCTAGCTTACACGTAAGTGATAGCTTACGCGAACAGTGGCTGGGCCGCACTCGGCGATCCAACTCGACGTGCGGTGTTCGAGATGTTGGTCGAGCGCCCATGCGCAGTTGGCGAGCTGGCCCGCGCCCTGCCGGTCAGCCGTCCGGCTGTCTCGCAGCATTTGAAAATACTGAAGGACGCTGGGCTCGTTGTTGATAGACAGGCAGGCAAGCAGCGCATCTATCGAGTCGACGCCGAGGGGCTGGCGAGACTTCGTGCGGAACTCGACCGGTTTTGGACCAAGACACTGGCGGCTTACAAGGTGGCCGTCGAACACCCGCCAGAGGAGACGGAATGAGCACGCAGGCATCAGGCACATCGGTGAAACACTCCATTGTGGTCGAGGCTCCGATTGCGCGCGCGTTCGAAGTTTTCACGAAGGATTTCGGCAGATTCAAACCGCCTGAGCACAATCTGCTCGGCGTCGAGATTGCGGAGACGGTGTTCGAGCCTCGTGTCGGTGGCTATCTCTATGACCGCGGCGTCGACGGCACTGAATGTCGGTGGGCGCGCGTGTTGGCATACGAGCCGCCCAATCGTGTGCTTCTGACATGGAACATCAGCCCACGATGGCAGATCGAGGCCGATCCAGAGAAAGTCAGCGAATGGGAGGCGCGCTTCATCTCTGAGACGCCACAGCGAACGCGTATCGAAATCGAGCACCGAAATCTGCAACGCCATGGCGAAGGATGGCAGGGTGTGCGTGAGGGTGTTGCGGGCGATCAGGGCTGGCCGCTCTACTTGAAGCGGTACGCAGATCTGATGTCTCGAGAGGTGCGATAGCATTGGTGAACGAGCCGCGGAAATGAAGATTCGAGATAGCGGCATGCCAGACGAGGATGTCTGGTCCAGCTTCTTCGAGCCCACCGACGCACTTATGCGGCTGGGCTTTCAAGTTCAAAGTGAAGATGTGGTTGACTTCGGCTGCGGTTACGGGACGTTCTCGGTTGCTGCTGCCCAACTCACGAGTGGAGTCGTACATGCGCTCGACGTGGACGCGGACATGGTCCTCGCCACTTCCAATCACGCGCGGCGCAACGGCGTGTACAACATCAAAGTTGTCCAGCGCGACTTCCTGATGGAAGGCACCGGGTTGCCGGAAGGGTCTGTTGGATACGCGATGCTGTTCAATATTCTTCACGCGGAGGATCCGGAAAGTCTACTGCGCGAGGCGTTTCGCTCGTTGCGAGTCAACGGTACCGTTGCCGTCATGCATTGGATAGCCGATGAACGAACACCCAGAGGGCCCGCACTGAGCATTCGACCCCATCCTGAGCAATGTGTGGCTTGGCTGTGCGCTACCGGTTTCAAGTCCGTATCTCAAGTCATCGACCTTCCGCCTTTCCATTACGGCTTGTTCGCGCACAAGCCGAACTGACTTCGATTTGAGCCCGAAAGAACAGAAGCGCTGCACTGCCGATCCGCAACTTCAGGGCGGTACACCCCTCCGCAACTCCTGGTACATTTCCCGGCCGCCATCACCAGCGTAGGCGGAACTTCCGCCCAGCGGGTTTTAAGGTTCCATGCTGAGTGACGTTCGAAACCCAGGCGAGGGATCGACGCCGAAACACCTGCGAGTGGTGAGCCAGTCGTCCACCGCCAGCCGAACGTTCGCGTTCACCGCGAACTCCAGGCAACTCGTAGAGAGGCACACGAGATAACAAAGCGGGTGCCGGAGTCGTTACAGGGCTACAGGCACGGTAGTCGCGATTTCAATCGGGTGTCCGATTGCGCCAATATCCGGGACGTCGACGGTAGTGGGCCACCGCGAGCACCACAGATCCCGGTTCGACGTAACCCTGGAGGAGGGTGCTGTCAGCGAATGGGAAGAAGTTGACGGCGGCATCTGGCTAGCTTCCCGGAGGGGTCGCAAAACTGGCACTGTCTATGGACAAGTCATGGTCCAACAAGGAGGCTTTCGCCTTGCATTGCTGACCATTGGCGACCACGACGGCGATGAGGACTAGTACGACTCGCGCCGTTGAAAGCCAACTGGATCAGTTCATGCGGTTGTCGGTGTCGAAGCGTCACCCGCCGCAATGATTCGGCGCAAGTCTTTCATGATGAGCATGAGGTGATACGGATCGCTCGGGCTCGGTTCGAAGTTGAACCTGATTACAGAGTTGATGACCCTGAAAGGCCGCGTGCTTTATGGGGTCTAGTTCAGCTCTGCATACTCTAACTTGATGCCGTTGTACTTGTCAGCCTTGAGATGACCGACTTGTTCCAGCATGTAGATCGCCCCCATTGGCGCCACCGATGTTTTGAGCTGAAAGTACTTTCTCCTACGCTTTCCAACGCTGTTCAGCTTCTTGAACATGGACTTTACAACGTTCTGTTCCTTGGACTCATGGACGGCATCTCTCCACAGGTCATCATATCCGTCATTCAATATCTGAACATACAGCTCCAACTCTACAATGTCACGAGTGAGTATGATTCGAATGCCTTCCGCGGTGTCATAACGGTATTGTGTCGATATCGCATGAGCTTGGTCATTTTGACGCTCGCATTGTTAAAAAGTAGAGCGTCAATGCGAATGGGCGGGACGACAACAACGCAACTAGCAGCGGGAGATGGCAGAGAAGGGTGGGACGAGGGTGACGCGACAGGCGAGACAAGCGTGAGACGACGGTGAGACCAACCCACGAGTCAAGCTCAAGGTTGTATAGGGGTCTGAAAAAGGGGAGTGAGGGGAGTTCGACATCCGCACGGTCTGTGAAATAAATGCCAGCTCGGATTGGTTAGCGAATCGTGCAGGCTCTCAACTCCCCTTACTCTCCTTACTCCCCTTACTCCCCTTTCTTACCCTCAATGCTTCATAACTCCTACAAAAATCAGGAGGTTCTATTTCACTACTGGAAGGGAGTTCAGAGGGGAGTTGCAAGGGAATGAGGTGAGGGAGTTATTCACTTGTCCACTGCCCTCCATACGCTCCAAAGGAGCGTATCACGGAAGGGCTCAGGCTTCAAACTCCCCTCGCTCCCTCATCTCTGTTGACTTGTGGTTCGCTATTTCGGGAAGCTGACCACGTTGGAGCTAGACATCTGAGCGCCGTCCACAAGCCCCAGAAGTTGTAAGCCCTGAGCAGGTCCATAACCTTGCACTTCGCATTTGAGTCAACAGCGCATCTCTCAGCAATGAACAGCCCAAGCTTATCTTGAGGATCTCGGTCCGGGAAACGGGGAATGCATTCCACTGTCGGTTTCGCGTATGTCCGTCCCCGGCCAGAAATTATGCACCTGCGTAGAAATCCACGCGGTTTCAACGTCGCGTTTGCAAGTGGGGCCATGACGTACTTTGTCACGTCTATTGCGAACCCGATTCGTGCTCATCGATTTTGACCTGTTGCCACAGCGACGGATTTTGTATTGCTTTGGCAATCACTTTATCCTGTCGTATATAGTCACCTATCACAGCTTGGATCTCTCAAGTCTGCCGCGATGCAGCGCTGAGTGAGCTGTTTGGTACGGCGTCGTCCGGAGCTGATCCGGCTGTTCCTCGGATGGCTTGATTGTCGTTGTCAAATATGACAACATTAATGCTGGAGCCTTGATGACCCGCGCGACCCGTCCGATCTCGTGGATAAGTGCTGCCCG
>CAZBTV010000217.1:0-9358 GCA_964494895.1 uncultured Steroidobacteraceae bacterium | reverse complement strand
CCGGAGACTCGATACGCCGCATGCGTATAGTCCCTGATATATGTACTGATTAGTAAGTCAAGCGTGACTTCCCCGCGCATGCGTGCGTACCGGAAAAAGGAACGTAATGCGGTGGTCATCAGCTTTGCCCGCTTCACATGTAGGCAGCGCGATCGAGCTTGTACGAATCGGATGACATCTGCGGCCCTCAGACGCGATAGCCTTACGGGGTGAGAACCGAATCGATCCTTGAGAAAATCAACTATAAATGGGACGTAGTTGATGATCGTGGCTTTCGCCAAGGCGCGATCCTCGCGCAAGTATTGCTCGTAGTCCCGCGCACAAAGCTCAGCAGGGAGCGATGGTGGTATCGAGACCTTCGCACCCGAAATTACTCCCTTTGCTCTCAGAAATGTGATCAGGTGGCCCAGCGCGCTTGAATCGCCTTCATTAGCACGCCGATCACGATACCGATATCTCAAATACTTCGCGACGTGCTCAGGGCCGATACAGCGCGATCGCATACGGCGATGCTGCAGCCAACGACTGAAACGTGCAGCCAGCATCAGATGGCGGCGCAAATAACAACGTGAGTATCCCTGCTGACTCAGCGACAGTGCAAACGAACGTAGATATTGAGCGAGGGTGCCCGGTCCTTCCTTCGGCATACACAACAGAACCACCTGCTCGTTAATGCGATATCTCATGGCGGCTCCTTCCCCGAAAAATCGGGGCTGCAAGAACCCGAGACTATATCGAGCAGAATTGTCGTGCTGGCCGTACTTTATAGGGTTTGGCCCAGCGTACGAGACATAGCGGGCCGCGAGAAATAGTGCCTCAGACCATGGAAAGTAATCGGCTTTTCTTGCAGAGAAGGGCACGTTTTGCGAGCGACGGCGAGGTATTTATTCAGGAGATGTTGCACGGCATCGGCGCTTAGTCTGCCGCCTCGAGCGCTCGGAAAGACCCAATCACCCGTTTCCTTATGCGGCCTGTTGAGCCAAGCCTTCAGGACCGCGGCGCCGCTTTTACACAAAGGGATCACGCGCTCCTTGCGCCCCTTTCCTAAGATCTGAACATGCGAGCCGACGCCGAAGTGGACGTTCTGTCGTGTAAGTCCTGTCATCTCCGACAGGCGCATCCCTGTTTGGATGGTCAGCAAGAGCAATGCGTAATCTCGCTGCCCGTTCCATGTGGACCGATCCGGGGCCTTCAAGAGGGCGTCGACCTCGGGTCGGGTCAGGAAGTGAATGAGCCGGCGCGTGAATCGCTTGGTGGGTGTAGCGAGGATACGTTCGATTTGGGCGCTGTGTGTGGGCAGCTCATAGGCGACAAAGCGGAAGAAGGATCGGATCGCGGTCAATCGCAGATTGCGGGTTTGTGGGCTGATGCCGCGAGTCGTCTCCAGTTCGTGCAGGAACGCCGTGACGAGCGGCGCATCGATCTGCTCGAATGCCAGGCGATCGGGAGGGGTGTGCAAGCGCACCTGCGCAAAGCGCAGCAGGAGCCGGAAGGTGTCGCGATAGGAACAAATCGTGTGCGTGCTTACCTTCTTCTGTTGCATCAGTCGTTGCGTAAAGAAGCGCTGCAGGAGACTCGGGAAGCTTGGTTCGGAGGACTTCATGCGCGGCTCCTCCAGTGCGTCTCGAGGCGATGGACGGCTTGCTTCATGAGCTCCGGATGCTGATGCAAGTACCAGTAGGTGTGACCGAGGCGGGTATGCCCCAGGTATGTCGAGAGTGCCGGCAGCCGACGCTCCGGATCGGCACCCGAGCGGTAGCACCGCAGCAGCGTCTCGACCGCCATGCGATGTCTGAAGTCATGCAGGCGCGGACCGTGCCGGGCAGAGACGCCCCGCAAACCCAGCTTGCGCGAAACGATCGTGAAGGTTCTGTGGATATTGGAGTGGGTCATCCGCGCGCCATATCGCGACACAAAGAAGGGCGCGATTGAGCGGCCGGCGAAATACTCATTCCTGCGGCGCAGGTAATCCGCCAATGCGACTTGGGTCGAAGGGTGAATCGGGACCAACCTATCCTTGCCAAACTTGGAGTTGCGAATCCTCAGGACGCCCTGATCCAGGTCGACGTCCTCCACGTTGAGGTTCAGCGCTTCACTGATGCGAAGGCCTGTGACGCTGAGCAGTCCGAGAATCGCATAACGACTCCAGCGCGCAATACTGGTGGCCGCACGGCGTGGCTGCAAGATCATCAGCAGCAGGCGCCGGATCTCCTCTTCGGTATAGTGATGTGGGTGCAGGCGCTCTTTGTCCCGCGGCAGCAAATCCGGCAACGGAATCTGCGTGCGTGGATCGATGGCGGTTCTATAGCGGGCGAAGCCGCGCACCACAGCCAAGCGGTCGGCGCGATAGTTTTGATCGGTCGATCGAATCTGCGCCACCCACTCAAGAGCTGCTTTTACGGTAATGTACGTCGAGCGACGACGCTTCAAGAATGTCACAAAGTCCAGCAGCCAGTGGTCGTAATTGACGGGCCTGAAGCCGAGCGCGCGACGCATGGCGATATAGTCACGGACGGAAGCCCTGAGACTTTTCACGGCACACCTTCCGGCCAAGGCAACGCGACTTCACGCAGCGCACGCAGATCCACCTTGGCGTATCGGCGAGTGGCATCGGAGCTGTGGTGGCGAAGCAGCTGGCCAATCTCTGTCAAAGACAATCCTTTGCGCAGCATCTGCGTGGCCAACGCGTGGCGAAACTGATGGGTTCCTTCATGTGGCGCGCGGATACCTGCCCGCGCCAACGTGCGATGTAACATCCGAGCAATGGTCGAGGACCCGCCCAAACCTCGCACGGGTGCACGCGAACACAAAAATACTTCTCGCAAGGAAGTCTTTGGCCGGCCACGGCGCAGATAGGTTGCGATGGCTTCGCCCACGTCGGCCGGCATCGGAATAGGATGTTCTTGTCGTCCCTTCCCCTGGATACGAAGAGAGCTGGTGCGCCAGTCGATGTCATTGAGCTTCAGCAGGACGACTTCGCGGGCTCGCAGCCCGAGCCGCGCCAGCAACAGCAAAATCGCCCGGTCACGAAGCCCAGTGGGCGTGCGACGGCGTTTGCTATGTGCCAACACTCGTCGCACCACCTTTAGCGGCATCGCTCTGGGAATCGAGGCCATCGACCAGCCCGGGTATGTCGGCACTGCGGCAGCCAGATCGGTATGGATGTAGTCACGCAAGCGTGCAAAGCGTAGAAACGAGCGCAGCGCAGTTGTGGCGTCTTTCCCCATTGAAAAGGTATGTGCGCGGGGCACGTACCGTCTAACAAAATCGCATACGTCCTGGGCTTTGAGTGCGCTCAACCTGGCGGGTCGGCCTTGCGGTGCAGGTTGCAGGAATCGCCGCACTACCAGCGTGTACCGCTTGAGGGTGGACGGCCCGAGTCCGCGCTCCTCTCGCAAGTACGTCGAATACTCCTGCAGGAGTCGCTCTGTCTGGGAAAGGTCACTGGTTCTTGTCGGGCGGGCGGTGGCACCTATGTTCTGAAGCCAACTCAACAGAGTCTTCAGCGCAAGCAAATGGCCGGGTGTCACGCGATGAGATCGAGCTCGATCGTGCAGAAACGCGCGGGTGTGATCGGCGGTGATGTGCTCAGTGGCAACCTGGCGCCGATTGAGCCACTGGCTCAACTCACCCAAGAGAAACGTCTTTCTCCAAATCGAGATCTGCGCGAAGCCCTGCTTCGCAAGATATGCCATGTAGGTCTGAAGAAACGGCGCCAACGGTCCTTCGACGTGAAGTCTCGACAATCTCTTTTGGTACGGTACTTTCATACAGCCCACTCCATGCAGCCCCAGTCTTTTTGATGGGCCGGACTATGCCGCGCAGAAGTGCCTCAAAACCAGTCGGAAAAGACCGGATACCACACACAGTCGGCATAGTTTTGAATACGGCGTTTGACACCCTGTTGCGTTGGTATCGGCATCTGATTGCGCGCAAGTGGACGTATCGCCGCCGGCCGGGTCCAAGCCGGCCGCGCGTGATGGCGACGATCGTCGACCTCGTTATGCGTATGGCGCTCGACAATCCGTCTTGGGGATACACGCGCATCCAAGGCGCGATGGCCAATCTGGGACATCAGGTTGGACGCAGTACGATCGCCAACATTCTCAAAGAGAACGGGATCGACCCGGCACCGGCGCGCGACGCGCACACCCGATGGTCAACGTTTCTGAAAGCCCACTGGGAGTGCTTGAAGGCGACCGACTTCCTGAGCGTGGAGGTCCTCACGTTCAAGGGGTTGATCACGCACTACCTCCTCTTCTTCATCGATATCGCATCGCGAAAGGTCCACGTCGCGGGTATTACCCCACATCCTGACAACGCCTGGATGACGCAGATCGCGCGTAATGTCACCGATACCCATGATGGCTTTCTTCGAGACACGCGATATCTCATTATGGGTCGCGACACAAAATACTCGGACGCATTCCGGGGGATTATCGTCCGGGCGGGCACGGATGTTGTTCGCCTGCCGCCAAGGTCGCCTAATTTGAACGCCTTCGCCGAGCGTTTCGTGCGATCGATTAAATCCGAGTGCCTGAACCGAATGATTTTCTTCGGACGGGCATCTCTTCAGCACGCTGTCTCGCAATTCATCGTGCACTATCACACCGAGCGAAATCACCAGGGCCTCGAGAACCGACTCGTGCTGCCTGCTCCGACCATCGCGCCATCTCTACACGTGCGTCGGCGCCAGCGCCTTGGAGGGATGCTCAATTTCTATCACCGTCAAGCAGCTTAGCGCGGCCTTGCCCACCCACTTGCGAATCGCCCGGCGAGAAGATGACAAGATCTCAACCTCAACAACGTCGATTCTTTTTCTGGACAGTACGAGGTTCATCAAATGTGTTGCCGGAACTCATCGCTACTACCTCACACGCGGATCATCCCCACACTGGCCAGCTCTGTGAGTGAACAGGCAGCGGCGATGGCGGCACGACCGAGTCGCCGCCTCAATGTAGCAAAATCCTTACCACTTCTGAGAAAAATAAAGTCGTAAGAAACTAACGTTTTGCAGTCCCAGTGCGGTGGGAGCCGGGATACCCACACTTCGGACAATGCTCCAAGGTCGCAAGAGTATCAAGCGACTTTGGATTCAGCTTCCCACTCGCTCCCATCCAAATCCACTTAGCGCGACATTGTGGACAGCGGACCTGAGTACATAGATACGCAAAACCCACGAGCGCCAACGTAGTGCTTGCCGCTCGCAAATCGTAAACTGGCTCATTGTTCGCAAACGCTCCATGCGCCCCCAATAGGAGTGTGACGACGGCGCTGGTTGTTCCACCGCCAATCAGCAAAGTCAGCCCAACGACCAACTTCCAAATCTGACGAGATGCTGCAAAAACTGATTTTCTCTCCACCGTAACCTCCGTCGAATGACTCGAGCGGACCCTGCGGCCCCGTATCTTGCACGACGTTACGCAGGCTCCAAGGATCATGGACCGCATGTGGAGGGCTCAGCGCCCGAAGCGCCATTGAGAAAGAAGTCGATCTGGCTAGAGACTGCGTCAGTAATAGTCGGGCCACCAGGAAGGGAGATATTCCCGATCATTGACCCGACGTAAGTACCGGCTGACCAAGCGGCCGAAACCGCCAAGCCAGCCCCAGCCTTCACAAGCCCAGCCGCTGCCCATCGCCACGGCCCAGCGAGAGTTCCGAGGTTGGTTGTTATAGATGTAGCACCGGACATAAACGTGGCAAACGGTGTGACTGCCTTAGTGCCGAACATGTCCATCGACAGCGCGCCCCCCGCTAGCGAATTCACTCCCTTATCGAGCGCGTACGCGACCGTACCATTGAAAGCCTCATTAGGCGCACCAGCGTCGCTGTTTACTCGCTGCCAATAGCTCGGCCTTGAAAGGCTCAGGTCCTGCGGCGGACATGGGGTAGCCCTTACGGTGACCTCAGATGTTGATTGATTCCCTTGCGGCTGCGTCCCTGGCGAAGGCGCAGATGGATTGCCTCGGGGCTGGTGCACCGGTGGCAAGTGGATATCTCGAGGTCCCGATCGCCCCGGCGATCCGCCCGGCGGGAGAGGCTGAGGATAGTTTGGCTGAGGGTAGCCGGGTTGAGGCCATGGCAGCGGATCGTTCTCTGGAGTACCGGGAACCGGTATAGTTATGCAGTCCAAGCCGTCCTCGAAGGGGCCAACATCCGGAGCCCACCCTGGGCAAAAGCCACTCGGATCGATATAGGTCATCGGATCGTTGCGCACATAGCTATAACGATTGTAGTCCTGCGCGTTCGTCGCGTCGGGGACAAAAGGATCTGCAGAGAGAAATCTCCCCGTAATCGCGTCCTGCACACGTCCGTTCATGTGGTTCAGCCCCATCCACAGCCCGAGCTGTGTCTGGAACGTGTAGCCTTGGCGGCTGATTCCCGCAGCGGTCGTCAGGTCCGAGTTGCTTGCAATTCCCGACCAGGTTGCAGGATTGCGGCGACTGCCAAAAGGCGTGAAGCTTTCGCTGACCACGACGCCGCCGCTGCTGTTGGTGAGCTTGGCCACGCTCGATTGATGGTCCGAGAGAAGGTAGCTGAAGGCGTTGACTCCGCTGCTCTTGCGAGAGTATACGGCGACCGGCTCGGAACCTGCATAAATGTAGTGACGGTAGTCAATCGCGGCGCCGCTGATCACCACGTCCATCAAGCCGCCAACGTAGTCGGTCGTCTCACTCGTGCCGTTGCCGGTGTAAATCTGCTGCCAGCGGTTGCGGTCGGGGCCGTATGCGATCGAGAGCGATTCTGCGGTCGCGCCGCTGCCGGCGCTGATCGCGGTCGGATAGTTATCGCTTGACCACTGAATGATCTGCCCTTGGCGGGTGGACATGTTGCCGTTGGCATCATAGGCGTACGCAAAGGAACTGCTGCCCGCCTGGGTGACAGCGTGCTTCTGCGTCGTGCTGTATGTCCAGGCAGCCCCTCCGGCGACATCGCTGCGTGCGGTGATGTTGCCCATGCTGTTATCGTAAGTGACCGACAGATTCGGCGTGCCATTGAGGGTGGTCGATGTCAACCTGTAGTCGTGATCGTAATAGGCGTTCTCCGTCAGCCCGAGGTTATTGTCCTGGCGCTGGGTCACGTTGCCCATCTCATCGTATAGAAAGCTTTGGTTCTGCACGCCCGCGCCGCCGTTCGCGCCGGCCTGGACGGATGCGAGCCAGTGCGTCACTGCATCGAAAGCACGGTTCACGATGATCCCGTTGCCAAGGGTCTCCTCGGTGATGTGACCCGCCGCATCTTGAGCATTGGCTTGCCAGAGCGTGACGTTAGGTGTGTCCGAGATATCCGTGATAGACGCGAGAATGCCCGCGCTATATCCATACTGAACCTCGAAAGCGTATCCGGATGTGCTTACGGGATACGTGAGCGTATTCAGAAGTCCTGTCGTTGCATCGTACTGCCATGTGTAGGTATAGGAGCCGTTTCCTGAGGGCAGCGCAATGGTTCGCTGAGACAGCCGCGCGTAAGCGTCGTAACTGCGCGATTCCGAAAGCCCCGGCTGAGACGTGCAACCGCTTGGGTTCGAGCCTAGCCCGGTGCAGATACTCTGGAGCATCCCGACGTTATGAGCGGACGGGTTCGATCCCCAAGTCCACTGAGTGAAGTAGTCCTGCTCGCTGCGGGCGAGTGGGCGCGAGAGCGCATCGTACGTCTGGGAGAAGTGCTGGCCCCTGGCGTCCGTCCAGGCCGTTGTCTCCCCCAGCGCATCGACCGTGAAGCCCCAACTGCCGCGGTCCATATCTGTAAACCCCAGCAAAAACGGCTGAAGGCCGTAGCCGTACGTGCCACTCCAAAGCGTATTGCCCAAGCTGTCGGTCACCGAGGCTTTGCTGCCGGCCGCATCGTAGCCCAGCGTGATGGCGTACCCGTAGGCGTCCTTCGACTCGCGCAGCCACCCATTCGCGTCTTTGACAAGCGTTCGAGCATTGTTCTGAGGATCGGTGATCGTGGTCGTGTCACCGGCGTACTGATAAGTTGTCGTCTGCAGGGTACTGTTCGCGGAGCTGATCGGGCGCTGCACCTGCAGGGGTCTGTTGAGCAAGTCGTAAGTGGTTGTCGTCCAGTACGTGCACGGCGTGGTAACCCCACTCCACGTGCAGGGCGCTGCCTGTTGGACTTGGCGGCCGAGGCTGTCATAACGAATCTCGGTGCGATTCCACGAGCCGCCGCCCAGCATCATTACATTGCTCAAGTAGGGGCGATCGGCCGGGTCCGAGTAATCTGTCCCATCGGATATAAGCACAGCTCCAACACCGTAGACATAGTGCGCCAGCGCCAGTGCATGCGAGCCGATCAAACAACCGCCCCAGTTTACGCAATCGTTGTAAGTCCATTGCGTATAAGTCCCATCCGGTCGATTCTCCTGAGTCTTGCGGGCGAAGCCATCGTACTGCCAGCTTGTCGTTTCTCCATTCGGATCCGTCATGCTCGCCGGCACGCCGAAGCTGTAGTTGTAACTGAACTGCGTCGTCGCACCGGATGCATCCATGACGCTGAGGGGAAACTGGCCCGTGGTGTAAGTCGCATTAGACCAGGTGATCGAGGTCGTGCGAGGGGTCATTCCGGCCCCCGTGACTGTATCTGAGATGACGTTGCCAAAAGTAGTGTCGTACCCGAAATCCTCGATCACTTTGTAGGTGCTGCTGGAGGGCTCGGTGACCATCTCAGTGTACCGACAGTTCGTGAGATCAGGCGTGAATTGCTTGGTGCGCGGTATTGCCGAGGTGCCATTGGCGGTATAAGTGACTTGTGTCTGCGTGAAGAGATTAAGGCACCATGTGTTTGTACTCGGATCCGGTGTGTTAGTAGTGATGGTGGTCCAATACTGGCCATAATACGGAGAACCGGTGTCGTTGTCCGTCACCGTCTTCGTGATATTCGTCGGGTTCCCGAAATTATCGTATGAATAGCTCGTTGAGGTCGTTCTAACCAGACGTGTGCTCGAGCTTCCAAGTTCGTAATCCTGTACCGTGTCGCTCGAGATATACGGAAAGTGAACGTTTTGGTACGGAGTGTTGTAGATGACGGCGTCCGTCACCGAATCCGAGTGATTGAGCAACGTTCCACTGTTTGTATTATTGCTCGTCTTCACCTCCGCGCGGAACATGCCCGTGTAAGGAAACGCTCGCTGGTAACCCAGCGTATCCCACACGCCATTGCGCGAATCGTACGTCTGAACATTGCCCATTGGCGTGAGGCCACGACCTTGCAAATTTGTCCAAAGGCCGGCGTAGTAGTAGTTTTGGTAATACGTGCCGCCGGAGGTGCTCGAGGGATCGCTGAACACCACCTGACTGGTCAAGTAGATCGGGCCGTTGTAGTTCTGGTAAGGGAGTTGCGCATCGTTCCATTCGAA
>CAZBTV010000216.1:0-9532 GCA_964494895.1 uncultured Steroidobacteraceae bacterium | reverse complement strand
GGCCAGGTCGGAACGGCGGTTGTGGACCCCGCTGAGAAGAGGGTCAGGGAAATTCATTTGCAGCCGGCCACGTACGAGGCGGCCGATGGTGCTATTTCACTCGACGCGTCAGGTAGGCGAGCCGCGCTGGCAGTGCAGTCGTTCGAGCGGGCACCGCATATCGAGTATGGTCCACTGGGCGAATCCAAGCCCATCACACACGACAACGACGCACTGACGGCTGCTTACGGCGCTCGTGACATGAGCTGGACGAGCGACGGCTCATCGGTGCAAGGCTGGCTGCTGGCTCCGTTGAATGCCGAGCCGGAAAGAAAGTACCCCATGATCATGGTCGTCCACGGTGGGCCGGCTGCGGTGGTCACGTCGCGCTTCCTCTGGGACGACATGACGGCAGGCTGGCTCCGCAACGGTTATTTCGTCTTCCAACCCAATCCGCGCGGCAGCTTTGGGCAGGGCGAAGCGTTTACGCGAGCGAACATCAGGGATTTCGGCGGCGGTGATCTACGTGATGACCTTGCCGGACTGGAGGCCGTCGAAAAAGTCGCGCCTGTCGACGATTCGCGCCTGGGCCTCTATGGCCGCAGCTATGGAGGATTCATGACCATGTGGATCGTGACCCACTCGCAGCGCTTCAAAGTCGCGGCGGCCGGAGCCGGAATCTCCGACTGGGTGGCGTATTACGGCCAGAACGGGATCGACCAGTGGATGATTCCCTACTTCGGTGCCTCGGCTTACGACGATCCGTCGATTTATGACCGCCTCTCGCCTATTCGGTCGATCAAGGCCGTGCGGACACCGGTGCTCCTCTATGTAGGAGAGCGCGATGTCGAATGTCCACTCGAGCAGACGCGCGAGTTCTGGCATGGGTTGCGTGCGTTCAATGTACCGACGTCCCTCGTCGTCTATGCCGACGAGGGACATCGCCTTCAGAAGCCCGAGAACGTAACCGATCTCAACCGGCGTCTGGTGGACTGGTTCGATCGGTATCTGAAGTAGGCCGTCACAGGCGCGTAGAGGGCCTGCCCGCAATGGCGTGGTAGAGCACCAGAACCACAACAGCGCCTATGATCGCAACCAGCATGCTGTACAGGTTGAATCCGGTAACCCCTGGCATGCCGAACGTATGAAACAGCCAACCACCGACTACGGCTCCAATGACACCGAGGATGATGTCCAGCAGCGCGCCTTCGCCGGTCTTGTTGACGATCTTGCTCGCAATGAACCCCGAGATGAGGCCGAGAACGATCCAGCCAATCACAGACATAGCAATCTCCCGCCGACCGGGTGCACAACGCACCGGCAGGTGCTACGCAAGAATCACGCCCAAGGTAGTCGAGGCGAGCTGGTGTTGGGTACGCCGTCAGGGAGGTAACGCGGGGGAACCCGAAGTGTCCTTCAGGCCTATTCCCGTAAGTCGTTGGCCCCGGGCCGCGTTCATCAGCCAGGCGAGCCGGCTGGCTGCCTGTTCGTAGGACAGTCCGGTAGGGGGGCGAATGTTGGAAATGCAGTTGCGCTCGCTGTCTCGCCGGCCCGGACGGGGCTCCCAGGTCAGATACACGCCGAGACTGTCGGGTGCGCTTAAGCCAGGCCGCTCGCCGATGAGTACGGCAACCGTGGCCACGTTCAAACGAGAGGCGATCTCATCGCCCAAGGCAACCCGTGCCTGACAGGCGATGACGATCGGGGCGATTTGCCAGCCGCTTACAAGCGGAAAAAGCGCCTTCAGCAGAGGGACGGCGTGGTTGTGGACCGCTGGCGGGGACAAGCCGTCGGCGATGACAAAGGCAACTGTCTGGTCGGTCGGCGCCCGATCTCCTTCGGCCGCGCCTCTTTTGGCTTCGCTTGCGGTGCCGGTGTCGCCCGCGCCACAGGTCAGCCTTACCACGTCAGCGTCAAGCAAGCGGCGGCCGAGATCGGGCCGTTGGAGATAGGTTTGTCGGTCGGGTGCCAGACTATGGACGATGCGGACTTCGTGGGTTCCAAGGTCAGCGGCAACTCTCTCGGGCACGAATGTTTCGTGTACGGCGTCGCGAGCGCGCGCGTGAGCCAACTGGAACTCCAATACCGCGCCCGTCGGAAGTCCGTGGCCGCAGCGGCCCAGGCCGATGCGTGCGGGCGTGGCGGCTCGGAGGCGACGAAATGGATCGAGTGGTGGCTCGGGCCGAGCAGGCTTTGGAGGAGTGTCGCTCATCGGGGCGGTCCACTGTAGCTCAGCAACTGCTCGGACGCTGCGGATAGCAGACGTGGATCGCGGATTCGCCCGTCTTCCGCCAGGATGCCCAGCCGAATGAGCCAGTCCGCGAATTCGGGTGCGGGGCGCAGGCCCAGTGCTTCGCGCACGTACAGAGCATCGTGATAGCTGGTACTCTGATAATTCAACATGACGTCGTCCGCGCCCGGCACGCCCATGACAAAGTTGACGCCCGCCACGCCGAGCAGCGTCAGGATCGAATCCATGTCGTCCTGATCGGCCTCGGCATGGTTGGTGTGGCAGACGTCGACCCCCATCGGCAGTCCCAGCAGCTTGCCACAGAAGTGGTCCTCGAGCGCCGCACGGGTGATTTGCTTGCCATCGTAGAGATACTCCGGCCCGATGAAACCAACCACGGTGTTCACCAGCAGCGGCTGGAATGCCCGGGCGACCGCGTAGGCGCGGGCTTCCAGAGTTTGTTGATCGACTCCGTGGTGCGCGCCGGCGGAGAGTGCCGATCCCTGCCCGGTCTCGAAGTACATGACATTCGTGCCTGTCGTATGGCGGGCCAGCGACAGCGCCGCCTCCCGGCCCTCGCGCAACATCGCGAGGCTGATGCCGAAGCTGCGATTCGCGGCTTCTGTTCCGGCGATCGATTGGAAGACGAGGTCTACCGGCGCACCGTGCTCGATGGCCGCGATGGTGTTGGTGATGTGGGCAAGTACGCAGCTTTGCGTCGGAATGTCATAGCGCTGGCGAAGCTCATCCATCAGCCGCAGGAGGTGTACCTGGGTTTCGACACTATCCGAGGCGGGGTTGATGCCGATCACAGCGTCCCCGCAACCGAGCAACAGGCCGTCAATGATGGAAGCGGCGATGCCTGTCGGATCATCCGTGGGATGGTTGGGTTGGATGCGAACCGATAGCGTGCCCTTGCGGCCGATGGTGTTGCGGAATGCCGTGATCACCTCGCACTTGCGCGCGACCGCGATGAGATCCTGGTTGCGCATCAGCTTGGAGACCGCCGCGACCATCTCCGGGGTAAGCCCGGGCGCCAGGCGTGCAAGGGTCCTCGTATCGGCGGTATCGGTCAGCAGCCACTCGCGCAGCTCACCGACCGTCATATGCGAGACTGGCGCGAAGGCGGAACGGTCGTGGGTATCGACGATCAGGCGGGTCACCTCGTCGATTTCATATGGAACGACCATTTCGGTGAGGAAGGTCGCCAGTGGCAGATCGGCCAGTACGTAGCGCGCTGCAACCCGCTGTTCCGCATTGGTGGCGCACACACCGGCAAGGACGTCACCGGAACGGGCTGGGGTCGCAGCCGCCAAGAGGCTTTTCAGGTCGGGGAACGCGTGACGGGTGCCTGCCAGTGTCGTCGCGTACATCGTCCGCAGACTAGCAGAACTCGGTTGCATGCGTTTGAACTCGCGCTCAGCGTAGGAAGTCCTTGCTGGCGCACGAAGTTATGCTTAACCTGCGACGTGTCCGGGGGGTGTTATGTCCGCGCGCATCATCGTATGCGAGCGTAGATGGTCGATTGCTACTGACTGCGGCATCACTGAGCCGGCGTTGCGGCACCCCGACAATGGTCTGAACAACTGATCAAAGGGGGCAGGGTCGCGTCCTTTGCCCTGACAGGACCAAAAGCGTTCCCCATCGGGAGCTGGCCACTTGAGAGTGCCCGGCGGCTATCGCGGGACTACGAATGAAAACCGCCAGCCCATCAGCGGCCTGGTGCATGACTGACCGGAGGTTAAAGGATACCCATGTCAAATATTGAGCGACTCGAGGTCGGCCCACGCATGAGCCAGGCCGTCGTTCACAACGGAGTCGTGTACCTGGCCGGGCAGGTTGCCTCCGACTGCCCGGGAGCCCCGGTAAAGGAGCAGGCGCGCAGTATCCTGGAACGTGCCGACAGACTCCTGGCAGCGGCCGGAACCGACAAAACCAGACTGCTACAAGTCACGATCTGGCTGGCCGACATGAGGACCTTCGACGAGATGAACAGTGTCTGGGACAACTGGGTACCCGCGGGCGCCACACCCGCCCGGGCGACTGTGGAAGCGAAGCTTGCCTCGCCGGGCTACAACGTCGAAATGAGTTTCATCGCGGCTCGTTAGTGTCAGCGTTGTATTACAGAGGCGCTACGAGTGAAATCTGACCAAGCGTACGCGAGAGTCTCGAGTGGGCAGGCTTGGGAGGAGTTCTGCGAGCGGCTGAAGCATCTGGGCCAGGTCATTCTGCGGCCTGAGACGCCCTCGAGCGAGATCGACAGGGCGGAGGGGCTGCGGTATCTCGCGCGCCTGACCCGCCTGGGGCTCGAGTTGTGTTTCGAGCATACCGATGCGGATTTCCCGGTATTTCTGAATGCCTGGAACGCGACTACCAAGGCGGGCTCGGACAATCCCGACAACCACTATCTGAATGCGACCGTGCGGGGGGACTGGGAGTACCGACTCCGGGGCTTCAAGGGCACGGCGCGGTCGCTGCGATTCGCGACCCTGGCGGACCGCTATGCGACCGAGGGCAGGATGGCTTTGACGGGCATTTTGCGCGCCAAGGACATGGTCTTCGAGCCGGACGGCAGCTTCGAGGTCACGGTGAGCCGCGATCCGCGGCCCGGCAATTGGCTGGCGCTCGCGCCCGATTCGAGTTTGCTCACGGTCCGTCAGAACCTGGCTGATCGTCGGCGGGAAGTGCCTGCCAGCGTGACCATCGAGCGCATTGGAGGACCTTCGAAGCCCAGAGTGCTGACGCCCAAAAGGGCTGAGTGGGCTTTGCGGGGTGCGACTTCTTTCGTGTCCCGGGTCGTGAGCCGCTATGCCGACTGGGCGCAATGGTTTCAGGAGCGACCGAATCGCATTCACGACCTGAAAGACACCCCCTTTCACGAGGAGGGCGGCGACCCGCAGACCTGTTACATGCACGGCTACTGGGCGTTGGCGGCTGATGAGGCGCTGGTGGTTGAAACACCGGTACCTCCTTGTGAAATGTGGAATTTTCAGCTCAGCAACTATTGGATGGAGTCCCTCGACTACCGGTATTACCAGGTCTGCGTGAACAAGCAGGGGGCGCTATATAACCCGGACGGCTCACTCACGCTGGTCGTAGGCGCTTCAGACCCTGGCATGGGCAACTTTCTGGATACGGCCGGGCACCGGTGCGGGATGATGGCCATGCGTTGGACGGGCGCTCAGTCGCACCCGGTGCCGGAGTGTCGGGTGGAGAAACTCGCGGCCTTGATTGCTCGGAGGCTCAAGGCGGCCTGCGAATGATTCCCAGGAATCCGCTATCTTCGCTTGCCGCGCACTTCGAACACATAGAAGGTTGTCTCCTGGGCGGCCACCCCCATGGCCGCTCTTGCCGACGCGCAGTGTTGGTATTAATCTTCACAGTTCGTCCGGGGAGTTTATGACAAATATCGAAGATCTCGGGACGAGCCCTGCGGGATCCGGCGGCGCTCCCGTCAATAGGCTTTCTTTGGTGCGCTAACCGGACTTCACAAGATGGAGCGTCGCGGCAGTCTGGTATGTGTTGGCGTCGGGATGACGCTCGGTTCGCACATCACTCCATTGGCTAGAAGCTACATTGAGAAGGCGGACGTAGTATTCACCGCTCTGTCAGACGGCATCATCGAGCTATGGCTGGCGAAGATGAATTCGGATGTGCGTAGCTTTCAGCCTCTCTATAAAGAGGGTAAGTCCCGTGCTGACACATATCGGGAAATGGTCGAAGCGATGTTGACCGAGGTACGTGCAGGCAAGCAGGTGTGCGGCGCCTTTTACGGCCATCCAGGTGTGTTCGCGTCACCTCCTCATAAGGCGATCGCGATCGCTCGGGCGGAGGGGTATAGCGCACATATGGAGCCTGGAGTATCCGCCGAAGACTGCCTGTATGCCGATCTCGGCGTCGATCCGGGAGGCTTCGGTTGCCAGCACTACGAAGCAAGCCAGTTCATGTTCTACCGTCGACGCGTGGACCCTTCGGCCTATTTGATCCTATGGCAAATTGGGGTAGCCGGGGACCAGTCGTTCGCCCGTTTTTCCACCAACTCGCAATATCGTCAGGTGCTGGTCGAAGTGCTCGCACGCGACTACGATCTCACGCACGAGGTCATTCTCTACAAGGCGGCAACCCTGCCCACGCACAAGCCGTCGATCCAGCGACTACTTCTCGGCGAGCTCCCTGGCGCTACCGTTGATATGCATTCGACCCTGGTCATTCCGCCGGCTCGCCGGCTGGACCCAGACCCCGGGATTCGCGAGCGTCTGAGCGCTCTGGACGCCGCCGGGAACTCTCGAGCGCAAATGAAATAAGGAGTAACTCGTTATGGATGTCATCGAATTTCTGGAGCGAATGGGCAAGGATGCCGAGCTGAGATATGCGTCAGAGGCCGTACTCGAACGAGCATTAACCGATGCTCAAATGACCTTCCCCGTGCGCGCCGCTCTGATGAGCAAGGACCGCGGTGAGATCGAAGCCGTTCTCGCTGCCAATACCAACGTCTGTTGCGCGATTTATGCTCCGGTACCTGAAGAAGATGAATCGCACAAATCCAGAGAGCAACAAGCTGCTGTCGATAACGTCTGCTGCTTGATTTACGCGCCGCCGGACGGACAAGAAGATAAGTCTGCCGAACCCAAATGGCGGGATGCCGCTTGAGACGTTGAGTTCCACTGATTAGAGGCCTGAGCTGCTCGGCCCAAATGCTTGCGGCTCAGGTTTCGCGATGATTTCTTTTGTGGATGATCTCAGGGTGCGCCGCGTGGCAAGAAGTATCGGCAGATGGTGGGCTCGATGGTGAGCGAGATGCGTGCACGCCAGCATGCCGATCTGGCTTTCGATCGTGCGGTATCTGGTTGCGAGCGTTACGAGCCTAGTCGACTTGAGGAGCGTTTCAACTTACCGGTCGGCATCAGCTCAGTCGAGCTGCCGGGGAGTACATAATGGGATCCCGGACTGCGCGAGAGCGGGTCGCAAGCGGCCAGGTTTGGGAGGATTTCTGTGATCGGTTGAAGGAAGCGGGCAAGATTATTCTGCGGCCAGAAACACCAGATGGCGAGATCGATCGTGCGGAAGGCTGGCGCTATTTGAGTCGTTTGACCCGGATGGCGCTTGAGACGTGCTTCGAGAACTCTGATGCAGACTTCCCAAACCTGTTGAATATTCCTAACGCGACCGCTAAAGCCGGTGCCGACAATCCAGACATACGGTATTTGAACTCATTCGTCAGAGGGGATCGTGAGTACCTCTTGCGCGGAATACGCGGCACAGTGCCTTGGTTGACCTTCACCACGAAAGCGCTTGTCGCAGGTCCAGACGGTCAGGTCGCCGCTCTCGCGACAGGCAGCCTTGACGGCAGGAATCTCACATTAAACCCAGATGGTACGTTCGAGATTGCAGTGAGCAAGGATCCGCGCCCGGGTAACTGGTTGGCGCTTGACGCCAGAACCAACATGCTGGTGGTGCGCCAGGTATTTGTCGATAAAAGCCATGAAACGCCCGCCACTGTAACTATCGAGCGAGTAGGTGGCCCGTCGAAACCCCGGCCTCTTTCAGCAAAGCGAGCTGATTGGGCACTGAAGTCGGCGGCCCACGTGCTGACTCGGATAGCGCGTCGCTACGCCGACTGGTCGCAGTGGTACCAGGGAGTCCCTAATACGCTCCGCACAGTGGACGGTAGTCCGCTGCGCGAGGAAGCTACGGATCCAAACACTTGTTATCTGTACGGCTATTGGTCAATCGCTGCTGATGAGGCTTTGGTGATCGAGACATCGGTTCCGGCTTGCGAAGCATGGAACTTCCAGCTGAATAACTACTGGATGGAATCGCTCGACTATCGCTATCACCGGACTACGGTGAACAAGCACAGTGCACAATATAACCCGGACGGCTCTGTGACTTTGGTGGTTGCGGCTTCTGATCCGGGAATTGGCAATTTCCTGGAAACCGCGAGCCATGACTGCGGGACGATGGTTTTGCGTTGGACACGCGCTCAGCATCACCCTGTCCCAGTCTGCAGAGTCGAAAAGCTTGCGGCCTTGAAAAGTCCCGTCAGTGCTGTCCGTGGCGCGGAACGCACATGATAGTTGGTGAAAAATTCGCTGCTGCCCTTGTGCGGAGTAGGAGTGTTGAAAAAACGCGCTACTTGGGGGTGTGGCCTTGGCGGTTGTCAGTCCTGCCTGGTTAAGGTCTCATTGTATTTCAGTCAACGGAGAGTATTTTTGTGTCGAACGTGATCGATTTTCTTGAACGACTCGGGCGGGACGCTGATCTGCAGCAGGCCTCAGGTGACATCTGGGAGGAGGCATTGCGTAGCGCTGGCATCGATCCTGCCCTGCGGGCGGCCATCCTTGGTAACGATCGACAGGCATTAGAGGCGCTTGTTGGTGCGCCAGGGGTGGTCTGCTGCATAGTCTACAAGGAGGACGAGGAGGAAGAGGAAGAGCAGGAGGACGAGCCGGAGGAGGAGGAAGAAAAAGAGGAAAACGAAGGCTGACAGTAACCACAAGGGCTATTCATTACGTTAGACAGGGAGTCGCAGCGGTATGCTCGCATCTGCGGAGAAACGCTCAGGGAGACGGACGGGTCCGGGAAGCCTGATTGGCGAGATGCTCACGGTGCTGGGTGGCTGTGTGTGTCTTTGTGTAGCAGGCGTGGCTCTGCCTGCTCAGGCGGATACATTCACCGAGCTGTTGCGGAGAGCTGATAAAGAACGGACTGGCAATTTTTCGGAGTTCGTGTCCCTACTGGAGTCCGTCGAAAAGAACAAGAACAGCCTGTCGTCGGCGGATCGCGAATACCTACGGTACCTCGAAGCCTGGAGGAGCGCCTACGACGGTGACAATGAAACCGCACTGTCCAGGCTGACTGCGCTGATATCTGACGCTAAGGATCCAACCGTGCGCCTTCGTGCGGGTGCCACTGCAGTCAATATCCTGGGCTTCGAAAGGCGTTACGAAGATGCTTTTGAAATCCTAAGCAGAGTGCTAGAGCTCCTGCCCACCGTCGCCAACGGCGAGGCGCGCGAACAGGCATTGTTGAATGCTGCCGACATTTACATGAGTGTGGGCCAGTACGATCTGAGCTTGAGTTACTCGCAGCAGGTGATCGATGGGAACTGGGCCGGGCGCGGCATCTGTAAGGGATCGGAGCTGAAGCTGCTCGCATTGTATGAAAGCCAGCGTCTAAAGACAGTCGGGCCTGATTTGCGCGCCGGCATCGATGCGTGCGTCAAGGTGGGCGAGCCAAACTTTGCCGGCAGATTGCGCCTGCAGGAGGCTGAGTGCGATATCAATCATCAAAAGCTTGACGAGGCCATCAATCTGCTCAAGC
>CAZBTV010000215.1:4627-9716 GCA_964494895.1 uncultured Steroidobacteraceae bacterium | reverse complement strand
CACCAAAGGTGTTTATCGTTAAATGAATATCTTCATCCTCGACCATGTCGGACAGGCCGTCCGAGCAGAGGATGAACGTTTCGCCCTTGGATACCGGTACTTCCTGGATCTCCACTTCCACATTGGGCTCGACGCCCAGCGCGCGTGTGACGTAGTTCTTGTTGGCCGCGCGCTGCGCCTCTTCGGCGGAATAGAACCCCCGGTCGACCAGCTCCTGCAGCAGGGAGTGGTCCATCGTGACCTGCTCCAGCTTCTCCGCGCGCTGGCGGTAGAGGCGCGAGTCGCCGACGTGGGCAATCGTTATCCGGTTGTCGAAAAACAGCGCAGCCACGACCGTCGTCCCCATGCCCTCGCATTGGGGCTGGGTTTTGGCAGTCTGATAGATGATCTTGTTCGCGCGCTGGATGGCATCCCGCAGAATGATCGTCGGACGGGACAGCCCTGCCTCCCGGTCCTGCACGTTGAGGTCTTCCCTCTCCACCTGCTCTTTCACGAGGTTCACGATCGTTTTCACGGCGATGCCGCTCGCCACCTCTCCCGCGTTGTAGCCACCCATCCCGTCGGCCAGGACGAGCAGACCAATGTCAGGGTCGACAGCGATCGTGTCTTCGTTGTGCTCGCGGACCTTGCCGGTGTCGGTCAGCCCAACGCAGCGGAGCTTGTTTCTCAAGCTCATGCTGTGTCCTGACCTGTCTGCGGCCCGTCAAATGTGATTCGCGTCACTTTCCCGTCCCCGGTTCGAGCCGACATAAGCTAGCATTGCCCGCAGTCCAGTCTGAGTGCCTGGTCACAAACGTGTCATTCGGCTGGCCCTTTGGGTCTTCCGGGCTTCCCTCCGGCCGCGAATCCTAGCCAACTTCAATCGCACACGCATAGATGGCGCGCACGAGTCCAGTATTTATTTGCAGCGCGTGTGGGCGCGACACCCCTAAATGGCAGGGGCAATGCCCTCATTGTGATGAATGGAACACACTCGAGGCAGGCGTCGCCCCACGCATGAAGGCCGTGGCGATCACTCCTGCTGCCGCTATGCCCGTGCCGCTGGATTCCACCTTGACCGCGGGTCCGCCGCGGCTGGCGACCGGTCAGCAGGAGCTGGATCGGGTTTTAGGTGGCGGCATCGTACCCGGCTCGGTGACCCTGCTGGGGGGCGATCCTGGTATCGGCAAGTCGACTTTGCTGCTGCAACTCGCGGCTCACGTGGCCGCCTCCCATGCAGTGCTTTACGCCAGCGGAGAAGAGTCTGTCGCCCAAGTCGGTTTGCGGGCTCAACGCCTGGGGCTGGCAGCAGCCGCCCTCAACTGCGTGTCCGAGAGCGATTTGCAGACGATCGTCGGGTTGGCCGGCGAGCGCCAGTCCGCGCTGCTGGTAGTCGATTCGATTCAGACGGTGCAGTCACCGTCCGTGGCTGGAAGTGCTGGCGGGGTTTCGCAGCTTCGCGAGTGCACCGCAGAGCTCGTGCGCTTCGCGAAATCCACCTCCACGGCCGTCATGATCATCGGCCATGTCACGAAGGAGGGCATGATCGCCGGCCCGCGCCTGCTCGAACACCTCGTCGATACGGTGCTGTACTTCGAAAGTGAGGCGGGTAGCCGCTACCGCATGGTCCGGGCCACCAAGAATCGCTTCGGGGCGGTCAATGAGCTCGGCTTCTTCGCCATGACCGACGGCGGGCTCAAGGAAGTCCGCAATCCCTCGGCCATTTTCTTGTCCAGGGCGCCGGAGCCTGCGGCAGGCAGCATCGTGACGGTCACGCGTGAGGGTGGCCGCCCGCTATTGATCGAGTTGCAGGCGTTGGTTGATCGCATGCGGTTTGGCGCCCCCCGGCGTATCGCTCAGGGTCTGGACTCGAATCGCGTGGCGATGTTGTTGGCAGTCATGAACCGCCATGCCGGTGTTTCACTGCAGGACCACGATGTATTCGTGAACGTGGTGGGAGGCATCGAGATCAGCGAGACGGCATGGGATCTGCCCGTGGTGATTGCTTTGGCCTCCAGTCTTTCCGACCGCACGGTTCCGCAGTCGACGATGTCCTTTGGCGAGATCGGCCTCACGGGAGAAGTTCGCCCGGTCGCCTACGGCGAGGAGCGTTTGAAGGAAGCGCAAAAACAGGGTTTCAAGCTGGCGATCGTTCCACGAGACAACGCCCCGCGTAAGCCTCTCCAGGGACTGGAGGTGGTGTCTGTCGGCCGGGTTGAAGAAGCGCTGGGCGCTGCATTCACGGTGCCGCGGTCGGATCGTTGACCGCGGAGGTATTCGCCGCGACATCTGTCCGGACCCGGACTGTCTTGATCGCATTTTCCGCGATCTGCAGGATTTCGAACTGATAGGGTCCCACTTTCAGCATGGTGCCGGGGTCGGGAATGGTCTCCAACTGCTCCAGCAGCAGGCCGTTGAGTGTTTTGGGACCGTCTGTCGGTAATTGCCACTGCAGCGCCCGGTTGAGAGCTCGGATGGTCGCGCTCGCGTTGATGATATAAACGCCCGACCGCTCGACATGGACATCTTTGTGTGTCACGGATGCAGGGTCGCTGGTGAACTCGCCCACGATCTCCTCGAGGATATCCTCGAGAGTGACCAATCCCTCTATATCGCCATATTCATTGACGACGAAAGCCAGACGGCGGCGATTGCGTTGGAACTGCGAGAGCTGCACGTTGAGAGAGGTTTCTTCGGGTACGAAGTACGGCTCGCGATTGCGCGCTATCTCCATCAGGCGCTCTCTGGTCAGCGTGCCGCGCGCCAGTTCCTGGGCGACCCGTTTCATATGCAGGATGCCCAGAAGGTTGTCCAGCTCTCCGTCGTATACCGGTAATCGTGTGTGGGGTGTTTGACGGAGCTGGTCGAGGATGTCGTCCCAGTTGTCTTGTACGTCGATGCCTGAGATCTCCTGCCGCGGGATCATGATGTCGTTCACCGTGATTTGCCCGAGGTCGAGAATCGACAACAGCATCTGCCGGTGGCGCGCGGGGATCATGGATCCAGCCTCCGCCACCACTGTCCGAAGCTCTTCGGAGCTCAATGCCTGACTGGCCCGCGATGAGCGTCCAACTCCAAAAAGCCGCAGGAAGCCGTAGGCCATTTTGTGGGTGAACCAAAGGACCGGACGGGCGACGCTGACGAGAACGATGTAGATCCGGGTGGCGGCGAGCGCCACATATTCGGGATGCGTTGCCGCGTAGATCTTGGGGGCCAGCTCGCAGAAGACGATCACAATGACGGTCAGCAGGAATCCGGTGATCGGCACGGCCCAGGAGTAGCCGGTGCGTTGCGCGAGAATGGTGGCGGTAGCGGATGCAAAGACACTCGCCGCGGCGAGAATGACCAGGTTCGCGCCGAGCCAGTCATCGGGCTTGAGGAGCAGGCGCTCCAGAATCTTGGCGGTCGAGTTGCCCGACTGCGCTCTATTCTTGATGCGATACCGATTGAGCGACAGCATCGCCACCTCGGTGCCCGAGGAGAAGGCGATGATGACCAGCAGGGCAAATAGTGCTAGCAACAGCGTCGTTGTCGGAGCGTCGTTCAAGGCAGCATCCTCGGTCTGGGCCAACTGCGTCGGCCGTCGGGGGCACGGCGTTCCGCGAACTGTGGATCCCGTTGTTCTTCCAGTCCGTAAGCATAGAGTCGGGCGGGTGTCACGGAACATCACTCCGTGGAAATTGCCGAACTGCCGGACAGGGCCACCGGTGGCGGGTGGTGCCGACGGGGTCCCCTCGGGCAGACTGGGGGGAGGTCACGGGGACTTGCCCCTATAATCAGGTCCGCCTTCTTTTTCCGACCCGGATGCCTCCATGTTCGAAAACCTGACCGCTCGCCTGACCCGCAGCATCGAGAGCCTGCGCGGCCGAGGCCGAATCACAGACGAGAACGTCGCGGAAACCCTGCGCGAGGTCCGGGTGGCGCTGCTCGAGGCCGATGTGGCCCTTCCCGTCGTGAAATCTTTCGTGGAGGGCGTGAAAACCAAGGCGCTGGGCGTCGAGGTCGCCTCCAGCCTGACCCCCGGACAGGCTTTCATTGGAATCCTGCACAAAGAGCTCGTTGAGCTCATGGGCGGACCGCGCGCCGGATTCAATCTCCGGGCGCAGCCTCCGATTGTCGTGTTGTTGGCCGGCCTGCAGGGCGCTGGCAAGACGACCACCGCGGCGAAGCTTGCGCGTTGGCTGACGGAACGTGAGCGAAAGCGGGTACTTCTGGTCAGCACCGACGTCCGGCGCCCCGCAGCTATCCTACAGCTTCAGCGCCTGGCCGAGCAGGTGAACGCGCAGTTCTTCCCGTCGGACGCGTCTCAAGCGCCGGCCACAATTGCACGCAACGCATTGGAACAGGCTAAGCGCGGTGTATTTGACGTGCTCATCGTCGACACGGCTGGGCGCCTACACGTCGATGAAAGCCTGATGGCGGAGGTTCGTGATATCGACGCTGCTGTTCACTCGACCGAGCGCCTGTTCGTAGTAGACGCAATGGCTGGCCAGGACGCGGTGAATGCCGCACGCGCCTTTGGTTCCGCGCTCGATCTCACCGGTGTCATCCTGACGAAAGCCGATGGTGATGCCCGCGGGGGTGCCGCGCTGTCCGTCCGGCAGATTACCGGAAAGCCCATTGTGTTCATGGGTATGGGTGAGAAAACGGAGGCCCTCGAGCCGTTCGACCCAGACCGGATGGCCTCCCGCATTCTCGGCATGGGCGATGTCGTCAGCCTGGTCGAGCAGGTGCACCGCCAGGTCGATCATAAGGAAGCCGAGCGCCTGGCCAAGAAGGTCGTCAAGGGCAAGGGCTTCGACATGGCTGACCTGAAGAGCCAGCTCGAGCAGCTCCAGAAAATGGGCGGTTTGGGGGCGCTCATGGACAAGCTGCCGGCGGCGGCTATGCAAAAGGGCGGCGTCTCAGCTGAGCAAGGTGACCGCGACCTGCGGCGCCAGATCGCCATCATCAATTCCATGACCCGCAAAGAGCGCCGCAACCCCGGAATCATCGACGGATCCCGCCGTCGCCGGATTGCCGCCGGCTCAGGAACTCAGGTCCAGGATGTCAACCGGTTGATGAAGCAGTTTATGGAGATGCAGCGCGTCATGAAGAGCATGAAGGGCGG
>CAZBTV010000215.1:2477-4617 GCA_964494895.1 uncultured Steroidobacteraceae bacterium | reverse complement strand
TTGGAGCCGCAACCCAGCCGGCCATCCATGGCCGGCGCGCGTCGCACGCGACGCGCCCAGGGTTTCCCGGACGATAGACGCATGCGGCACGCGCCGTCCCTGGCCGGTGCTCCCGCCAGGCCATCCCCGGCGCAAGTCGCTTGGCGACTTGCCCATATCGGCGCGGGTCGCATGCGATGCGCCCAGGATTTCCGGGTCGTTAGCGCGGAGCTCTCGCCGGGGACGTCGCCGCGCTGATTTCTCCCTTCGCTGAATTGAAAAAATTGGCGTCGGGCCCGCCTCTTGCGTAGAATCCGCGCTCTTTTTTCGGGGCCGCCTGTTTCTGGGCGACAACCCACCAGATTCTAGAGAGAGCGATAGGTTATGGTAACGATACGCCTGACAAGGCGCGGTGGGCGCAACCAGCCCTTCTATCACGTTGTTGTTACAGACAGCCGCAAGCGCCAGGGTGGTTCCAGCCTGGAGCACGTCGGATTCTTCAACCCAATTGCCCGCAAGGCCGAACAGAAGCTGCGGCTCGAGCTGCCGCGGATCGACTATTGGGTGGGCAAGGGGGCGCAGCTTTCGGACCGTGTGCGCACGCTTGTCAGGGATTACCGGAAGCAGGCGGCGGCCTGAGTACGTCGCGAGCTGAGCGCGACCCTATGAAGGGTCTGCCGCGAGGTTCAGGCTTGCGGCGCGCGCTCACAAGCGGCATAGGTAGATGAGAGGCCCTCCCGGGTGGCCTGGATCGAGCTGGGTCGAGTAGGTGCCCCTTGGGGCGTGAAAGGTTGGGTACACGTCATCTCCTATACCGATCCGCCCGACGGGATTTTTGAGTATCGCCAGTGGGCACTGCGCCTTGGCTCGGGTGAGCGGATCACTCGGCGGGTGATCGAAGGGCATCCCCACTCTGATCGTCTCGTCGCGCGGCTGGAGGGAATCGAGGATCGTGATCGCGCGGCAGCGTTGGCCGGAGCGGTGATCGAGGTAGACCGCACGGAGCTGCCCCCGACCGGTGAGCGAGAGTATTACCAGGCGGACCTGATCGGGCTGCCGGTCCGCAACCTGGAAGGCGCGGAGCTTGGAAGAGTGGCTCATTTTGTGGATGCACCGACGGGCCCGATGATGGTGGTGCGAGGGGAGCGTGAGTACTGGATACCTGCGGTTCCCAGGCACCTCACCAAGGTTGATCTGGCGATTGGGGTCGTCCTGGTGGACTGGCCGGCGGAGGTTTGAAGCTTCGGCGCTCGTACGAGACGGCGGGTGGCGGGTCCGAGACGATGAGAATTGAAGTCGTTACGCTGTTCCCGGGGATGATAGCGGGAGCGCTCGAGTTCGGTATCGTAGGGCGCGCTATCGAGCGCGGACTGCTGACTGTCGGAACCGAGGATCCACGCGGGCATACCGTCGACGTGCACCGAACGGTTGATGACCGGCCTTACGGTGGCGGTCCGGGAATGGTGTTGAAGCCTGAGCCCATGATGGCGGCCATTCGCGCGGCGCGCGCGCGGCTGCCGGAGGGTAGTCCGAGAATTTATCTGTCGGCGCAAGGTGAGCCGATGGGACAGGCGATGGCGCGAGAGCTCGCGGCCTTGCCGGGATTTGTGCTCGTGGCGGGACGCTACGAGGGACTGGATGAAAGGGTGATCGAGCTGGGCATCGACCGTGAGGTGTCGATCGGTGATTACGTGCTGTCGGGCGGTGAGTTGCCCGCGCTCGTAGTGATCGATGCCGTAGCGCGGCTGTTGCCGGGAGCTCTGGGTGACGAACGCTCGAATGTCGAAGAGTCGTTCGTCGCGGGGCTCCTCGATTGGCCGCATTACACACGGCCGGAAGTATTCGAGGGCCTGGGTGTGCCGCAGGTGTTGTTGTCAGGAAACCATGCGGATATCCGCCGTTGGCGCCTGGAACAGGCGATCAAGCGGACCCGGGAGCGCCGGCCCGATCTGAGGCCTGAATTACACTCGCCCGCCGCATGCGCGCCGGGTGATGGAGATCGAGGATAACGCCATGAATATCGTGCAACAGATCGAAAAAGAGCGCATGACCCGCAAGGTCCCGGACTTCAAGCCGGGAGATACCGTGGTCGTGCAGGTGAAGGTCGTAGAAGGCGACCGTGAGCGTGTGCAGGCTTACGAAGGCGTTGTGATCGCCATCA
>CAZBTV010000215.1:0-2467 GCA_964494895.1 uncultured Steroidobacteraceae bacterium | reverse complement strand
CATCAGCAACCGCGGACTCAACTCATCATTCACTGTGCGGAAGATCTCGCACGGCGAGGGCGTCGAGCGCGTCTTTCAGACCTACAGTCCTTCCATCAGCGAGATCAGCATCAAGCGCCGGGGCAACGTCCGTCGCGCGAAGTTGTATTACCTCCGTGATCTGTCCGGAAAAGCTGCCAGGATCGAGGAGAAGCTGTAGAACTTCCGTAACGGACAATGAACCTCCTACGTTCGATTCTGTACGGGCTGTGGCGTGGCCTGGATGTGCTGCGCCGGTTCCTGCACCTGATCGTGTTGTTGGTGATTTTTGGCTTCGTTGTCGGCGCGTTGCGTGGCTCGGTGCCGAGCGTGCCTGCGAAAGCGGCGCTCCTGTTAGCGCCTGAAGGCCAGATCGTCGAGCAATCGAGTGGAGATCCGCTCGAGCGCGCCGTGCAGGAGGCGCGCGGCCAGGGCCACGCGGAAACGCTCCTGTGGGATCTGACCGACTCGATCCGTGCCGCTGCGAAAGACAATCGCATCCAGGTGATGGCGATGGATCTGGAGAAGCTCGACGGCGGGGGGCAGCCTTCGCTGGAGGAGCTCGCGCGGGCCATACGTGAATTCCGCGCGACGGGTAAGAAGGTCATCGCTTACGGCGACGAGATGACTCAGGAGCGTTACTACCTGGCCGCCCAGGCGGACGAGATATATGTCGATCCGCTCGGTTTTGTGCTCATCGACGGCTATAGCCGCTATCGGATGTTCTTAAAGGAGGCGCTCGACAAATTAGGCGTAGACATCAACGTGTTTCGTGTGGGCGCGTACAAGAGCGCCGTCGAAGAGTTCACACGCACGGATATGTCGCCGGAAGACAAGCTGGAAAGCAGCGCTTATCTCAACGCGCTCTGGTCGACTTATCAAACCGCGATTACCCGCGTACGAAAGCTGCCCGCGGATGCGCTCAGCAAGTATGTCAACAACCTGGCGAAAACTGTGCCCGCGGCCGGTGGCAACGCCGCCCAGGTGGCCCTCGAGGCCGGGCTCGTCACGGGGATCAAGTCACGGATCGATGTCGAGAAGCGGCTCATCGATCTGGTAGGTCAGGACGACACGACCGGCTCGTTCAAGTCCGTCTCCGCGACGGACTACGCGCGGGTTGCGCATGCTGATATGAAAGTCCGTGCGGATGGCAAGCCGCGAGTCGGCATCATAGTCGCCTCCGGTGAGATCCTGGACGGCGATCAGCCTCCAGGTACAGTAGGCGGCGACTCAATGGCTCGCCTGATACGGCAGGCTCGCCTGGACCGGAATATCCGTGCGGTTGTGTTGCGTGTTGACAGCCCAGGCGGAAGCGTCATGGCTTCCGAAGAAATTTACAGGGAGCTGCTTGGGCTGCGGGCGGCGGGCAAGCCGCTCGTAGTGTCCATGAGCACGCTGGCCGCCTCCGGAGGGTATTACATCTCCGCGCCCGCGGATGAGATCTGGGCCAGCCCGGCTACCCTGACTGGTTCGATTGGCATCTTTGCCATCATTCCGACGATCGACAAGACGCTCGGAAAGGTGGGAGTGACCGTCGACGGTGTGGGTACGACGCCGCTGGCGGGACAATTGCGGATCGACCGTCCACTCGGGGATGAAGCACGCGCGCTGCTGCAGTCGCAGATTGGGCGTGGTTATGAGGAGTTTGTTTCGCGCGTTTCGACGGGGCGGAAGAAGACTCGCGAAGAGATCGATGCGATCGCGCAGGGGCGGGTATGGGCTGGAGTAGACGCGAAGCGCATCGGCTTGGTGGACCAGCTCGGGTCGTTCGATGACGCTGTTCACTCGGCGGCGCGGCGGGCGAAGCTCACTGACTATGACATCGAGTTTGTCGAGCCGGAGTTGTCGTTGGCGCAGGAGTTGGTGTTGCAGTTGAAGAGCCGGGCTATCAGGGCGGTGCTGTCGGCGGCTATCGATGAGAAGACGGTGGCGCTGGCCCGGGTTGCGCAGAAGTTCGATCCCTTGACGCGGGAAGTTGAGCGCCTCAGCCGGTTCACTGAGCCTAATAAGGTTTACGCTTATTGCTTCTGCGGGGTGCAGTAGTAGTAGTCCGCGGAACATCCGCAAACGTGTGAGCCCGTGGCGCTGCGCGGCAAGGTTTGAATATTGGGCGATTTTGGTGCGCGAGTTACGAAGGTAATTTCGAGCTACTAGAGAGCGGTCCAGTCCAGGATCACCTTTCCTGACTTGCCTGAGCCCATGGTCTCGAACCCGTGGATATATTCCTGTATCGGGAAATGATGGGTGACGATGGGGTCGATGTTCAGGCCGCTTTGCAGTAGCGACGCCATTTTGTACCACGTCTCGAACATCTCGCGGCCGTAGATGCCTTTGAGCGTGAGGCCCTTGAAGATCACCTGATTCCAGTCGATCGCCGTGTCTCCGGGGGGAATACCCAGGATGGCGATCGAGCCGCCGTGGTGCATGGTGCGAAGCATCTCGCGAAACG
>CAZBTV010000214.1:0-9732 GCA_964494895.1 uncultured Steroidobacteraceae bacterium | reverse complement strand
AACTTTATGCCTTGACCATCAAGCCCGAGCGTCTGCAACAGATCCGCAACGAGCGCCGCCCCGAGAGCCGTTACGCCTCGCGCCAGCAGGTGACATACGAGCTGCGCGCCGCGGATGCTATGTTTGCCCGCTATTCCATTCCTTCGCTCGACACCACCGAATGCTCCATCGAGGAGATCGCGAGTCGCATTCTCAACAACACCGGAATCGAGCGGCGGCTGCGGCCGTAGGCCCCGCCCCATTGTGCCCGCCCTGCGCCGCAGGCGTTTCACTGGGGCGGGCAAGTCGCCTGGGATGAACGCGCGTGATGCGACGGTCTGGGGCGAGCGAGCACGTTACATGAGGCTGTCCAGAGCACGAAACTTGCAAAAGCACGAAACTTGCAAGCGGTACGTGACTCTTGCAAGCGGCTTACCAAACCCTAAACAGTGCGAAATTCTCTGCCTGTCCGGCTTGCACAGTCACCTCCGTGCGTTATAGTCGAGGCGCGATGCTATTAGATGACACACTGACACCCGTTTCCTGGCGCGCGAAGCCACGTAGCTTCGTCGCGCTCATGGGGCTTTATGAGAGTAACTTCATCCGCTTGAATTGGCTTGCCGGCACCCTCAAATCACTGGAGGGAAGGCATCGGTCAGCGGTGCCCGGCGACTGTGATCTCATCCTCAACGTCACCGAACGCTCCCCTTATACGAGCACCTTGAATTTGACCTACCTGCTGTCCGGTGACCTTCAGGAAGAAGACCGCGCCGTGCAGTACCCCGACATGCGTGTACGCGTTTACCACGATGCGCACGTCGTTGAGGCGCTCGAATGGGCCTCCTCGCACGGCCAGCCGGTCCTCAAGGCGCTCCGGACGCACGCGGAGCGTGAACTGGATCAGCGCTGGGCTCGCAACGTAATGCTAAATAAATGGCTGGAGTACTGCGTGGAGCGAGGACATCGCTTCTCATCCGCCACGAGGCTTCCGGCCGAAGCATGAGATATGAGCGGCGCGGGGCCGCTCATCCTCATGAAGGCATTGCGACAGCTCGGTTTTCTCAAGCTCCCTTTCGGCCAGGACAACCCCTCTGAGGAGGAGGATCATCGGGTCCTCGCCCTGTTCCGGAATCGAGCCGAGCTGAAGAAGGCTTACGGGGAGCTGCAGGAGGAGATCTACCGCCTCAAGGATCGCGTCAAGCAGCAGGAAGGGGCGACGGCGCGTGTGCAGGAGATGCTGAATTCACTGGAAATGCGCCTGGGCATCCCAGAGTCAGCCTATCCCACTCTGGTTTTCTACCAGCTGCGCCGGCTGTGGCAATCTGGTCGTGAGATCATCGAGCAGTTTGTCGCCGATCTGGTTCGGCAGCAGGAAGACCGCGAGCGGCGTCAGCACCTGGCCGAGCACAACCGCAAGCAGTTCTCCAAACGTGAAGCGGCCGAGAAGAAGCTGCGTTCGGCCGAGACCACCGCCGCCGCCGCCATTACGCACGTCACCGGGCTAGAGGCCGAACGGACACGGCTCACCCGATTCTGGCACTACTTCAAGCGTCGGGCGCTCGAGCAACGCATTGTCCAGGCCCGGTCTGCCGAGGCGGAAGCCAACTCGACGCTCACCGAGGCGCGCGCGGCCGCCGAGGCCGTCGAGAAGGAGCCCGTGCCTGAATTTCCGGGGCTCATCGTCGAGACGCGCCGTGCTATCAACATCGCCGCTATTGCGTACGCGGAGGTGTTGTGTCTGCGCTTGGCAAAAACCCAGCTCGTAAAGCTCGCGCGCGAGGCCACGAGCCGCCGTGAAGCCATCGACGAGTACGGCTCACGAGAGGAGTGCGAAGCCCTCATGGATGAGATCGAGCGCGCGCGAGTCCTGCTGCAGAGTAAAGTCAACATCGCGCAGGAAGTGAAAGTGCGCAGCGAGCGCCTCAAACAGGTCGCTCGCTACCGAGGTCCCGCCGACACGTCACCCACGCCCGATTCGCTCGCCTTCTCTGAAGGCGACGTGTTGGATGATGGCACGGGCGCAGCGGCTGCGCGCGTGCCTAACATCCTTGCCGAAGACACCTGGGACATCTTCCGCATTCTGTTGCGTTAGGATGCCCAGGATCCTGGCCTCTCAACCCCGACGCGCCGTTTTCTGCTGCGGCGGTTGCGCCCGGGCGCCGGTCACGATATCCGCCATGATCTCGGCCGACTGTGTGAGCACGATATCCGGCGAATCGTCCTTGATCTTGTCGAGCTCTTCGATGGACTTGTAGGGCGGCTGATTCTTCGCGGCTCGACGCGCGTTTTCGCGATCCAGTCGCTCTTTGTCGAGCCTCGTACGCTCCTCACGCCGCACCTTCAGATTCAGCGACAGCGTCTTTTCGCTGCGAACGGTATCGTTGGCGGCAATGTCAGACACCAGCCACCGGTAATCGGCGTCGTGTTGCGCGCGAGTGTCTTCTTCCGAAGCCAGTACCGTTGCAGGTGGGACATTGGTCGCTTCGGAGCTCGGCTGGAAGGGCACGCCTGCGATCCGGTCCCAGGGCAGAGCTGCCTCGAGCGCACTTTCCCCCACGTCCTTGATGTCGATGGGGGAGGGCAGTGGGATGTCGGGCTCCACACCGCGATGCTGCGTGCTCTCACCCGTAACGCGATAGAACTTGCCGATTGTGACGGTGAGCTGGCCGCTGGTCGGTTTCTGAGACCAACGATCGAGTGGCACGAGATTCTGCACGGTGCCCTTGCCGAACGTCCTTTGTCCGAGGATCACGCCGCGGTGATAGTCCTGGATCGCCCCGGCGAAAATCTCTGAGGCCGAGGCGCTGAAGCGATCCACGAGAACCGCGAGTGGGCCTGTGTAAGCGGGAGCCGGCTCCGGATCGTCCAATACCTCGAGCCGTCCGGTCGTGTCGCGCAGCTGCACTACCGGGCCGTGGTCAATGAACAGGCCTGTCAGCGCGGTCGCTTCCGGCAGATAGCCGCCGCCGTCGCCGCGCAAGTCGAGGACCAGACCGTCGATGTTCTCGGCCTGCAGCTCTTTGATGAGCTTGAGCACGTCGCGAGTGGTGCTGCGGTAGTTTTGGTCACCGGCATTCTGGGCTGCGATGTCCTGGTAGAACCCGGGCACGGTGACGATGCCCACCTTGAGAGTCTTGCCGTTGCGCGTGACGGTTTTGACCTCTTTATGCGCCGCCTGGTTTTCCAGGGTCACCTTGTTACGGGTGAATTCCAACACCTTTTCTTTCGTGCCTGGAGCCGCGCCCGCCGCGAGGACCTGCAGGCGCACGCTGGTGCCAGCCTTGCCGCGGATGAGTTGTACGACGTCATCCAGCCGCCAGCCGACCACATCAGTGAAGGCGCCGTCGTGGCCCTGGCCCACGCCGGTGATGCGATCGTTCTGGTTGAGCGTGCCCGCGACAGCCGCGGGACCGCCCTCGATCACGTTCATGATGGTCACGTAGTCGTCGACGAGCTGCAGCGATGCCCCGATGCCCTCGTAGTTGAGGCTCATCTGGATCCGATATTCCTCGGAATTCCGCGGGGAGAAGTAGCTGGAATGCGGGTCGAACGAACGGGCGTACGCGTTCATCAGATTTTCGAACACGTCCTCGGGTGTTATCTGATCGACCCGTTTCAACACACGCTCATAGCGCTTGCGCAACAGCTCCGATACTTCCGGCCACTGTTTGCCGGACAGCATCAGTGTTATGGCATCATTCTTGACACGTTTGCGCCACAGCTCCTGCATTTCGGCCGGCGTTGCGGGCCATGGCGCCTTGGTGCGATCGAACTCGAAGGATTCATTCACCGTCCAGTCAGGCTCCGACTTGAGCATGGCGAGCGCCGCTTCCATGCGCTCACGGTTGCGTTGCTGGAAGCGGTTGAAGATCAGATACGCCGGCTCGATGTCGCCAGTGCGGATCATGTCGTCGAACTTCATCCGGTATGCCGAGAACTCGGCAATATCGCTCTGCAGGAAGTAGCTGCGCTGGCCGTCGAGGAAGTCGAGATAACGCTGATAAACCAGCTCCGACATCTTGTCGTCGATCGGCATGCGGCTGTAGTGGGCTTCCTCCAGAATGCGGCCGATCTTGCGCGCCGTGGCGCGCTGCTGCTCGGTCGGGGCGATGGCCCCCGGAGGTAGAGTCGCTGTGCTAGCGGGCGCTCGCGCCGATCCGACCAATGCGAGAGCCAGGATGGTCAGAGCGGAGGCTGCGATCCAGCCAGAGGTGGGGCGTAAGGGCTTTGACATCGTAACGATGCTCACGAGTTCGGTAAACTTTGGGACAAGGCTAGAACGTGCGGTGCACCTCAGCAAGTACGAAACGCGAGAAAACCAACGGGAACCATTATGCGTCCACTGGCCTTTCTACTGGCCATCGTCACCGGCTCCACGGTCGCGCTTTCGATCGGGCTGTTGCTCACCTGGGTAGTCATCCTGTTCCTTCCAGACAATGAGGCGCAATTTGCGCCAGAACACGGGCCTTTGCTGCGCGCCGTCGCCGTTTTCACACTGTTCGCCGCAGCCGCAGCATTGAGCTTCTACGGCGAGATGGCGAACCGCACCCGTGCTTGGCGTCTCCTCGCGCACTCCGCGACGATCGGTATGTTCGGCGTGGCTGTGTGGATGTACTGGCCCAAATAGGGGGCCACGCTTTGGCCAATCCCTGGCGAGTGGGGGAGATTGGATCGTATGCGCCGGCAAGGGTTCCATCCGGCTGACATAATACAGGGTTGGTGCTCCGGCGCCGGCTATTCGTCACAAGCCCGGAACCTGGCGGCCGCGCTGCTGGGGCGCCGAGCGGACAATTCCATAAAGGAGGCGTGTCAGGGAGAGTAATACGTAGGGTCCGAGTGCCACACACCAGAAGATGACCGAGCCATGGGCGAGCCCTGAGAAAAAGTCGGCCAGCAGCCGCAGGGGCCCTGTTCCTGCGCTGGGGTCGAGGGTGTGCGTGTAGGGCCCGAGGATCCGATTGCCCACCAGCCAGATGAGGAAAGGCACCAGGATCAGCCCGAACACCAGGGCGATGCCGAAAATCAGCAGCTCCCGTCCGACGACGGTACCGGCGTTGCGCTGGCTGCCTGAGGAGTCCGGTCCTTGCACTGCTGGATTGGTGGCCATTGCTGTCGAAATCAATCTTAGGAGCCTGTCCGAGTAATGATCGCCGTCACGGGGGCGATCCTGGGGAGGCTAAGCGCCCCAGCATATTTTCCGCGAATCGTTTCGCGCGCATAGTGAGGACTATGTAAGCGTAATGATCGCAAAAAAGATGCCGCCAGGGGGTGCGACGCATGCGTCGCACGGGCAGAGCCGATAGGCTCTGCCCTGGTCCGACTGCGAGCGCGCAACAGGCGGCCGCAGTAGGCGCATCATCACTCGCACAGGCTCCTGGATCCCCGCCGTGAGGGGACGGGCATAATAGCGCCCTCATGCAAAAAATCAGAGCAGCAGTCGTCGGTGTCGGCTATCTCGGCCGATTTCATGCCCAGAAATATGCGCAGGCCGCCGAGTGCGAGCTCGTCGCTGTCGTCGACTCGCGTCAGGAGGCGCGCGAGAAGGTCGCGGCTGAAGTTGGGGCAGTCGCGGTGGCAGATTATCGTGAGTTGCTAGGGAAGGTAGACGCGGTCAGCGTAGTCACACCTACTCCCGCTCATTTCCCGATCGCTCGCGAATTTCTCGAGACCGGCGCGCATGTCCTGGTGGAGAAGCCAATTACCGAGACGGTCGCCGAGGCGCGCCAGCTCATCGAGCTCGCGGCTCGCCGGCACCGGGTTCTGCAGGTCGGGCACCTCGAGCGCTTCAACGCGGCCATTTTGGCTGCTGAGCCCTACCTGCGGTCGCCGCGATTCGTGGAGTGTCATCGCCTGGCGCCTTACCGAGAGCGCGGAACGGATGTGAATGTCGTTCTCGATCTGATGATCCACGATATCGACATCGTCCAGACGATTGTCGGGGCGCCGATCACGAGCATCGACGCGGTTGGCACCCCCGTGTTCTCGGACCAGATCGATATTGCCAACGCCCGCATCCACTTCGCGAACGGTTGTGTCGCCAATGCGACCGCCTCGCGTGTCAGTGTCAAGACCGAGCGCAAGATGCGCATCTTCGAGGACGATGCCTATCTATCGCTCGATCTGCAACAAAAGATCCTGACTCTGATCCGCAAACGCACGCCCTCCGAGCCGCCCGGACCGCTGCCAGTGACCATCGAAGAACAGAACCTCGATCAGGGGGATGCGCTCAAGGCGGAGATCGATTCGTTCCTCGCGTGCATTCGTTCCGGCCGTCCGCCGGTCGTTTCCGGCGAGGCGGGACTCATGGCGTTGGAAACCGCCATGCGGATCACGGAGCAGGTGAAGCAAACGCTGGCGGCGCGGATGTCGCATCCTGCCGGCCGGGCAGGATAGTTGACAGGAGGGAGACGGTGCCTAGCGAACAATTCCTTTCCGATCTGCGTGCGCTCGTCGGTGATTCGGGAGTCGTTACGGGCGAGCCGTTGCGAGCCCGCACATATCCTGAGCTCGCGGGGGAAGTCCGCGCGCAGGTGTTGGTTCGCCCACGGAACACCGCGCAGGTGTCTGCCGTGTTGGCGCTCTGCAACTCCCGCTCCCAAACGGTTGTCACCCACGGTGGCTTGACAGGCCTGGTCTACGGGACGGCCGCGGGTGTCGACGATCTGATTCTGTCGCTCGAGGCCTTGAATCGGATCGAGGGGGTGGATGTGGCTGGGCGGACCATGCGGGTCGAAGCCGGGGTGACGCTGCAGCGGGCGCAGGAGGAAGCCGAGCTTTTCGATCTGATGTTTCCATTGGATCTTGGCGGGCGCGGCAGCGCTACGATCGGCGGCAACATTTCCACCAACGCAGGCGGCATGCGCGTTGTGCGCTATGGAATGATGCGTAGTCTGGTGCTGGGGCTCGAGGTCGTGCTCGCCGACGGCACCGTGTTGGGCTCGCTCAACCGGATGATCAAGAACAACGCCGGTTATGATCTGAAGCAGTTGTTTATCGGCTCCGAGGGAACGCTCGGGGTAGTCACGCGCGCCGACTTGCGCCTGGTGTCGCGTCCACGCAGTCACGGCACGGCTTTTGTCGCCTGTCCGGATTTCAACAGCGTGGTCCGGCTGCTCGGGGTGATGGATGCGCGCCTGGGCGGGCAACTCAGTGCGTTTGAGGTGATGTGGCCCGAATTCTACGAGCTCACGACCACGCCACCGGCGGTCAACACCCCGATACTGCCCCATGGACACGGCGTGTACGTTCTGCTCGAGGCGTTGGGGGCGGATCCGGAGTCCGATGCCGAGCGTCTCGAGCAGGCGCTTGCCGAGGCGTTTGATCAGGGCCTGGTGGCTGATGCCGCGGTCGCGAAATCGGACCTGGAGCGGCGTGCCATGTGGGCTCCTCGTGAGGATGTGTTTCAAACCCGCAGGTATGGGCCAACACATAACTTCGACGTCAGCCTGGCGGTGAGTGACATGCCGGGGTACCTGGAGACGCTGCGTCATGGGCTCGCTGAATGCGCTCCCACGGCGCGTATGATCGTATTCGGTCACATTGCCGACGGAAATCTTCATATCGTGGTGGCCGCGGGAGAAGCGCACCAGGCCACTTTCCACGCCGTCGAACGTTGCGTCTACGAGCCGCTGCGCGCAATCTCGGGCTCGATCTCCGCCGAGCACGGGATCGGGCTCGAGCGCAAGGCCTACCTGGGCATCTCGAGATCAGCGGCCGAGATTGCAACGATGCGAGCGCTGAAGGCCGCCCTGGATCCGCGCGGCATTCTCAATCCTGGAAAGGTTTTCGATGTCCACACAGCCTGAGCATTTCCGACTCGAGTCCCGCCCCGTGCAGGTCGCTGCCATCCAGATGAGCTGTGATTGGGACAGGGAGGCCAACATCGCGAAGGCCGAGCGACTGGTGCGGCAAGCTGCCTCGCGCGGGGCGCAGATCATCCTGTTGCCCGAGTTGTTCGAGGCGCCTTATTTTTGCATCGAACAGGACGTACGCCATCTGCGTCTCGCCCGCAGCGTTGCGGACAGCCTTCCAGTGCGCCATTTCACCGCGGTTGCACGCGAGCTCGGGGTGGTGCTGCCTGTCAGTTTCTTCGAGCACTCCGGGCAGGCGTATTTCAATTCCATCGCTATCATCGATGCCGACGGCACGAACCTCGGCATCTATCGAAAGTCGCACATTCCGAACGGACCGGGCTATCAGGAGAAGACTTACTTCAGTCCCGGCGATACCGGCTTCAGGGTCTGGGACACGAAATTTGCGCGCATCGGTGTGGGGATCTGCTGGGATCAGTGGTTTCCGGAAACGTCCCGGGCGATGGCTCTGCTGGGCGCGGAGATTTTGTTCTATCCGACTGCAATCGGCAGCGAGCCGCCACCGGCTCTGCCTGTCAACTCGCGCGATCACTGGCAGCGCACGCAGCAGGGGCAGGCGGCCGCGAATCTCACACCGTTGGTGGCCGCGAACCGGTACGGAGTGGAGCGCTCTCTGCAGGATCCGGAAGGGCTCTATATCCGCTTCTACGGGTCATCCTTCATCGCGGATCAGACTGGCGCCAAGGTGACGGAAGCCGCGGAGGAGGGGGACGCAGTTCTCACGGCGACCTTCGACCTCAACGCCATAGCCGAGCTGAGGGATAACTGGTTTGTGTTTCGCGACCGGCGGCCGGATTTGTATGGGCCGATCGTCTCCCTGGATGGGACCAGGGGCCTGTCGGAGTCATGATCGCCTGCTACGGGTCCAGCGTCACACTCCCAGGCGGGCGGGGCGGGTGGTCTAACTCTTCGCGATCCATTCCTGCGCTTCCTTGAGCTCGTTGACGAAGCGGGTGTATTCGCTGCGGCGTTGCGCGTCATCGGGGATGCGCAGCAGGAACGAAGGATGGATGGTTACCCAAAGATGAGTGGTCGGTGAGAGGCGCGTCGGTGCGCCTCGCATCTGGGACACGGTCACCGGATGGCCGAGCAGAGCACGCGCCGAGGTTCCTCCAAGCGCCATCACGAGCTTGGGAGCCACCAGCCGCAACTCCTCGGCCAACCACCAGCCACAAGCCTCGATCTCGCTTGCGGCGGGTTTGATATGCAGCCGTCGCTTGCCCCGTAGCTCAAATTTGAAGTGTTTGACGGCGTTGCTGATATAGACGGTCTGCCGGCTCAGTCCCGCGTCTTGCAGCGCGCGGTCGAGTACCGCGCCCGCGGGCCCGACGAAGGGATGCCCTTGCAGGTCCTCAGAATCGCCAGGTGCCTCTCCGATCAGCATGAGTTTTGACGGCGACGCACCTTCTCCGGGGACGCCCTGCGTTGCCGATTTCCACAGCCCGCAGCGCTTACACTCGTTAACGGCATCGCGCAGCTCACCGACCGACGTCAGTGTACGCGCTCCCGTGAGCGCGTTCTCTTCATCGTGGTTTCGCGTGCGCCGACCGTGCGGCTCGGTGTCTTCTGACTTCATCGTGGGGGTTAATGAGTAACGCGCCTCACGGTTCCCGCTCGCGTCGAAATCGCGAAAAAGCGAGCCTCCATTTGCTCACGTGCAGTGCGCTGCTCCGCCGTATAGCGTCCGTTCCGCGGTGTTACGCGCTTGTATTCCTCCAACAGGAGCCGAGCACGCTCTGATTTGTAGGTTCGCAAAAAGGGATACACCCGCTCCAGTAAGGACAAAGCTTGGCGGCTGCTAAGGCTGTATGTGAAGCTCGGGGAGTGGTGTGCACGGCTACATACTTTTCCGGTGATGCGCCCAGTGCCAATGACTGACCTC
>CAZBTV010000213.1:0-9736 GCA_964494895.1 uncultured Steroidobacteraceae bacterium | reverse complement strand
GCTTGGGGCGTCGAGGTAGCTGGAAACCTGGATCCCCAACGGACGGTTGGTCGGCATCTCCAGGTCCATCCCGAGCTTGTCACCGGCCTTGAGGTAATCGGCGAAGCTCAGCCGCACACGCTGTTGGGGCTGGAGCACGTTGACCGACATCTTTCCAGCGCCCACCGACTGTTGTATACGGTTCGGATCCGGTGGCACATAGGCATGGACCAACTCAACCGCCCTTTGCATGTAGTCGGTCATCTCCTCCTTCTTACGTTCCTTCAATCGGCGGCCGAGCCTGCGCCCGCCGGATTCGTCCTCCGAAGCGCTGGCAACCGGGACCTTCTGCAGCGTGCCATCTGCACCGTAGTAGCAAGTAGCTTGCTTACGTGACTTTTCCTCTCCTTTCATCAGCACGACGGTCGTTTCGATCCACTCGTATTTTCTCAATTGTGCATGGCTTGTTGCCATCGATTGCTTGAGCATGGCTGCCCGCTCTTGTGGGGAGGCCGGTGCCTGGTTCTGCTGCGGAGATTGCTGTTGCGCAGCCGGTACCTGGGCCAGCAGGATTCCATCGCGCGCGTGCGCCGCCTGAGCCTGCGAATGCCCCCCAATCTGGAGGATAGAGTATGCGACCGCAAGAGAAGCTCCCGCCGCACGGCTCAATCGCTTCGTCATGTTGACTGTCAAACGCTTTGAAACACTCGTCGGCCCGACGAGCGGGGACGGCCGGCTCCGCAGGCGTCGTGAAGACAATTGTGAACGCATCGCAGTCTCCTTCAATCTGTTGGCTCGACACGCGCCGTGTCATCGGCAGGGGCGGAGCGCAGTCGGCGTCGAGAACCCAAGACAAAGCACGGTCGACAAAAGGACCGGTCCCTTGCGCAAAGCCCGGTGACATGGGGTCTGCTGCGGCGCCAACGCGACACGATCCGGCTTTCTCCCGTGAGACCAGGTGCCTGGAACCTCAGCCGCGCTATCGATCGCATGACAAGCAATTTCGCTACGTGTCGGGACACAGTGCTATCGGAAAAACGCAGGCGTAGGGCGCGCTCGCCATGGCAGTGGTCCCGTTTGCATTTCTCCCATCACTTTGCTATGACTGAGACAACTTCTCATTACGTCCAAGGACCAACATGCTGTTCATTGGTTTGAATGCAGTTGGTGAACAATCGTAACAAGCTGATGAGAATCCGTATAAGTGTCCTGACCGGCTTCACCACCGGATCGACCGGTCGTATGGATGTTGCGATGAAGGCTTTCGGTCATTCTGCGGCCGATCACGGCGGACAGTAGGTAGAGCTGCATTGGTCTCGCCGTCGTGTCGGCTACAATGGCGTTCAATGCACTGGTCCCTCAGCTCTAGGCGGCACTGGAGAGGGCTTTGTGGCGAGTTGGATCCAAAGTCAACGGCGTCGCCGCTTCGTGCGGACCTCGGTCTGGCTGACGGCGGTCGTGTGTATGGCTGCAGCGCTACTTGCGGCCCCGCCGATCCGCTGGATCGATGAGCAGACTCACTGGACGTTGCTCGGCTTCGGCCCGGAGGGCGCCAGGGCTGCGGTAGGAGCACTGGCGTCCTCGCTACTCTCGTTCATTGTCTTTGCCTTCAGCATCGTGCTCCTTGCGGTGCAGATGGCAAGCGGGCAACTGTCGCCGAGGATCATTGACCGCGTATTCGATGACCGGGTCACCAAGCTCGCCGTGGGAGCATTTGTCTTCGCCTGGGCCTATTCCACTTCCGTCCTCGGACGCGTCGAAGACCGTGTCCCCCAGTTGCCGATCGCACTCGCCATCGGCTTCAGTCTGGTCAGCGTCGGCCTGTTCCTCTACCTGGTGCAGCGTGTCGCCAAGGGCATGCGTCCGGTGACGATTCTCGCCGAACTCGCTCGAGATATGCGGGCGGCGATTCAGGCGATCTACCCTGTCGGCTTCTCGACAGACGGGGGGCCGGAACCAGCGAACGGCCTGAAAGTCGGGCAGCTCAGGAGAACGATCAAATATCGAGGCAAGCCGGGGGTCGTACTGCAAGTCGATGTGAGTCAACTGGTGGAGATTGCGGCACGCACCGGTGGCGTGATCGAGATTGTTCCGCAGACGGGCGACTTCCTGGCGACCGGGGAAGGCTTATTCCACGTATACGGTGCCGCCGCGAACGCTGTCGATGAACAGACCTTGTGCCGCTGCGTTGATTTGGGCGGGGAGCGGACACTGGAGCATGACCTGTCTTTCGGCTTTCGCATCATCGTGGATATCGCCTGCCGTGCACTGTCACCGGGGGTCAATGACCCCACCACCGCGGTGCAGGCTATCGATCAGCTACACTATCTCCTGAGCCTGCTCGCACAAAGACAGATCGATAGTGGGGTAGTCAGGGACGCGTCAGGACAAGTGCGGTTTTTGTACCGCACGCCGGACTGGGACGACTTCATTACGCTCGCCGCGACTGAGATCCGACTCTCTGGAGCGCGGAGCCCGCAGGTCATGCGGCGGCTCAGGGCCATGTTCGATGATCTCCTGGTATCCGTGCCGGAGCCGCGGAGAATGGTGCTCAGGAATGAGTTGGGTCTGCTGCGAGACGCGGTCGACCGCGCGTTCCACAACTCCTATGACCGCGCTGTTGCGAGCTGCCCGGACTTGCAAGCTCTTGGAAGCGGGAAGCGCGTCCCCGACCTTCAGGAGTCATAACCAGCCAGCCGCGCGATGGTAGATATCGCAGTGTCCAGGACTTCAGCGCCACGCGAGAAGTGCAGCTCCTGACATTACGGAAGCCAGCGCAACAATCGCTGCTTGTGAGTGTCTGCTTGTCCGCAATGCTGCCCCCCTTTCGATTCAGGTGTTCTGCATGGTTGCTTAGACGCTGCCGGCCGAAAGGACCGAAAGCGCGGGTTTACATCAACACGGCGGTTCGGCCGCCCAATAGGCTCCACCGCGCGTCCGCAGCTATCGGATTTGTGCATGCTGTCCCGCGGCGGTCGACACCGTCGTGCGAATGTTAGATAGCAGCCGGCGTTTTGGGTCCGATAGCATACTTTCAGACATCGCCGTGTTGCGCAGTATTCCTGCAGGCCAGAGGCGGCGGGCGTCAAGGCCAAAGCCGCTTCTGGATGAAGTACAAACGTCATGCCAACGAATTGGAGAACCGCATGAATATCAATTGGAGGCTGGCGGTCGGGGTGCCTGTATTGGTCACCGCCGCCGGGATAGGTACGATGCGGACAGCCATAGCCGAGGACACCGAGGTCTACCAAACCGGGAGCGGCGCCATTTTCGCTCGCAGCGGCTGGTACGTGGGCGCTGATCTAGGCGGGGCGTTCAATCCCGGCGCGACTACCTGGAATGGTGGCGGCTTTACCTCGAACGTAGTCAACAGAGTCAACAAGCTGCTGGAGGAAAAAGGCAACAGCGGCGCGGTGACGGGTGGAATCTACGGCGGATATCAGTACCGCTGGCGGGATTATCCTATCGTCTCGGGTATCGAGCTGGACTTCAATGGTATCGGCGATCTCAGGAAAAACGATAGCGTAACATACGTTCAGACATGCGCTACCTGCGTGGCGCCGCCCGGAACCTACACAGTGACTAGCGGAAAGAATACAAACTACTTCGGCACGGTACGTGGTCACTTCGGGTACATCCCCAGGCCTGACATGGAGATCTACATATCCGGTGGCTTTGCTTACGCGGGTAATTCAGGCACCGGAAACGGCGGGGTCACCTACACACCAGTGGGCGGCGGCGCGGCTGTCAATTTTCGGGGCAATGGCGGTGGAAACACCCACACGGGATCTGCAATCGGCGGGGGGTTCAGCTGGGGTTTCATGCCCGATCTCGCGGTGCGCGTCGAGGGTATCTACATCGATCTAAAAAGTGAGGACCGCACATTTACTGTCCCTTCAGGAACATACAACATCCAGGAGAGCGCAAAGTTTCACTTCACCGTGGTCCGTGTGGGGCTTACTTACAAGTTTTAGCGTGCCTTCTTGAGTATGGGCGCGTCCCCAGGCAGCCCCGCTTCGCCGTCACCGAGGCGGGGTCGCTTCCGCTGACGAAGCCGACGCCGAGGTCTCCATCGAGTTGTAGAGAGAGATTGTGTGAATGATCATGCGCTTTTTCGATGGCTGAGCCCGCCTGCGACCCGTTGAATATGTCACACGCGCGCACTCTAGCTGTAAGTTGGAAGGAACTGAAGATGAGCGGCGAAGGCACGAAATCCCGGACAGTTCTCCCGATACCCTCCCCACCGCAAAGCGGTTTCATCACATACGATGCGAAGGATCCCGAGTCGAGATTTCCGAAGATCGAACAGCTTCGACCGCCACGGGGCGCGCCCAACGTGCTCCTCATCCTGATTGACGACGCGGGGTTCGGCTCCTCCAGCGCGTTTGGCGGCCCGTGCTAGACACCGAATGCAGAGCGATTGGCTGCGGGCGGACTCAAATACAACCGCTTTCACACCACCGCCCTTTGCTCACCGACCAGGCAGGCTCTTCTGACCGGGCGCAATCACCATTCCGCGGGGATGGGAGGCATCACAGAGATCGCGAGCGGCGCACCGGGCTACAGCTCGGTGCTGCCGAATACCATGTCGCCGCTAGCGCGGACTCTGAAGCTCAATGGCTACTCAGGCGTCACCAGGAAATACCCGCGTGGGACAGTATGCCGGAGGCGCTCAGGCCAGTACTGCGGCGGCAAATGGAAGTTTATGCGGGTTTCCTGGAATACACCGACTATCATGTGGGCCGCGTCTTCGATACGTTGCAGAAGCTGGGGATTTTCGACGACACGCTCGTCTATTACATTATCGGTGACAACGGAGCGTCGGGCGAGGGCACCCTGAATGGCACGTACAACGAGATGTTGAATTTCAATGGAATGTCTGCTTTCGAGACACCGGAATTTCTCACATCGCGGATCGACAAGCTGGGTGGACCGCAGTCCTACAACCACTATGCGGTGGGGTGGGCACACGCCATGGACACGCCCTACCAGTGGACCAAGCAGGTCGCGTCTCACTGGGGCGGTACACGCAACGGCACCATCGTCCACTGGCCAAAAGGGATCAAGGCAAAGGGCGAGATACGTTCACAATTTCACCACGTCATCGATGTCGCGCCCACGATCCTCGAGGCGGCGGGCCTCCCTGAGCCGCTCTCGGTCAACGGTGTGCAACAGCACCCTATTGAGGGTGTCAGCATGCTGTATTCGTTCGACGACGCCAACGCGGCCGAGCGGCACGAGACGCAGTACTTTGAAATGTTCGGCAATCGCGGCATCTACCATAAGGGCTGGACTGCGGTAACGAAACACAAAACGCCATGGTTGCTGATCGGAGGTGAGAAGCTTGTATCCTTCGACGATGACGTCTGGGAGCTTTACGACACCCATGAGGATTGGAGCCAAACGAACGATCTTTCCAAGCAGATGCCGGAGAAGCTCCATGAGCTTCAGCGCCTGTGGTTGATCGAGGCCACTCGCCACAATGTGTTGCCGATGAATGACGATCTCGCGAAGATCATCAATCCGGATACTGCCGGCCGGCCCGAGCTCATCAAGGGGAAGACCCAGATCATCTTCGGTGGGATGGGTCATCTACATGAAAATTGTGTAGTCAACATCAAGAACAAGTCCCACGCGGTTACTGCCGAGATTGAAGTGCCGAAAGGTGGCGCCGAGGGCGTCATCATTGCCCAGGGCGGGAACATTGGCGGTTGGAGCCTGTACGCCAAGGCCGGGACGCTCAAGTACTGCTATAACCTCGGCGGGATCAAACACTACTACGTCGAGGCAGCGAGTCCTTTGCCTGAAGGCGCACATCAGGTTCGAATGGAATTCGAATACGCTGGTGGTGGCTTGGGCAAGGGCGGGCGCGTCAGCCTGTATGTGGATGGCAAGCAGGTCGGCAGCGGGGTCATTCCCATGACGCTGGCGATGATCTTTTCCTCGGACGATGGGTGCGATGTCGGGGAGGACACCGGCTCCCCGGTCTCGGAGGATTACCCTGCCCGCGGAAATGCCTTCAATGGTTGCGTAAAAGGGGCGCAAATCGCGATCGGTGACGCCGCTGAGAGCATGGATCATCTGATCTCTCCAGAGGACGCCATTCGCCTCGCGATGGCACGACAGTAGGACGCGGACCAACGGCGCGCAATGCTTTCCTCATCATGAGCGGCGCACATACGAGCTTCCACCTGTTGGCCAAACCGACCGGGGCAATCTGCAATCTCAACTGCACGTACTGCTTTTTTCTTTCCAAGGAGAAGCTGTATCCGCAAGACAAATTCCGGATGACGGATGAAACACTGGAGGCGAGATGGTCACCTCCGAAAAACAGCGTAAGTTCGGCCGTGACAAGTTCGACACCCTGCCAGCCTATTGTCGAAATTGCGAGGTGCTCTTCGCATGTTATGGAGAATGCCCGCGCAATCGGTTCATCGAGTCACCGGACGGCGAGCCGGGCCTGAATTTCCTATGTGCTGGGTACAAGATGTTCTTCAAACACATCGACAGGCCAATGAGAATCATGGCCGCACTGCTGCGTCAGGGACGTTACGCCGATGAGATAATGCCGATATTGGCTTCGGAGCAGCCGTGAGCTCGCGCTAGCGTCACATCTCGGAGCCGGGTTTGACGCGCAGGCAGCCGCTCACCCACCATGCCGTCGCTCTGATCCACTGATCCAGCACTAGTCATTTGACTGTATATCCGCGCGATTCGAGACACGCCATCATTCCGCGCTTGAATGTATCCGCAAGTTGTTGCTGTCCTGCCTGCGCGGTAGAGGCCTGCTGCGCGCTTTGTTCTTTCTGTTGCGATTGCGCCATGCGGCTTTGGCGCCCCTTTGCAATCAAGCCGGTCGTCGCGCCAATAGCCGCACCCTTGCCAGCGTTGCCCGCTATCGCGCCGATTGCAGCGCCGGCTGCAGCTCCGCGGGCGGTGCCTTGGACAACCGCCGTATGATCGACAGGCGGCTGCTTGGCTTGAGCCGCTTGCGGCTGCGCAGCTGGGGCAGCCGCAGCCATCGGATCGAAGCCGCTTTGTTGCTTAGACCAGTTGTAACATGTAGCTTCGTCAATAGTCTGCTGCTCAGGCGTCTGGCCCCTGTTGGGGTACGCCAGAATGCCCGCTGATGCCGCGAGGGTCTTTCCGTGGTACGGAGGGCTTGCGGCCTGTTGTGGAGGAGGGCTTGCGGCCTGCTGCGGAGGAGCGCTTGCGGCCTGCTGCGGAGGAGCGCTTGCGGCCTGCTGGCTGGACGCCGGGGCCTGCTTCGTAGCAGCCGGCGGAGGTTGACCTTGTCCCAACGTGAGCGTTGTGACTGCGCATGCAAGGAGGCAGCTCGCCACACGAACCCCCGGCTTGATGGATTGCATCTGGGCAGTCCTCTCGCTCTTTCCGAAAGTAGGTCGCCGGGTTGATCTGAAAGGTGATACGCGCATTGAAGACTCATCACGGCTGCGACAGCGCCAGGCCGATCTCACCACACTTACTCCATTGATCCTGCGGCAAGCGGGCGTTGTCCAGTCGACAGCGCAGGCGTTTGCCAACGAGAGTAAAGAGACTGTTGAGCTCCTTCCAGGACACGGGCTTGGTGGAATCGCTGCCTGCGCTTAGGGTCCCGCGGCTGGTGGTCATTGCGCCGAGTTGCTCGTGGGTGACGCTGTCGAGCACCTCACCTTCGATCTTCATGTTCTTGAGATCCACCTTGCTGGTAGTGCTCCTGGCGAGATTCACGCCGGCATAGATCACGGCGCCGGCGGGTGTGTAGGCCAGGATGGGACGTTTCTTCTTCTGAAGCATGAGATCGCCGACTGCCAGTCTCACGTACAGCACGTCGTGCCCCGGTGAATCAACGATGTGATAACCGCTCTTGAGCTCATCGGTCACTGCGGTGCGCAGTGCATCGGCTATGGCCTTCATGTCGTCGGGTTTCATACCTTTGTATTTCGAATTGGGATTCACAAAGATCTCCGGCTGATCGATCATGACGGCGGTGTATTGCGTGGCATGCTTCTGCGCGTCGGGTGACACGTAGATCTCTTCGAATGGGTTGTCGGGAGCCGCCACGAGCTTCGAATAGTCGGTGAGAAACGTGCCCTCGGAGAGCTGCGCTCGGGCGGTGAGCGGCACGACCGCGAAGGCAATCAAGGGGGCCAATGTCAAAGCCGTCGTGCACGATCTCATGCTCAGCTCCCGGCATGGACTTTGGACTTCACCCAGGATGTTCGCGCTCATCTAGAGAAATGGATATCAAGAATGCGCAGGATAAGGACCGGTGGGTGCCGGCAGCTGCCCCTCCGTTGGAATGGAGCGGTGCGGGGGGCGCGGGACCCACCGACTCCGGCTGATGCAATGTGGGTGCACCTGCCCAAACATGGAGTTGGGGTCCCCGGGGTTCCTGACCCACCCGCAACGGTCAGCTTCCCGAAACCGACTTCGCGACATCGCCGCGGCGAGTCTTATGGCATGCACGTCGCAGCATTCAACCAGGCCAGCACATACCGCCGCGGCCATAGCCCCCGGTCGTCAGTCCTTCGGAATTGGCGCCGCCAACCATCGCGGCAGCATCCGGCGCATGACACCGTCACGATAATGAAAAAGATGCACAAAAGCTGCTGAAACATGAACTCCTATGAGGACCAGCAGCGCCCATTCGAAGATCTGGTGCCAACCGTCGATTGCCTTGAGCAGGGTGGGATTCGCGCCTGTCAGCATTGGAAGCGCAAGCCAGAAGAACCATTCGATCCGCCAGCCACGAGCAGATGCGAACAGCCATCCGGACAACGTTGTGAGCAAAACAAAGACATAGAGAAGCCAATGCACAAGTTCAGACGTGATCCGCTGATAAGCAGGCAAGGAGCTTTCCGGAGCCACCGGATGAGTCAGTCGCCAGATAAACCGAAGCAGCATCAAAGCCAGGATCGTTGTTCCAATCGAGATATGCCATATCATCCCAGCTCCGGGTGTCATGCCGCGGTGGATGTCCGGCATGAACCATCCGATCAGATACTGCGCGATCAACAGAGCGACGATCAGCCAATGAAATACTTTCCCCGTCGTGCCATATTGGAGGCTGGCTTCCATGGCTTTTACTCCTGCGTCGATATGCCCCGGATTTAGCACGGTCCAGGGCTTGAGTTTCGAGTTTTTTCCATGCGAAGCCTGCCGGCGAAAAGTGCGCCGCGCAACCCCCCAGAGCTGGCGCCCGGAAGCGGCCACTAGACCGTAGCTCTTACGGAACCCGTGCCGCACAAGCCTATCTCAAACAGTATCCGCAGAGCTCTCCAGCGCACGTGACGTTCCGCAGGACCTGGGTTGTGGCCTCTTCCTCTCGATCACGTGCAGCGAGGACGTGCCGTTCGTCCGTGAGGACGACATTGCCGCGACACGCGCGGCACCTTCCTCGGCGACTATCGGCTGCGACAGCAGCAGGCCGCCTGCAATTTCTGGCCGAGAGCCAAGCGCTCCTTCGCGAGCGTTTTCAGCGGGACTGGTGCAACGGACCAACTCGTAGACCACACTGACTACCGACGACTCCCTGCGCAATGCAATGGCGCACGACACCCTGGCCACGCCGCTGCGCGAGGACTATAGGCTCGCCCAGTAAGTCTCCATCTGCTTGCGCAGCGCTGCATCCGCCAGTCGCCCGCGGCCGGCCTGCTCGTTGTCCTGCAGATGCTCGAGCTTCGTCGTGCCCGGAATGGTCGCCGTGACAGCAGGATGCGAGACGATGTACTTGAGCAGCACTTGGGCCCAGCTG
>CAZBTV010000212.1:0-9811 GCA_964494895.1 uncultured Steroidobacteraceae bacterium | reverse complement strand
GGGAATGAGCAGGTACGACGCGCCGATGCCCGCTGCCGCTCCCAATGAGCACAACAGCAGGGATTCTGCAACGACCAACACCGAGACCAGCCTGGGGGAATAGCCGAGGACCTTCAGAACCGCAAACTGCCCGACGCGCTCGTAGATGGAATGCATCATGGCGTTTCCCGTCATGAATGCCAGCGCGACGAGCACCGCAGCCGTGACCGAATTGATGATGACACCAATGTCACCCAGTTGCTTGAGTATCACCAGCACCAGCGCCTTCATCGGGGTGGAGCGGGTTTCATACGATGAATTCGCGAACCGGGTATCGAGCGCCGCGGCCAACTTGCCTGCGTCGGTCCCGGCCGCCGGCTTCACCATGAACATGTCGACCTTGCCCCGGTTCCACAGGCGCGCCTCATCGAGATAGGCGTACTGGAAGGCGATTCGATTCCCGAATTGGTCCATGGAGCCCGGATTCCTGACCGCGAAGACTCCGACAATCGAGAATGTCCAATCCTGCGAGCCGCTCGTCTGGATGGCATTGCCATTGGCATGCATCGAAATGAGATCGCCGACCTTCCAGCCGTACTTGTTCGCGATCTTCGGTCCAACGATGGCGCCCGTGCGGGTGCTTTCCAAGGCCTTCAACTGCTCAGCGGAGACGGCGATCTGGTCGCTCTGGATGGCGAAGAAGGTTTCGGGATCGACAGCATCCGCGTGCACCGTGTTTTCCGGCTCGCGATAGTATCCATCAATTCCGGCGATCACGCTGACGAGGCCAACTCCCGATATGGACTCGATTTCGTGTCGATACGCGTAAGGCAGCGGCAGGCCATAGGAGGACTTGTTGAAAACCGCCAGCACGTCGGCGCCGAACGCCGGCGATGGGTGCGCCAGCGCGTGACCCACGACTTGCATGATTCCCAGGAGGACAAACGCGGCCATGATCGACAGGAGTGTCAGGAGCGTTCTTGCTGACTTCTGCCATAGCCATGACCATAGGAGAAAGAAGAATCTCATTATAATGCGTCCAATGCTCGCTTTTCTCCCCCTGAGGCAAATCTACGCCATCGCTAGTCGAGACACAAGCATGGATTATCGCCAGGACTGATCTCACTGCGTCCCAACTGACATACATCACGCCGACTTCACGCGAGCTCCCGGTAAGCCGCCGCTCGTGCTGCAACCGGCATCAGCCAACACGAACGCGACACATATCTCGTCGGCCTCGCGCCCCGAATCCGCTCGAGCGCAATCTGAATGCCGGCCTTCTCGCCGCGCGCCCTGTCATTCGCCCACGGCGCGCGCCGATGCGGGTGAGACAATCATGGCCACATGGCAATGGCCACCTGGCAGCCGTCCTTCATTAAACAGTTATCTCCTTCATCGAAGTGCCCGCGGTCCTTGCGGCCCGGCCGGCTGCGTAGCAAACGCCCAACGCTTGCGACAGACTTGAGCGAAGCTCGTGAGTTGGATATTGTCTGTCTCGTAGCTGCCTAGCATAGAGCAGAAAAAAGGCTGCGCGACTTCCAGGGTATCTGCTACGCGACGGTGATTCTTCCGATCGTCGTCGCCCGAAAGGGGAAAATTCGAAAAAAACGAGGGAATCGAAATGCAGACGCTCACCCCGAACCGCGCTTACTCCATAGCTGCGGAAGATATCGAGAGGGAAACCGCCCGGGTCGGCGGTCACTACGAGGATTTCGACCTGACGCGGGTCCTCAAACTGGAGAACCTGACCCTGCCTCCCGTCGGAGCCGGTGACATTCGGGTGCGGATTCTCGCTGTTTCGGCTGAGTACAACATCGTGCATGCCGCAACCGGTCATCCCGTCAATATCTGTGCGGCGCGCGGCGGCAAGATGTTGGTGGGCAACAGCGCGCTCGGCGAGGTCGTGGAGACCGGCCGCGAGGTGTCTCGCTTCAAGGTCGGCGATATCGTGATCACACAGGGCAATGGTGATGTGGATCGCGGCGGGTATCCCGTGCGCATATGGGCATTCGATCAACCGAACTCGGGTGGTTGGTACGCGGAGCAGACAATCGTCAAGGAAGGGCAGCTCATCGCCGCGCCGCTTGGATGCGGCCTGAACCTGTGGGAAATGGCTGCGCTTCCAGTCCGCGCCCCTTCCGCATATCACCTCTGGCGACGCGGACTGGGCATGTATAGAGTGAAGATCTCTCGCGACCAGCATCCGGTGCTCAACGTGCTCGCCTTCGGTGGCGGTGTCGGAGAGCTGTTTCTGATGCTCGCGAGGGCGGAAGGTCACAACGCTTTTTTTTGCTCGGCGAATCCCTCGAGGTGCGCAGCCCTCGAGAAGCATGGAATCACGGCGATAGATCAGAGGGCCTTCTCGAGATTCAACAGCGAAGAAGACATCAAGGCCTTCTACAAAGTCTGCAAATCGCTTACGGGCGGCGAAGGCATGCACATCGTGTGCGACATGTTTCGCGGCCCGGTTTTCGATGCCGGCCTGGCGGTCGCGGCCCGATGCGGCGTGAACGTCAGCTCGGGATGGCAGCTTGCGCGAAACGTGGCTTACAACTCGACGCTGCTGTCGGTGAAACAAGTGACGATTGACCACATGCACTACGAAACCGCGGCTGGGTGCGAAGCGGCGACCCGGCTCTATGGCCGTGTGTTCAAGCCCACGCTTCATGGGGAGATTTACTCTTTCGAGGATTTGCCCCGCTGCATGAACGAGTTGCACAAGAACGTCCAGACCGGAATCGCAGTGGTCCGCGTCGCGGAGGAGATGCCCGAGTCGGTCCGCTCGTTACTCTAGTTTAAAACGCTGGATCCGGGCGTCCTGCCCGGCCCAGCGTGAGTCCAGCAAAAAGCGTGGTTTTTGCTGGACTCTCCGCCACCTGCGGCGGCGGGGCACATCCCTGTGCCTGGACGCGCGCTCGTGGCAGGTGCAAGGTTGTTTCATGGTTCGGGGTGCGCCGCAGGCACATAGGTAACTAGACGAGGAGCCGAAGCCTCAATGCGCGCCGCACAGTTTCGGCCACGCGATGAGCAGGACTGGCACCGCGAGCGCCAGCAGGCTCAGGTGCCATAGCGCCACGGTAAGCGGCGCCACCGCCACATCGAGCGCCGGAAGGCCTTGCACGCTCGCATATGCGAGCACACAGAGGAGCACTTCAAAGGTGCGGGAGGTGCGCGTCAGGGCACCCAGGGCGAGTGCCCAGGTCGAAATGGAAAGTCCGACCAACAGAAACCCCAGGCTCGCCAATGGGCTGACGGTCAGGAATCGCAACAGCGCGGGCACCCCCGGCAGCCAGGCGAGAATCAACAGCGTCCACCATCGCGCCGCAAGTATCCGCCATGGTGCGTTGGGAGCGCAGAACACAATTGCGGTCGTGTTGGAATGGCGTTCGCGCAATGCCGCGCGCGAGAACACATCCAGTGACAGAAGCCACGCCGCCATCAGGGCGAGCGCTGCGATGCGTAAGGGCGCCAGCAGTTGCAATGAAAATGCCACGCCCATGGCAAGCCACCACAGAAGCTTGCGCTGCCGCAGGGTCATCAGCAACTCGGCACTCACGAGATTGCCCAGCACACCGAGGCGGCGAAGGGGAGCCAGCACGCCGGGCAACCAGTGCCAGAACCTGGCGCCAGGACGAGCGCTCGCGCCCGATTTCGAGCTCGTGACATGCGCGGCCGCTCGATCCAGATACGGGGCGGCGCAGACCACTCCCAGGAGAGCCACGACGAGCCACAAAATTCGCCCCGGCATATCGGGCCATCGGATCGGCCACCGCGTCCACTCGAAAAGAAGCGGCGGCTGATGCAAGCCGCATCCCAGGCAGGTCCTGCCGACGATCGCAACGGGCAACTGCGCTCTTGCTGTTGGGATCACAGCGTGCGCCATCGTCACCAGCCCGTTCGGATCGCCGATCCAGGTCGCGTGAGGGGGCCCGTATTCCGCGGCCCTCAGCGCGGCTACCGAGCTTGCCAGCATCACGAGCCATGCGACAAAGTAGGTGATGTTGCCGGCGGTGCGCCTGAGTAGCGGCATCATGTCGAACCAGATGGCAAACATGGCGGTGAGCGCCAATGCCGGCATGCCGAGCAGAAGGAGAGGCTCGAGCAGCTCCAGCGGATGGATGCGGCGGTCTTCCGCACGGATCCATTGAGCGGCCAGACCTGTAATGAGGCTACCGCCCACGATCAGTGCGAAGACCAGCAAATGGCTGCACCACTTTGCCAGCAGATACGATCGACGCCCCATGGGTGTTGTGACCAGCAACTGCCAGAGCTGCGAATCGATGTCACGCGTGAGGCTGCCGCGTACGAGATAGAACCCTATCAGCGACAGCCAGCACGAAGCGATGACGGCCAGAACCAGTCCTACCCAGGCGCTCGAATATCTCCCGCGGACGTGGCCACCGATGCCGAGGACGACGTAGTGAGCCTCGACGGGCGGAAGGCACCACCACGTGAGGACGGCGATGCACCCTAATGCGATCCAGAAACGCTGCGTGCGACAGCGATCGAGCAGATCGGCTGTCAGGACCGCGCCAAAGGATCGCAGGCCGCGGCTCATGTCAGATCGGACCGGATTTCGTCAGCAGCCACGTGTACGCATCTTCCAGATCCGCGGCGGTCGGCTCGGCGCTGACATCCGGCCGGTCCCGGGCAATGACCCGCACCTTTATCCCGGCGGCGTGCCGGATCGAATGACTGATCTTGTAGCGCGCGCGCACGTGCGCCAGCTGACTGGAAGGTATGGACCAGGTCCATACATAGCCCCGCGCGAGCTCGATCAGTTGCTCCGGCGCGCCAGTGAACCGCAGGCGTCCCTTGTCCAGCACGGCCAGGGCGGTCGCGCTGGCTTCGATATCAGATACGATGTGAGTGGAGAGAATGACGAGACGCTCTCCCGCCAGATCCGTGAGTAGATTGCGAAAGCGCAAACGCTCCTCCGGATCGAGACCCACCGTAGGCTCGTCCACGATCAGGAGCTTCGGATCGTTCAGCAACGCCTGTGCAATCCCCACGCGTTGGCGCATGCCGCCCGAGAAACCGGCGAGCCGTTCCTCCGCGGCTGCGGTAAGCCCAACCATCTCCAGACATTCAGCAATGCGAGCTGGCGCGGTGGCGCCAGGCAGACCCTTGATCGCAGCCATGTATGACAAAAACTCGCGTGCACTCAAGGTCTCGTGCACACCGAAACTCTGCGGCAGGTATCCGAGCACCGCGCGTACCCGGTTCGGTTCTCGGGCAATGTCGACCCCATCCCAGAAGACATGGCCGCGTGTGGGAGCCATCAGCGTGGCGACGATGCGCATCAGCGTGGATTTGCCCGCGCCATTGGGACCCAGGAGTCCGAGGATGCCGGGCCCCAACAGCAGGTCGACATCCGCGAGCGCGTCTTTCCCCTTCGGATACCGATACGAGACCTTCCTGATCTCCAGGGACGCGACCATGTCAGACCTGAATGAGAGCCCGAACGATATTTGATTTAAACACACCGCATCTGCTGTTGTGTAATATTTCACGGGCCTGCAAGGGCTCACCCACGAGCCGGGTAGAAATAAAAGGGATACATCATGGCCGACGCGGAACGCCGGATTTCCGGCCCGATGGGATGGGATACTCGGGAGACCTTCGGGAATCGTGTTGCGGCGGTCATCACTTTGGCCGCTCTCGTGCTCTTCGCGACGATCGGCCTGCTGGGTTTGTCGACACCCGCTCCCCTGCCCGCGTCCGCTCCGGCGACTGAGTTTTCGGCCGAACGCGCGCTGACGCACCTCGCGCACATCGCTGGAAAAACCCACATGCTGGGCTCACCCGAGAATGCCGAGGTTCGTCGTTACCTGTTGAGTGAGTTGAGAACGCTCGGCTACGAGCCTCAGGTGCAAGCGGAGTTGGGCATAGCGCAACGAGACCTCATCGCCGCCGGCTACGTGAACAACATTGCCGCCCGGATACCAGGCAGCAGACCCGGCAAGGCCCTCATGCTCGTGGCTCACTATGACTCAGTCTCAACGGGGCCGGGCGCCGCGGACGACGGCGCTTCCGTCGCCGCGATTCTGGAGACTCTGCGTGCCCTGAAGACGTCACCTCCGTTGCGGAACGATCTGCTCGTGCTGTTTACCGACGGTGAAGAGCCGGGACTGCTGGGTGCCGAGGCGTTCGTCGCCGGAAATCCGCTTGCCGCGGACGTCGGATTGGCCTTGAACTTCGAGTATCGCGGCAACCGCGGGCCCGCGCTGCTGTTCGAGACGAGTGCCGGAAACGGGAAGCTCATCGAGGCATTCGCGAAGGTGCACCACCCCGTCGGCACGTCGCTCCTGTATGAGGTATACAAGATCCTGCCGAATCTGACTGATGTGTCCGTTTTCAAACGCGCTGGCATGCCCAGCATGAATTTCGCGGCAATCGGCAACGCCCCGAGCTACCACACGCAGCTCGATCGTCCGGAACTGTTGAGTCCGGCCAGCGTACAGCACCAGGGCGACATCATGCTGGCCCTCGCTCGCGACCTCGGGAATGCGAATCTCAATGATCTTCGCTCCGGCAACCGGATCTATTTTGACGTCATGGGAATGGGCCTCGTGACCTACTCCGAGCGCCTGGTGTGGCCGCTCACCGGTGTGCTGATTCTGCTCTTCGGTGCGATCGTGCTCAGAGGGACCAGGACCGGCGCCCTGCGCGGCGGGTACATCACGGGTGCGGCGCTCCTCTTTCCCCTGGTTGCCGTAGCGCTCGGCATTTTGTTTCTCGTTTCGTGGTTCGTGATCCGTGCGACCCACCCACAGTACCGAGGTCTGCTCGACGTCTACAACAGCCAGTGGTATTGGATCGCGTTTACAGGCTTTGCCACGGGGCTCTTTGCCTGGATCCAGTTTCGCCTGCAGCGTTGGTTCCGCCCGCTGGAGTTGTCCGCCGGAGCCGCGGTGACCTGGCTCGCGTTGCTGGTCGCCGCCGCAAGCGCGGCCCCAGGCGCCACCTACATCCTGACCTGGCCGCTTTTCCCCATCCTGCTGGCGTGGATCTACCTGCTGTCCAACGCCGCCGGGCTGACCGAGAACGGCCAACGCTGGGTACTCCTGGCCGCGGCCGCGCCGGCTGTGGCTCTGTTTGCGCCATTCCTGTACATACTATTCACTGCCCTTACAACTCAGCTCTCAGGCATAGTTGTGCTGCCCCTGGTGTTACTGGTAGGCCTGCTCTGGCCTCTGCTGGCTCTCGCGAAAAGCAGATTCGTGTTTCCGGCGTTACCGGTCATCGTGGGCCTCGGTTGCTTTGTGACCGCGTTGCTGACCTCGTCGGTTTCCGCAGAGCATCCGCACCCGGTCAACCTGTCCTATGTTCATGATGGCGTGTCCGGCACATCCCAGTGGATTTCTTCCGACACCGTGCTCGATGACTGGCAGAAACAGATTTTCGACGCCAGCGCCGCGCGGCGCGAGATTCCTGAGTGGTTTGGCGCGAGCTCAGATCGGGTCTGGGTAACCTCTGCACCGCGGCTCCCCGTTGCAGCACCAGTGATCGACGTCGTTGACGATCAAAGCAACGGAAAAACGCGCACTGTCCGTCTGCACATAAGTTCGCAGCGCGGCGCTTCCGCGTTCACCCTGTATGTTCTGCGGACTCATGTATTGAATGCCACGATACGGGGCCGCCCGCTCGCGAGCGTCCCTTCGGCCCAATGGCAACTGAATGCGTATGGTTTGCCGGCGGAGGGAGACGTCATTGCCCTGACGGTGCCGGCGGGACAACCCTTCACTGTCGTCCTGTTTGATTATACGTACGGGTTCCCAGCGGGCGCAAACTTGCCACCACGCCCTGCCAGTCGCATACCGCATCACTCCGAAACGAGTGATACGACGCGAGCCGTGACGACTGTTGCTTTCAAGTAATTTGTACGCGCCGGCTGATCCCGCTGCGTGACAACGAAACACAACCGACCCGGGGACCTGGGGCGGCGGCTGCGTAACCGGTGCACGCCCAGAGCAACCGGCGCAGCGTTGTCAGTTCGACAGCGCCCCACCGGTACCGCGCGAGGAGACGTTCATGGTGCCGGCAAACTCGATGGGCGGCTTGCCGGTGGAGGCGACGATATAGCCCTTCAGCAGGGCCATCGTGTCCTCGTGTTTGACGTGCTCGGGCTCGAGGAAGGCGCGAGGGTGGCGGCCTGCGGCGTAGTCGATCGGGGTGAGTCCTCTCGAATCCTTCGGCTGCAAGTCTGCTCCGTCGGACACAAGCAGCTTTACCGTGTCGTTCCAGCCATGCTCAGCGGCACTGTGGAGTGCTGTCAGCCCCTGATTGTCATGGCCATTGATTGACGCGCCGGCATCCTTCAACAGCTTCACGGCTACGGCTGCCTCTTCGTCCGTCTTGAAGCGGCCTCGGGTAGGATTGAAGCTGTGGCCCATGCCGGCAGCAGCCATCAGAGGCGTCACGCCCGCAGCAGTGGGAAGATCTACCAGTGCGTGATATTTCAGCAGCAGCTTGATCGCCTCCGCGTCGCCTACCTTCGCAGCAAGCAAAAGAGGCGTCGCGCCTGTCGAAAGTACCTGGTCGCCACCGCGGTCGAAAACGCCGTTGCGGTATCGCGGCCTGAGTTTCAACTGTGCGTTGGGATTCGCGCCGTGCTCGAGAAGCATGGCTGCGACTTGCAGGCCTGTTGTGTTGTCGACGGACGGCAGATCGGGACGACCGCCGCGGGGTAGATTGTGCATGTCGATGGCGACATACAAAGGAGTGTCGCCGTAAAAATCCCACTTGTTGACATCGGCGCCCGCCGAAATGAGGTAGGCGGCCATATCGAAGCGCATGTTCATCAGCGCAAGGACCAACGGGGTCGCCCCTTCGGGATCGGGGAAATTGATGTCAGCCTTCGCTTTCACGAGGTACTTCGCGCATTCGATACAACCCTCGCGAGCCGCATAGAGCAGCGGAGTGAACCCCCCGTGGTTCATGTTTTTCGGACGGCCCTCGGCGGTGACGCGACGCTGCCAATCGCGCACAGCGCTACGATCATTGACGTTTGCGCCGTGGGAGATGAGCAGTTTCACCATTTCAGGCTGCTTCTGCGCACTAGCCCACATGAGCGCTGTCTGGCCGCCCCACTCCTCCTTGGCATTTACCTTGGCACCATGGCTGAGAAGCAGCTTCGCGGCTTCCACATTGCCGGTGCGAGCGACGATCATCAAGGGGGTTTCGCCTTCCGCATTGGCCTCGTTGGCATCCGCGCCCGCTTTCAGCAACGCCCTGATGACCAGTGGATCGGCCACTGTCGCAGCCTGCCGCAGCGGGGTCGCACCATAGTCATTCGCGGCCGAGACATCGGCACCGGCACGAAGAAGACGCTGAACAAGATCAACGTCGTCGTTATAGACCGCCCAATGCAAAGCAGTCGTGCCGTCCGAGCTACGGGCGCGTACGTCAGCACCCTTCTCGATCATCGCCACCGCAGCATTGTGGTTATTCGCCTGCACGACGTCGACCAACGAGTCTTCGGCATGCACGCTAGCGGATGCGCCCAGGATCGCCCCGACACACGCCACCAAGCACACTCGCGCCAAACCAGCTCGAGCCGTCTCGAGTGCCGCGCTCAAAGTGGCCGCCGCCCTACCCCACATAGGAAGCCGCATTCTCAAACCTCATTCAGGATCCCCGTGCTGTTGCCGTGTTTCTCGACAGGGATTCCTGCCCGCACCAGTAGCGTGAGCAGCAGATTCGCATGGGGCGTGTCCTGCGGATAGTGCAGATGCTGTCCGCCCTTGATCTTCCCATAGCCTCGCCCGAGCACAACCGACGGCAGCGGATCGTTGTTGTGCATGTCGCTGTTGCTCATGTTGCTGCCGTA
>CAZBTV010000211.1:0-9999 GCA_964494895.1 uncultured Steroidobacteraceae bacterium | reverse complement strand
ACAGTTCAAGGTTAAGCTCAAAGTCATCATCGTGTACCGAAACGGGTCAACCCTATAACGAGCGCTCCAAGTGGTTCGTGTCCATGGGCACGTCTAGGTCAGTCAGAAACAACTCCAACTCAGAGCGGCGCTCCCGCAAATAGTTCAGTGCCTTGGTAAAGGGTGTGCCGGGGCGTACCCGTGCTCCTCGAGGCGCCGGTCTACCCAGGCAAAGAAGGCCTCGACATGCGACTTGCTGTGCGTGAGTCGATGAAGCTGTTTGGCTTCTCCCGTGAGCCCAAGCTTACGGATGTCATCTTCAATCGCATAGAGCGCACTGATGCGCCTGAGCGCCTCAATCACACCCTGGGGCTCTATGGCCTGCGCATCAACGAACTCGCGACGCGAATGACTCCAGCATAGGGCATGTGCGATACCGACCTTCTTCGCATAGCTCGCATAGTCAGCGTAGCCGTCGGTCCAAATAACTGAACCCGGCGCATGATCGACTCCGAGAATTCTCTGCACGTTCTGCGCGTCGCGGGAGGGAAAGAACGGAAAGCACACCAATCGTGCCCGCCGTATACCGGCCAGAAGTAGCCGAGCTTCATTTTGCCACGCTCTTTGCGTCCGGCCTTGATCGGGGGGTGAGTAGGCCGAGGGAGCTTCCCCCTCGGCCGCTCGCAGAACCGTGCGTGAGCCTCTCGACTCACACGGCTCCCATTGTTCAACCTTTTGCGTGCCATAGGCGCCAGTGGACAAACAGATGCGGCTCCCGCCGAGCCGTTAGGGCTACCCATTCACGGCTGCGACGTTGATGACGCCGCAACCGTTTGTACTTCCGGTGAACCCAACGCGCAAGCGTTAGGTCGAGATGACGGAAGATACATGTGAAGGATGACGGATAGAAACTACCGAAGTAGTTCCACCATCCAGCAAGCGTAGGGCCGTATATCTTTGAGAACTCGCGAAGTGTACCTGATGTCTGGCGTGCTCGTGGCTTGATTCACCATTCGCTGCCTTCCCTTCACATTGTTCGACAGGTTCCCACGTTCCATGGCGAAGCCTGTATCAAGGTCATGCCGCCTCTATGCCGGTTGTCGCCTGCGCAGTAATCAGACTCCTCACAAGCTCTGTCCCAGTGGAACGAGATGACACTGGTTTCGACAACGTCTGATTAGCATTTTCGACACATCTATCAGCGGTTTGCTAGCTCATCTCCTCGATACGTACCTGCTGCAGTCTCGCCGCAGCTTTTCCCACTCGTTCACCACTATGCCTTCGACCTCGGTGAGCATGCGAAAGGGCCTACCATCGAACAACTGATCATGTACAAAATCCATGCTCCAGCGCTCATGCGTGCGTTTCGCCAGAGGGACCACCCCTCGATGCAGGAAATCAAGACACTCGGGATCGATGTGGGCAAGAGTTGGTTCCATCTCGTTGGTTGTAACCGAGCCGGTAAAGCTGTGACCAGGCACAAGCTCAATCGCGGGCAGCTCGCCCAGTTTGTCGCAAACCTTCCTCAGTGCCTGATTGGCATGGAGGCTTGTCCTGGCTCGCAGCATCTGGCCAGGTCTTTTCAGAGGAGTGGGCATGATGTGAGGCTGATCGCACCGAAGTCCATCAAACCCTATCTGAAGGGCCAGAAGAACGACTTCAACGATGCCGAAGCCATCGCGGAGGCGGTTAGCCGCCCGAGCATGCGCTTTGTGACCCTCAAATCCAATGAACAGCTCGATCTGCAGGCAATTCATCGTATCCGAGAACGCCTGATCATGAGCGCACTGCCGTGATTAACCAGATCCGAGCGTTTTTGATCGAGTACGGCTTGCCCGTGAGGGAGGGCCGAGCTTCCTTGCGGCGCGATTTACCTGGTGTGCTCGAAGATGCCGAAAACGGGCTCTCGCCGCGCATGCGACAACTCGTCGCTACCCTTCGAGATCACTGGAATGCTCTGGAAGCACAGATCGCGCGCTACACTCACGAGATCGAGCTTGTAGCCAAACGCAGCGATGATTGCCGCAGACTCGTCACCGTACCGGGAATCGGCCCCCTGGGTGCCACCGCTCTGATCGCCGCCGTCGGCAACGGGGCGATGTTTAGCAAAGGCCGTGAGTTGGCGGCATGGCGGGGACTTGTTCCACGCCAGCAGTCCACGGGCGGCAAACCTACTCTGCTGGGAATCAGCAAACGAGGTAATCGCTATGTGCGGATGCTCTTGATCCACGGCTGTCACTGACCGGCATATTCGGGCCAGGCGATGATCGGCATGTCGGAGCCAGCGGAGGATCGGCGTAATGGAGCCATGCGGTGATCGGCATATTCGAGCCAGGTCGTGATCGCCGTAATGGAGCCAGTCGCGGATCGGCATAATCGAGCCAGTTGAGGGGAAGGATGGGCATCTCGAACTGAGGGCCACGGCTATCTTGCGGGTTTTGTCCTGCGGGAGCGCTGATGAGCCGAAGGAGATTCGAGATGTTCCAGTATCGCCAAGTCCTGGTGCGGTTACGCCAGGGCGACTCTGACCGAGATATTGCGCGCTCCGGGCTTATGGGTCGGGCGAGGGTCGCCGCCTTTCGGGAGCTCGCCATCGCTCAGGGGTGGTTGTCGCCCGAAGCGGCGTTACCCGAGGACGCGACGCTCAGTGCCGCGATCGGCCAGGCGCGACGTGCCCGCAGCACGATATCCAGCGTCGAACCGTATCGAGCCCAGGTAGAGAAGTGGGCAACCGAAGGCGTCGGTGGCATCGCCATTCACGCCGCGCTGTGCCGAGACCACGGCTATCGAGGCAGCTACTCCGCCGTGCGACGGATGCTCGCCCACATCCGCGCCAGCTTTCCAACCCAGGTAACGGTGCGACTGAGCTTCCCCCCGGCCGAAGCCGCGCAGGTGGATTTTGGCGCCGGACCCATGCTCATCGATCCCGCCCGCGGCGAACTGCGCCGAACGTGGGCATTTGTTATGACGTTGTGCTACTCGCGCCATCAGTACGTCGAGTTTGTTTTCGACCAGAGTGTCATGACTTGGTTGGGTTGCCACCGGCGTGCGTTTGAGTGGTTTTCGTCCGTGCCAAGCCGGGTGATCATAGACAACCCCAAGTGTGCCATCACTCGCGCGTGTGTACGTGACCCGGTCGTTCAGAGAGCCTATGCGGAGTGCGCCGAAGGATGGGGTTTCAAAATTGACCCGTGCCCTCCGGCGGATCCCGCGAAGAAGGGTGTCGTGGAGTCGGGAGTCAAATACGTCAAAGGTAACTTTCTGCCCACGCGGACATTCCGGGATTTGGCGGATCTGAACGCCCAGGCACGTCGTTGGGTCCTTGAGGAAGCCGGCACGCGCATCCACGGTACCACGCGTCAACAGCCTCTGGAGCGCTTTCTGATCGAGAAGCCTCTCATGAAGAAGCTCCCCGATATCGCGCCGGATGTGGGCGAGTGGCATCGTCTGAAGTTGCATCGCGACTGCCACGTGAAGCTCGACTATGTATTGTATTCGGCACCGTTCACGCTCATCGGTCAGACTCTGTGGGTTCGTGCCACAGATGTGTCCGTCTCGATCTTTCAGGACTATCGTTTGGTAGCGACGCACGTGCGCTCGCACTGCCCGGGGGATCGCCGTACGGTTCTGGATCATCTGCCGCCGGACGCGCGTGAGTTCTTCGCCCACGATCGGACTTGGTGTGTGCAACAGGCTCGAGTGATCGGTCCGGCCTGCACAGATCTCATCGAGCAACTCCTCGGGGATCGCATCGTAGAGCGGCTCCGCGGCGCTCAAGGCATTCTCAAGCTCGCCCGCACCTATGGGGCTGCCAGGCTCGAAGCAGCTTGCGCTCGGGCTCTGGCACATCACAGCCCAGCCTATCGCACCGTGAAGTCCATTCTCGTCACGGGCTTCGATCAGCGACCGTTGGAAGGCCACAGCAGCGAGCCTCAACCTGTCTACGGCCGCGCGGCACGCTTCGCCCGCGATGCCAAAACGCTGTTTGATCTCAGTGACGAGACCGCACATTGACTCTGCACTCCAGGTCCTCGGGAGCAAGCCGCGTCCCTCGCGCGGACGCGAGTTACTTGGCTTGCAATTCAGACGCGCTCCACTACAGCACTGGGGCATTCGCGGCTATCCGCGTCGCAACCAATTCCTACACGCAAGGCTCTCCGCGTGTGGGGTTCCACAGCGGGCGAGAACCCCACACGCGGAGAGCCCGACATGCATACGCACCTGGATCGCATTTACCTCTACGACGGAGAAATCAGGCTTTTCAGCCACGAGGACTTCCTCAACGGCACCCTCTATGGATACCACTTGCGCTGGTATTCACACGACAGCGATTTCGTTCTGCACAAGACCGAAGACGGCTTCGGCTCCGAAGCCGCCGCCCGCTCACATGGGCTGTCGCAACTGGAACAGTTGTTCCGACAGCCCCGGTGACCCCAACGGCCCTCGCAAGGAGGCCGTTCCCTTCCGGCGTTACAGCCGGCTCTTCCTTTGACGACACTCAACACTGGAGTAATCATGAACCCGATTCCCGAGCTCGCCCCGCATCTGAAGCAACTGCGCTTGTCCGGCATCCTCGACTCCCTCGAGGCACGTAACCGCCAGGCCATCGAGTCCAAACTCGCTTACACCGAGTTCCTGGCCATGCTGATCCAAGATGAGATCGCCCGGCGTGAGCAGAAGAAGTTCACGCTGCGTCTGCGCCGCGCCACCTTCCGGACCACCAAAACACTCGAGCAGTTCGATTTCGATCGCCTGCCGAAGCTCAACCGCGCACTCATCCACGATCTGGCCACCGGCCGCTATCTCGCCGAACGCGCTCCCGTGCTCATCGTCGGACAATGCGGCGTCGGCAAAAGTCATCTCGCTCAGGCCCTCGGTCACTGCGCCGTCCGTCAAGGGGTCGATGTCCTTTTCATCTCCTGCGCTCAGCTCACCGCCAGCCTCAATGCTGCTCGCGCAGCCGGCGCCTACGAACGCAAGCTCGCCACGCTCGCGCGCATTCCCCTGCTGATCGTGGACGACTTCGGTCTGAAACCACTACGTCCACCCGCCGACGAAGATCTGCACGATCTCGTCGCCGAGCGCTACGAACAGTCCTCAACTGTTGTCACCAGCAATCTCGACTTCGAGGAATGGGACCAAGCCTTCCCGAACAATCGCCTGCTCGCCTCGGCAACCATAGATCGCCTGCGACACAACGCCTATTGTCTTGAGCTCGAAGGTCCTTCCGGACGCCACCCGAAACTGGCTCCGCCGGGCGGCAAATCGATGCTTGCCAACCCACCAAAAGTCGCACATTCTTAACCCAACAGGGATGCCCGTTTCCCTCACCCAAAACTGGCTCGATTACGCCGATCATCCCTGGCTCCTTTATGCCGATCGGTGACAACGGCGCGCGCTCCTGCCTGAAGCATCTCAATCGCGACGACCACGAGCTAGGTTTGTGGATGACACAACTCGAGCAGCGCTCCCACAAGAACGTCGTCGCCGTCGCATTGGCCAACAAGATGGCGCGCATCGCCTGGGCAGTGCTGGCACGTCAGGAGGTCTATCGCTCGTCAGCCGCCGTGGCTGGCTAATTTAACCCAGACGGGATCGGCTCGACTTAATCCCACCGGGTTCTGCAGGGACTTACGAGGATGGCAGTACGGTCAACCCACACGTCCCAAGCCTGATCGAAAAAAGCGGTCGGAAAAGGCCGAAGTAACTTATGAGGCCAGACGTGCGCGGATCTCCATCGTGGCCAGGAGCGTCGCTGCTCTACCAATAGGCCGGATACACTTTGGCAGACCGACGAGCCACTCCCTCAGAAAAGTCCCTTGCAAACACGGGGCGGGTCATACATATTTTCGCACGACCTCCGAGAGAATGTTCTTATCGAGCGTCAGATCGGCCACCAGGCGCTTCAGACGCGCATTCTCGTCCCGGAGCTGCCGCAGCTCTTTACCTCGGTCATCCCCATACTGCCGTAGCGCTTCTTCCAGATGTAGAAGCTCGCCTCGCTACACCCAGCTGCCGACATACATCCGCGGGCGGCGTTCCGCCTTGCACCTGTCGCAGCGCGTAGGTGATCTGCTCCTCAGTAAACCTAATCTTCTTCGTCGTTCTTCCTCGTCTGAGGACCCCCGACGGTGAGCCTAGTCCAATTCCAAACTGCCCAACATTTCTGGGACGACGTCAGATAAGAACTTCTCCCGGTCGCTTCGACAGGTTTGCTTTGACTAATCGTCTTAACAACCCAGACAAGGTCAGTTGAGGCCCGAGCCAGTTTGCATGAGTATTTCATTTAGAAGTTCTAATCATGTTCTCTGTCATCGGGGGGCCAGCGCGCGATCAAAGCATCGGACGGTGATCTCCATTTGTATGCTCTCATTGCTATCAGGTGGGCACTCTTTGGCCGAGATTCAGTCGGAACTATCGACTCCCACGGAAGCAGGACGGGACTGGTCGACATATCACGGTAACCCGGGCGCAACGCACTATTCCAGACTCAAGCAGATCAACACGAAGAACGTTACGCAACTGCAGGTAGCTTGGACCTATGACAGTGGTGACAGTTTTCCTGGCGGCTGGTCGGAGATGGAAGGAAACCCTTTGATCGTCGGTGGTCGACTGATCTTCGTTTCTCCAAGAGGACGCATCATCTGCCTCGATGCAGTCACCGGGAAGGAACTTTGGATGTACGATCCAACTCCTGAGAATTCAGAGCCTAGGCCCGAACGTTCGCGAGGAGTAGCCTATTGGAGCGACGGGCACGACCGCAGAGTGCTTTTTACCTACCGTGAATACTTGCTCGCTCTGGACTTCTCAACCGGGGCGCTCATCCGGAATTTTGGTACAGAGGGTCGTGTTGACCTTCGAGTAGGGTTGGACCGTGATTTGCGTATGATCTTCGTCAACAATGTGACACCCGGCATCGTCTACCGTGACCTGCTCATTCTGGGGAGCACCGGAAATACACCTGGTGATGTTCGTGCTTATGATGTGCGAACCGGCGAGATGCGTTGGGTATTTCACACCATTCCGCATCCGGGCGAGAGAGGGTACGAGACCTGGCCAAGCGACGCCTGGAAACGTTCCTTCGGCGCAAACGTGTGGGCAGGCCTGACGCTCGACCAAGAGACGGGTACTGTCTTTCTGCCAATCGCCTCGGGTGGAATGGGGGAGAAGGACTTCTATGGCGCCGATCGCCTGGGTGACAATCTTTTTGCCAATTGTGTTGTCGCCCTCGACGCGGCCACCGGAAAACTGCGGTGGTACTTTCAAACCGTGCGCCATGATCTATGGGACCGCGACCTACCTGCTCAACCCACGCTCGTGACCGTGCGGCGAAACGGCAGGAGCATCCCTGCGCTGGCACAGATATCCAAGTCTGGCTTTTTGTTCGTACTCGACAGACGGACGGGAGAATCGCTGTATCCTCTGGAGGAGAGGGTGGTACCTCCATCGGATATCCCAGGCGAAGTTGCAGCCGGAACACAACTCGTTCCGCAAGAGCCCGAGCCGTTCACTCGTCAGCATCTGACGGCCGATCTACTGACCCAACGCACGCCTGAGGCACATCTGGCCGTCCGAAAAGAGTTCGCTACTTATCGTAGCCGTGGGCAGTTCGATCCACCGAGCCTTCAGGGCACTATCATTTTTCCGGGATTCGACGGTGGCGGGGAGTGGGGTGGTGCAGCCTACGACCCAGAAACCGGACTAATATATATCAATGCCAACGAAATGGCGTGGATTAGCAAGTTGAAGCCCCGTCCTCAGGTTGCAAGCGACTCGAGCGGGCGGGCAATTTATCTAAACCACTGTTCGAGCTGTCACCGTGAGGACCTTCAAGGCAATCCACCAGAATTCCCTTCTTTGGTGAATATCCGCTTTCGTTTGTCCGAATCCGCAATCCGAAAGCAGGTCAACGAGGGAGGAGGACGAATGCCTGGATTCAGCTATCTGCCTTCCGAAAGCATCTCAGCTCTGGTGCAATACGTCGTCACCGGCATCGATGACTCACCGATTCACACTTCCAATCGCTCCGAGCGCTTCGAGGCCCACGGCACATTGCAAGACGTGGGCAAGGAGGCCTTTGTTTTCGACGGCTATACGCGCTTTCTTGATCCTGACGGCTACCCCGCGGTGACCCCCCCTTGGGGGACCTTGAGCGCCATTGATGTAAGTACTGGTCACTACGCATGGAAAATTCCGTTCGGTGAATATCCTGAGCTCGTCGCGCGGGGCTTAAAGGATACAGGTAGTGAGAACTACGGCGGCGCAGTGGTCACTGCAGGGGGATTGTTATTTATAGGTGCCACGGTCTATGACAACAAATTCCACGCTTTTGACAAAAGAACCGGAGCTTTGCTATGGGAAACAGAGCTCCCGGCGGCGGGCGTTGCTTCCCCATCGACCTATATGGCCGGAGACCGTCAATTCGTTGTTATAGGGGCAGGTGGTGGAAAAAATGTAAAGGGTAAGAACGGCGGATCGATCGTCGCGTTCGCCCTACCAAAGAGGTAGACAATGTCGCGGAATCACAGTCTAAAATCGGATCGTCGTACGTTCCTTCGTACCTCCTTTGCAGCTGTTTTGGCTCACTCCTTTTCCATTAGCTCGTTGGCCACAGCTAACTCTGGCTTTTTTCAGAGAAATGGCCTGCCAATCGGGCTACAACTTTATACCGTTGGAGACGCTACTACGAATGATCTCGACGGTACATTCTCTAAGGTAGCAAGGATCGGTTTCAAAACCGTCGAGCTCGCCGGCTTTTACGATCGTGAGCCTTCCGCACTGCGCGCCGCAGCGGACCGCGTGGGGCTGCGCCTCACCAGTATTCATATTGGGACCGGTGGGAGTAAACTCGCCCTTGATGGTGATATTGCGGCCCTTGCCGCCTCCGTCCACGCATTGGGCGCGACGACGGTGGTATTGCCCATACCGCTGTTGCGAGTCGAGGCGGACAAGATGGTTCCTCCAACCGTCGATGACTGGAACCGAACCGCGGCGTTCCTCAATGAGAAAGGGGAGGCACTACGTCGTGAAGGTCTGCGTCTCGGATACCATAATCACAACGTCGAATTCGCGCCAATATCCGATACGACCGGCTTTGACATCATTGTGCGCGGGACGGACCCCTCTCTCGTCACATTTGAGATGGATGTCGGGTGGGTTTGCACCGCAGGCCTCGATCCGGTCGACCTGCTTGGTCGCTATCCCGGTCGATTTCGGCTCATGCATGTCAAAGATATCGCCCCCTCGACACGCAAGAATTTTGCCTTTTCCATTGTAGCGACAGAAGTCGGGCGCGGAATTGTTGACTGGCGACGGATTGTACCTGCGGCTCGCAAAGCAGGTGTGCAACAGTACTTCGTCGAACAGGATCCTCCTTTCGATAAAGATCGTTTCCAATCCATCGCGGATAGCTTCACTTTTCTGTCATCCATGACCTGAACGGCAGCATATCCACTTTGTGCTCGAACAAAGGCGCGAAGTCTGGCATTGGATTTTGACGCACGAAGCTGATCAGGCTATCGCTTCTGAAATCTAATGGAACTCGAGCCAGCTCCGCGATTCGTAACAGGGCGTAAGGTATAAGCCACGGAACGGAAACAACCGGAGCTTTACGTCCCTTGGATCTGGCAAGCGCACGCATCAGGTCCGCTAGACAAATGGGAGCAGGATGAGCGAGCGTGAGCGGACGGCGCTCCCCTGAGAAGTCTCCGCGAACCGCGCGCAAAATCGCAGCTGAAAATGAGCGCTCGTGGAGCAGATATTGATTCCCGGAGCCCCCCCCTATCGTCGGAATGACGGGTAGCCGCGTAGCCAGCCTCATGAGGGCGCCGAATACGCCCCCCGCAGTTTGTTGTCCGAAAACCAAGCCAAGTCGGAGCACCAGTCCTCCATGCGCGAGTACTAGGCTCTCTGCTTCCAGCTTCGACCGCCCGTATGCCGATCGCGCGCCTTCAAATGCACTGATGGTGGAAACGAAGATCACATTCTGGACTCCAGCAAGCCTCGCAGCGGTGAGCAACC
>CAZBTV010000210.1:0-10065 GCA_964494895.1 uncultured Steroidobacteraceae bacterium | reverse complement strand
AGGAGTCAGTCATCGGTTGGAAAGAGTTCGAGATGGAGGTGGTGCGCGATCACAAGGACAACTGCATCATCGTCTGCTCGATCGAGAACTTCGATCCGATGGGAGTGCATACCGGCGATTCGATCACCGTCGCACCGGCGTTGACGCTCACGGACAAGGAGTATCAAAGGATGCGCGATGCATCCATCGCCGTGTTGCGCAAAATCGGCGTGGATACCGGCGGCTCCAATGTGCAGTTCGCCGTCAATCCTCGGGACGGACGTTTGCTGGTGATCGAGATGAATCCGCGCGTCTCACGCTCCTCGGCGCTTGCCTCGAAGGCGACGGGCTTCCCGATCGCAAAGATCGCCGCGAAGCTTGCGGTGGGCTACACGCTCGATGAGCTCAGGAACGACATCACCGGAGGCGCGACCCCGGCGTCTTTCGAGCCAACGATCGACTATGTCGTCACGAAGATACCGCGCTTCACTTTCGAGAAGTTTCCCGCCGCCAACGATCGCCTGACGACGCAGATGAAGTCAGTCGGTGAGGTGATGGCGATCGGGCGCACCTTCCAGGAGTCGCTACAGAAAGCGTTGCGCGGCCTGGAGACCGGCCTCGATGGGCTTTCGCCCCGCCTGGCAAGCCTCCAGACCGAGGAGGCGCGTGACAAGCTGACGAACGAGCTGCAGGCGCCGGGCGCGGATCGCCTGTTGTATGTTGCGGATGCATTCCGGGCGGGTTGGACGCTCGAGCGCATTCACGAGCTGACCAACATCGATCCCTGGTTCCTGGCGCAGATCCAGGATCTCGTCAAGGAAGAAGCACGGGTCGCGAAGGAGGGCTTTCCGGCTCTCGCGGCCGACCGTCTCCGTGTGCTGAAACGCAAAGGCTTCTCCGACAGCCGCCTGGCCAGGCTCGTCGACATGCCCGAGCGGGCGGTCCGCTCCAAGCGTCACGAGCTGGGCGTGGTGCCTGTCTATAAGCGAGTGGACACGTGCGCCGCGGAATTCGCCACCTCGACCGCCTACCTGTACTCCACCTACGAGGAAGAATGCGAGGCGAATCCGACCAATCGCCGGAAGATCATGATCCTTGGCGGTGGGCCAAATCGTATCGGACAGGGTATCGAGTTCGACTATTGCTGTGTGCACGCGGCTCTGCAACTGCGTGAGGACGGATTCGAGACCATCATGGTCAACTGCAACCCCGAGACCGTCTCGACCGACTATGACACCTCGGATCGCCTGTACTTCGAGCCTTTGACGCTCGAGGATGTGCTGGAGGTGCTTGCGAAGGAAAAGCCGGAGGGCGTGATTGTGCAGTTCGGCGGCCAGACGCCCCTGAAGCTGTCACGGGCGTTGGAGGAGGCGGGTGCCCCGATCATCGGCACCTCACCGGATTCGATCGATGTGGCCGAGGATCGTGAGCGCTTCCAGGCGCTCGTGCGCAAACTGAATCTGAAGCAGCCTGCAAATGCGACCGCCCGGACGGAAGATCAGGCGGTGAGTCTGGCTCGCGAAGTCGGTTTCCCGCTCGTCGTGCGACCGTCCTACGTGCTCGGCGGCCGTGCCATGGAAATCGTTTTCAACGAGGAAGACTTGCGATCGTACATGACGCACGCCGTGCAGGTATCCAACGATAGCCCGGTGCTGCTGGATCGTTTCCTCGACGTAGCGACGGAAATCGATGTCGATGCGGTCTGCGACGGCGAGGATGTCCTGATCGGCGGGATCATGGAGCACGTCGAGCAAGCGGGGGTCCACTCGGGTGATTCAGGTTGCTCACTGCCCCCCAACAGCCTCAGTCCACAGGTACAAGACGATCTGCGTGAGCAGACGCGCAAGCTGGCGAAGGCGCTGAACGTGGTCGGGCTGATGAACCTCCAGTTCGCCATTCAGAACGGAATCATTTATGTCCTGGAAGTGAATCCGCGCGCTTCACGCACCGTCCCTTTCGTGTCCAAGGCCACGGGCGCGCCACTTGCGAAGATTGCCGCGCGAGTGATGACTGGGCGTAAGCTGAAGGAGCTGGGCGCGACCACGGAGCGGGTACCGACCTTCTTCTCGGTAAAAGAAGCGGTGTTTCCGTTCAACAAGTTCCCGGAGGCCGACCCGATACTCGGTCCGGAAATGAAGTCCACCGGCGAGGTGATGGGGACAGGGCGGACTTTTGGTGAGGCCTACGCCAAGGCGCAGACCGCTTCGGGCGTAAAGCTGCCGCGCAACGGCGTATGCTTCATCAGTGTGCGTGACCGCGATAAACCTGGAGCGATAGGGCTTGCACGCAAGCTCATCGAACGGGGCTTCGAGGTACTCGCCACCGAGGGGACGGCGCACGCGCTTACCGAGGCCGGTGTTCCTTGTCGTCGGGTGAACAAGGTTCGCGAGGGACGTCCTCACGTAGTGGATATGATCAAGAACGATGAAATCGACCTGATCGTCAACACCACGGAAGGTAAGCTGGCTATCCGGGAGTCGAACTCGATCCGACGGGAAGCTGTCTATCGCCGCGTCACGTACTACACCACGCTTGCGGCGGGGCTGGCTACTTGTGAAGCGCTCGATCACCTCGACGAGGTCGAAGTCAATCGACTGCAAGATTTGCATACGGAGATATCAACAAAGGCGTTACGTGCATGAAACGCACTCCTATGACTTTGCGTGGCGCCGAAGCGCTGCGCGCTGAGCTCAAGAGGCTCAAAACGGAATCCCGCCCGAACGTAATCAAGGCGATTGCGGAGGCGCGCGGGCACGGTGATCTGTCGGAGAATGCCGAGTATCACGCTGCGCGCGAGCAGCAGGGCTTCATCGAAGGCCGGATCAAAGAGATCGAAACGAAGCTGTCGAACGCCGACGTGATCGATCCGTCGAAGCTGACGAACAACGGCAAAGTGGTGTTCGGCGCACTGGTGGAGCTCGAGGACCAGGACGACGCACATCGCGTCACCTATCAGGTGGTCGGCGAGGACGAGGCGGATATCAGGGCCGGACGCATCTCGATTACTTCCCCCATTGCCCGCGCGGTGGTTGGGAAGTCCGAGGGCGATATCGTTGACGTGGCCGCGCCTGGAGGCATCCGTTCCTACGAGATCGTCGCGATCAGATTCGAGTAAGGCTGGCCCGGAAGGGTGCCCACCCGGTTGGCACCCTCTGCGGCGGTTGGAGCCGAGTCGATCCGTAGCGCTCGGTCAATCAGGGATCAAAATCCGCTTCACGTCCGGACGAGGTCGGTAGAGTACCGCGACATTGCCGATGCGGTGCACCAGTGCGCTGCCGGTGCGTTCCGCAAGGGCGATGAACAGCGCGTCGCGAGTGTCGCGATCGCCGCCCGGAGCCTTGACCTTGATGAGCTCGTGATCGAACAGAGCCCGGATGGTTTCCTTCTCGACCGCTTCCGTGAGCCCTTCTTTTCCGAGGCGGATCACCGGACCGAGAGGATGGGCGAGTCCCCTGAGGTACCGGCGCTGCTTTTCGGAGAGATCTGGGCAAGAGATGTCCGGGCGGACAGGAGCAGGTGCCGCGCCACTGGCCGGTGTCTTCTTATTCATAGACTCGATTATATAGGGCGCTCCTTCTGATCTGCGGGCGCGAGCGGGAACAAAGCCGATGACCCGGCGTTCGAAAAGCAGCCGTCAATGGCTTCAGGAGCATTTCACCGATCCGTACGTGAAGCGCGCCCAGGCCGAGGGTTGGCGCTCGCGTGCGGTGTTCAAGCTCGAGGAGATCGACCGACGGGAACGGCTTCTCAAAGCGGGGCAGGTGTGTCTGGACCTGGGAGCGGCCCCCGGCGCGTGGAGTCAGTACGCCCGCCGGAAAGTCGGCCCGCAGGGGCGGGTCGTGGCGACGGATATCCTCGAAATGCCGGGTATCACGGGTGTCGAGTTCATCCAAGGTGATTTCCGCGAGGAGGCCGTCTTCGACCAGATCCTGGCGCTTCTCCCGGAGCGCACGGTGGATGTGGTTTTGTCGGACATGGCCCCCAACATGAGCGGCATGGACGTGATAGACCACGCGAAATCCGCATATCTGGGTGAGTTGGCACTGGATATGGCTGGACGGGTCTTGAAGCCGCATGGCGGTGCCCTGATCAAGGTTTTCCAGGGCGCTGGATTCCAGGAACTGGTACAGGCGGCCCGGGGCAAGTTCGGGAAAGTGAAGCTGCAGAAGCCGGCCGCGTCCCGAGCACGGAGTGCTGAGATGTATTTGCTAGCTATGGACTTTCGCTTGGTGTAGCTTGCTCAACTAATTGACTCATGATAACGGGTGAAACGGCCGGTAAGCCGCAACTGAGAGGCCTGATCGACGCGTGAACGATTTGACTAAAAACATCCTGCTGTGGGTGGTAATTGTCCTCGTGCTGTTGGCGGTTTTCAGCCGCTACATGCCGACAGTGGGCCAGCCGGAAGAGGTTCGCTATTCCACCTTCCTTGATGACGTCAAGGCCAATCGGGTGGATTCCGTGGTGCTGCAGGGAGACATGATCTACGGGCAGCGCAAGGACAAGACACAGTTCAAGACCTTCAATCCCGAGACCGATTACACGGCCTTGATTGGAGCCCTGCAAAAGGCGAATGTGGCTATCGAAGGCCGCCCGCCAAAACAGCCGAACTTCCTGGCACAGCTGCTTCTGCAGCTGGCACCGGCGCTGCTACTGATACTGGTGTTCGTGTACATGCTACGCCAGATGCAGGGCGCCTCCGGTGGCCGGGGGGCCATGTCCTTCGGCAAGAGCCGGGCGCGGCTCCTGGGTGAGGACCAGGTGAACGTCACGTTCGCCGACGTCGCCGGGGTCGACGAGGCCAAGCAGGAAGTTTCCGAGATCGTCGATTTCCTCAAGTATCCCGGCAAGTTCCAGAAGCTCCGTGCCAAGATTCCCAAGGGCGTCCTCATGGTGGGTTCGCCTGGCACCGGCAAGACGCTGCTCGCGCGCGCCATCGCGGGAGAGGCGAAGGTGCCTTTCTTCACGATTTCGGGCTCCGACTTTGTCGAAATGTTCGTGGGTGTGGGCGCTTCCCGTGTCCGTGACATGTTCGAGCAGGCGAAGAAGCACGCGCCCTGCATCATCTTCATCGACGAGATCGATGCAGTGGGCCGTCACCGTGGCGCCGGCCTGGGCGGCGGGCACGACGAGCGTGAGCAGACGTTGAACCAGCTCCTGGTCGAGATGGACGGTTTCGAAGGTAACGAAGGCATCATTGTCATCGCTGCGACGAACCGGCCGGATGTGCTCGATCCCGCTTTGCTGCGTCCCGGACGTTTCGATCGGCAGGTGGTCGTTCCTCTGCCGGACGTCAGGGGCCGGGAGCAGATTCTTCGTGTGCACATGCGCCGCGTTCCTCTCAGCGACGACGTCAAGCCTGGCTATATTGCCCGCGGCACACCCGGGTTCTCGGGTGCTGATCTGGCGAATCTGGTGAACGAGGCTGCGCTCTTCGCCGCCCGCGCCAACAAGCGCATGGTAGGGATGGAAGAGTTCGAGCGCGCAAAGGACAAGATCATGATGGGCGCCGAACGGCGCTCGATGGTGATGAGCGAGTCGGAGAAGAAGATGACCGCTTATCACGAGGCCGGCCACGCCATTGTCGGCATGACCGTTCCTGAGCACGATCCTGTCTACAAGGTGACCATTATCCCGCGCGGGCGCGCACTGGGAGTTACCCAGTTCCTTCCGGAACAGGACCGCTATAGCTTCTCGAAGCGGCGCCTCGAAAGCGCCATTGCAACCCTGTTTGGCGGCCGTATCGCCGAAGAGCTGATTTTCGGGCCGGAGTCCGTCACCACCGGCGCCTCAAACGATATCGAGCGGGCGACCGACCTGGCGCGCAATATGGTCACGAAATGGGGCTTGTCCGACAAGCTTGGACCGCTGACCTACTCGGAAGACTCGGGCGAGGTGTTCCTCGGGCGCAGTGTGACCCAACACAAGCAGGTGTCCGACGTCACCGCGCATGCCATCGATGAGGAAGTGCGCCGGGTGATCGAAAGCAACTATCAGCGCGCGCGTCAGATTCTGACCAGCTCGCTGGACAAGCTGCACCTCATGTCCGAGGCGCTGGTGAAGTACGAAACTATCGACGAGGAGCAGCTGAAGGACATCATGGCGGGCAGGCCACCGCGGCCGCCGGCAGGGTGGGATGACACCTTGTCCAATAAGCCGCCGCCGAAGTCCCCCGCGGAAGGTCCCGCGACGGGTGGGCCGATCGGCTCGCCCGCCGGTCAGCACTAGTCAGAGAGTCCGATATACAGGCGGCGCCGTTCTCCGGCGCCGCCTGTGCAACAACGTGTAACGACCCCCCACCCGTGAGTATGGGCAGCCGCCACGAAGTATCGTCCGCGGAGCCTTCGGGGCGGGGTGGCGCGCCTCGTCCCGGTGCGCTACCGCTTCTCATCCGCTGCAGCTACAAAACGCTCGATCTGACACGCCCGGTTGTCATGGGCGTTCTCAATGTCACACCCGACTCATTTTCCGATGGTGGTCGCTTTCAGGATCTGGAGACCGCGGTCGCGCATGGCTTGCGGTTGGTGGAGGACGGAGCGTCCATCGTCGATGTGGGTGGCGAGTCGACCCGCCCCGGTGCGACGCCGGTAGGGGTCGACGAGGAGCTGAGGCGGGTAGTGCCGGTAGTGGAACGCCTCCACCGGGCTGCCCCCGAGGTGATCATTTCCGTCGATACCGGCAAACCCGAAGTCATCCGTGAAGCCACTGCCGCCGGTGCCGGGCTGATCAACGACGTGCGCGCGCTCACCGAGCCGGGAGCGCTGGAAATGGCTGCCACCAGCGGCTCCGCGGTGTGCCTCATGCACATGCAGGGCGATCCGCGCACCATGCAGCAGGCACCCCGTTATGTTGATGTCGTGAAGGAGGTCAAAGCGTTTCTCGACGAGCGGGCGCAGGCTTGCCGCGCCGCCGGAATACCGTCGGATCGTCTCGTCATCGACCCGGGCTTCGGTTTTGGCAAGACGTTGGAGCACAATCTCGAGTTGCTGCGACGCTTACCGGAGCTCACCGCGGGTGAGCAGCCGGTGTTGGTCGGTTTGTCACGCAAGTCGATTGTTGGCACACTGACTGGCCGAAGCGCCGTCGAACGTGTCCACGGAAGCGTTGCGCTGGCGGTGATCGCGGCCATGGGCGGTGCCCGGATCATTCGGGCTCACGATGTGAGCGCGACGGTTGATGCGCTGAAGATAGTCGCCGCGGTCGGCACTACGGTCAGGGGAGTCTGAATGGGTCGCAAGTATTTTGGTACCGATGGCCTTCGAGGTCAGGTCGGCGAGTCGCCGATGACGGTTGATTTCGCACTCAACCTGGCGAGCGCTGTGGCGCGCGTACTCACGCCAGAGGGCGGTACGGTGCTGATCGGCAAAGACACACGCGTCTCGGGTTACATGTTCGAGTCGGCCCTCGAGGCCGGGTTCGTCGCTGCCGGCGTGAACGTCATGCTGATCGGTCCGCTGCCTACGCCGGGTATCGCCTATATGACGCGCCGGTTCGAATGTGATTTTGGCGTCGTGATCAGTGCCTCGCACAACCCGTACGACGACAACGGCATCAAATTCTTCGATGCGACAGGCGCGAAGTTGTCTGATGAGCTCGAAGACCGTATCGAGCAGGAGCTTACGCAGCCCCCTGTGACGCGTACGTCACGGAGTCTCGGGCGCGCCACGCGCGTCGACAAGTCGCGTACCCATTATCAGGATTTCTGCGCCTCTACGCTGCCGCCGGGCATCGATCTCAGCGGCATGAAGATCGTGATCGATTGCGCGAACGGCGCCGCATATAAGGTCGCTCCGCGCGTGCTCGCGGACCTGGGGGCGGAAATTGTTCCCATCGGTTGCTCACCGAATGGCCGCAACATCAATGATGGCTGCGGCTCCACTGCACCCGATCTTCTGCAACTTACGGTCCCCGGAGTGCGGGCCAACGTCGGACTCGCGCTCGACGGCGACGGGGATCGTCTCGTCATGGTCGATCACCTCGGACGCCTCGTCGACGGTGATCAATTGTTGTACATCATCGCGCGTGCTCACCAACAGGCAGGTACTCTGCGAGGGCCGGTGGTCGGCACGGTCATGAGCAATCTCGGTCTGGAAGTGGCCTTGCGCGAGAGCCGCATCGAGTTCCAACGCGCGGCGGTGGGTGACCGTTATGTGCTGGGGCTACTGCGCGACACGGGCGGAATTCTTGGAGGCGAGACGTCAGGGCATATCCTGTGTCTGGATAAGACGACTACCGGTGATGGCATCGTCAGCGCTCTGCAGGTCCTTGCGGTGATGAAGAAGACGGGGATGTCGCTCGCGGAGCTCGCCTCGGGAATGTTGAAGTTCCCTCAAGTGCTGCTGAACGTGAAGGTAGCGAAACGATTCGATCCGGCATCGGTACCTGCGGTGCAGGCTGCGATCCGCGGCATCGAGGAACGGATGGCGGGCGACGGTCGCGTGGTGCTGCGCGCCTCGGGCACTGAGCCTGTGATTCGGGTAATGGTCGAAGGACGCAACGAGGAGGCTACCCGGTCTGCCGCGACGGAGCTTGCGGCGGTGGTGAAGGAGGCGGCGGCTGGATAATGAGGTAGGGAGATTCGTTGCACCGACTTGGACTCGTAGCTATCATCCCGCGCCCTGATCCTGACCTGCTACGAGGTCGGTCCTGATGCGCCGTCCCATTGTTGCGGGAAATTGGAAAATGCACGGGTCGCGCGGCGAGAACGCGCGACTCATCGAAGAGATCGTCGGCGGTTATCCGGCTGCCGCGGGTGCTGAGTGCGTGGTCTGTCCTCCGTTCGTGTACCTCCAGGAAGTGGGCCGGATGTTGCGGGACAGCCCAATCGCCCTCGGGGCGCAGGACACTTGTGCGGAAACCCACGGCGCCTTCACCGGCGAAGTCTCGGCGGGGATGCTCAAGGATGTCGGTTGCAAGTACGTGATCGTCGGGCACTCGGAACGGCGGCTCATTCATCGAGAGAGTGAGCAGCTCGTTGCGAGGAAATTCGCGGCGGCTCATGCGAAAGGGTTGATTCCGATCCTGTGTGTGGGCGAGCAGTTGGCTGATCGCGAGGCGAGCCGGACGGAAGAGGTGATTGGACGCCAGCTCGATGTAGTGCTGGAGCTTTGCGGGCCAGAGGTCCTGGGGCATGGCGTGGTCGCTTATGAGCCGGTCTGGGCCATCGGGACGGGACGAAATGCGACTCCCCAGCAGGCGCAGGACGTGCATGTTTTCATACGTGCCCGGATTGCGGCGCGGGATGCTAGAATTGCGGGAGATACCCGCATCCTCTACGGCGGCAGCGTGAAAGCTGGCAATGCAGCCGAGCTGTTTGCGATGCCCGATGTCGACGGCGGCCTGATTGGTGGCGCCTCACTCAAGGCGGACGAATTTCTGGCCATCCTGGCTGCCGCCGGGTAGCCGTGTGGATAGTTTGAGACGGGTCCTGTTACCGGCGCAAAGCGCCGTTGGATTTACGGGGTCGATTCGACTCCGGGGAAAGTTGGCCGCAGGCCTATGCTAAGAGTGATTTTGACCATAGTGCAGGTGTTCTCGTGCTTCGCCATCATCGGCCTCGTGCTGCTTCAGAAGGGCAAGGGGGCTGAGGCTGGGGCAGGGTTTGGCGCGGGCGCCTCTGGGACTGTTTTCGGGGCACGCGGCGCGTCGACGGCATTGTCACGCGCGACGGCTATCTTCGTGGCCATTTTCATGCTCAACAGTCTGCTGCTCACTTACATGGGCACGCATTCAGCTGCGGCGTCGCAGCCGAAGTCGATTCTCGACATTGCGGCTGAGAAGAATGGCAAGGCGAGTGGAGCGCAGGGAGCCAACAAGCCTGCGACGACGCCTTCGGGTGCCGGTACGGCGACCCCCGTTCCGCCGTCCGCAACGCCGGGTGCACCCGCAAGCAGCTCGGGGACGACGACTGCTCCCACTGCGCCTCAGACGGCCCCTGCTGCCTCAGGAGCACCGGCTTCCGCTCCGGCGCAGTCGGCGCCGACTGCGCCGCCGAAATAAGCGCGTTCCAGAAAGATAAATTTATTTTTGTCGTTGCCGACGTGGTGGAATTGGTAGACACACTAGCTTGAGGGGCTAGCGCCGCAA
>CAZBTV010000209.1:0-10257 GCA_964494895.1 uncultured Steroidobacteraceae bacterium | reverse complement strand
AGTAGATCGGGCCGTTGTAGTTCTGGTAAGGGAGTTGCGCATCGTTCCATTCGAAATAGGTGCTGCCCACCGCTTGAGTCAGCGAGACATACGTCGGACTGGCATAGTTTCCGTATCCGTCGGTGATTTTCGACAACAGGTCGGGGGGCTGGCCGCCGCTATTGTGGAGGTTGTAGCTGAACGTGGTACCCGTCCAGGCGGTCAAGTCATCGAGCGCATCGCCGTTGATGTCGTACCCGACGTAAGTGGCGGCCGAGTTCCACGGGATGGAGGTGGCGATCGCAGTGCTGAGACCTTGTCCGGTAGACAGTTGGACGTACAGGTATCCGCCGGACGCGTAGACAAGATCAGTGCGCCCATCGCCGTCCCAGTCCATCACTGTCAACGGCTTGTAACCCAAATTGAAGGATGCACCGGCGTTGCCGTTGCAGGCGGAGATCACCAGTGTGGCGCCGGTGATGTAGTCGGTGCATGCATCATTGTTCCAGTTGACGAAATAGGGCGCGGATCCGTCGGTACTGAAGGGTACGACCGCGAAATTGGCACCGCTTCCCAGCAGTTGATATCCGTCGTGGATGTTGATGTTGTCTGCGCTGTCCCGATAAGTCAGGTGCAGCATGAGATCCTGCCGGCCGTCTCCATTGAAATCAAAGTAACTGACGGGTCCAGCCCGTTGTATGTCGGCGCTCTCGAGGGATCCGGACGTGAGAGGGAACTCGGAAGACGTATTCGTATAGGCATTGTTTGCGGCACCGAAGCTCAGTGTGCCGCTCGAGCTGCTATTGAGCCGCGTAAAGACGACCGCCTCGGCCGCTCCGCCGGGATTCAATTCAAGCGAGACGAGATCGGGCAGACCATCTCCGTTGGTGTCCGCAAGGGCAAAGGAGGTCGCGGCCGTGTCGTATGGCACGCCGGTGCTGACTCCGGAGAAGACTGAGCCATTCCAACGGTAGTACCACCAGGTACCGGAGTTGTTCGCAACTAGCCCGGCCTGGCCCGTGCCAAGCAGGTCCCCGACGAGCAGACAACCCCTTCCTGCGATGTAGCCCGGTGTGTTGACACCGGTGTCGACGCTCGAACCGTAACCGCTAGCCGAACCAAAAGCGACAAACCACTCCCCGCTGGCAAGTTGGTAGACCAGGTCGTTGTAGCCGTCGCCGTTGAGATCGTAATTGGCAAGGTACCCATTCGTTCCACTTCCCATGCCCACCAAGCTGGACGACGTAGCGGCGACGCCTGCTGCGCCATTCTGATAGGCCATCGTGGTCGGCGCCAGGCAATTCGTCGCGCCTGCATCCGCGCACTCTTGTACCTGGATGAGCTCCTCGCGCTGCGTAGTGGGCGACTGTTGGTAGCTCAACAGGTATTTCTTGACTGTCGTCCCCAGGTAGCTGATGGTGATGGCGTTCAGCAGATTTGTGTCCACGACAGGGGTTCCGGCGACGTAGCCGTATTTCGAGCTTTGTGGCACGTCGGTACCATAGGCGAACTGCATCGTGTAGCTGTACGTATTCGCCCCGTGGGTCGTAGGGGTCCATGAGATCGTGCTGGGCACGACCGTACCGGTCGCGATGCTGTACGTAATCGTCATCGTGTTGCCGGCTGGATCACTCACCTGGTTGAGCATCCACTGCCAGGCTGTGCTGGTGCCACTTGCAAGCACCTGCGAGTTACCGCCATTGCCATACTGCAAGGTGTGGCCGTCCGGGGTTTGAACAATGAAATAGCCCGGGCCATTACCGGCGGAGCTGTACGCCGTCACGTTCTTGAAATTGGCGATTTCGGTCTGGTAAGTCGATCCCGCCGTCCCATACGTGCCGGAGGTGAGCCGTAGGCGCTGTCCATCCAGGCAGTAGCCGTCACCGGCCCACAGTGATACGGGTGCAGGCACCGCATCCTGTGCATAGGTGAGGTTGCATCGATAAATGGAGCTCAACCCCGCAAGGCTCCAGCCAACACCGACATATCCGTTTCCTGACCGACTGTTATAGACCAATGCGATATTGGGCTGTATGCCTCTTGGCCCCTGCGGCGCCCAAATGGGAATGGTGTATGTCGAGGCGCCTGTTGGTGAGACGGAAAAGGTTCCGGGAGTTCGCCCCACCGCCGCCTGAGTGTGTTGCGCGCCCCCGGAGCCGAGGATCGCGACGAAGGTAATCAGTACGCCTTTAGAGATAGAGGGGGCAATCTTCACAGCAACACTCCACGGTCGGCAAAAGGCGAACAACGCCTACAGAAGGAGCCAAATCAGTCGTCGGTTCGGAGACGTGGGCAGGCCGCGCGAGCGGCAGCCATTGGAAATCGCAGGAGCGGCTTCAAGTTCACATTCACCCGGAAGGGATGCCAATCAGGGCTGAACATCAGGCCACCGCAATCGAGTCACGAATCCGTAACCAGATTCGGAAACGTCCAGCTCTGAAAGGTATACTTCTTCTGCCATCCGCACACCGACGGTGTGCGATCATTTTGTTATTGTTTGAAACCGACTCTCACGCCCCCCGACGCTCAGATTTATAGCCGCGCTCGACTTACGGTGTCAAGGGAAGTGGGTGGCTGACATTGCGCTATGTCCAGGTAGTGACAGTACTACCAAGAGGACCGACACCCGATGAAGGAATGCGATTCCGAATGGGCGCGGGACAGCACTTGATTCCGAGGGCGGAGGGCTTTAACGTGCTTGTGACAGTTTGCAGGTCATCCTCGACGTTTTGAGATGGCGCCCGACTAGGGATACTGAACGCCGCAACCTTTCGAAGGCGGATGACACGAGCTCCTTCAAATCCTTTGCTTGATTGCCGAAGGTCAGGTCGGATGGCGTCCTCGATCTTCGGGGTCCTGACCTCGCTCTCGTTGCATGTTCTTCTGCTCTCCCCGGTCTTGATGGGCGCATCCCTATTCAAGCGCCACCCGCCTATACCCCAGGACCCGAGCACTGGCGAGAATGAGGCGATGACATGGGTGCGCCTCGACGAGTCCGATGCAGGTACATTACCGGCGGTATCGATACATCAGTCCGCTTCGACACTCCCCTCTCAGAGCGCACCTCTTCAGCCCATGGGTGCCCCTGAGGCGGCGCTACCAGCAAATATCGATGGATTGCAGGAGATAACAGACGACGAAGGCGCAGACAAGGACCCTCAGCAGACAAGTCCCGCGAACTCGATGGTGGCCGGCCGCTATCTCGGACAGATCGACGCGCGGATCGAGCGCGCCTGGCTCAGGCCACGACGCCCGCTCGCATCAGGCTTTTTCAAATGCAGGGTGAGAATCGCCCAGGACGCCAGTGGCCGTGTACAGGAAGTCGAGATCATCAGTTGCAATGGCGATACCCCTTGGCAAACATCACTCGTACACGCGATCGAGAGCGCTTCCCCGTTGCCGGCCCCACCGAATCCTGAAGTTTTCTCTCACACAGTGACACTGGAGTTCCGTTCCAGATCATTCGGACCCGACGAGGATCCGGCAGGCTTTGAGCCAGAACGGCGAACGCCAAGAAGTAGATGAGAGGCGGAATTCAAGGGTTTGACCGACCAGAAGGTCAATCGTCTTCGAGCGGCTCCCGCATTGGGTTCGAATCTCCGTCGTCCAACCCAATCGCGCCGCCCTCGCGGGATTTTTCTTGGTCGCTCCGCGAATTGCGACGCAACTGTGGGGCAGCCCTCAACCCGGGCAAGCCATAGGTTTCTCGGATTCTGACAGCCTCTCGACAGGCTTGCGCGCGTCTCCCAGGCCCTGCGCTACGCCATCGTCCCTGTACGTATCAGCCATGAAGCGGAAGAAGGCGGCGGCATGCATTTGCGGTAAAGTCCGGCTGTCAGCCAACCGAATGATCTCTCGCAGCAGCGACTCGCCAAACTGGGGCTGGCGTTCCTCGCACTCCAACCACAGCGCCATCAGAATCTGACATGTGATGTCGGTCCGGCTCTTCACCTCCCGCACACGGATAGACTGTCCTGAACGGGTCATCTCGAGCAACTCGCCGAGAGTGATATAGCGGCGGTAGTCTGGCTTGGCATCATGAGCCAGCGCCCCACACAGCCGACGGCTGCCGGTCTTCCATACCTGAAACACATTTTGTCTCTTCTCCGCCTCAGCGACACTCATCACCGAATCCGCACTGCAGGACTTGGCCGCCTCTCTCTCACGACTTCGGCTGAGGTCACGCCGTGCAACCAGTGTCCGCTTGCGTTGGCTCGCCGCTCGTCGCCTTCGCTTTTTCATCTGCCTCTCCGGTCCACCTCGGAACACATCATTTCGGCTCGGAATCTGTGGCCGACGCCGTCACTATCAAAATCTGAATGTACTTCTCGACGAGCATGATCAGTTTCGATGGTGGCACTCCCAGTCCTTCCGCCAGCTTCCACAAGCTTGTGAGTGTCGGTTGCTTGACGCCTCTGTCGAGTGCACTGACGTGAGAACGATCGAGGCCGGCAACGAGCGCGAGATCCTCCTGCGATAGCCCTTTTGCTTTGCGCTCCTGGCGTAGCATGTCCCCGAACACGGCGGCGACCCTTGCTGCCACTGATCCTTGATCCTTCTTGGGGAGACCTCCTGTTCGCTTTTTCATTTTGCGGAGAGGGGGTCGAACGGGCTTGCGGCGACGAGACTCTATCAGCGGCAGTGATGAGCGCTCGAGCAGAAGCGACTGCCTTGTCCTATCAGTGCGCACGGCAGCTTCGCGGCGGGGTCTCTTCATAGCAGTGGTCCGCCGTGCTGCCGCCTTCGCTGAAACGTCAACATCGGGTTACTCTCCCGTCAGGCTCTGCTCTGCTCCGCTCTGCGCGCCCGCCTGATGTCGCAGGCACTGCGTTGGCGCAAGTGTCCCAAATCGAGAAAGCTCTCGGATACATAACAAACAAATCCTCACCTGCGGGTCGTACCAACTTTCGCGCAAGCGTCCGTACTCGCCTTCTCCGAGCCCGCAAAAGCTGCACACCGGCTCGGTGCTTGCCGCATTCCGCAGCAGGATCGCCGCGGCGCGCTTGTCTGATTTCCGTGTCCACCGGTTCTCCAGAGCCCCGGCGAGCCGCAAGCATTCGTTTCGCAGTTCCTTCATCTTGCTCACCCGATGTTGCGATAGGATTCTTCTCGCGCCGCTGGTGGCTCGCTGAAGACTGTGCGCCAGCAGTCAGCACAGGGTGCCACCTCACCCGCCGGCGTACGCTCGCCACCGATCTTCGGCCGCTGTACTGGGTAACCCTGGAATGGGTTCTCGTAGCGAGGCTGAGGGGCGGCAAGCTCACGCCGTCGCTATACTTGCGAGAATGAGTACTCGTATGCCCCAGCGCCGACGCAAAATTGAGATCAGGGCAACTCCCGAATTTCTTCGTGCGATTGGTAGGAATGTCCGCCACTACCGGCGCTTGCGAGAGCTCAGACAACGCGAACTGGATCGCCTGGCGGGCCTGTCGGACGGGTACACCTCGGAGCTGGAACGTGGTAACCGAAATCCCACAGCGGCCACTCTGGAGGTGATCGCATCCGCCCTGCAAGTCACCGAATCCGAGCTGGTGAGGCGTCCGGGCTCTACTTCGTAGCCCAGTTGCACGGATAAGATCAGTTTCTGCCGTATGCATCATTTCCTGCGGCCCCGTTGCCTGCCCTGACGGCGCGCGCTCGAACTTTTGCGAGGTGTTGGACGCGGCGACACGCCGCTGGTCTTTGCACGAGTTGACCTTCGTTCGACGAGCTGACTTTCTGTGGCGTGTAGTGCCGTTGCCAGACGCTCCAGCTCTCCCGAGAATGCGGAAGTCTCTGCGCGTAGGAGCTGCTGCAAGTCCGTAAGCGCGATACCGGCCCGCACCGCTAGATCCTTGACCGACAAGCCATATTGCCGCTGCAGGCGCGCGATGTTGCGCGCAACCACTTGGTCGATGGTGAGCTTAGTGCCGCGCATGACGAGACTGGCGTGCCTTTGGCGGTATCAGAACCACCGCTGACGCCGAATGATTCCTGACAAGATCGCACGAGCGTCCATCGCCGCTCACGATTCCGCACCGCCTGTCCGCGTAAGGCACCCCCGAAGATCCAGATCCATTCATACAGTTTAAAAGTAGTATACAACTTTATATGCCGCCTCCGGGCGGGTTTGCAATCGCAGGGCCGCCATACGCGAATGTATTTCGCACTCCTCTAAAGAAAGGATTCCGCCCTTGATCGGCCGCTCTATGCAATGGAGCTTGGCCTTGTCGCTGGCTCACCCGCAGTCCGGTCGATATTGCAAGCTTCCATCGTCTTCACACCATCGCGTGCGCATGCCGGCGACGGCCACGCACAGGCAGGGCCTTCGCACATCTGACAGCGCCTGCGCATGCAGATGCCCGGCCAATCTTCCACTCCGTCCCCGCCGTGGGGATCTCACAGCAATCGAGGATCTATGGCGATCCATCACAAGCCCGGTGCCCCGTAGCATCCGCGCGAGAGCTTCTGCGGGATCCATCCGGCCGTGCACAGCATGAGTGAGGATCGCGCACGAGCACGAATCATCACACAACAAGTCAAGCTTGCTGTGCACCTGTTCGCCATATTCAAGCCACGTGATGCACGCCGGGCCGGCTGGGACATCAAACCTCATTGAGTGCGCGATGGCTTGCTGAGTGATCGAAAACATAGCAGCGATTGTCAAAGTCAGCCGCACGGCGCGGAGGACGCAGGTCACTGCGTGGATTCGCGAGCGAGGCGGGGTGGAAACACCTTGCACTGCAGAACTCGCGGCCGATCCTCCAGTGCCGTGAGGCCGGGCTGGAACAGCGCGACAGATTTTCGAGTTTCTTCCGTGTCAAACCTGACCTCTTTTGACACGTGCCACCCTTGCAAGACGGTCACGACCGCGCCAGGAGGGGCGTACACAAACCAATAACCTCCAGAGGGAGCGACCTCGGCGTGACATTCACCAAGGGGTTGTGCATGCCAATCGAACTTTGATTTTTCCGGCTGAAGGGCAGCGCAGCCTGCAATGAGGGCTGCCGCGGCAATAGCGAGCTGTTTCAAGGTGCATTTTCCTATTAGAAGAGGCCCTCACCGAATGGCGGTGAGAGGGATATAAGCATTCGATGGGCTATTGCCGGGCCGTCCTGAAACTGATGTTGTCTGAAATCCGCCCAGCGAACTGCATGAGCCTGATTCTCCAAAGCCCAAGACTCCTGTTACATACACGTGAACTCGAGCTTCAGGAAACATTTGGCAGAGGCGATTATGCCGGCGGCGATTTAGCATCCGCGTAGGCACTTGCCATGAAGTCAAGAAACGCACCGGCCAGCGCCCGCCGCCCGCGGCGCGAGCCACTGAGCCGAATGAACTCGCACAATAGAGCCTGGCTGAACTGCGGCTCCCGCCGCTCACACTCCACCCAGAAGGCCATGAGGACCTGATGCGTGATGTCCTTCCGGGTCTTCGCGTCCACCACCTCGATGCGACAACCCAGGCGGACCTTTTCGAGCAACGTAGTGGACGTGAGACGGCGCCTATAGCCGCGCTTGCGACGCAATCGGGCGGATTCATGCAGCTGCCTGTGAATTCTCCAGACTTGATATACGCACACGCCTTGTTCCGCACTGGATTTCTCTGCATCAGCGCACATCGCGGCTTCCGCTGATGAAAATTCGGTCGGCCGAAACCCATCGCTTCCGCTGGCCTCATTTCGCGTCACGGACATCTGCTCGAGCTGGCCCGCCGATTCCGGTTTGATGTTGTTCATCCATCTCTTCCGTCACATCTGATCCACTCGCCGCACACACGTTGCCAGCCGGCGCTCCCTATGCAATCAGTGTCCCATCTGGTGAGTTCCCGGACACACAACCGGAAAATCATCACCTTCGGGTCATACCAACTATCACCCAGGGGCCCGTACTCGTCCTCCGCTATGCCGCAAAAGCTGCAGACCCGAGTAGTGTTGGCTGCACTCCGGAGCAGGATCGCCGCTGCGCGCTTGACAGCATTGTCTGCGGCATCGGAATCGAGTTCGGCGGTTCGGGAAGCCCTGGATCGCCGCACGGCAGCTCGAGGACTGCAGCACTGCCGTGCGGCGCTCCGACTATCTTGCAGGTTACTCAGCCGGGGACGCACTCGGCGGCATGGATTGGCTGCGCGCCGGGATGTTCCTCAGGGTTCCGCCCCTCGCGCTTGATGCGCTCGTAAATCTCCTCCCGATGGACCGCCACACTCTTGGGCGCATTGATCCCGACCCGGACCTGATTGCCTTTCACGCCGAGGACCGTGATCGTCACGTCATCGCCAATCATCAAGGTCTCGCCAACCCGTCGCGTCAATATGAGCATGGCCCCTTTCCTCTAAATATTGTCGTTGAAAAGTTGCTATCAGGATCAACAATTTAAGTTCAAAGTTCTGGCGGACGCACCCAGTCGCCTGACACCCTGTGTCGTTTCGGCTATATATCCGTGTTGGCAAGCGAGATCAGGACTCTGTTAGCTCCTAGAGAGTTCGCAGAATGTTCGGCGCGCCGCATGTGAATCACCGACAACGAACCGGAGTTGAGCCAGCATAGTCCGGCGCGGTACGCGGCAACCAACAAATCAGCCCTTAAGTCGCCCGACGATAGATGGAGCGAATTTCGGCATATCCATCAGGGTCTGCCGGACGCTCCTCACATCAAATCGCCCCGAGCCTGAACGTGCACGACCCGCGGATCGAAGTAACCGCCACAACAGTTCATCGCTCAATCTGCAAACCACGGCCGGAACGCTGTCACGACTTGGCGCTCTCTCTTTCCGGTTTGCCGCGGTGCCAGAAGAGACATTCTCCCAACTGTTTTCATCTAGATAGACGAACCACGAGCCATTTTGACCCAATGTCTCTGAGAGAGGACACGAGCGTTGCGGGGGAGCGAGGGAGAGGAAAGAACCAAGCCGGGTAGAGTAGTGATCCGACACTGTGTCGAGCTGAAATGTCGCTCGAGAGCGCCGCTGTGCCTTCGTTCATCGTGATGAGTTTGTTTTGTGCTTTGCGCTTGCTGAGCCCTCACTTGGAATAGGGAGTGCCCATGCGCGTGACTCAGGGGAGCCGCGGCCAGAGCCCTGGCTGAACTGCTGTGAGGAGGCTTACGACTCGGCGTGTGTGCAATATGTGGGCATATGCCGCGACGCACGGTGCTAGAAGCGTGGCAGCCCCGCTTTCTTCGCGTATAGCTGACGGGTGTAAAAGATCAGACGATCAAATAGCTCGCTGGGATCCAAATCCAGGGATCGCGCCCACAAGATGGCATCCGCGACAGTAACCTCTGTCTGCCCGGACTCCATGTTGCTGATGGCGTCTTCTCCGCGCGCCATCAGTTCCGCCATTCTCGCCTGCTTTATATCGGCGTCTTGACGAGCACCTCGTAATACCGAGGCTGCGATCGCAACTAACTTCTCGCGCTCTTGGAGTATCTGCGCGAGACGCGCTTTGTCTCCAGGACTCTTCGCACGACTTGTCGCGCGCGCAACGGAGAGAGTAGAGCTGCGGCGCTGTTTGCTCGACAGCCTGCGGTGAGTTTTCGGTTTCGACACGAGATGAGCGCAATGCAGCATCGGACTGTCCGACGCAAAGTTTTTGCCACATTCCCGTGTCTTAGCTCATAAATCCGCACTACAACCTGGTTTTCCGTATTTTATTTGGGGCTTTAGACATGAAATCAGATACGCTATCGCAAAAGGAAAAGTTGCAGCGTGGCTCCGGTGAGTAGCACCAATCGATGAGCGAGGCAGAGATCCTCTGCATTGAATCGGCGGGGGAGCGGAGAGATCGAACTATGAAGGCGAGGAAGGGGGCGAGCGCAGCAGCAACCTTGAGGGAGATGCGCAGGTCGAGCTACCAGACGCGTGAAGCGTAGGCGTTCAGGGGGTGAGCCGTTCCCCAATGCCGATAAATGTGGCACTTGAGCATTATGGAGATGTCTTTATGGCGATTCCGGAGAAAAGCGAACGTTTGAGACGTGTCGTAGCCTGTCAGCAGGTGGTTCAACTTCGTAAAGTCTACGGCTTTCCAAAACTGAAGATCGTTGGGCGAGGCAAATGTCGTGAGACCCGCAACGTTAAGGGAGGGACTGATGCCCACGCACGCGCCAGACCGCGCGCTCAGCGGTGATCCCCTACGTCGCCCCCGAGTGGCCGCAGCGATGATGGCGCTTGCTCACCGAGCTGCGGTTCTCAACCCCCCTATTTTGAGAAACGCGCCCTGCATCTAGGGTTGGGTAAAATCCGCCTACCGCTCGTCTATATGTACATTATGAAGGGACTCACCCGGTAAACACCATGCAAGACC
>CAZBTV010000208.1:0-10259 GCA_964494895.1 uncultured Steroidobacteraceae bacterium | reverse complement strand
TCCAGCACCCTGTTCTAGCGACTCTGTTCAAGAGCTCAGGCTACGCGAGACCTCTGGAATTATGCACGCAATCGTGTAACCGGCCCGGCCTCGTTTTGAGGAGCACTAGCGGTCTCATTTTCGCGAGCGCCTCAGTCTAGCCCCCTGTTTCGGCAAGCCGCCCGCGCTCCCGACCTGCCGATAAGCCCACGCGCACAGTTGCTGTGCCAACCTCGCCGCCTGCTTGCCTCCAACTTCATTCAATTCGAGGACACCACCCAGCTTCTCGGCGTCCGTCGCGCTCCTGGTGCACCTCATGTTGTAAGGTATCGGCGCGCTGCTGCTGGGTTTCCGCAAGTGTTCGAAGTACAGGAAGCCCGACATGCGTCTGCCCGGATCGAGCACTCCCTCGGGCAGCGCCCGCTCTATCATATCCACTGTGGGCAGCAATACAGCCCATGGGCCTGCCGCTCGGGATTCGACGAGCAGCACGGCGATTTAATCCGTCACGGACTGAGAGTTATCGAGCCGTTGCGGCGCTCGGGCTGGGCGGCGCCGATCAGAACCAGTATTGCCGGCAGCAGGACCAGGACGAACGGCACTTGTGCGATCAACCCGGCAATGATGGCGATAGCAAGGGGTTGGAGCAGCGCCGCTCCCTGTCCAACACCCAGCGCAAGGGTGATCAGTGCCAGCACGGCGGCGATCGTGGTCATGGCTATTGCGCGCCCCCGTTGCGCACCCGCGCCGATCAGACGCTCATGTAGGTCCGACTCCGATGGCATCTCCAGGTATTCTGAGAAGTAGAAAATCGAAACTTCCGTGACGATGCCAATGATCATCGTCATGCCCATGATGGACATGATGTCGAGCTCGGTCCCAGTGAGCCAGAGTGCCAGCAAGATCCAGCAGATCTCGAGGAAGATGATCACGAGCATCGCGGCCCCGACGAGCAAGCTGCGATAAAGCAACAGCACGAGGAGGTATACCAGCACAAGGGCTGCCAGCATGACGCGTTCGAGCCCTTGGAAGGACTGCCTTTGCTGCTGGTACGTGCCTCCGAGCTCGTATGTCATCTGTTGAGGGAGAAGTCCGGGGCGTGCAAGCACATGCTGCACGTCCCGCATCGTCGAGCCGAGGTCACGTCCCCCGATCCGGCCCGTGACGCCGACGACGCGCATGAGATTCTGTCGGTCGATCTGCGGTTGGCCGGTGATGACGCGGAGTGTTGCGACTCGCTCGAGTGGAAAAAGATGGCCATCGGGCGCCCGCATTGGCAGCTCAGCGAGATCGCGCTGCGAGGCGAGCAGATCCTGAGGCACCCACACGCGCACGCCGACCAACCTCGGGCCCTGGCGTATCGAAGTGGTCACGCTGCCACTGAGATAGTTGCTCAGCGTGCTGGTGACGGCCTGCGGGTCAACCCCTTCGAGAGACGCATGAACGCGATCGACTTCGATGTCGAGGGAGTCGCCCGCGATGACAACGCCGCTCTTCACTTCGATGACGCCGGGGATGCCGCGGATCGCCTGCGCGACGCGGGGCGCCACCTCGAGTAGCTTCGATTCGTCGGACGAGAACAGCTTGATGTCGATGGGCTGCGGCACACCGGTCAGGTCTCCAATGAGGTCTTCCATCAGTTGCGAGGTTTCTATCTGCAGTGCCGGTACGCTGTGTGCCACACGGGCACGCACATCGGCCATGACTTCCTGGATCGGTGCTCGCGGAAAGGGCTTCAGGCGTACGAAAAAATCCCCCTGATTGGCCTCTGTGACTCCTCCGCCGAGCTGCAGTCCGGTGCGCCGCGAGTAGGTCTGAACGGCTGGATTCTGGGCCAGAATGGCTTCGACCTGGCGCAACTCCCGGTCGGTCTCCTGGAGCGAAGTGCCTGGGGGCGCGACATAGTCGAGGACGAATCCTCCTTCGTCCATGGAGGGCATGAAACCCGATCCGACGTGGCCGAAGGCGATCCAACCGATCACGAGCAAGGGTACGATGACGAGTAGAGATAGCCAGGAGTGCCGCAGCAGCAAGGCCATCCATCGATGATAGTGGTGACTGACCCACTGCGACCACAGGCCCCCCTCGCGTCTGCGGACCTCCTTCTCGCCCAGCCAGTGCGCACTGAGGATAGGGACTGCGAGCCATGCCACGAGAAATGAGATAGCCAAGCTCACCGCCATGGTGAGCGAGAGCGCGTTGAAGAAGGCTCCGGTCACTCCTGAGAGCAGTGCGAGCGGGGCGAAAATGACGATGGTAGAGCTGGAGGACCCGGCAAGTGGGCGTGTGAATTCCGCAGTGGCCGCCACGACGCGCTCGCGGTGCGGACGCTCGCTCGAGCTCAGGCGGCGCACGAGGTGCTCCACCATCACGATGTTGTCATCGATGATGAGACCGACGGCCGCGGCCATTCCCCCCAGCGTCATGATGTTGAGACTCATGTGGAGCACCGAGAGCACCACAAGCGTGATGGCCAACACCGTTGGGACTGCGAGTGTCGCGATGAGGGTGATCTTCCAGCTACGCAGAAACGCGAACAGCACGAGGGCCGCGAGGATGACCCCGAGCATCATCGCATCGCGCACGCTCCCTTCGGAGGCCAGGATGAGTCCGCTCTGGTCGTACCAGTTGGCGATGTGGATTGAGCCGTCCTTCAGCGCCGGAATGTGGCCGGACAGGTGCTGGAGCTTTACCTTGATATCGCGGGCAACCTGGACCGTGTTGCTGCCCGGCTGTTGATAGATGTTGAAGAGGACCGCATCGTGACCGTTCGCGGTGACCCGCACATACTGGGGCTGCGTGTCCGGTCGCACGAAGGCCACATCATCGAGGTGAACCACGCCGTCCGCGGCGGAACGGATCACGGCCGAGCGCAATTGTGCCAGGGTCCTGAATCGCGTGTCGGATACGAGCAAATAGAGCTTGCCATGCTGCTGCATATGGCCCACGGCGGTTAGCACGTTGGATGCTGCCAGTGCGCGGCCGATGTCCGCCAGGGTCAAGTTGAACGATTGCAGCTTGCCGGGATCCACAACGACGCGCCATTCCTCGGTTGCGCCACCTTGGACACCAACGTTGGCGACGCCGGCGACGGTCTCCAGGTCGGGTTTGAGCGTGTAGAGCGCCAGATCGCGCAAATTCACCAGCGACTGCGAATCGGACGTGAGGCTGTAGGCGATCGCGGGATAGACTGTTGGATCCATCCGGCGTATCTCATAACTCGTGCCCGCCGGCAGCGAGCCGGCAATGCGGCTGATGGCGGCGTCAACCTGCAAAGTGGCGGTCACCATGTCGTGACCCCAGTTGAAGTCCACATCCACGTCGGCGGATCCGCGGCTCGTCACGGACCGGATGCTGCGCACGTCGCGAATGCCACGCAGAGCTTCTTCCGCCGGGCGGGTCACCTCGATCATCATTCTCTCGGCCGGCCGGTCGCCCGCGCTCAGCCCAACTCGCACGCGTGGGAAGCTGACCTGCGGAAACAGTAGGACGGGCAGGCCCGCGAAACTGAGCACGCCCAGAATCGCGAGCACCGCGAGCGCAAAGAGGATGGCTCGCGATTGATGCTGGGCCCAGCCCGCCGGGCTCATCGTCGTGCCTGGGACGAGACGGCCATACCAGGCGTCAACTCGTAGTTGCCGGCGAGAACGGCTGGCTCGCCCACCATCACACCATCGCCATCGATCTGAACTTCCGTATCCGTCTCCAGGCCAACGTGGCGGACGGCGCGGCCGTTGTGAACCGTGAATAAAGTATAGCCACTCTTGTTGGGCAGCACCGCCTCGGTCGGAACTATGAGCGCGCGGCGAGCTTGAGTGGTCAGGATGCCGCGCACGTAGGCGAACAGTGTCAGCCCGGAGTGCGGTGGGAGCGAGACGAACACTTCGACAAGGGCGGTCGCGGGGTTCACCTCGTGCGCGACCAGACGGACCTGGCCCGTCACGGGACGTCCGGGGTCGAGGTGTACGGGTGTCAGTTCGACCGCCTCTCCACTATGCACGTTGGGGATGTCTTCGGGCTCGAGTCCGAGTCGCGCTTCGATCCGATCTCCGAGCGCGACCTCCAGCAGCGGCGTGCCGGCGGCGATCATCTGGCCCAGATGAACGTCGACCCCGCTCACGATGCCGGGGGACGATGCGGTGAGGGTGGTGGTCTGCGCAACGCCTTCCTTCTTCAAACGATCGAGCTGCAGACGGGCGGAGCGGTAGCCTTGCTTCGCATTGTCCAGTTGAGTGTTGACAGCAAGATGCTGCTGGTATTCCTGCTCGACCTGCTTCAGGACTTCCTGCGCGGTACGCAGCGCCTGTTGCGCTTGCAGGAGCTGCGTCCGGGCCGCCGGGCTCGGTGCGATGGTAATGAGTTGCGTGCCGGCGTCCACCTCTTCGCCGGCGGTGACCAGGATGTTCTGTACTGTCGCCTGAAAGGGTACGGACAACACACTCGTCGCACCCGGTTGAGCCATCACGCGCCCGTAGGCAGTGATCGTCTCCTGGATCGTTCCTAGCCGGATCGGCACCGTTTGGACCGGGACTACCGGAGCGTTACCCGATGCAGATAGGGTTGGATGAGCCGCCGCTTCGGAGGTACTCGCGCCGGCGGTGGCTCCTGGAGCTAGCCAGTAACCACCGCAGAATGCACCGAGCAGACCCGCGGCGACTGCTGCGGATGATGCAGTCCATCGCAGCCACTGTGGCGGGTGCCTTGCCGCACCATGGCTACCCACCGCGTACAGACCAATCGAGACTTCGAGGATCACGGCGAGGACGAGCAGCACAACGACCCAAGATCGGTCGTGCCCCGCAACGCCAATCGAATAACCCACGCAGCCGGCGATCAGCACAGCGCCAGCGACGGCCAACCCAACTATCCAGCGGCTCGAGGGCCGGGCGCGCGCGAGCGCCGATCGCCCCGCCCAGTAACCGACGATTCCCGCTGAGACTGCGGCACACAACGCGGCGAGCCATCCGATCCACAGGATCATGGTGGACTGCCGGCAGAAGCGTCGGAGCTGGGTGGGCTCTTCGGCTGAGGCAGGGGCTCACCTGCCGCCAGCTCCAGGGCGATCCGATCGGCCTCGAGTTGTTGTTTCAGCCGCAGCAGTGCGATCTGTTTCTGGTCGAGGCTATTCCAGGCCGAGTAGTAGCTCAGCACGTCTGCGCTGCCGCGATTGACGGCAATTCGGTAGGTGTCTACCAGTTGCCGCAGCGGCGCGAGTGCAGCCTGGGCGGCAGCGATCTGAGGTGTGAGCGTGGCGATGTCGTTCAGCAACCCGGCGATGTCGGTTCGGGCCAGGCGCACCCTATCGACGTATTCATCATAAAGACGCTTGCGGGTGGCGCGCTCCAGCGCGATCGCACCCTGATTGCGATTGAAGACGGGCAGCACGATCGTCGCCGAGGGGCCAACGGAATACACACCGGTGTTGTCCTCTGCACGGCTGACACCCAGATCGATTCGGGGAAACTGCGCCAGAATAGCCTGACGTACCCTGAGTTCCTGGCTTGCGTAGCCCCGCTGGAGCGCGATGAGGTCGAGGCGCCGGTCGGCCAAGCCGCGAAGGAGGGCGTTTGCCGGGGGCAATGTGAGGGTATCGGAAAGGCGAATGTCCTCTCGAAGTGCAACGGCGGTACCCGGTGGCAACCCGAGGGCCCGCAGTAAGCTCATCCGCTGCTGTTGGACCTGCTGCTCCAGGGCGAGAGCAGTGGAATGCGCCGCATCGCTCGCGGTTCGCGCCGCCGAGAGCTGTAGGACCGTACTGTCGTGACGGTCGTAGGCGCTTTGGATAACCCGCAGGTTGTCGGCGAGCCGCCGGTCTATGTCCCGCGCTTGCTGCGCCTCGCCCTCCAGAGCAACCACGGCATAGACTGCGCCCTTTGCCGTTTCGGCAGTCTGCCATTCGGCCCAGGCGACATCCAAGCGCACCTGGGCGAGGGAAGCGCGCGCGGCCTGTACTTTGATTTCATGAGTGATCAGCGACGTGGCCTGCCACGTGGGACCGATCCCGAACGAGGTGGTTGTGCCAGGTCCTCCGGTGAGAATCCCAACGTTTGCATTCAACACGGGGTTCGGCAGCAGTCCTGCCGATACGAGCTGCGCGCTCGAGACTCCAAGCCGGTCGCGCTGTGCGCGCAGCCCCGGGTTGACCAGCACCGCGAGCACGGCTGCTTCCTCGGGCGAGAGTGGGCGAGTGGGATCGAGAGTCACCCGTCCGAGAAGCGGGTGATGCAACTCGCTGGCTTCCTGCGTCAGGATGCTTGCCGAGGGAACGGTGAGCGCTCGGTCTACGGCACCCGGGCTGAGCGGCTCTGGGTGATAGGTAGCGCAGGCGGTCAAGGCGCACAGGATCGTGACGGCGATTCCTGCGCACCGGGGACCCGGTCGCGGTAACCCGACATTCGGCGTCCATGCTCCGCGACTGTCATGTCGGGCGACCAGACCAAGCCGTCGTGCTCGGCTTCGATTGCTTTCCACGCCACTCTTCGCAGCTTTCGTAACCCAACTTAGCAAGCACCATGCCGCTCGTATCCCTGACAGGCACTAAGATGAAGTGCTTTTGCCGAGATTACAGTGTCCAGAACATTGCTATGAACGTATGTTCAGCGCTATCTGAGTCTTGGGGAGTCATGATCCGGCCGCAGCGGGCTGTTCATCAGTCGCACGGATAGGACATGGCCGCGCTCGTGAGGACCACGCTCCAAGTTTCCATGGGTGGCGCCAATCTTCGCGACCGCTGGGGCAGGTTTTTCTCAAGCGTCTTTCGGCAGACATTCAACTCCATTTTTTTGAGCTGCTGCCCTAAGGTCTTTATCCAGTGACGCTAAGGGCAGGTTTCGGCGCATCGCCAGTTCCAAGTATGCGGCATCGTACAGCGTGAGATTGTGGCTGCGCGCTAGCGCCAGCGTGGTGGTTCCGGATTTGAAAGCCGTCTCCTCGTCCATTTCGATACGGAGTGCGTCCAGGATGCCCAGGAAATGCGCGGAGTCTGCGGCAGAGCAGCGCTTGCGACGCTCAGCCATGAGCAAAGTGTTGGTTACCTCGAGTGACCAGTGCATGGCGACGAAGGCTCGTCCCGCGCGGTTGAGTTCATCGAGCAACGCGTCAGTGGATGAGGCGGTTTCGTCCTCGAAGAACCACGCCATCGTGACCGAAGCGTCCAACACGAACTCCAGGCTCATCGGCGACCTTGATTCTTCCAAGAGATGATTTCGTCGAGGGTCGCGCTTCTATGCTTGCGGGCGGCGCGCATCTTAGCGATTGCATCACCGATGTCGCGACGATGTGGGCCCGTGACGGGAACGAGGCGGGCAATCTCGGCGTTGTGCCGAGTGATAACAAATTCCTCGCCTCGGCTCACTCGATCGACGAGTTCGGACAGCTTGTTCTTGGCCTCTGCCAACGGAACGGACACACTGAGGGGACTCATAGGAGTCTCTGGAAATAGGCTAGATTAAGGCTAGCTAGATTATCATTGCGAGCGGATCGAGGCAAACCAGGCGGTTCGGTCCTCTTGAATTAGCATCTGATGTCTCCGGAGGTCAGGGGGGAGTGCGGCGCTTCAGGTAATCGCTCCATTCCTCAAGCGATTCAAGGAGTTCCTCAGCGACTGGACACGGTGCCCGCCGTAGAGCGGATTCCCGGAAAAGTCAGTGGGGCTTGGCTTTTCAAGAACACGCGCGCGTCCCCGTGAAAGTGCTCTTCGAAAACACCGAAGGCGGCGCTACGGTGCAGGAGTTTCTGGAATGGTTTCCAGGAGTGGGGCGCGCGCAAATCGATGCTGTTCTTGAGTGCGCTCAGCGCAGCTTCGAAGCCGCATAACGGGCGGCCTGAACATTCTGTTCGACCAAGGCACACCCGTGCCTCTACGCAATTCGCCTCGTGACCATGAGATCGTCACCGCACTGAGCGTGGATGGCAGAACTTCAAAAACGGCGAGCTTCTGAGTACCGCAGAAGCAGACGGTTTTGCCGCGAGTTACGACCGACAAGAATCTTCGCTATCAACAGAATCTTGCAGATCGGCGTCTTCAACCGTGTTGATGACCACCGATTGGCGTCTGATCAGGCAGCACACAGATTACTTCGCAAAAACGCTGGCCGGCTTGGTGGCAGGGGCGTACATCGAGTTGTCGTTCCCACCGGTGTAAGTTCCGAGTCCCCTTCGCCGAGGTCAACATCATAGATGACGGGAAGGTGCCCAACTCTGTTGTCGATGGTCTGTGGCGCGCGGTAGTAAGGACACCCTCAGCTGGCGACGCGCACACCCAACCGCTTGCCCGACGCGATCTGCGATGTCAAGGGTGTTACGTCTTAACCCAACACGCTCAGTTGCACCGGCCCGACTTTCACCGTTAGCAAGCTTGCTGTCTAGCCAAGGTTTCTGCAACTGCGGTCGGAGGGCTCTCGCCGCCGCGCGCCTTGGAAACCACGAGAACCTTTGCCGGCGGCAACGTTGTCATGGTGAACTTAGCTTTGCCGGTGTTACGTTGTAACCGTCGTTGGTCAGAAGTTGCGCCAGTGGTCTGTAGTGTCCCTCCATCGTATGGTAGTTATGGTGTGCTTCATCAATGACAACGCGCGGATGCTCCAACGTACAAGCGGGAGCCTTCACAGACACGTTGAAATCGCGGTCTGAGACTACTGCTGCGCGTCGACCCGAAAACTCATTTATAATGCGGCAACCGTGGGATCGTGCCGGTCCGGATGGTTGTAGTATCCAAACTTGAAGGCGTGCCGTAGTACGCAGGTCACGCTGTTGTAAGTTTTCCGCCTCCAGAGTGCTTCGTTCGCGATCCGGACTAGCATCAAGTAGCGGGCGGCGAGGAAAGGCATCTCGCCGATCTTGGGTGGGCTGCCTGAATGTGTTCAGCGGCGCGCCGGTAACGTGGGACCGTCATCGGTGCCATATCATCTTTGGCCATGCGGGATTCGCAGTGTGCCAGGAGAGCACCCGTAAAGCAGCGGCGTTGTAAGGCGGGAATCGACGCCCGCCCAGGTATACACCCAAGATGAGCGGTGATGTGGCGCGTTGGCGCTGCAATGGCCGTGGGCGGGGTTGCGCGAGATGCCGAGCTCGAGAGAGTCCGGTAAGTCCTTGAATCCAAGGCGGGGCCGCCTTTAGCGCTGTGCTCCTATCTCGTACATTGATTCATTTTTTTCGCTTGACCTGCTGTATCCTGCGTCAATCCGCGCCGCTGCTGCCCTGATTTGAGGCGTTCCCATCCGTGATTCCGGCAGGCGCGATTCGCGCATAGCGTGAGGGTTGAAAACTCGTCGGGAAGAGTCATCCTCTACTATGAATCGCCTCCTTCCGAAGTCGCCGAAAGTCTGTATGATTCCGCTCACCATAATCCGGAGATAGCCGGATAAGTTGGGAACGAAATAAGAAACCGGGCGACCGACAAGGGTTGCAACAAGACTGAAACAACATGAAGCAGTTGACGTCAGTTGAAGACGCAGCTACTTTGAAGCGCGAAGAAGACCATTCCGGGAATCAACCCATCGGCGGTCGACAGGCGCCGCAGAATGAGGGAACCGGAGCCCACAATCCCGATGCCCAGGAAGGGGCCAGCGTATGTTCGACGGCGCCCAAGTGGCTGGCATGTCCGCACCACAACGGACAGTCTCAATAACAAGCCAAAGCGGCAAGCGTGTTCATCCCCGGATTCAACTACCGATCATCGTCGAAATTGATGGCCATCGCTTCCACGGCAAGGACTGGAGTCTTGGAGGGTGCGGCTTGTCCAGCGGCGATGGGCCATGCGCCGGCAAGGGCGATATATTCAAGGTCAAACTGCGGTTTGCCTTTGGTGGTTTCGACATCGTTGTCGACGTGACCGCAAGAGTTGCTTGGACCGAAGGCAAAATCGCACGCGGCTTTCAATTCATCAGCCTGACCGAAGAGCAGGCGCGGGTTCTTGATCATGTCGCGGATTGCTGGCTCAGAGGCGATCTCGGAACCTTGGATCAACTGGTGGGGCGCGACGGTCGCATTCCACAGAAGATCGTCCCCGTCGCCGAATCATCGCGACGTATCAAACAGATAATCACTGCGTTCAAGCTGGGGGGGATGCTGTTCGCGGGCGGAATCGTGCTCCTCCTGGGCGGACTTTATCTCTTCTCTCTCATGCTGACCGTGCATTCCGACTACGCCGCCGTCTCCAGCGCGCTCACTCAGATTCGCGCGCCGGAAGACGGCTACATGGTTGCATCGCCGTTGCGGGTCGGGTCGCGGGTGAAACGCGGCATGCCCGTAGCGACTCTCAAGCCCGTCGTCCCGCCGCA
>CAZBTV010000207.1:0-10309 GCA_964494895.1 uncultured Steroidobacteraceae bacterium | reverse complement strand
CCTGTCCTCGCGAGATACGGATGGGGCGCGTGTTATGCGGCGGCATGAGCACCGGATCAAGAACGATCTGCGAGCGCTGAATCAGCGAATGGATGCGGGGTTTGAAAAGGTCGAGAAGAGACTCGATTGGATCAGAAGCTCGAGAATAGATTCGGCGGGCTCGATCAAAAGTTCGAGAATAAGTTCGACGGGTTTGAGCAAAAGTTCGAACGCGTCGACAGGAAATTCGACGAAATAAAAGATTCGATCAACTCGGCAAAGCTGTGGGCATTCGGCTTGTACATCGCCCTGGCGGGCACACTCCTGTACGTCGTGGCGAGGAGTGCGAAATGGATCTGAAGGGGGGCAGCAGAGACTACTTCAACTTCCCGGCGCCTCTGAGCTTCTGCTCCCAGGCAGGTACGAAACGATGGCGCTCCTTCTTCCCCTGGGCATCCCAACTCCAGAGTCCGGCGGCCTGCTCCACTACTCGGACGCTGACGCCAAAGACGTCCGCGACACGCTCAATGGCCGCGGCTCGAGTGTAATCACAGCGCTCCATGAGCCGTAGGACCTCAGCGCACATGTTTCTGTCCCGCGCGGCGCTGGCGGGTCGTGTGCGCTTCCTGGGCTCCAGCTTGAAAACTTCGCGAGGCGCCTGGCCGCTCAAAATTTTTTTCAAGCTCGAATCGACCCAGTGCTGCGCTTCCAAAGTCCACCAGCGCTGCCTTTCAACGCCGGACATCTTTGAGAGCTCGCTGGCTTTGGGCCACGCATCACCCGCGAGTTTGCGCACCACTCCGGGATCCCGCAAATAGGCCTCGATACGTTCGCGTACAGAGCTTCGCCCCCTCGCGTGCTCCGACTCGAGATGCTCCTTGAGCAGTCCACCTGGCTTGACAGGATCATCCGCCAAGAGCTCGGGCACGACAAAGACACTGGGAGCTCGTGGGCTTGCATGAGCGGCTTGCAGGCTCACATCAGCGGTTCGTGAGGCCGCTCCGGCGGCTTTGGGGCTCTGCCTCGAAGCGCGTGGGGCACTAGCTTTGGACATGCTGTGAATGATCCGACGACATCCATGGTGATTCTATCCTACAGTCATGCCATCGCTTTGGTCCACGTTCAGCCGCTCACACGCCGGGTGCGCGGGTTCGCCAGCGCGCCATCAGACCACGCTGGTTACCGATCCTCGGGATCGGCAGCATAATGCCCTACCCTTTGGGAAGAGCCGAATACCCCTATGCACATCATTCGCGGTGGATGTCACTGCGGCAAAATCCAGCTCTCGGCGGAGCTCTCAGAAACCCCGGAGTCATACAACCCAAGAGCCTGCGACTGTGACTTTTGCCGGAAACATGGCGCAGCCTATATTTCCGATCCGTCGGGTCATCTTCGAATAAGCCTGAAGCCAGGCTCCGATGACCACCGATATCGCCAGGGTAGCGGTACGGCCGAGTTCCTCCTGTGCCCGAACTGTGGGGTGTTGGTTGCCGTGCTCTATAACACCGCCGCTTCGATCTACGCGGCGGTAAACACCAGATGCATGGATGACTCCACAGCATTCGGTAAAACGAACACCACCTCACCCCAGACTCTCTCATCCTCTGAGAAGACCAAACGGTGGCAGGACATTTGGTTTTCTAACGTTGATGTAATGCACGAAGAGTAGCCCCGCAGGGCAGCGGAAGAGACCGCGGCGGGAGTCGCGTGAGTCGAGCGGGGCGCCGTCAAGATGGTGAGCGCTCCAAACGGAGTCGTCGTGTCCACGCCGGAGTCCGGTCGTGATCGATACACGGTCCGTTTCCTGCTAATGATTTCCTGCTAGATGATCCATGAACGATGATCTATGAACGCTCACTCGTTGCGGTGCCAGGTTTGTCGCACTGCGCAACGCGCGTCAGAGATCACCGCAACGCTGCCGGTCAGTGCTCTTCCTGTCCAAGCCAAACACTCCCGCCAACTCGGCTCGCCGCGGTGGCGGATGCCAAAGGAGCAACCATGCACGAACGGGCGATCGCGATTGCATGCCAGGGTGGCAGCAGCCATGCGGCGTACACCGCCGGTGTCTTGAAGGGCCTGCTGCAACGCCTCAGGGATGACCGGGCTCATCGGATTGTTGGGTTGAGTGGTACCTCGGGCGGTGCGATTTGCGCACTCCTCGCCTGGTACGGAATGCTGAAGAACTCCGTTCTGGTGAGCTCGAACGGTACGCGCCGATTGAGGCTCGGCAACCCCGAGGCCATACTCGACGGTTTCTGGAGTGACACCTGCACCCAGAATACGATCGAGGCTTTCTGGAACGCAGCAGCCGTGTACGCCGAAAGATCTTCGTTCCAGATCCGGCTCAGCCCCTATAGCTGGGCTTATCAAAACATGATGACGTGGCTGCAAATGTGTTGCCCGCGCCCGGAATTCACCGACTTGCGCAAGCTCATCGCAGCCCACGTCGATTTCACCGAAATCGAAGCGCTGATGCCAGTGTTCGCACTGATCCAACGCCTTCATGACTCCATTTCAACTGCAAATCTTGCCGGGCCGGAGGCTCTGGCGGACTGGCTGTCAGCGGGAAATGGCAGCGACTCCGGTTGGCAGCAGTATCAACACGAGTTGGGCACTCTGCTCGATAGCGAGCCGCTACGAACGACGTCATGGGACGGCGTGCGTGCCCTGCTCGGCGAGTTGAACGATAGCGCCCAGCGGGCCAGAACCCTTGATGAGTTCGCAAACGCCCTGCGCACGTTCAACGCCAGAGTTCCTGTGCTGTTGATTGGCGCCGTCGACGTGCAGACCGGTGCCTTCAAGGCTTTCAGCTCAGCCAAAGGAGAGGTTTCGCTCGCCGCCGTCACCGCCTCGGCAGCGATTCCGTGGATCTTCGAGGCGCAGCAGGTCGCATCAATAGACGACCCCGATCACGCCAGGAGCTACTATTGGGACGGTCTGTTTTCCCAAAATCCCCCGATTACCGATTTCGTGGCAGCCCCCGAAGCGGCAGATGAGAAGGTAGATGAGATCTTCGTGGTCCAGATCGAATCACAGAAAGAGTTGGGGAAGAGACCACCCGAAAGCATCCACACGATCACGGCCCGCCGCAACGAGCTCTCCGGCAATCTCTCCCTCAATCAGGAAGTCGGATTCATCACCGCGGTGAATCGTTGGATTGAGGAGGGGGTAATCAATGACAAGCGCCACAAGCACGTCCGGGTCTTTCGCATCCCAATGGACTGCGCCGGGCTGCGCGCGAAAGGGATCTACCTCGGTGAAGGCTCCACCCTGTGCAGGACGCCGGAATTCATTGGCGCTTTGAAGCAACATGGTACCGAACAGGTTTCGCTCTTCTTGCCGATCCACCAGCTCATTGCCGACGTATTGGATGCTCCCTTGAGTGCGGGCGCCCGCGAAGTGGCGGACCGCATTACTACCACCGCCGAGTGCGCAAATGACATATGGAATTGGATCTCGACCTTGCGCGAGGCGATTCCCGACTTGCACATCGGCGTCGATCTGTTCGAATCACAGCCTTCCCATAATGGAGCGACTGACTCCCTGGCCCGTCTGGTAGAGCTTCGGTGGCAGGGCTCCGGACGCCCCAAGGGGAACGCGCTGCGGCTTGACGGTACGATGACGCTCTCCATACGCAACGAGCGCATAGAAAACGTGGAGTTCGGCCCGCTGAGAGTTCAAGGCGAACCGCCCGAACGGTCTTCGCCACGCCCGCCTCATGCGCGGACACCTCGTGCTGCGAGCGCCCCTCGTAGACCGGGTGACGGCTGACTAAGGTTCGCCCTTACGGTGCCTCGTTTATCATCGACTCATTCCTGTGCGCAGCCGGGCGCGCGATCGGTGCCGAGGCATTGGAGCGGGACTGAGGCCGCCATGGGCATAGGGGTTGGAGCATCGGAGCGCGCCCTGGTCAGCGCCAACACGGCAAATGCGGTCGCCGCGTCATCCATGAAATGACGCGGCTCCTGCCAGAACCGGTGGTGCCGGTTCACAGAGTCAGCCGTCCATCGGCCATTCCATCGACTTTGGTGGCTCCTCAGCCAGGCGAGGCTGCGTTGCAGCCGGGGATCGCGGGCCGAAACGCCGGACTTTTCCATGACCCAGGAGATGAATCCGGTAGCGTAACCGTCACTCGCGCCCGGCAGGGCGGATCCGTCGTTCCGTTTCCAATTCGGTATCAGTGCGGCGATGTTCCAGCCTCCATCGGCACGCTGCTGTGCCGAGAGCTCACCCAAAACCGCCGCCCGCATCGGTGAATCCATCAGATCGGGTAATGTCTCGGCGGCCCACAACAGATCAATGCGATTCAACAGAGGCTGGTCCGCGTAATGGCGCTGCAGATAATCCTTCATTCGACCGATTCGACTCTGGATGGCGGGTTCCTGCCGATAGCCGTCCGGAGCGAGTCCGACCGCCAGCGCCGCCAGAGTCGCACCGTAGTAGACCGAATCGGGAGCCTCCCACGGCTCGTTATGGAAGTCGATCCAAGGCCAACTTCCGGCCTCAGGCCCGTCGGTTCGCTGCAGCGCCCACATGTCGTCGAGCGCAGCGCGTGTGATCGCGCTCAAATGGCCCTGTGATGCGTCTGCGTTTGCGAGGACGAGCGCGTTGAGGACTGCCTCCGTGCCGCGCGAGGCCAGTTTCTGATCGCGATACCACGGGAGGACCTGGGGCCAGAGCACAACACGCTTGTGGACCATCTTCAGGAGCTCGCGCTCTGGCTCTGGCAGCGAGCGCTCGTTGATCATGCGTCCAAGCTCACCGCGTGCAAGAGCGTATGCGACGGTCGTGTGGCAGGACAGGCAGGCGGTACCGTGATCACGGGACGCCAGACGCGAATGAGTCCAGACGTCCGCACGATGATCCAGGTACCGGGCGGCCGTTATTGGGCTCCAACCAAGTTCCGGCGACGGCGGCGAGCATCCTGTCAGAAGCATGGCGGCGAGCAGGCAGCCCGTATGAATAGCCACCGCGACCCGGGAGCTACGGCAGAAGGTTGTATCCATGGGTTCGAATCCTACCGCGCTTCCGCCGGCCTCTGCCGAATCCGGATGCTTCGGAAACGCATCGCTGAGAATCGTGCGACTCGTGCCGGAGATGGGAGATTGCAGTCTATCACTGTAGCGCAAAAGCGGCGGGAGTATCAGACCCGCACAGTGGCTCGAGGGGTTTCGTGAGGCGCGTCTCGATTCATCCACGACGCGTACTTATCCGTATACCCGGCCAGAGAAGCCCGGCATGAGACTCCACGCGAATAAACCGCACACGGAGCCTGCCCACATGTTTGCAACCTGCCCTCGGATCATTGTGCAATATCCTAACAGGCGCTTCTATGACACGACGGACCATCGCTACGCCACCCTCGAGGACCTGCGTCAGCTGGTGTTGCAAGGTATGGGCTTCGTAATCCTCGACGAGGCAACCGGTGCCGACCTGACTTGCTCCGTGTTGCTCAATGTCCTGGCAGAGAATGAATCGTCGATTCCCGAAACGGTCTTGAGCCGGAGTCTGCTGTTGGGAGTCATCCGAGCGCAGTCCTTCCCTGGGCTGCCCGCGGACCGCGCCCTGCAAAGTTAGACCGAGTCATTCGCTCCACGGGTCATGGGTGGGCTCGATGATAGTTGTCCGCCTTGCTTGACACATCGCAACATTGACTGGCGGCTGATTGGCCGGGCCGAGCCAGCCCGGCGAACAAACTGTCCTTGTTGCAATGCAGCCAGACGCGGCGCATTCTCATCCGCCGACTCATATGGTGCGACGAGACGACCCTATGCGCACCGCAGTGCCGCCTGATCGGCGACGCGTGCACCCGCACTGACCCCATCCCCTGCTGCAACAGGCAGCGCGGCAGGTTAGTATGAAACGCTGGACCCGGGCATTGCGCGCTAGCAGTCCCTGCCGCGCAACCCAGGGCACACGTCCGTGTGCGCCCGTGCGACGGATGCGTCGCCCCCAATGCTCGGCCCAGCGCGCTTCGAGCAAAAACCGTGGCTTTTGCCGGGCGCGTCGCCTCGAAGCGCTGCCACTTGCGGCGGCGGGGCACATCCCTGTGCCTGGACAAGGGCTCGTGCCGGTACAAGCTCGTTTCATGCCTCGGAGGGCGCCGCGGTTACATGGGCAACCAGGATGTGCCGGGGGGATGGTGAGTAGTGGGTTTGGAACGGTGAGGACTGAATCGGAACCGGTCGTCTACGTCGTTGAGGACGACGACTTCTCGCGATCCCTGGCGCTCGCTCTGATTGAATCCATGGGCGTGAGGTGCCGGACCTGCAGCTCTGCTCGCGAGTTTCTAAGTGAGCACGATCCCTGCCAACACGGTTGCCTCGTGCTCGATGTATGTATGCCGGGCATGAGCGGCCTGGAGCTGCAGGAGGAGCTCAACCGCCGTGGAGCAATCATACCCGTCATTTTTACAACCGGTCACGGGAATGTCCCGAATGCAGTAGAGGCCATGTTACATGGCGCGTTCAACTATCTGCAGAAGCCATTCCGGAACTCGGACCTGATGGATACCGTCCGGCGTGCACTGGAGCACGACCGGCACAACCGCCAGATACTCGCGCAGATGGATGTGATCGAAGAGCGGCTTGGCTCGCTTACCCTGCGGGAACGTGAAGTCATGGACCTGCTCGTGAGCGGCATGACGAACAAGTCCATGGGACAGCACCTGAGCCTCAGCCAGCGCACCGTGGAGCTGCACCGCTCCAGGGTGATGGAAAAAATGGGCGCCACATCGGTGGCGCAGCTCGTACGCATGCTCATCGACGTCGAAAATCGTCGAGGAGCCAAAGAGCGCAGGCAGTTTTCTGACTGAGCGCGTGTGCGGCGGCGGGGCACATCCCTGGGCACTGTCCCCGCCCTTACGACGGTAAGGAGATCTTGAAACACGCACCGTGTCCGACCTCTCCTTCCGCGGTAACCTGTCCTCCATGGCGCTCGATGATGCGCCGGACCAGAGACAGGCCAACACCGGTCCCTTCAAACTGTGTCGGTAAGTGCAGCCTCCTGAAAGGGACAAAGAGGCTGCGAGCCTGTTCAGGGTCGAACCCTGCGCCGTTGTCGCGGACGGTATATAACGAGAAGCCATTGTCCTTCCATCCGTCGATATCGATGCGTGGCTGCGCGGTCCGACTCGTGAATTTGAAAGCGTTGGACAGGAGGTTTGAGAATACGAGACGCAGGAGTGCCCGATCGGCTGAGGCATCCGGAAGATTGCCGATGTGCAAAATCATTTCACGATCCTGATTCGAGCGGCCGATCTCGGCGAGCACCTCTCTCACCAGGGCGGTGACATCGAGCAGCTCCCGGGCCAGTCTCTCACTGCCGAGGCGCGCCAGGTCGAGCAGATGCTTGGTGAGATGCATCATTCGTCCGCCACTTTCCTGGATGTTCTGCAAGTACTCTTTCTGCACCGGGTTCAAAGGCCCCGGCTTTTCGCCGGACAGCAGCTCTGCAAAACCGATCATGGCGTGAAGCGGGGTTCTGAGGTCATGTGCAACAGTGTGTGCAAATGCCTCCAGCTCCTGATTGACGCTGCGCAACTCGGAATTCGCCTGTTCCAGCTCGCGCGTGCGCTGGGCGATTCGCGCCTGGAGGGTAGCGTTGTCCCGATGAAGACGCCCGATCTCGAGCGCCCGAGTAAGCACCGGCATGATGGCGCTGAGATTGAACGGCTTCTCGATGTAATCCAGAGCGCCGTTCTTCATCGCTTCGACTGCTGAGTCGATGGTAGCGTGACCAGTCATGACAACCACGGCCAGATGCTGGTCCATCTGCACCGCCGCACGGAGCAATGAGATGCCGTCCATTTCGGGCATCATCAAGTCAGTCATCAGCATGTCAAAAACGGTGCTCGAATCCCCAAGCGCCTTCTGGAGCACAGCCACGGCTTCCGCACCGCTGGTCGCGCTCGCTGTGAAGTAGCCGTGCGCTCGCAACGCCCGCGCCAGGCTGGTGGCGTTTGCCTGTTCGTCGTCGACGATCAATATCCGTGCGACCGGTTTCTGACTCATGGCGCTCCGTGCGGCGTGGTGAGTCAGGGCACAGACTACGGCAGCCTCGTACCCACCCACTTCTTTTCGCCAGGGACATTACATTGTAGGCCATTGGGCGCCGCAAATGCCGCGCGAGGTCGGTCTCCAACGCTGGCAGCAGCGGCCTGCTTACAGTCCCGACTGGAGCGAAGATGAAGAGTCAATTCCCCGGCGCAGTCCCCGAAATACCCGTGAGCAACATAACCCGTGCTGGCTCGCCACGTGAACGTCATCCGACCCGTTGCACCGCACCGTCAGGACGACGGCGCACCGCACGCAAGGGCTGATCCAATTGTCGGAGAGGGTGGGATTCGAACCCACGAACACCCGTTAAGATGTTACTGGAATTCCAGTCCAGCGCCTTCGACCGCTCGGCCACCTCTCCGAATCAAGACCTTACGAGACCTTTCTCAATCTCGACTCAACCAGTGCGGCCGAGGCGGAAATCCCGGCCCACTACCGCAAAAACGGGCGCGAATGATAGTGCATGCGCCGTCGGCCCGCACGTCCCACGCACAGGTTTGGTAGCCGGACGGCAGGAGCCTCGCGGCCCATCTGGAGCGGACACAGCAGGCGACAGACAGACTCTAAGCCCGTGACTCTAAGCCTGCAGCCCTGAACCCGGTGCCCTACGCCTGCGGCGCCACCGGCTTGGTGATCTTGTAGGCCGGAGGCTCGTCCAGGCAAGGATCCTTGCCCTTGCGTGGCGGCGGGACCGGCTCCTTCAGATCGGGAATGTGCAAGGCGTTTGTGGTGTCCGGCACATCGAGGCCGGGTGGGATCTTGAGCGGCGCGACACTCGTGGCGGCCATGTAGGGCTGCTTGCTTTTATGGCACGCGTTGGCCCCGGATCTGAAGACTTTGCAGCCCGCGAGAGCAACCACCATCACCAGGACGAGCCCTGACCTCAGCACTGATTTCATTAAAGCCTCATTGTTAGCCGCCGCCACCCGATCACCCATCGCTCACCGCAGGACGCCCGCCTCACGCAAAGCAGCCAACACCGCCGGCTGCGCCGCAGCCGACAATGGCGTCATGGGCAGGCGGATACCCTCACCAATGAGCCCCATGCGCGCCAGTGCCCATTTAGCGGGTATCGGGTTCGGTTCGATGAACAGCTCACGATGCAACGCAGCGAGCGTCGCATCGAGTCTTCCGGCCGCAGCAAAGTCGCCGCGCAGCGCGGCGCCCATCATGTCGGCCATGGCCCGTGGCGCGAGGTTGGCGGTCACGGAGATCACGCCCCGCGCGCCCTCGCCGATCGCGCGAAGACACGTGGCATCATCGCCGCTCAACACCACGAAGTCCTTACGGCAAGCCTCGAGGATCGCCCGTATCCGCCCCGGCTCTGTTACCGCCTCTTTGACTGACACGATACCCGGAAGTTGCGAGAGACGGGCCACGGTCGCGGGCTGCATGTCGACGGCTGTCCGCGAGGGCACGTTATAAAGGATGATCGGCTTGCGAGCGGCTTTGGAGGCGGCGGCAAAGTGCTGATAGAGGCCTTCCTGAGTGGGACGGTTGTATGCCGGCGTCACGATCAGGAGGCCGTCCACATGCAGTTCGGACAGCCAGCCGACACGCTCGACCGTCCTCGCGGTGCTGCTCGTGCCCGCACCGACAATGACCGGGATTCGACGGCCTACCTGCTCACAAGCACGTTCCGTGAGCTCGCGCAGCTCAGAATCGCGCAAAGTCGCCGACTCGCCAGTCGTGCCTCCGACGACAACCGCCGTCGTGCCGTTCTGTAGATGAAAGTCGAGGAGTCGTGCCCAGGCCTCGAAATCGACGCCCCCGTCGGTGCGCATGGGCGTGACAATGGCCACCAGGCTGCCTGAAAACATGAAGTACCGTTTGTTATCGCAAAAAAAGAACGTGCGATGTTACGAGCCGGTGCTCGGACTAGGCAAGCATGGGCGCAACCGCCTGCATGAGACCTCACGAAATCGCCCCCCGGAGGCTCATATGCCCTTACACTAGACGATCAGCGTACATTCGACGCCTTACGACGATAATTGCGGGCCTTGAACGGCCGCGGCGGTCGCAACCCGCCGCCGCTCCCGGTACACTGCCCGCGAGCCCCACGGAAATCCCTCAAGAATGAAGCAGATGAAGTTCGAGATCATGATTTGCGACCGACACGCGGCCGCGCCGCTGAACGAATGGGCTCGCTTCGATTCCGAGGAAAGTTGGCCGAAGGCCTGAACATGAAGCAGCACCTGGCCGTTTCGGCGATCGGTAGCGACCGCACAGGGATGGTCCATGAGCTTACGCGCGTGATCAGCGAATGCGGAAGC
>CAZBTV010000206.1:0-10331 GCA_964494895.1 uncultured Steroidobacteraceae bacterium | reverse complement strand
CGGAGGTGGAGAGCTTGAGAACGCACCTGAAAGAGGTGTTGCCGGATTACATGATCCCGGCGGCGTTCGTTGTGCTTCCGAGCTTTCCGCTGACTGCCAACGGCAAGCTGGACCGGCGAGCGCTGCTGGCGCCGCAACTCAGCGCCTATTCGAGTAACGAGTACGAGCCCCCGCAAGGGCAGGTCGAGGAAACTCTGGCCAGGATCTGGCAAGAATTGCTTACCGTAGCCCGGGTCGGTCGTCACGACAACTTCTTCGAGCTCGGAGGCCACTCGCTCCTCATTGTTCGAATGTTGGAGCGCTTACGACGGGTCGGGCTGACCGCCGATGTGCGCGGTGTCTACATGAGTCCCACCGTGGCGGCTTTGGCACGCGTCATCAGGGAAAATTCGGCGCTCGAGTTCGCGGTACCCCCGAATCTCATTCCCGCGGCATGCGAAACCATCACTCCCCGCATGCTGTCTCTAGTGGATCTGCAAGCGGAGCACATCGAGGGGATTGCGCGAGCGGTGCTCGGTGGTGTGGCCAACATTCAGGATATTTATCCGCTGGCCCCATTACAAGAGGGCATTCTGTTTCACCACCTTCTCAACCCTCAAGGCGGGGATGTCTACGCTCGCGCAATCCTGTTCTCATTATCCTCACAAGAGCGCCTGCAGTCCTTCGTACAAGCCCTGCGATCGGTAATTGCTCGTCACGACATCCTGCGTACGGCTGTGTTGTGGGAGCAACTGCCACGCGCGGTGCAGGTGGTGTATCGCCACGTGAGTCTGCCAGTTGAAGAGATTGCCCTGCGGCCGGACAGGCCTGCACTCGAGCAACTCGAGGAGCGGATGCAGCCCCAGCGACAGCGTTTGGACCTGCGGCAAGCCCCGCTGATGCGCGTACAGATGGCATCCGATCCACACAGTGCGCAGTGGTACGCGTTGCTGCAAACCCATCACCTGGTATGCGACAACGGCTCACTCGAGATTTTGTTTGGCGAGCTGATGGCCTGCATGGAGGGGCGGGAAGCGTCATTGCCTGCTCCCGTTCCCTATCGCAATCACGTGGCGCAAACCCTCGGCCAGGCGCGCACGGAGGAGGCGGAAGCGTTCTTCAGCGGAAAGTTGGGAGATGTGGAGGAGCCGACTGCCCCGTTTGGACTGTTGGATATCCACGGGGACGGCAGCGAGATCGAAACCGCGCATCAGGTGTTGCCGGATGCCTTGGCCCGGATGATCCGTCTGCAGGCGCGTCGTTTGGGAGTGAGTGTTGCTACCGTATTCCATGCGGCGTGGGCGCTGGTAGTGGCGCACACCAGTGCACGCGAGGATGTGGTGTTTGGCACTGTGCTGCTGGGGCGGTTGCAGAGTACCGCGGGAGCACAGCGGGTTCTGGGTATGTTTATCAACACGCTCCCCCTTCGGCTGCGTCTCCAGCATATGAGCGCTCGGGAGCTGGTGGAGCACACACAGCGGGAGCTGATGGAGCTGTTGGCACACGAGCAGACCTCGTTGGCTATCGCGCAGCGCTGTAGTGGTATTGCGGATTCGACCACGCTGTTCACTGCGCTGCTGAACTATCGGCACAACATGCTCGGAGTGCAGCAGGCGTGGACCGATACGGCCGGGTTTCGCGTGCTGGCGAGTCGCGGAGAAACGAACTATCCAGTGGTGCTGTCAATCGATGACGTGGACGAGGGATTTGAGTTGGAAATGCAGACGGACCGGCGGATCGACCCTCAGCGGGTGCTGGGGTTTGTTTGCACGGCGTTGCGATCCCTGGTCCAGGCCCTGGAGGAAGCTCCGAAAACGGCGGCCCTGTCGCTGCCGATCCTTCCCGAGGCCGAGCGGCATCAGGTCATCGAGCTGTTCAATACGACAGAGGTGGTATATCCCCGGGGCAAGCTGCTCCACGAGCTATTCGAGGAAAATGTGGAGCGCGACTCGCAAGCGCTGGCGGTGGTCTGTCAGGGTGACTCGCTGACCTATGGCGAGCTGAACGCGAAGGCCAATCAGTTGGCGTGGTACTTGAGAGAAAGGGGGATCGGACCGGATCAACTGGTCGGGATCTACGTAGAGCGCGGCCTCGAAATGGTGGTGGGGTGGCTTGGGATCTTGAAGGCGGGCGGCGCTTATGTGCCACTGGATCCAGGATATCCTCCTGAGCGGCTACAATACACCCTCGACGACGCTCGTCCACGCGTGTTGCTGATACAGGCGCGCCTCAAGGAGCGCTTGCCACCGACGGATGCGGAGGTGATTGCGCTCGATGTGCTATGGAGCGAAATCGCGCAGCAACCTGCATATAACCTGGAAGCGCGCGCGCTGGGGTTGCGACCCGATCATCTCGCCTATGTGATCTATACCTCAGGTTCCACCGGCAAGCCCAAAGGAGTGATGATAGAGCACCAAAACGTGGTCAACCTGGTCCATTGGCACTGTACTACGTTCAACTTGACCCGAGGATTTCGCTGTTCATGTGTCGCAGGAATCGGGTTTGATGCCGCAAGTTGGGAGGTCTGGCCATCCCTCAACGTTGGAGCGACCCTGGTGCTGGCACCACCGAAAGTGGCCCGTGATATAGGAGGCCTGCTCACGTGGTGGAGAGAACAGCCACTCGATGTGAGCTTTTTGCCTACACCGGTCGCGGAGCTCACATTCAGCCAGAACATTCGCCATCCGACGCTGAAAACGTTGCTGGTGGGGGGCGACCGATTGCGCCATCGCTCCACGGGCCAGCCATTTTCGTTGGTGAACAACTACGGGCCTACTGAAGCGACGGTGGTCGCAACATCGGGAAACATTTGCGACGACGATAGCGTTCTTCATATCGGCCGTCCGATCGCGAACACGCGCATCTACATACTCGGCGCGCAGTTGCAGCCGGTGCCAGCCGGAATCGCAGGCGAGATCTACATCGGAGGCGCGGGCGTGGGTCGCGGATACCTGAATCGGCCCGAGCTGACAAAGCAGCGCTTTCTGGCAGACCCATTCAGCACTGCTCCCCCCGCTGGGGACTCCCTCGCCCCCGCTGGGGGTTCCCTCGCTGACCGCTCGGTCGCTAGCCGCTCGGTCACGCAGGCGCGGATGTACCGGACTGGAGACCTGGGTCGGTGGAGGCCCGACGGCACGATCGAGTTTCTGGGCCGCAACGACAACCAGGTCAAGATCCGGGGGTACCGGATCGAGCTGGGAGAGATCGAGGCGCAGTTGCGGCGTTACGAAGACATAAAAGATGTGGTCGTCGTTGTCCTCGATGGTGCGAGGCATGTCTCGCAGGGGGACACTGGAGGGCCACTCTGCTCAGACGCCGAGCGCGCGCAGCGGGATTTCCCCGGCGAGAAGCAACTGGTTGCATATGTGGTACCTCGATATCCCGAGGCGAGCGAGATCCTGCTCAGTACCGAAGTGCTGCGCGCCTACCTCGAGCCGATATTGCCCGACTACATGATCCCCAGCGCTTTCGTATGCCTGGAGCAGTTGCCGCTGACTGCCAACGGCAAGTTGGACCGACGTGCACTACCAGTCCCGGAGCATGGCGCCTACTCCAGCCGCCAGTACGAGCCCCCGCAAGGTGAAACCGAGGAAACCCTGGCGGGCATCTGGCAGCAACTGCTGCATGTGGAACGCGTGGGCCGAACCGACAGTTTCTTCGCGCTGGGCGGCCACTCGCTGCACGGCTTGGCGCTGATCGTAAAGATCGCCGCAGCGTTCACGGTAGATATGCCTGCGAGCGCGATCTTTCAGTACCCGACGCTCGCGGAGATGTCCGCCGCAGTGAGGTCGCGGCAGGCGAGACATGAGGCCAAGGAAAGCGCCCTGTCAGGTACGGCCTGATGATGGCGGGTCTTCCATCGGCATCACCAGCAGGAGCAGCGATCATGAGGGCGCACGATCGCCGCTGGTTCCATTTACGGCCCAACGGCTCAAGCTGGAATCGAGAGCCGTTGGACCTCCCAAGAATGCGACCGCTGCGGTGTTGTTCTCTCGTTCGTTATTTAGCGGGCGCGAACTGCCAGACAGCCTCCGTGTTGTCGCCGTCACTGAAAAGATAGAGATTCCCCGAAGAATCCTGCCAATGAATGGGTGATCCAGGACCCGCGGGCAAATTCGTCAGCGCTGGCACATTGAGTGCTCCGAAGTTTGCCGGCTGATCTTCCGTAGAGGGACCCGCCACCCAAGTCCATTCACCCGTCGATGGGGAGAACACCCACATGTCGTTCAATGTGCTCCGACCGTTCGGCGGGAGGTTTGCTGCCAGGGGGGCGGAGCCCCCGAACAACCAGAATCGCCCTGAAGGGTCCGTCCAGAAAGCGCCGCCCGTTCGCCCACCCGGAGTGTTAGAAGCGGCTGGGACCCCCATGGAGCCATAACTCGCGGCGGCGTTCAGTGAGCTCGAGCCATTCACCCAGGTCCATTCGCTCGTGACCGGGTCGAATTTCCACATTGCATCCAGATAGCCTGCACTTGTCGCGCCACCGAACATCCAAAACGCGCCTGCGCTATCGACCCAGGCGGTACCGCCTGCACCTGCGGGAGGAGCATTGCTGGCACTCGCAACACCCTGCACGCCGTAATTGCCAGCATCGTTCACAGCCTGCGATCCTGCAATCCAGGTCCACTGGCCAGAAATTGGATTGAAGCGCCACAGATCCGAGAGCGCTCCCACGTTACCAGAGGCATCCGCTCCTGAGCCTCCGAACAGCCATAGATTGTTGGAGCTATCAATCCACCAAGCGGCAGCGATCCTTGCGCCGGGGACGTTCCCCGCCGCGGACACGCCTTGGGTTCCATACACGCCAGCACCATTCGGCGCTGTAGACGTTGGCGCCACCAACGTCCAGGTTTGAGCTGTGGGGTCGTACATCCACAGATCGCTCCTCTTCTCCCCAAAGCCGACAACAATGCCTGGGCCGCAGCATATTCCCCCAAACAGCCATAAACGATTCGACGAATCGACCCAGGTCGCCGAGGCCACGCGTCCACCGGGCGGGGTGGTCGCAGACACGTTGGTAAACTGGCCCGTACCGACATCAAACTTCCACAGGGTTTCCAAGACCCCCCGGTCATCCAGATCGATCCCGCCCGTGAGCCAAAATTGCCCGAGATGATCGGACCATCCAAAGCCGCCGCTCCGACTGCCCGGAGCAGTGTCGTCGGTTTCCCCCTGCGTATCGGCACCGGCAATCCAGGTCCAAAGGCCGAAAGCGCAACTGATGGTGACGTTGGACACGTTGGCAGCCGCGATCGTTCCGGACCCATTGCCTACCAAGCACGTCTGCGCCGGGCTTTGCGGCTGCGAAGCCACCTTCACCTGGTAACTGACTCCGTTGCCGAGCCGATTGGGAAACGTGACCGTACCGGCTGTCCCAACTTTGACAGCCGTTCCTGAATTCAATTGCAACTCCAGGCCGCTACCGGACAGGCCCGAGATGCTCGCGCTGACTGAGTAGGTAGGTGCGTTGGAGCCGCCGCCGCATCCCATCAGCACCGCACCCAGAATGAGCGTGAGGCTCAACGCTCGTGCGGCATTTTTCTTCAAGTTGCCGCAGCTCGGCCGCGTGACATGAGCGACATTGATAGCGCAGATCATGGCTCTCCCTGAGGTATTCATTTGGCGGATGATCGCATACCCAAGCCGCCCGGCATTTTAGACTTTGTGGGATGTCTGAGCTGGCGGGCCTTGATAATGTGTCACTGTATCGCTTGTCGCGGTTCATCTCAATGTTTCTGCGAGTCTCGCGCCGCCTTGTCGACGGAGTTGGCTACGAACTGATACAGAATAGGATGGGAATTGAAACAAATGCTCGGCCTCCTCCTGAGGAACGGTCGAAAGTTTGTCAGTGTCTTCGAGCTGCTGAGTGAAGGTCACAAGATTGCAGCCGCCCGTATGACGGGTCGACGGAAAGGAAATGAGATGTATTTATCACAGCGCGCTCGATCGCAATGTCTGAAACAACAAACTGGTTGTCTCGATATATTCGCAGAAGGCCAGCTTCCGCAGTTCGCGCGCGGCTTTACGGCGTGGCGTTCGCTTTGATGCGTGAGAGCATCTCAGTCTCGGCCGGGGTTCTCCCCTGGAGAGAACCCGAGACGGGTTCGTGCCTGTAGCAGTTGGCTTCCGAGACTAAGCCGGCGTGATTGACTTTGAACTGTGGGAGTTGCCTGTCGGCGGTTGGAGCCCGGCGGCTTCTTGCAAGCGATCTCCGCTCGAACTGCTGGGCCGACGAACCGCCGTCCTTTCCGTATCTCTGGTCAGACCAAGAGATGCGTGACGCGAGCCCGCCCCGGCTCAAGTACGACGAACCGGCTGTACAGGCCATCGCCACGCTCAGCGACGAGTTTGACGACCGCCTCGGCAAGCGTCGAACGGGCTGAGGCTGGATATCGAATCAACACGACCCCTGAGTTCTGTTTGGCTGCGGCGAATACGAGTTGTCCGAAATCCTTGTCTTCAGTCAACAGTAAGCGGCGCTCCGAGGCAGCGAGCTCGATGACCTTGTCGTCATCAACACCGGACATCGACTCCGCGATCGCAATGACATCGTGTCCGGCACCCCGGACGCCGACGACCACGGAAAAGTCGCAACTCTCGTCGGCGACTAGGCGCATCGTTGCAGGGGACGGGCTGTTAGCCGGCCGCGCTGAATAGCACTTCTTCGTGCGCTAGGGAGTCGGCGGCGTATCGAAGAGCAGCGTGAATGTCGGCGGGGGTTAGCCTGGGATAGGCCTCCAGCAACGCCTTCTCGTCGGCACCTTCGGAAAGCTTTCGGACAATCAGCTCCACAGGGATGCGGGTGCCACGAATAACGGGCTTCCCGAGCATGACCTTGGGATTGAGTTCGATTCGGTCGTGAGTAGTCATGGCAGTGCGATCCCGTGGCTGTTGCCGAAAGCTAGCACCAGTCTACCATCGAGGCGCCTCCCACCGGATCCGCCCCAGAGTTCGGCCGATGGCAGCCGCGACTTTCTTGAGAGCCGATTGGCCGTTGATTGCCTCAACGAAAGCAACTCGCTCGGGGCGTGTGCGAGTCCAGTGAGCCGACGACTACGCGCTAAAGGAAGGTCGAGGGGTGCTCATCGGGATGCCCTGAAGGTCAGACCTCCCCCTTGAGAATGGCATCGACCGGCCGTTTATTATTTGCAGTCCGAATCGACTGCCTTCGCTGGCCACAGTTCCATAAAAAAGTTCCATATAGGAACCGGAACGACTGCCGAAAAACCATTTGATTGGTGGCAAACCACTTGATTTTTAAGTGCTTTCTGATGGTGCGCGGTACTGGGATCGAACCAGTGGCCCCCGCCGTGTGAAGGCGATGCTCTACCGCTGAGCTAACCGCGCATTTTGGAAAGGTCGGCAAGTCTATAGACCGAGGGGGCGGGAGGCAATGCCATCGTGGGCGCCAGCGCCTCCGATGCCGGCGAAGCGTGGCGGGCATCCGCTTGGTACCATGCGCGCCCCCTGCAGCAACGGCCCTTGGTCATGGCAGTAGTTACCCGATTCGCCCCCAGTCCGACCGGCATGCTTCATGTCGGCGGCGTCCGGACCGCGCTCTACAGCTGGCTCTATGCGCGACGCATGGGCGGCAAATTCATCCTTCGCGTGGAAGATACTGACCGCGAGCGTTCGACCGACGAGGCGGTCCGGGTGATCCTTGAAGGGATGGCTTGGCTGGGGCTGAACGCGGACGAGGGGCCGTATTACCAGACCCACCGCTTCGATCGCTATCGCGAAGTCATCCGCGGCATGCTGGATGATGGCAGCGCGTATCACTGCTACTGCACGAAGCAGGAGCTGGATGCGATGCGCGAGGAGCAGATCGCACGCAAGGAGAAGCCGCGTTATTCGGGGGTATGCCGCGATCGACAGGCGCCGCGGCCTGGAGTCGACCCAGTGGTGCGTTTCCGCAATCCGCTCGAGGGGGCGGTTGTGGTGAATGACCTGGTCCACGGCCCCGTGACCTTCCAGAACAAGGAGCTCGATGACCTCATCATCGCGCGCTCGGATGGCACCCCCACCTATAACTTTTGCGTGGTCGTCGATGACATGGACATGGGAGTCACGCACGTCATACGTGGTGATGACCATCTGAATAACACACCGCGCCAGATGAACATGCTTCTGGCACTTGGCGCAAAGGTGCCCGAGTACGCGCACGTACCGATGATTCTCGGCCCGGACGGCGCAAAGCTTTCGAAGCGTCACGGAGCGGTCAGCGTTCTTCAATATCAGGAAGAGGGCTACTTGCCCGATGCATTGTTGAACTACCTGGTACGACTGGGCTGGTCCCATGGAGATCAGGAGGTCTTCTCGCGCGAGGAGATGATCGCGGCGTTCGATATTCACGATGTGAACAAGGCGGCTTCCGCATTCAATCCTGAAAAGCTGCTGTGGCTGAATCAGCAGCACATGATGCGTGCGGAACCGGCATCGCTGGTTCCACACCTGCGATATCAGCTGCGCCTTCTGGGCGTTGAGTGCGAGGATCAAAAGCTACTCGAGGGAGTGATCCTCGCGCAGCGGGAGCGGGCGAAGACGCTCAAGGAGATGGCGCAGAACAGCCGTTTCTTCTTCATCGATCGCGTCGAGATCGATCCGAAAGCGGCCGCCAAGCACCTTGCGGGTGACGGCGTGCAGGCACTTGCCCAAGTGCGCGAGCGGTTTGCCGGCTTGACTGAGTGGACGACCGCTTATATTCATACGGCGCTCAACGATCTGGCCGCCAGTTTGCAGATCGGCCTCGGAAAAATTGCGCAGCCGGTCCGGGTGGCCGTCACGGGCACGGCAGTTTCGCCGCCAATTGACGCGACCTTGGCTCTGCTCGGCCGCGAACGCACGTTGGCCCGTCTCGACGCGGCTTTGGCGCAGGCGCGTGCGGGCACCTGAAGGGCTTGGTCCCCCGCGCGTGCAGCGCGGGCCCCGTCAACCGCCGCCTTCAGGCCCCACTCGGCAAGTTCCGGTCTCCCCGGATGCTCCTGCCGTGCTTGACAATGCTCGGGTGGGTGCGTAGTTTCCCGCGCCTCCGCGTGGGGCCATAGCTCAGCTGGGAGAGCGCTTCCATGGCATGGAAGAGGTCGTCGGTTCGATCCCGACTGGCTCCACCAATCCTACTTCCAGAGTGTCCGCGGAGATTCCCAAGTCGGCATAAGTGCCCGGCTTAACAGGGATTCTCGTCCGCAAGCATCCCGAATCTTCCGTTGACAGCCCAGCACACGTGGGGGCAGGTCGGTTTTGGAGCCTTGCTATCCCCAATTCTCACTGATACCGCGATACGCAACGCCAAGCCGCGCGAGAAGCCCTACAAGCTCGTCGGCGGAGGCTCCCCTGATAAGGGACGTACGTCGCGCGCTCTGAGCTCCGGTGGTTAACCTCGTTTTCGTCCGACCAGGTGAATTGCGGAAGGCCGAGTGGGTGGAGTTCGATTTTGCTGGGGGCGGAATGGCGCATTCCGGCGGAGCGAATGAAGGCGCGGTTCTGCACATAGTGCCGCTGTCACGGCAAGCCGTTGCAGTCTCACGCGATCTCCATGCAGTCACAGGCGAAGGGAAGCTTTTGTTTCCCCTCTGTACGTTTCACCGCCCGACCCATGTCCGATAACACACTCAACGCGGCGTTACGCCGCCTTGGCTACACGACGCATGACATGACTGCGCACGGCTTTGGGAGCATGGCTAGTACCTTGCTCAACGAGCAAGGGTGCTGGAATCGGGACGCGATCGAGCGCCAACTTGCACACGGTGAGCGCGACGAAGTACGGGCGGCGTATAACTATGCGGAATATCTGCCGGAGCGGCGGAGGATGATGGAGGCGTGGGCAGACTATATTGATGGTCTGCGCGCCTGAGTGCGGCGACGATTGGAGGAGGGCGTTTGTGTTGAATTCAACTACAAAGGCAACACTTCGATTTGATTCAAATTGCTGCCGCTGGGCTGTCCTGCAAGGTCAAGAGTGGAGCCGCTGCCTGAAACCTGAGTTGCGGCCGACTGCCTTCGTTTGGGTAAAAAGAGAGCTATTTATACATAAGTGGTGCTATAATTACCCATCATGAAAACCAGGAATCTCGACACTGTAATCCAGGCATTCCGTGACAAGGGCGGCACGCTGCGAACCCGCGATCTGATCGGGAGCGGGATACACACGGACGCGCTCTACGCACTGCGTGACAGTGGTCGAATAATCGAACTAGGTCGTGGCCTCTATCGACTGGCCGAAATGGGCGAGGCCGAACATCCCGATCTCGCTGTCGTTGCGGCGAGCGCCCCGAACGCCGCTGTCTGTCTGATTAGCGCGCTTGCGTACCATCAAATCACGACCCAAATCCCGTCGTCCGTCCATCTGGCCGTGC
>CAZBTV010000205.1:0-10779 GCA_964494895.1 uncultured Steroidobacteraceae bacterium | reverse complement strand
CGGCCCAGCGTGCATCGGGCAAAAAGCGTGGTTTTTGCCCGATGCTCCGCCACCTACGGCGGCGGGGCACATCCATGTGCCTGGACGCACGCTCGGGCCTGCACCATGCGGGCGTCGAGCAGGGCTTGGAGCTTGGCATCCTGGCCGTAGATGTCCCTGAAGAAGAGGGCGCGACCGTCTTCGGCGGCGATGGCGGTGGTGTACAGGATAAAGACGCGTGTGGGCGTGCGCAGGGTGATCCGGTAGGGCACTGGGTGTTCCAGTTGCGCCACGATCCGTTGCCGGTCCCATTCAGGTTGGTCGCGCAATACATAGCTCAGCAGCCCCATCGGGTCGGCTACACGTATGCAGCCATGGCTGAAGGCGCGTTGCGCATCTCCGAACAGGGCCGGCGCTGAAGTCCCATGGAGGTAGACGTTGTGGCTGTTAGGCAGCATGAACTTCACAAACCCCAAGGGGTTCTTCGGTCCCGGCCTTTGCCGCAGGCGTAGTAGGCCTCTGGCAAGCTTGTCGATGGTTTGCGGAGTGACTGGCTGCACGGGGGATGCGTCCGTCTCTCCGTCGACGATCTCATAATCGTTTCGCGCGATGTAGTCCGGGTCGCGGCGAATCGCAGGAAGCAGCTCGCGCCTGACGATGCTGTAGGGGACATCCCAGTATGGATGCAACACGATATAACGCATATCGGCGGCGAATACGGGCGTCCGTGTGAGCGGTGAGGATTTGCCGACGATCACGTCCATCCGAAGCATCTGCTGCTCGAGGTCGCTCGTCGTGTACAAGGCAAACAGCCGGAACTGCGGGACGTTTACAATGATAGAGGGTCTCTCGAGGCGCGTCGGTAGCCAGCGCCAACGTTCCAGTGAGAGCTCGATCTGTTTGACACGCTCGGCGAACGGGGTGGTGAGAGCTCTGTAAGTATCGCGTCCCAGGGTGCCGTCCGGCTTCAACCCATGGCGCGCCTGGAAAGTCTTCAGTGCGCGCACGAGGTCCGGTCCCATGGCAACCTCGTTGCCCTCCGCCGAGGCAGCTTCCGACGGCTCAGCGCGGAGGTCTCCGAGGGCTCGGAGGAGCTTCCGCAGCTCACGAGCGCCAACGTAAGGCGCGCCAGGCTTGAGGGCTGCTTTGCCCGGATCAGGCAGCAGGTTCAGCTCGGGGTGCGACGTGAGCTGACGGTAACGGGCGAGAACGGCCTCGAGCAACTTATAGTGCAGGAACTGCGGCTCGGTTCCGTCAAGGACCGCTGCTACCGACGGTGCATGCGCCAACATTTCCAGAGTGGAGGCAACATCGAACTTCGGCCGGGCGACATCCAGGTCGTAACCGATCTCATGTGGGTCGACCCGCCCGGAGTGCAGGTCGGACACGAATCGTGAGATCGTCAGGGTGAGCCGTGCATCGGCGGTGGCAATGTCCATGCGGGCTTGCGTGGCTGCATTGGATGGTAGCCCGGTCGCGCCCGCTGGCGCCGCAGGGGACGCTCCGGCCAGCTCCGGAATGACCCGTAGCAGCTCATCGATACCATAGTCGGCCGGTCTTAGCCCTCGCTCCTCAGCGTGGCGCATTGCAGAGACGATGGCGATCACTTGCGGGGTCGGATGGCCTCCAGAGAACCACAAGGGCGCGCTTCGAGCGAGCGGCTCCGGGGGCGGGTTATCGCTCGCGGCTCGCAGCATGCCAAGCCCGGCTAGAGAGATTGCCGCAAGGCCTGCAAGCACCGCTGTCATGATACGCATCGTTCGTGTCGGCAGCCCGGTTTGCCGAGAGCAACGTCGAGCCACGATCGGGTCACAATGCCCGCAATCCGCTCAGCCTCGAGGTGTAATCGGCCACGGCTTCGAGCTCGGCTGGCGAAAGCCTGGCCAACAGATCGACGACCGCCGGCTCTACTCCCGCACTACGCTGTTGCGCACCGTGTCCCTGCGCGAAACTGCGCAGGCGTACGAGCAAGTATTCGTATTGCTGCCCGCCGATGGCCGGAATGAGATCTTCCGCGTTGCCGTCCCCATTCTTGCCGTGACATATGGCGCAGGACTGCGCGTATACGCGCTCACCGACAGCCAGCTGCGTTCCGTCGCCGTGGTCCGGGCTCGGATTGCGCGGACGTTGCGCGGCATAGGCAACAACGTCGCGCATGGCCTGAGGATTGGTCAGCTCGGGCTTGCTGACGACCTGGTGCATTTCCTCCTTCTTCCTGTCCAGGACGGAGAACTGAATGAGCTGCTCCAACAAATACAGCTCCTGTTGTCCCGCGAGTGTGGGGACTTCGCGCGCCCCGTTTCCCCACGCGCTACGGCGATGGCAGGCTGAGCAATATTGGATATACAGATGCTCACCGCTGCGTGGGTCGGGAGTCAGCGCCCGGGCTTTCTCCAGCATGTGCAGGGTCGTCATGCTCTGCGCTTCGCAGGCGCAGCTGGCCGAGGCAGCCAGCAGCAGGATTCCGAGCTTTGTATGCAACATCATAGGGCGCAATGTTGTAGCTGCGGCTGCCGGAGGCGCCATACGCAGTTTCCGACCCCGCCCCGGCATTCGGACCGGTCAGTGCTTGCGCGAGCCGGATGCGCGGAGGGTGAAATTCTCCAGCAGAGTCAACAACAGCGAGGTATTGGTTGGCTTGGATAACCAACACAAGTGGGCATCGCCGTCGAAGGCGTGGACTGTGGAGGAGGTGTCTCCGGATATGACCACGGCCTGAAACTGCGGTCCGCGCAGCTCGCGAACGGCGCGGATGACTTGTCTTCCGGTGCCGCCATGTGAGAGATGATAGTCAGTGATGACCAGGTCCAGGTCAGGATTCTCCCGGGCGCGTTGGATCGCCTCGGCCACTGACGTGGCGGTCGAGACTTTGTATCCCGCCTTCGTCAGTACCCGGCGCGTGGCGCCCAGTACGCCGGGATTATCCTCGACGAGCAGAATGTGCGCCTTGTTCACGGGAAGCAGCTTACGAGAAAAGCCGCTGGACTTCGAGCCATGACTCACGCGCGTCGCGCGCACTTGCTGCGCTTCGCACATGCGACCGTGCTGGGATGCGAACGGCCGCATGAGTGTTGCCAGGCCGCGTCAGCGGCCTTCCGGGCTGCGAACCAGCAGGATCGGCACAGGGCTGTGCCGCACGATGAATTCGGCGTCGCTTCCCAACACGATCCGGCGCAATCCACGGCGGCCGTGCGTACCGCAGACGATGAGATCGGCACGCCAGGCTGTCGCGGCTTCGATTACGCGCTCGCCTGCCGGTCCACCCATCGCCTCCACCAGCTGGGTCTCGACAGTCACGCCAGCCTCACCGGCCAGAGACTGGGCACGTGCGAGTACGGTGGTGCCGGCCTCCCGTAGCTGATCGCAGATCGTTTCGTAGACGCCGCCGTACAACTCGGGAGAGACGACCAGAAACTCATCGACCACATGGACGATGCGAAGCTGAGCCCCTTGCTCCTTGGCGAGCTTCAAGGCCTCCCGCAAACCGGCGTTCGCCGTCTCGCTTCCGTCTATCGGCACCAGTATTCGTGTGTACATGGCATGTCCTTGGCTATGGAGTCAGAATGGTTGATAACCCACGGACTGAGCGAACGTGACGAACCTATCGATCCCCAACCCCAATGTCCGGCCGAGCGCTTCCGTGTCCACAGCACCCCGGAAGACCGTAGCCAGTCCCTCCGAAGCGCAAAAGAGATATACATTCTGGCCAATGAAGGCCGCATCTACCGAGGCATACAGGCGTCGCTCCGCGGTGAGCAGATCACTCATGCGCTCGCCATGGGCGACATAGATCAAATTCACGGGCGCCGTGCCGGCGAAGTCCTGGGTGCCTGTTTGCGCGCGAATGTCTCCAGCCTGGTGCAGGCTGAGGCTGTGAGTCTCCGGCTCATATAACCACACACCGTTGGCCATGGCCACGTACACCGAGATCACCATGCGATGCCGCCAGAACGGCGCGGTCCGCTCGCCGGTCTCGCGCCGATTGATGCCGTATGCTGCCCACAGGAGATCCGAGAGTACCTGTGGCTCGAGCGGCAGCTCGGAATATTCGCGGCAGGAGCGACGCGCCCACAAGGCTTCCATCAGGGGGCGGCCGCCGTATTGGCGCGGCGGCAACAACATGTGCTTGTCCGGTGCGCTCATCTCTTTTCGGCCGGTTGGGTTCATCCAGGGAGATCCGTGGGTGCTCGTGTGTGAATCGAATGGCGCCTAACCGCGTCGGGTACGGGTCTCGTGGTTCTGTTCCTGTGAGATGACTTGCGTCAGCAGCGCCGCATCCGCTGCCAGCTGTTTCAACATATCGTCGACCGTTACGATACCGGCGAGCTTGCCGCCGGCGCCGATCACCGGAATCCGCCGCACTCCATGGGTGCGCATTCTCTCCAGGACCTGGCTCGAGTCCTCCGCCGCGTCCGCGACGATGACGGGTGTACGAATGACGGCCCCGACGGGTGTCAGTGCCGGATCCAACCCTTTGCCGAGCACCTCGACCACAATGTCACGATCGGTGATGACTCCGATCGGCGTGGGCTCGTCTGCATCATCGTCGACCACCACCAGGTCGCCGGTGTGCTTGCAACGCATGATATGGGCAGCCTCGAGTGCCGTGGTGCGCGGGCTGCAGCACTCGACCTCCAGCATACAAAAAGAGCTCAATTGCATGTGCGCTTCTCCAACCGTTCTTGGAGCAAGGATGCAGCCGAAACCGGGGCAAGACATCGTGGCTAATGCGTACGGGAGGCACGCAACGCAGCGGCGGCTCAGTGGGCTGGTCGCGTCAGCGAGTTACAGCAGCGGAACCCGAGGTGATAGTTGGCGTGGCTATGCGGGTCCATGACCCGGGTTCCATGCCAGAACGGTGCGCGCCAGCGACACCAATCCTCGTGCGCCCGTATGGTGTCGAAGATGAACCAACTTCCCTTCATTTCCGTGTACCCGAGGGTGATGCTCCCGAGGCTGGACACTTGTGATGGATTGAGCGGGAGGTTCATGTGCTCGGCGGCGTTGCCGTTGATGTCGTACACCTCCAGCGGGCTATGGCACGCAGGGAAGCTCCCGGCAGGGTACGTGTTCGATCCGCAATGTGCCCACTCCCCACCGTTGCAGCCGGGAGTCTTGAAACTGCCCGTGGCGCAGATCCGCGGCTGGTAGACCGGCCCATAGCTCCAGCGCTTGTCGGTGGCATGCGCGCGATTGTGAGCTTCACGTATGAGGTGAATGGCTGTCTGAGGCGGCACACCCTGGGCGAGGTCGAAGCGATAGTCAGGAGGCTCCGTCTCTCCCTGGCAGGCATCCTCCCACTCGTTGGCATCGCACATGCGCTTGCCTTCGGCGGCGCAGATCTCCGCAGCCTCCTTTGCCTTTACCCACACGACAGGGTATGTGCAAGGAATATCGGGAAACTCGAACTGGTCGATGCAGGCCCGCGCATCTTCCGGCTTCTGGGACGCCGGGTCGTAGAGCGGCGCCATGTATCTGGCGCCGCAGATACGCTCGAAGCGGGGGTTGGCATAGCTGACCCCCTGTTGAGTCAATCGGGCCTTGCATTGCTCGGGTGTGAGCGGGTGCTGGGTGATGGCTGGATTGCCTTGTCCGATGATCGGGGAGGAGGAAAAGATGGCTTTGATCCGGCTCATCCGCTCGGGGCTCAGCCCGTGAGCCTGCTGTAGCTCGCGTAGCAGCTCGGCGTTGCGCTCAGCCAGGGTCTGCGCCGCGGCTGAGGCGCTCCATAGCAAGACGGATGCGAGCAGAGCGCGAATGGATCTGTTTTCCATCGAAGATTCTCGTCGGCGTCGCTGTTGTGGAGTTACACCCGGCGTTCAGGGCACGACGAGCGTGTCGACGGGGCAGTGATAAGCCATTCGCAGACCTTCCGTCCCGAAGGGCTCGTGAGCCTCTCCTGGTCTGGCTTCCTGCCGTCCCAGCACGACCAGCGTGGGTTGATAGCGGGCTGTTTCGGTAACCAACACTCCGAGTGGGTTGCCACGGACGATATGTGAATGCATACGTGCCTCGGGCGCTGCTGCCTGCATTACATTTTCCAATATGCGGCGCGCCGCGCACTCCGTAGCAAGCATACATTCCTTGATTGCGGGCTCTCCTACGCCGCAGGCGCGCAAGCGCTCAAAATAGGGCGTTTCGTACGCGTGGACGACGTGGCAATCTCCCGTACCTACGAGCGAGCTTCCCCATAGAACGACACGTCGAGAGACTTCGCAAACATCGTGCACGGCGGCAATCGATATCCGATAGGGCTTCAGGTCCCACCCTCGGACCAACAGGAGAGGGAATTCGGTCTGGAGCAAGAGCTTCAAAGTCGTGCCGCCGAATGACTCGGGCGAGATTCTGGGTTGATGCTCGCCGCGCGCCCCGCAGACAATGACACTCGGGCGGTAATCCGCTGCCACTCGGGCGATCACGTGACTCGCTCTGCCAAGCTGGATGTCGTCTCCTGCATGGACGTCAAACTGGCTCAGTACCCAATTGACTTCCTCCCGCATCACGCGCTGTGCGTGCTGGGTGACCGCGTCGTAGTGCTCCCGACGAGCCGAGGTCCAGCGGGAGAACAGATTCCAGTCGGGCGTGGCATGCACGAGCCGAAGGTCGGCCTTGTGTTGAATGGCGAGCTGGGCGGCCCGGGTGACGGCCAACCGGCCCGCGGGTGAGAAATCCGTGGCCACCAGAATGCGATTCAATAAGCCCATGAAGACTGTCCCACGTAGCTGTCGAGCAGCTTGGGCCGCGCGAGCGGTTGCGGCATCGTGGTAAATGCTTACCGGGCGGAGCCATACGCACCTTTCCCGATGTGCCGGTTTGTTGATCACTTCACAGTACTCACTGCTGGAGAGCAAGAGCTTTTTTTCCGCCACCAGGAGCGAACGCTTGAAACAACCGACCCTTACGCCCGAGATGCTGGCACGGATCGACGCCTACTGGCGCGCGGCGAACTATCTCTCGGTGGGGCAGATCTACCTCTACGACAATCCACTGTTGAGGCGTCCGCTCGCTCCAGGCGACGTGAAGTCGATGCTGCTGGGACATTGGGGGACGACCCCAGGCCAGAATTTCGTCTACGCTCACTTGAACCGGGTGATCAACAAATACGATCTCGACATGATCTATGTGTCCGGTCCCGGGCACGGCGGCCCCGCGCTCGTGGCCAACACCTGGCTCGAGGGCACCTACAGCGAGATCTATCCCGAAGTGAGCCAGGATGAGGCGGGCCTGCGCAGACTGTTCGTGCAGTTCTCATTTCCTGGCGGCATCCCGAGCCACGTTTCTCCGGAGTGTCCCGGCTCGATCCACGAAGGCGGGGAGCTGGGCTACTCTCTCAGCCACTCGTTTGGCGCGGTGTTTGACAACCCCGAGCTCATCGTTGCCTGTGTCGTCGGCGACGGGGAGGCCGAGACCGGGCCGCTTGCCACGGCATGGCATTCCAACAAGTTCCTGGATCCCGTCCACGACGGGGCGGTACTGCCGATCCTGCACCTGAACGGCTTCAAGATCGCCAACCCCACCGTGCTGGCCCGCATCGAGCCGCAGGAGTTGGAGCAGTTCCTGCGTGGCTGTGGATGGACGCCCTACCTCGTTGAAGGAGAAGATCCCGCCCTCATGCACGAGAGCATGGCCACCACGCTCGACCAGGCCGTGGAGCAGATCAAATCCATCCAACGCTCCGCGCGGCTGGGCGGTGAGCCGGTACGCCCACGATGGCCCATGATTGTGTTGCGTTCGCCGAAGGGCTGGACCGGTCCGAAGGTAGTCGATGGCGTGCCCGTCGAGGGCACGTTTCATTCGCACCAGGTGCCGCTCTCGAATCCGCAGGAAAATCCAGCGCATCTGCGGCTCCTGGAAACATGGCTCCGCAGCTACAGGCCGGAGGAGTTGTTCGATGAGCGCGGCCGCCTCGCGCCGGAGCTGGCCGAGCTTGCGCCGCGTGGATCACGTCGGATGGGCGCGAATCCTCATGCGAACGGCGGGTTGTTGTTGCGCGATCTGAGAATGCCCGATTATTGCGATTATGCCGTCGAAGTGCGCCAGCCAGGGGTGCAGGGCATCGGCGATACCCACGTGCTCGGGCGTTTCGTTCGCGACATCATCAAGCTCAACAGTGAGCGCTCCAACTTCCGGGTTTTCGGCCCTGATGAGACTCTATCGAACGGTCTGGAAGCGGTCTTCGACGTCACCAGGCGGCAGTGGCAAGCCGCAACGGTTCCGGGGGATGAGCTCCTGGCCCCAAGCGGGCGCGTCATCGAGATGCTCAGCGAGCACCAATGTGAGGGCTGGCTGGAAGGTTATCTGCTCACGGGCCGGCACGGCTTGTTCAACTGTTATGAAGCCTTCATCCATATCGTCGGGTCCATGTTCAATCAGCATGCGAAGTGGCTGAAGGTGAGCGCCAGGTTGCCGTGGCGCGCGAAGATCGCGTCGTTGAATTACCTGCTGGCCTCGCACGTATGGCGCCAGGATCATAACGGGTTCACGCACCAGGACCCTGGTTTTCTCGACCACGTCGTCAACAAGAAGTCGGACATCGTGCGGATCTATCTGCCTCCGGATGCCAATTGCCTGTTGTCCGTGATGGATCACTGCCTGCGCAGTCGCCACTACGTCAATGTCGTGGTGGCTGGGAAGCATCCGGCGCCGCAATGGCTGCCGATGGATGCAGCAGTCAAGCACTGTGCGCAGGGCATCGGGATCTGGCAATGGGCCAGCAACGACCAGGAGCTTCCGCCCGATGTGGTCATGGCGTGCTGTGGCGACGTGCCGACGCTCGAGACCCTGGCTGCTGTCTCCATGCTGCGCAGGCATCTGCCAACGCTCCGTATCCGCGTGGTCAACGTCGTCGATCTCATGAAGCTTCAGCCGCAGAGTGAGCATCCTCACGGGCTGAGCGAGAAGGACTTCGATGACCTGTTTACTACGGACAAGCCGGTTGTCTTTGCTTTTCATGGCTATCCCTGGCTGGTTCACAGGCTGACCTATCGCCGGGTGAACCACAGGAACATTCATGTCCGTGGCTATAAGGAGGAGGGTACGATCACCACACCATTCGACATGACGGTGCTGAACGAGATGGATCGCTTTCATCTGGCGATGGATGTCATCGATCGCTTGCCGCAGACCGGAGATCCGGGTATTTATTTGAAGCAGCAACTGCGGGACAAGCTCGTTGAGCATCGCCGGTACATCAATCGATACGGCTTGGATATGCCTGAAGTGCGGAACTGGCGCTGGGAGCAGCAGAGCTGATGTGATTGGGGCTGAGCCGGCGTGAGCGAGCTTTATCGCTGCCTCGGCGCACTCCTGCTCGTCACGGTGGCCAACATGGCGCCGTGGGCGTCCGGGCGGCTTCTGGGTGAGCGCTTTGCGGCGCCGCTCGACTGCGGACTCACCTTCAGGAGCGGCAGCCGCGTCCTTGGAGATCACAAGACCTGGCGCGGACTGTTGGCCGGGCTGCTGGCCTGCGGGGTGACTGCACGGTTGCTAGGCTATCCGGTGCTGTTGGGTCTGGAGTTTGCCGCCTTGTCATTGGCGGCGGATGCGGCTTCCAGCTTCACCAAGCGGAGGCTGCGTTTCGGGCCTGGAACGGAGATCCCGGCGCTCGATCAACTTCCCGAGGCGCTCATCCCGCTACTGGTCCTCGCCGATCCGCTGAGGATCACATGGCTCGAGGCTGTGGTCATTGCGATCGTCTTCCTGTGCCTCGACCTTGCCGCTCTGCCGCTGCGCCATGCGACGGCCCGGCCGTCTCGCTGATCACGCCAAGGCAGTTGAAACGCTTGCAGACTATGCGAACGCACATTACACCTTGGCGCTGGGACCGTATAGCCAGGGAATCCCCATTCTGAAGGCCCTCTCCAATGGCATCACCGCTCGCGTGCGGACGCATCTGGAACGCACGCTAGCGCTCGAGCCGCGGCACGCCGAAGCCCAGCCGCACCAGTGACGGCGCGGTTACACCCGAGCTCGCGGCTGGCGGCGCTGTTACGTGCCGGGCCTGACTCACAAGAGGCGGGCATCGTCCCTGCTACGACGTGAGCGCCGGTTGTCTGTCGAGCCGGGCCCAGGGTATTTGCGCTGTTGTGTTTGCTGCGGTTGAGTTTGAGTCAGGCGCGACTCGGGCAGGGCAGTTCGTGTGACCGAGCGATGCCAGGGCATTGGACCTTCTCCTCTCGTCGGCGGTGGCGCTGTACGATAGGTTGGGTCGCGGCCTGGCGCCCTCGGAGGGAAGGGTGGGGAGGGGTCGTGATATGCCAACGAATCAAACATCCTCGTGGCACGGATTACGCATGTTCGCGACGGCAAGCGGGGTTGCCGCGCTCTTCCTGGCGTTTGCCGTAGCGCCCGGGGAGCCTAACATCGTCGCGGGGCTGGCGAGCCTTGGAGTTGCCGTCGCCTTGTCGCAGCTTGGTGCCTCGGGGCGGGTACTGAGCGCGCTTGCCGCCGCTATCGCCGCGGGTATCGGAGTGATCAGGCTCGCCGAGTATGCCTTTGGGCCGTACGGGGTCTTTGACCAGCTCCTGTTCGCGGATCCATCCACGCCCATCATGCCGCTCCCGGCCCGGCCGCTTCCCCTTTCAGGGTCGCTGCTCCTGCTGTTGGGTACGGGGCTGTTATGTCCGGGATCCCACCAGGGTTGGCGCCATGTGAGGACAGCCTGCGCGCTCGTCTCGTTGGTGGCCACGTGGGTTTTGTTGAACGACCATTGGCTCGGCGGCCTCGAATCGGCCCGCGCTCTGTCCTCTGGCCCGGTGGTCGCGGCCATTACGACCGCGCTTTTTCTGAGCGCACTGGGCA
>CAZBTV010000204.1:6670-10845 GCA_964494895.1 uncultured Steroidobacteraceae bacterium | reverse complement strand
ATCGGGGACATGAGCCCCTCCATGCAAGTGAAGCTGCTGCGTGTGTTGCAGGAGCGTGTGTTCGAGCGTGTTGGCAATCATGCGCCGATCCGTTGCAACGTGCGCATCATCGCGGCGACTCACCGCAACCTCGAGGAAGCAATCACCCGCGGCACCTTCCGCGAAGATCTCTTTCATCGCATCAACGTCTTCCCGATCGAGATGCCACCGCTGCGCGCGCGCAGCGAGGACATTCCACTGCTGGTGCGGGACTTCGTTCAACAGAACGCTTCCGAAGGCCGCGGCAGGCTGCAACTCTCGCAACGCGCGCTCGCCGCTCTTGCACTTCATCCATGGACAGGCAACGTTCGCGAGCTCGGCAATCTCGTGGAGAGAATGTCGATTGTTTGCGGCAACCGGGTCGTCGAAGTCCGCGACCTGCCGCCGAAATATCGGCCGCCGGAGGACTGGACACTCGAAGTCAAAGCGCTCGACAGCTCGCTGTGCGTCTCCGCACTGGATGATCCTTCGCAGTCCATCGCGGTCGAAGACCAGGTTCCCCTCAGCGACGAAGCCGTCCTGACGGTGTTGGAATCGGAGGCATTCGAGCCGCAGCCGCTCGAGCCCAACAGCTCGGCTCCAACAGCGATCGAAGCCGCCAGGCTGGACTCGTTCGCGGTCCTCACGACTCTCCCGCAGGAAGGCTTGGATCTGCGCGCCCATCTGCTCGCGATCGAGCGCCGGCTCGTCGAACAAGCGCTCGAGCGCGCCAATGGAACTGTCGCACATGCCGCCCGCCTGCTGAACCTGCGACGTACCACGCTCGTCGAGAAGCTGCGCAAGCTCGGGATCGTTCACGCAGAGGCCGCGACGGAAGATTGACGCTCGCGCGGCGTTTGGTTGCCGCGCCTGTGACATCCCTCACGCTTTGCGGCCGATTCCAACCCGGCACGCCTTTTGCACCACCTCCCCTGTCGATATACCCACGCCGTGGGAGGCCCTGATGAGTGACGACCGTGCCGACAAACACTGTCCCGACAAAGAATCGGCTCGCGAGGCTTGCGCCGCGCGCTGTGCGACTCGCGTCGAAGCCGAGCCTGTTGCTTACGCGCCCAGCTCCCAACGCCTGATGGAGCTCGCCCGGCGCGTCGCGGCGAGCGACTGCACGGTGTTGATCGTCGGTGAGTCCGGCACGGGCAAGGAAGTCCTGGCGCGCTACATTCATCGGCGCTCGCCACGCGCCGCGCAGCCCTTCGTCGCCGTCAATTGCGCGGCTATTCCTGAGAACATGCTCGAAGCCATGTTGTTCGGCTACGAGCGCGGCAGCTTCACTGGCGCACAATCCGCGCACGCGGGAAAGTTCGAGCAGGCACAAGGCGGCACTCTGCTGCTCGATGATATCACTGAGATGCCCCTGTCCCTGCAAGCGAAGTTGCTACGTGTCCTGCAGGAGCGTGAAGTCGAGCGCATCGGCGGCCGTACTTCGATCACACTCAATGTACGCGTGCTGGCGACAACCAACCGGCGGCTGCGGGAAGAAGTAGCGGCCGGACGCTTCCGCGAGGACCTGTACTATCGGCTCAACGTCTTCCCGCTGGCCCTGGCGCCCCTGCGCCAGCGTCGCGATGACATCCTCCCGCTCGCCATGCAACTCCTGTCGGGCCGCTGCCGGCCGGGCGACCCGATTCCGGCGCTGAGCGCCGAAGCCGCGCACCTGCTCCTGACATACACCTGGCCCGGTAACGTCCGCGAATTGGATAATCTGCTGCAACGGGCACTGATTCTCCTGAACGGCCCGGTGATCCGCCCCGAGCACATCCAGTTCGAGCTCGCCCACGAAGGCGCCGCCGCAACGAGAGAGGGAGCGCCGCTCACCAAACCGATGCCCCGCGACACCGCGGCCAGACCGGATGTCGGCGCGAGCGCGAGCAACAGCAGCAATCCGAGTTCGCTGGCCAGCTCGCTCGATCAGGCCGAACGGGACCTCATTCTCGATGCGCTGCGCAGCGGGCAAGGCAATCGTCGCGAAGCGGCGGAGCGCCTCGGCATCAGCCCACGGACACTGCGATACAAGCTCGCCCGGTTGCGGGAAGCCGGAATCGACGTGCCCGCCGCCTGACGCAGACTCCAGGAAAATACTGCCATGAGCTCAATGGAAATCGATCGCGTTCTCGCTCAGATCCGCTCCCTCCAATCCCAGGCCCGGGTTGGCACGACACAGCCGCAGACCCAACAGACAGGCGGCCCGAGCGCATTCGCCAGCATTCTGCGCCAGGGATTGGACCAGGTGAATCAAACCGAGCAGCGGGCCGATCAGCTCAGCGCAGCGTTCCAGCGGGGCACGCCGGGTGTCGAGCTACCGCAGGTAATGTTGGAAATGTCCAAAGCCAGCGTGTCGCTGCGTGCGGTCTCAGAGGTGCGCAACCGCCTCGTGAGCGCATACCAGGACATCATGAACATGCAGCTATGAGCAGCTACATGTCCGGGTTGCCATTCATGAGCGTCGCACGTCCCGCTAGAAGTGCTTGATATGGCCGATGCGACGACCGTAACGGCTCCTTCAGCGCTCCAGGCGAGCCTGAAACCGATTCTGCTGCTGGTGGGCATCGCCGCCGCCGTGGCGGCCGGTGTGACCGTGGTTCTCTGGACCCGCGGACCCAGCTACAGCCTGCTGTATGCCAACATCGCCCCCGAGGATCAATCGGCGATCGCTCAGGCGCTCGATGCGGCACAGATTCCCTATCGCATTCAGCCTGGCTCCAACAACATAGAAGTGGCCTCGGAGCGCGTGAGCGAAGCACGTATGAAGCTCGCGGGCCAGGGTCTGCCCGAGAGCGGCGGCGGTTTTGCCCTGATGGACAAAGACCCGGGCTTCGGGGTCAGTCAATTCATGGAGAACGCGCGCTATCAGCACGCGCTCGAAACAGAGCTGGGCCGTACCATCGCCAACCTGCGGCCCGTCGAAGGCGCGCGGGTGCATCTCGCCATCCCACATCAGACCGCGTTCGTGCGCGATCACCGTCCCGCCAGCGCGTCAGTGTTCGTGCAGGTGAAACCCGGGCGCCGGCTCGAGCAAGGACAAGTACAGGCGATCGTCAATCTCGTCGCCTCCAGCGTTCCAGAAATGGAGGCCAATCAGGTTACCGTGGTCGACCAGCAAGGCCGCCTGCTCTCCTCCCCTGAAGGACATGATGAGTTCGCTCTGCGCGAGCAGCAATTCGACATGGTTCACCGCCTGGAGGAGGACTACACACAACGTATCGAGGCATTGCTTACACCCATGATCGGCGCCGGCCGGGTGCGCGCGCAGGTCGTGGCGCAGATGGACATGTCGGTCAGTGAGGAAGCCCACGAGCAATATCGGCCGGATAGCCAGATCGTCCGCAGCGAGCAGATCTCCGAGCAGACCAGCCGCGACGGCTCCTCGGCCGGGGGCGTACCCGGCGCGCTCACGAACCAACCGCCGCCGGCGGGAGTAGCTCAGGCACCGCCCAACACCGCCCCACCAAACGGCAGCGCCGCCAACCCAAATGCCACAGCCGGCAACAGCCCTGGCGGAGCAGCCAAAGCGGTCGGTGCAGGGGGCGCCCTCACGCAGCCGGTCACCGCAACGGCCACCCCCGCAGCGGCCGACAGCTCCTCGAAACAAACAACCCGCAACTACGAAATCGATCGCACGCTGGCCTACACGCACCAGCCCGCCGGCAAGCTGAAGCGTCTCACCGTCGCCGTGCTCCTCGACAACGTGCGCACGACCGAGAAGGACGGCAAAGTCAGGGAAGTCCCGCTGTCCCAACAGCAGCTCGATCACGTCACCCAGCTGGTGAAAGACGCGGTCGGCTTCGACGAAGCCCGCGGTGACAACGTGAATGTCGTGAACGCCTCTTTCATCGGTGACGCACCCACGAGCGATGGCGATCTGGAAAGCCCTGCGCTGTGGGAGTCGCCGCTCTTTCTCAACGTGGCAAAGCTGCTGGCCGGCGTTGCCGTACTGCTCGTCCTCGTACTCTCGGTCCTGCGGCCGATGGTCCGCACCCTCATTGGACCAGTCCGCCCGGCAGTGCAGATCGTGCCCCGGGATACCCTTGCCGGCACCGCACCGGAGGCCGCGCTGGCCGCCGGCAACACGCCGGCGCTGCCTGCGGCCGACCCCAAAGCCGTCGCCCTTACACACGAGCAGGAGGCTCTCGAGTTGG
>CAZBTV010000204.1:0-6660 GCA_964494895.1 uncultured Steroidobacteraceae bacterium | reverse complement strand
GGTCGCACAGGCCCGGACACTCGTCAACCAGGACCCGAAACGGGTCGCTCAAGTCGTCCGCGGCTGGGTTGCGCAGGATGAGTAACACACGATGAAGGAAAAGAGCGAAGCGGGCCGCAGCGGCACCGAGCGTGCGGCGATTCTCCTGTTGACCCTCGGAGAGCAGGAGGCTGCCCAGGTGCTCAAACACATGGGCGCCAAAGAAGTTCAGCGCATCGGCACGGCGATGTCGAAGCTTACCAACGTCTCGCGTGAGGAAGTCCGTACCGTCATCCAGCAGTTCAGCTCCTCCGTCGAGAGCGAAACCTCGGTCGGTGTCGGAACCGACGAGTTCCTCCGCAAGGTGCTGGTCGATGCGCTCGGCCACGACAAGGCCGCAAGCATCATCGATCGCATCAACATCGGCCGCTCCACCAAAGGACTCGAAGCGCTGAAGTGGATGGACTCCCGCGCAGTGGCCGAGCTCATCCGGCTCGAGCACCCGCAGATCATCGCCATCATCCTCGCCTACCTCGACCCCGACCAGTCGGCGGAAGTCCTGACCCATCTACCCGCCAACATGCGCTCGGACGTCGTGGTACGCATCGCGACGCTCGATGGGGTGCAGCCAAGCGCAATCAACGAGCTCGACGACATCATGGAGAAGCAGTTCGCTGGCAAGTCCAGCGCCAAGACCTCCGCCATGGGCGGCGCGAAGGCTGCCGCCAACATCATCAACCTGCTCGAGCCCAGCCAGGAGAGCATGATCATGGAGCAGATCACCAAGGCGGACGAGACGCTCGGGGCACGCATCCAGGATCTTATTTTCGTCTTCGACAACCTCATCGAGATCGATGACCGCAGCATGCAGGAGCTGTTGCGCCAGGTGCCCAGCGACCGGCTGCTCCTCGCTCTGAAGGGTGCCGAGGACGAGCTGAAGGAAAAGATCTTCAAGAACATGTCACAGCGCGCCGCTGAGATGCTCAAGGACGATCTCGAGGCAAAAGGCCCGGTACGCATCTCCGAGGTGGAGGGAGCGCAACGGGAGATCCTCCAGATCGCCCGCAAGCTCGCCGACGCCGGTGTTATCGCGTTGGGTAGCAAGGGAGAGGCATATGTCTGATCCCCGCGTTGTTTTCGCTCCGGGCGCGGCCGCCGAGCGCTGGTCACTCCCCCAGGTCGAAGGCAACATCGTTGGCCGCCCCGTAGACGAGCGCAAAGCCAAAGCCGCGGCGGAAGCGATCGCACGCCTCGCGCGCGAGCAGAGCGAGGCGCGCGGCTACGAGGCCGGAATGGCGAAAGCCGAGAGCGAGATGCAGCGGCGTATCGCCGAGCTCGAGGCGCGGATCAACAGACTGGATTCGCTGCTGCAGCTCATGAGCCGACCCCTGCAGGAGCTCGATGCCGATGTCGAGAAGATGTTGCTCGACCTGGCGCTGGCGGTTGGGAAGCAACTCGCCAGGCGCGAGCTGCGGGTCGACCCGGCGCAGGTGATCGCCATCATCCGGGAATCCCTGGCTGAGCTGCCCGCGGCGGCCCGCGACGTACGAGTTCATCTGCATCCGGAGGACGCTGCAATAGTGCGCGAACGCCTCACAGCACCCACGAGCGAGCGAGCGTGGACCCTCGTCGAGGACCCCACCATGTCGCGCGCGGGCTGCGTAGTCCGGACCGACCACTCTCAGATCGACGCGCGCCTGGACAGCCGCGTAAATGCCGTAATAGCCAACGTCCTCGGCGACGAGCGTGCAGCGGACAGGACAGCATCCGAACATACTCGAGCCGCAACCCCAACTGATGAAGCAACACGGCCGGATGGTCACATCGAACACCCGCCGGGATCTGCGCAGTGAGCACAGCGGATCTGACCACCACCCGCGGAGCGATCTGGAAGGCGAGCCTGGAGCGCCGCCTCCGCAAAGTCGAGCGCACTCCACCACCGCCGGTCGAAGGGTCCCTCACGCGAATGGTGGGACTCACACTCGAAGCGGTTGGGTGCCAGGCATCGATCGGCGATACCTGTGACGTGATCGCCGGAGACGGCTCGCGCGTCGAATCGGAAGTCGTTGGCTTTGCGGGCGAGCGGCTATATCTCATGCCAGCCGGAGACGCGCACGGGCTCGGACCCAACGCGCGCGTCATTCCCCGCCGCGGCGCCGGCACCGTGCCCGTGGGCACGCGACTCCTGGGGCGAATCATCGATGGAGCTTCTCAGCCGCTGGATGGCCTTGGACCGCTCGACTGCGAGGCCCGCGTGCGCCTGTCAGGAAAACCGATCAACCCTCTGGCGCGTCAGCCGATTTCGGAGCCCCTCGATGTTGGGGTACGCACTATCAACTCGCTACTGACTATTGGCCGCGGCCAGCGCGTCGGCCTGTTTGCCGGCAGCGGCGTAGGCAAGAGCGTGCTTCTCGGCATGATGGCTCGCTACACGAGCGCTGACGTGATCGTGGTGGGGCTCATCGGCGAACGCGGGCGCGAGGTGAAAGAATTCGTCGAGCGCATTCTGGGGCCGAAGGATCGCACGCGCGCGGTTGTGGTGGCCACGCCGGCCGATCACCCTCCGCTCATGCGCTTGCACGGAGCGTGGCTATGCACGGCCGTTGCCGAGTATTTTCGTGACCAGGGCGCGAGCGTCCTGCTGCTGATGGATTCGCTGACTCGATTCGCGCAAGCACAGCGCGAGATCGGCCTGGCCATCGGTGAAGCGCCGGCTACCAAAGGCTATCCTCCTTCGGTGTTCGCGAAGTTGCCGGCACTGGTGGAGCGAGCCGGAAACGGCGTCGAAGGCGGTGGCTCCATCACGGCGTTCTACACCGTACTCACGGAAGGTGACGATAATCAGGATCCCATCGCCGACTCCGCACGCGCAATTCTCGATGGGCACATCGTCCTGTCACGCCGGATAGGCGAAAGCGGGCAGTATCCCGCCATCGACGTCGAAGCCTCCATCAGCCGCGTCATGCAGGAGATTGCCGCGCCCGATCACATCCAGGCGGCCCGGCAATTCCGCCAGACGCTCTCGACATACCAGCAGAACCGGGACCTCATATCCATAGGGGCATACCAGCGAGGGAGCGACCCACGCGTCGATAACGCCATCACACTCTGGCCGCGGATGCAGCGCTTCATGCAACAGGACATGCGTGAGCGTGTCGATTTCGCGGCGAGCCTCACAGCGCTCAAGGCAGTAGTGGCCGACAGTGAGGCCTCGAAAGGCGCCAGATAGTGGGGCCTCTTACCGCGGCGAAACATGAAAAGAGCGCAGAAGCTGGAAATGGTCAAAAAGGTCGTCGACGACTTCGAGCGTCGCAAGGCCGAGGCCCTTGCCGCCTCCGAGCGCCGCGTCAGCGAAAGCGAGAAGAAGCTTGCGGAGCTCGAAGCCTACAGGGACAGTTATGTGCGCGACTTCGCAATTCGAGCACAAGCGGGGATGAACGGCGCCGCCGCGCGTGGCTATCAAGCGTTTTTGGCACGACTCGACGAAGCGTTGCAACAGCAAGCGCAGACCGTCACCAACACTCGCGCACAGCGCGACTCAGAGCTGCAGAATTGGCAGGAGGCTGCGCAACGTGCCGAAGCGGTCGGCACGACTGTGAAGCGCTGGCAGAGCGAAGAGCGCTACGCGCTCGAGCGGCGTGAGCAGCACGAATCCGATGAACGCTCCCAGCGTATCTGGGCGCAAGGCAGACTGACCAGTGGCGCTTGACTCCGTCCTTCTGACACCGATTATCCCTAACCCACCCAGGTCGGCCCCCCCTCCTTCGGCCGATTCTCCCGGCGGCGCCGACGTGAGCAGCATGACCGGTACCGCAGGCAGCCCGGGCCAGTCTGCCAGCTCCAACAGCTCGGACGCGCCCCGTAGCGACACCGCCTCGACCAACCACGGAACGGCCGATTCCGCGGCAGGCTCGTCGAGCCACTCAGGCGATGCAACCCAATCCGCCAGCAAGGGTCCGCTGCGAACCGCCGCGCAGTCCGGCGCAGCCGCCGAGAAAGCGAAATCGCGTAAAGAACAGCACGCCAGACCAAACGCCTCGCCGACTCAGGCAGGCAATCGGGCCTCAACAACCAAAGATGCCGCGGACCCGGCGCCGGGCCAAGGCCGCAGCTTCATGGAAACACTGGCGCAATCGCAGGCGGATGCCGCCGCGAATGCCGACCCCATCGCGGCCGCGAGCTCACAGGAAGACACAGGCAAAAGTGTCAAGACAAAGACAGAAGCCGTCTCTGGGCCGCCCTCGTTCGAGCTCATATCGCAATCATTGGCGGCAGCGGTCGCGGGAATCCAGACCCCACCCGCACCCCAGAGTCAGCCAGCCACCGAACGCTCCACCACCGCTGCTGACGACTCCACGAACGTTATGTCATCGGCGAGCAACTCGGCGAGTCAAATCGCGACCGTCGCGAACGTAGCCGACGATGTGAAAGCCGCGCCAGCGGCGACGTTCGGCACCAAGAGCGACGCCACCGCACCGTCCACCGCCATCGTGGACAACAACAGCCTGTCTACCACAGCCTTTCAGGCGCACATCGGCATCAGCTCTCACTTCCAACACCCGGCAGCGACCGAGGCGCCTGTGGGCAAGGTAGACGCACCCGTCGGCAGTGCCGGCTTCCGGGAAGAGCTCGGTGACAAGATCACCTGGATGGCGGATCAAAGGCTGCAATCGGCTTCTTTGCAGCTTTCACCGGAGCACCTGGGCCCCCTGCACGTTCGCATCTCGTTGCAGGATGGCGCGGCCACCGTATCGTTCAACGCCATGCATGCCGACACCCGCGCAGCCCTCGAACAGGCACTGCCGCGGCTGCGTGAGATGTTTGCAACTCACGGTCTCACACTTGCCGACGCCAGCGTGTCTCAACAGTCTCCACGCGGCCAGGGTCAAAAACAGCCGGTCGGGGCAATTGGCTCCACTGGTCGCGTAAGCGACGAGGCCAACTCCACTGCTCTGGCATCGGCGGCCAGCGTCCGCCTCGGCTTACTGGATACCTACGCGTAAGCCGCTTGCCGGAATACCGGCAACGACTCGCGCCCATCCGCCGCAAACAGCACGAGCGCGCAGCTCACGACGAGCGCCAAGATTCCGTCGCGCCGCCGCCTGTGCGACCCGTTTCACACTCTTCAAGCTGGCGCTAAAACCTTACTCAACAGTGACTTAGCTGCGCCTCGATGCCGGTGGCATGCGCGTTGCACCTGTCTCGGAAGAGCAGTTGATCGCGGCATGAGCAGGAGTGATCGAGACGATGGCGGACGTACCCGTACTCAACCCGGCGGCGGAGGCAGTCCCCCCCGCGGGGAAAGGAACCACCAAGCTGGTGGTCATTCTCGTGTTGGCAGTGCTGCTGTTGGCAGGCGGCGGGGTCGGCGCCTGGTTTGCGCTGGGGCCGACGGTCAAAAAAACACAGGTGGCCAAGCACGAGCCGCTCGCTCCTGCCCAGTACCTCGCCCTCGACCCGCCATTCGTCGTCAACTTTGAAGCCGAAGAGCAGGTACGCTTTCTCCAGATCACAGTCCAGCTCATGTCGCGAGACCCGGCCACCATCGAGCTGCTCAAAGCCAACGATCCGGTCGTGCGCAACGACCTTCTCCTCCTGTTCGGGGGGCAGAAGTACTCAGTGGTGTCCACGCGCGAGGGCAAGGAGGAACTGCGAAAGCAGACTCTCACCACGGTGCGCAAGATTGTCGCAACCGCAGGTGGCAAGCCGGAAAAAGTGGAAGCGGTGTATTTCACCAGCTTCGTGATGCAATGACTCGAGGGGGATGATTCGGTGAGCTCGGATAAAATCCTGGATCAGGCCGAGATCGATGCCCTCATCCACGGGGTCGACACCGGTGCGGTGAGCACGGAGGCCCCGCCGGCCCCCGGCGAAGTCCGCGCGTACGACTTCAACAACCAGATGCGGATCGTGCGTGGGCGCATGCCCACGCTGGAGATGATCAACGAGCGCTTCGCGCGCCTGTTCCGTGTCAGCCTTTATAACCTCCTGCGGCGCTCGCCGGAAATTTCGGTAGCGCCGGTCGCGATCAAGAAGTTCAGCGAATACGTTCACACCCTGCACGTGCCGACGAATCTGAACCTCGTAAGGATCAACCCCTTCCGCGGCACCGCGTTGATCATGCTCGACCCGAAGTTGATTTTTGCGGTGGTCGACAACTTCTTCGGTGGCACTGGTCGTCACGCGAAGATCGAAGGACGTGACTTCACCGCTACCGAGCAGCGCATCATCCACATGATGTTACGCAGCGTATTCGCCGACCTGCACGAAGCCTGGGCACACGTCGCCCCGATCGAGGTCGAATACATCCAGTCTGAGATCAACCCACACTTCGCCAACATCGTCTCACCCTCGGAGATCGTCGTAATCACCAGCTTTCACGTCGAGCTCGATGGCGGCGGCGGTGAGCTTCACGTGACCATGCCCTACGCGATGATCGAGCCCTTGCGTGAAGTGCTCGACTCGGGAATCGCCAGCGACCGTGTCGAGAAGGACGAACGCTGGATGCACACACTTCGCGAGGAGATCGAGGACGCGGAGATCGAGCTGACGACGCTTCTGGGCCGCACCTCTCTCACCCTTGGCGAGCTGTTGAATCTGAAACCGGGTGACGTTCTGAGCTGCGACTTCACCGGCAAGGTGCTCGTCCTCGCTGAGGACGTGCCCATGTTCCGCGGCAGC
>CAZBTV010000203.1:0-10896 GCA_964494895.1 uncultured Steroidobacteraceae bacterium | reverse complement strand
CGCGCAGTTGAGAGACTGTCGCTCCATTCATGATCGTCTGGGTCACTACGGACACGTCGGCCGGTGTGAGCCCCAGGGCACGCGCCTTATCCTGATCGACATCTACTTTGAGCGTGCGAACGGGGTCATTCCAGTCGAGCTGGACGTCTCGAACCGCCGGACTGGAGTCGACGACGTGCTCGACTTCACGCGCAATGGCGCGCACCTGCTGAATGTCAGGACCTACCACGCGAAATTGAACCGGGTAACCCACCGGCGGCCCCATCTCCAGTCGCGTGACCCGCACCCAAATTTCAGGAAATGCCTGATCGACTGTTGCCATCAGACGCGCGCGCACCTGTTCCCGTGCCTTCAGGTCCTTGGTCATGACGATAAATGCCGCATACCCGGGGTTCGGCAACTCTGGCGAGAGCGCGAGGTAGAACCGCGGCGAGCCCGCGCCCGTGTAAGCGGTGTAGTATTTGACACCGGGGTCGTTCGAAAGCAACTTTTCCATCTTCTTGACTTGCTCGGTTGTCGCCGCGAAGGACGCGCCTTCCTTCGCCCGCAGCTCGACGACGAGCTCCGGCCGGGAGCTGTTGGGGAAGAATTGCTGCGGCACGAATCTCATGCCCACGAAAGCGAGCACGAGGGCTGCGGCCGTGGCGCTGATCACCCACCAGCGGCGCTCGATCGCGAGCTCGAGCGCATGCCGCAGCTTGCGATAGAAAGGTGTGTTGTACTGGTCGTGCTCGCTACCGGCGTGATGCTGACCGAAATCCTTCGGCAGCAGTTTCACGGCCAGATAGGGCGTGAAGATTCCTGAGACGAGCCACGAGAAGAGCACAGCGGCGCCGACGATCCAGAAGATCCCACCGGCATATTCCCCGGACGTCGATTTGGAAAACCCGATCGGCATGAAGCCGGCCACCGTGATAAGGGCGCCCGTCAAGCGGGGCATTGCGGTCGCGGAGTAGGAAAAGGCGGCGGCTTTCACGCCATCCCAACCCGACTCCATCTTGACCACCATCATCTCCATGGAAATGATGGCATCGTCGACCAGGAGCCCGAGTGCGATGATGAGGGAACCGAGCGAGATGCGCTCGAGGTTCCAGCCCATTGCGTACATCACAATGGCTACGGCGCCGAGCACGAGCGGTACGGATGTGGCGACTACGATGCCCACGCGCCAACCGAGGCTCACGAAGCTCACCGCGAGCACGATGATGAGAGCTTCGAGCAGCGAGCGCTCGAATTCCCAGATGGCGTCGCTGACGGTGCCGGGCTGGTCGGACACGCGCTCGAGCTCTACACCGTAGGGCAGCTCGTGCTGGAGTTGCGTCACGGCGGCTTCGACGGCCTTGCCGAGGGTCACAATGTTGCCGTCTTTGGTCGCCGCGATGCCGAGCATCAACACCTGTTGGCCGTTGTGACGCACGGTATAGGTCGGAGGATCCTCGAAACCACGTGCGACCGTCGCGAAGTCACCGAGTTTGATCAGGCGCCCGTTCGCTTCGACCGGCACGTTGCGAATGTCGTCCTCGTTGGTGAACTGACCGCTCACGCGCACGAGCACACGGTCCCCATGTGTGTCGATGAAGCCGCCCGGCACCATGCTGTTCTGGTTCTTCAGGCTGTCGACTATCGCTTGCGGTGTAACGCCGAGCTCGGCTAGACGCTCATGCGAGAACTCGACATACACGCGCTGCTCTTGCTTGCCGAAGATGTCGACTTTGTTGACCATCGGTACCTTGAGCAGCCGGCGCTTGATATCCTCTGCGGTGTCGGCCAGCTCGGCCTGACCGATCCCATCGCCCTTGACCGCGTACAGCATGCCGTACACGTCGCCGAATTCGTCGTTGAAAACCGGACCGACGACACCCTCCGGAAGCTCGAGCCGGAGGTCACTGAACTTCTTGCGTGCCTGATACCAGGCTTCGCGCTGGGCCTCCTTGGGTGTGCCGCCGACGACGCTGATGGTCATGGCGCCGTAGCCCTGGCGCGCATACGTCACGACTTTGTCGAAATGGTCGAGCTGCTCGAACTTCTTCTCCATGCGATTGAGCACTTCGTCCTGGATCTGTTGCGCGGTCGCTCCCGGCCACATGACCATTGCTGTCATCGACGGCACCGAGAAGTTCGGATCCTCGAGCTGCCCCAGCCGCGTAAAGCTGAACACGCCGCCGAAGGCAATGACGATCAGCAGAAGCTGCACGATGGGCCGATGGTTCAGGGCCCACTCTGAAAGGTTGAAGGATTTCATCGCGCAGCCTCCAGTACTGTGGCGTTGGACTCAGTGCCGGCGACCGCGGTGTTTGCACTCGAGCCGGTGAGCGCGACGTGCAGTCCTGGCGCCATTTTCTGAACACCGGCGGTGACGACGAGCTCACCGGCCGCGGGACCCGAAATAAGCGCCTCGTCGTTACGATAGGCGTGCACGGCGACGCGTTTGAGCTCCACTTCGCCCGCTGACTGAGCGTTGGCACGATGCACGACCCAAACCGCCGGCTGGCCATTGCTCTGGGTAATTGCGCTCGCCGGAATTGCCGCCGTTGCGGCGTCCGATAGCGCATGCTCGGCAATCAAAGTCGCGGTTGCGCCGAGTGGCAGCTCACGCGCGATGACCGGCTCCAAGCGAGCGCGGTAGGTGCGCGTCTGCTGTGCCGCCTGGGGCGCCAACTCACGTAGAGAAACTTCGAAAGTATCACCGGGCGCGCTCGCAAGCGATGCTTTGAAATGCGCCGTTCTGAAGGAGGCGAGGCCCGTTTCCGGGACGTCGACGACGATCTCCGGCTCACTGTCGTTCGCAATCGAGACGACCGCCTGGCCCTCGGGGACGACCTGCCCAACTTCAAATCGGACCGCGGTGACGACACCGCTCTGAGAGGCGTGCAGGACCGTATACTTCAATCGGTTGCGGGCAAGCTCGAGTTGCCGGGTCTCGGCCTGCGCGGAGGCTTGCGACATGAGCGCACCGCTGTACGCGTGCTCATCATCGGACTCGCTGACCGAGCCATCGCCCTTCAGCGCTTCGAGCCTTTTCCGATCCGACTCGGCTTGTTGTGATTTCGCCCGGGCAGCAATCAATTGAGCCCGCGCGGTCTCCTCAGCCAAACGGTAGTCGGTGTCGTCGAGCACGGCGATTACATCGCCCTCGCGCACCCTCTGCCCGACTTCGACCAGTCGCTGCGTCACTTTCCCACCCACGCGAAAGGCTTGATCCACTTCGTGGCGCGCCCGTACAGTGCCCGCATAGCGGTTTTTTTCCGTCGCGCTGCCGTAGCGCAACTCGACGGTACGGACAGGCCGAAGCACCTCGTTGGTAGGTTTGTGTTGTGAGCATGCGGACAACAGTACTGCGATCGGCGCCACGAAAGCGGCCAGGATGAGACAGGTTTTCACGACAAATCCCTCGTATAGGTGAATGGTTATGGGTTCGGCGAATGCGCGGCGTGGGCCGTGGCGGGCTGAGGTTTCGGTTCGAACACCTGCCACCCGCCGCCGAGCGCTTTGTAGAGCTGCACGCTGTCCAGGAGTAGTTGCGTGTTGCTGTCGTTGGAGCTCATCCGAACGGCCAAGCGCGTGCGTTCGGCGTCGAGCAGCGGCAGCAGATCGATCTGGCCCCGTGAGTAGAGCGACTGCGCTCGTCCGTACGCCAAGTCGGCTGACTGCGCTGCGCTTTGCAGAAGTTGGGCGCGATTGCGTTCGGAATCGAGTGCGGTCAGTGCGTTCTCGACGTCCTCGAGAGCGCGAACGATCGCGTCTTCATAGCGAAGGACGGCTTCGGATTGACCGCTCTTCGCGATGTCGTTGATTGCCTGTGTTCGCCCGGCGTTGAAGACAGGCATCGCCAGCAGCGCGGCGGCATTGCTGAAGCGCGCCGGGCCGAGCGCCTGCGTGGCGTTCAGCTCCGCTGTGCCTCTGCCGAACACCGCAGTGAGCAGAAGCCGCGGAAACCATTCCGCTCTGGCCTGCTGCCGCCGGGCGTTGGCGGCATCCAGCTGCGCTTGTGCGGCGAGAAGGTCTGGCCTTCGCTGCAGAATCTCAGCCGGCTGACCTGGTTGCGAGACGGGCACGAGAATGTCGCCGTTCCACGGTGTGATGCTCGCGGCATTGAAGGCCTGATCTCCGATGAGGACAGCAATGCGGTGCCTGGAGACCGCGGCGAGCGTCTCGAGCGGTGGGATCGCCGCGTGGGCGTTCGAAGCGGCCGCCTGTGCGCGCTCGACATCGAAGGGAGTGGCAAGTCCCACCCGCTGACGCGAAGTGACGAGGCGCAGCGTTTCATCTTCCGCAGCGGCAATCGCGCGCAGGTTATCTAACTGGCGAAGGGCTCCGACGAGCATGAAATAGTTGCTGGCGACATCGGTCAACACCAATAGCCGTACCCCTCTCATACCGTACTCCGCCGACCTGGTGTCAGCAGCCGCCGCCGCTGTTCCCGCCCGCAAGCGGCCGCTCAGATCGACTTCCCAAGAGACATCCGCGCCCGCCCCAGCCGCCTTCACGTCGGGGATCTTGTCTCTAATGGGCGCTCCATAGCCGGTCTGCTGGTCAACGGCACCCCCCACAACACTGACGCTCGGGAGTAACCACGAACGGCTGATCGTCTGTCCGGCTCGGGCGGCGCGTACGCGCTCTGCGGCGATCTTGACGTCGCGGTTCTCATACGCAGCTCTGCGAATGAGCTCCGAGAGCACCGGGTCGCCAAAGCGTTCCCACCACGCTGCCTCGGGCTCGCTTTCGGACAGTGACGCCGCAGCGAAGTGGTCAGGCACCTTGACTGATGACTTGGCTATCGGCGTGGCACAAGCGGCCAAGGCCAACGCGGCTGCGGTGGCTGCCGCCAGCTGGATCAACAGGCCGCCGCTGTAGCGGCGATAGGCGTACGCGCTCAAACAGGTGTTCATCACGGCTCCTTTACAGGTGTGGGGGCGCTCACGGGCAAGGCGGGCTGGAGGGTGCGGGCTGGTATTCATGTACGCCATCGTATCTGATGATTTTATCAATTGCAATATAAAATCATAACTGATAATATAATCACATGACTCGTAAACGCCTGACCAGAGAAGACAGCCGCGATCGAACCACCCAGCGTCTGCTGGATGCGGCCCAGAAACTGATCGCGAAGAGAGGCTTGAGCGATACGACCCTCGAGCACATTGCAGAGGAGGCCGGTTACACGCGGGGCGCGTTCTACTCCAACTTCAACAGCAAGGGCGACCTCTTCCTCGAGCTGCTGCGTCGCGATCACGCGGCGGCGAACGCACAGTTGAGCGCGCTACGTGATGATTCCCTTCCGCTGGAGCACATCCACCAGCGTATCCGGGAAATCTACAGGCAGATGTATCGCACCAACGACTCGTTCATGAACTGGACTGAAGCGCGCATGCGTGCCGCGCGCGATGCGAAGTTTCGAGCCAAACTGGACGCTCTGCTGCTCGAGAGACACGCCGAGGTCGCCGCGTTGATCGAATACATCTATGGACGATTGGGAAGTGCACCACCGCTGGCCGCGATGGCCGTAGCGATGGGCTTCAACAGCCTCTTTGAGGGAGTAAAACTGAACATGCTCTCCAGTCCCGGGGGGATGACATCGGCGGAAGCAGAGTCGGTCTTGACCCTGTTCGTCGACTCGCTCATGCATCTCGCGCGCCTGCGCGCTACGGAAGGATCGGATGGGCGGAGACCTGGATCATGAATGAGTGATTTGTCAATTATGATGCATAAAGCTATGATGAGGCATTGCAACCACCAGGAGCTTGCAATGCCCAATTCCTCTGCCCGCCGGACTGTCAGGCCCGTCCCGGCCACACGGTCGGCCCCCGCTGTTGCGGAGCACGAGCCGCGTGGTGCTAGACGCAGACGCGAGACCCGCTCCCGATTGCTGATGGCAGCCCTTAAGCTTATGGCGGAAAAAGGTATGGAGGGTGTCGCGATCAATGAGATCACCGAGGTCGCGGATGTCGGCTTCGGTTCGTTCTACAACCACTTCGAGTCCAAGGAAGCCATCTACGCTGCGGTAACGGAATGGGTGTTCGAAGACTTCGCTGATGCGATGGAAAGTGTCCTCGGCGAGATCTCCGATCCTGCGGAGATCATCGCTGTGTCCGTGCGCTACACGATCATGCGAGCTCTGCGCGAGCCAGTATGGGGCCAGTTTCTGGTCCGCGAAGGATTCTCCGCGCGGTCCGTGGACCACGGCCTTGGCCGGCGGCTCGTCCGTGACATCCAGAAAGGGATCGCAGCGAAGCGACTAAACGTCGCCGACCTTCTGATGAGTGTCGTGTCGGTCGGCGGCACCACGCTCGGCGCCGTCTCTATCGGGTTGCAGTTGGGATTGCCTCAGAGTCAGCAGTCTGCCACCTTGAAGGGGCTGGGCTTGGACTCGGAGCGTTTGCCGGAACGCACAGCCAGGGTGGCGCTGGAAGCGTTGGGTGTCGGGCGCGCAGAAGCGGAAAGGATTGCATACCGGCCTTTGCCGACGATGGAGCTGCCGCTGTCCACTGACCGGATCCAGGCGGCCGGGGTTTCCACGACGGCTCGTTCTGCTCAACCCACGGCCAAACGTAAAAAGAGGAACAGCGCACGGACCTCAACGGATTAGGCTCCGGGTGCGACCCCACCTCCAGAGCCGCAATGGCGGCTGCGATTGTCTTCAGGCGCGGTTGGGGCCGAAAGTGTCATGGCCGCTATCGCAGAGAGCCGTTCAGGCCCCCTGCTCACTGTGGGTGGGAGGATCCTCGAATTTCAGCAATCGTCCTGCATTCAGCGGCGGTGGCCAGCTCCTGATTCCGTCGACCGCAAGTTCGCTGCGGGCCACTCTCATGAGCAGGCCGTGAGCTCGTTCTGCCTGGAAACCGAACGACCTGTCGACCTGGAGCGCTTCAGGCGGTGGTTGAGTCGCGAGATGCAGTTGAACGGCGCAAATATCTACCGGATGAAGGGCTTCCTCAACTTCAAGGGCTACGACGAGCGCGTGGTGGTTCAGGGCGTGCACATGCTCGTTGACAACACTTCGCTGGGCTCGTGGGGGAGCCGGCCGAGGCGCACACAGCTCGTGTTCATCGGCAAGAATCTGGATCGTGGGCAGATGATGTTGGGCTTCGAGAATTGTCTGTGCTGATGGGCAGACCATGTCAGCCTTGGCGCGCTGGTGAGCTCGAGTGATGTGCTGATGCTGCCGACGGGGATACGGAGCGGGTTCCTGTTACGGTGGATTGCGGGCGTTGAGACACAAGCCACGGGGGACCGCGCCAAGTCCATCCGACAAAGGTCCTGCCCGCGTTTCCGCTTCCCCATGACGCCCGGTTTTGATATTGCGCGGCCACGGGCGGGGCCGTTCGGCCGGCTCTAGGTATATTTCCTCACACCGCGCTAACACGTTCAGAGATAAGGTTCGGGCCGGTCTCCTCGAGGAGGGTTCGGCCCGTGGATGTTGTTTTCATTCTGGTCATCGGGGTCTTATACGCGGCGACGCATTGGCTCGCGTGGGCCATCGCGCGGTTAGGAGCAACCGAATGAGCGCACTGTACTGGGTAACCGGCCTGCTGACGCTCGGGCTGTTCGCTTACCTGTTGTATGCGTTGATCAAACCGGAGCGATTCTGATGACGCCCTCATCATTGGCGTTGATCGCCATATTCCTCGTGATCGTGCTTCTGTGTGTGAAGCCACTCGGCTCGTACATGGCCGATGTCATGGAAGGCAGGCCGATCTGGGCCGTGCGCTGGGGTGCCCCGGTCGAAAGGCTGATCTATCGGATCTGCGGTATCGATGCCCAGGCCGAGATGGGATGGAAGACGTACGCCATCGCCCTCACCGTCTTCAATGCCCTGGGCGCGATTGCGGTCTACGCCCTGCAGCGGTTGCAGCTGTGGCTACCACTCAATCCGCAGCATTTCGCCAATCTCACGCCGGACTCCTCTTTCAACACGGCGGTGAGCTTCATTACCAACACCAACTGGCAGGGCTATTCGGGCGAGGCTGCCATGAGCTATCTGACGCAGATGGTGGGTCTTGCCGTGCAGAATTTCCTCTCCGCCGCGACGGGCATTGTGGTGGCGATCGCGCTGATTCGCGGTTTCATGCGCCATAGCGCCGCCTCGATCGGCAACTTCTGGGTCGACATGACCCGCTCGACTCTCTATGTCCTGCTGCCGGTCTCGTTGCTTCTGGCGCTGGCGCTGGTCAGCCAGGGCGTGGTGCAGAACTTCAGTGCATTCAAGGACGTTACGACGATTGAGAAGCTGGACTACCAGCAACCCAAGACGGATGCCGAGGGCAATCCTGTCAAAGACGCGGCTGGCAATCCGGTGACGGAGAATGCCACGACGCATACGCAGACCTTGCCAATGGGGCCGGTCGCTTCCCAGGAGTCCATCAAAGAGCTCGGGACCAACGGCGGGGGATTCGTGAATGCCAACTCCGCGCATCCGTATGAGAACCCGACGCCGCTCTCGAACTTTCTCGAGATGCTTGCGATCTTTCTCATTCCAGGCGCCTTGACCTACACCTTCGGGCGGATGGTGGGAGACACCCGGCAAGGCTGGGCAGTGCTCGCGGCCATGGTCATCCTCTTCGTCGCGATGCTCTCCATTGCCGAATACAACGAGCAGCTCGGCAATCCGCTGGTCGCCAAGCTCGGAGTCGACCAGACGGCGAGCGCCCTGCAGCCCGGCGGCAACATGGAGGGCAAGGAAGCGCGTTTTGGTATCGGAGCCTCCGCTCTGTTTGCGACGGTGACCACCACCACCTCCTGCGGTGCCGTCAATTCCATGCATGACTCATTTACCCCACTCGGCGGGTTCGTTCCTCTCTTCAACATGCAATTGGGCGAAGTGGTTTTTGGTGGGGTCGGCACGGGTCTGTATTCGATGTTGATCTTCGCCATCATCGGCGTCTTTATAGCGGGGCTGATGATCGGACGCACGCCGGAGTACCTGGGCAAGAAGATCGAGTCGTTCGAGATGAAAATGAGCTCCATCGCGATCCTGGTCATGCCGTTCATCGTCCTGCTGGGCACGGCAGTCGCGGTTAGCCTGACTGCCGGCCAGGCGGGTGTCGCCAACCCCGGCGCACACGGATTTTCAGAGATCCTTTACGCGTTCTCGTCCGCCGGAAACAACAACGGCAGCGCGTTCGCGGGCATATCGGCGAATACACCATTCTACAACACGGCACTGGGTCTGGTGATGTGGCTCGGTCGGTATTGGCCGATCGTGGCTGTGCTGGCTGTCGCGGGCTCTCTTGCGGCGAAGAAGCGTATTCCGGCCACGAGCGGCACGATGCCAACACACGGTCCGACATTCGTCGTGCTTCTGATCGGTACCGTATTGCTCGTCGGGGCACTCACTTTCGTGCCGGCGCTGGCACTCGGCCCGGTGGTGGAACACCTGATTCTGTGGGGCGGCTGAAATGACTGAACTGACAAGAAGCTCCGACGCGGTTGTGACGCGTGCACCGGCGCCGCCCACGGCACGCCCGATGGCGCGGCACAGGCTCTCCATGTTCGACCGCACATTGCTGCGGCCAGCGGTACTGGACGCGATTCGCAAGCTCGATCCGCGTGTCCAGTGGCGCAACCCGGTCATGTTTGTCGTCTACATCGGTAGCATCCTGACGACGCTGCTCTGGGTGCAGGCGCTTACGGGGCGAGGCGAGGCGCCGGCGTGGTTCATTCTCAATGTCGCGTTGTGGCTGTGGTTCACCGTTCTGTTCGCGAACTTCGCCGAGGCGCTCGCCGAAGGACGCAGCAAGGCACAGGCAGCGACGCTGCGCGGACTGAAGCAAACCGTCACAGCGAAAAAGTTGGCGACTGCCACGGATCGTTCTCGCCACAGTCCAGTCCGCGCGGATCAACTGCGCAAGGGCGACGTGGTCGTCGTGGAGGCTGGCGACTTCATTCCGGGCGACGGCGAGGTGATTGAAGGAGCCGCCTCGGTGGACGAGAGCGCGATCACGGGTGAGTCGGCTCCGGTGATCCGTGAATCCGGGGGTGATTTCTCGTCGGTGACCGGCGGTACGCGTGTGCTGTCGGATTGGATCGTCGTGCGGATCATGGCCAATCCGGGCGAGACCTTCATCGACCGCATGATCGCGATGGTGGAAACCGCGACCCGGCAAAAGACCCCCAACGAGATCGCACTCACGATCCTGCTCGTAGCGCTGACGCTCGTCTTCCTGTTCGCCACCGCAACACTACTGCCTTATTCACTCTATAGCGTCGCAGTGGCCAAGCTCGGTACACCCGTGACCCTCACCGCCCTGATCGCCCTGTTGGTCTGCCTGATTCCGACGACCATTGGCGGCTTGCTCTCTGCGATCGGTGTGGCCGGCATGAGTCGCATGATGCAGGCCAACGTGATTGCCATGTCTGGACGCGCCGTCGAGGCGGCTGGGGACGTGGATGTACTGTTGCTCGACAAGACAGGTACGATCACCCTCGGCAACCGGCAGGCCGCGGCGTTCATTCCAGCGCCCGGCATAAAGGAGGAAGAGCTCGCGGACGCTGCCCAGCTCGCCTCGCTGGCGGACGAAACCCCGGAGGGGCGCAGCATCGTTGTCCTGGCGAAGCAGCGCTTTCAACTTCGGGAGCGTGACCTCCATTCGCTTTCGGCGACTTTCGTGCCGTTTTCCGCGCACACGCGCATGAGCGGCGTCAATATCGGCGAGCGCCAGATCCGCAAGGGCGCGGCCGATGCCATCCAGAAACAGATCGAGAGTCTGAAACAGGTATTCCCGAAAGGGATCACCACGACCGTGCAGGAAGTTGCTCGGCGCGGCAGCACTCCGCTCCTGGTGAGCGATGGTGCACGTGTGCTCGGTGTCATTGAACTGAAGGACATCGTCAAGGGCGGCATCAAGGAGCGCTTCGGTGAGCTGGTCCGCATGGGTATCAAAACCGTGTTGATCACGG
>CAZBTV010000202.1:0-11051 GCA_964494895.1 uncultured Steroidobacteraceae bacterium | reverse complement strand
AGCGACCGAATCCCCAGCGGGGGCAACCGAGCGGTCAGCGACCGAATCCCCAGCGGGGACCAGCGGCCTCCCCGCCCCTGGCGCCGCGGAACGCGCGGTCAAGGTCAGCGATTCGCCGGGCCAAAGCGTGACGTCATTGTCGCTCCACAGGATCGGTAGCGTCGGCTCGCCGCCCGCGGATCGCTTGATCGACACGTGCTGAAACAGCGCAACGGCCCCGGAGGACGAGGGCACTGTCAGTGTGACCGTCACGATGTCCTCGTCTCCCTGCTGGCGCATCGTCGCCCGGACATCGCTCGTCGCGGTCGGTAAAGACTGCAATGGTGTGAAGTCCGCGTATTGCGTGACAGGCGTGAGATACCAGTTGGAATGGGCCCAGTCGAGCTCATCCGTTTGCGTTGACAGCCAATAGACGTTGCGGCTGATGGGTTTGCCGTCGGCGGCAGCCAGCTCGAGCTCGATGAAATAGACGCGCGACAAGCCGGCCAGTGACGGCAATGTGACCAATTGTCGCGTGCCGTTGGCGGCAAGATCGATGTTCTGCAGGCGCCGCTCGTAGGACGCGCCGCCATCGAGGTTACGTACCCGAATCAGAGCCCGCAATCCATGCTCGGGGTTGAGAGTGTGATTGACCAGTATGATCGCGTGCGTATCGTATGAGTACTGGATGTGCACCGGCTCGTTGGCAACTTTGGCGCCGAAGTACGCGCCCGCCGGATTCAGGAAGTAGTCATACAGATGCCAGTGCAGCGATGGCCAGGCATTGTTGAGCATCCAGTAGATGACGCCCGTCGCGGGCTTGGCTGCATCCATATGAGTATTGAATGCCTCGAATTGCGCTCGCACAGTGTCGTAGTTGTCGAGCTGCGACTTGGTGACGTAGTCCTCGAGGCTCCTGGGTGGGCCATAGCGCTTGGCCAGCGCGATGTCGAACGGCGTGATGGTCGCGAAGACGGACCAGGCGGCGGAGGCGTGATACTGGCGGATGTCTGGGTATTTCCAGAGCGCCTCCAGCTCCTGCGGCGAGAGCATACGGGTCAGGTCCTCCAGCGGCGGGATACTGGCCCCCGCGCTAACCTCCGAATCGAATCCGAAGGCCCCACCCAGCTTGTCGGCATACCAATACGCCGGAGGAATCCACGAGTAGGGTCCCTCCATCTTCATGCCCGAAGGTCCGGTCTCGGCGGTGCCCTGGTCAATTGCCGCCGCGATAATGGGCAGCGACCAATCTTCGGCATGCAGGGTGTCGACGTATGTCTTGGCGATCGCGGCCGGTGGCGCGTTGTCGCTGCCGATCAGAAATCCGATGACCGACGGGTGGTTCCGCAGCAGACGTGCCTCGCTTGCCATGGAAGCCGCGGCCACCTTCTCGTCCGCAGCGTCCCACGGCTCGCCGCCCGTCTTCGCCCACGATTCCCATTTGTCGCAGCACTCCCAGCCCGGGAGGATCAGGATGCCGTCGCGGTCGGCGAGGTCGTAAAAGAGCTCGTTTTCGAGCTTGCCCTCGCTGCGAATCGTGTTCAGTCCCAGGTTCATGACATAACTGAACTCGTCCTCCATGCGTTTAGGATCGTCGCGGAGGAACATGTCCGGCGCCCAGCCCGCGCCGCGAATCAGGACTGGCTTGCCGTTGATGACAAACTGCTGATAGCCCTGCTGAGTGAGGTGCGCGCTGACGTCACGGATGCCGAAAGTTGCGCTGGCCTTGTCGGAGATCGCGCCATCAACGGCAGCAGTCATCTCCAGACGGTAGAGCGGATGCGCACCCATGCCGATGGGCCACCAAACATGGGGGTGTTTGAGGTCGAGGGCCGGATCGGTCTTCGGGGAAAATAACACGGTCTGCGTTTCACCCGGAGCGAGGTGGATCGTCCGCCGCAGTGAAACGCCTGCCACGACGCCGGTGATCGTGGCGTCGTGTGCTGACGCATCCAGGTTTCGTGCCTCCACTTTCACCGTCAGCGCCGCGCGCGAGAGACTTGGAAGCGACAGCATCGACGCCACGTGGGGAAAACGTAGCTGGACCGGCCCCGTCCGCACGATCTCAACACCCCGCCATGGGCCCATGTTGTTGTCCGGTGGAGTCGGGTTCCAGTCGACCCACCCGATCGACAGGCTCGTCCTCGGGTCACCCGGATGCACTCGCAACGCCAGGATGTTGGTCCCTGCGTGGATCCAGCGTGTCACGTCGAGCTCATTTACGGGGTAGGCACCGGAGACCGTTGCCCGATCGGCGACCAGGTTCCCATTCAACCACACATCGGCGCTCGGGATGATGCCGTTGATACGGAGCAAAGTGTGGATTCCCGGTGGCGCTTCGGCAACGGTGAGCTCGGTGCGATACCACCAGGGAATCACGAACATGGTGCCGCTGGCATCGGGCTCTTCTACGGCGCGCAGATTGTCGCCGTAAAACACGTGCTCGTACTTGCCATTCTCCAACAGCCCGGCCATGACAGTCGCACGGCCGGTCACGGGATACCAGCCGCTCGTTGAATATCCCGCGGACGAGACCTGGGCGGCGCTCTCCTGCGCTTTGGCGCTCGACTGAATCTGCCAATGCGCTATGGCTGTTACGGATCCAGGCCCATCCACCTGAGTGGGCGCGAAGGTGCTTGCGGCGCAAGCGAGCGACGTGGTCGCCAGCATCACCAGTGCCGCCATCAGCCGGACGGTCGGAGTGCCCGGGGTTCGCATCACGTCAGCCCTCCGGTCACCACTGCCCACGGACGCCGACCGTGTACATGCGTTCGGAGAATCCACCGGATGCGACACCACCAGAGGGCCCCGCCGGCTGGTCGGGCCATACAAGGTAGTACCGCTGATACTCGTTCGTGAGGTTGGTTCCGTTCACGAACACTTCGGCATACTTGCTGAATTTGTAGGCGACCGATGCGTCGAGATATCTCTGAGGCTCCTCGTAGAGCTCCATGCCGGTGATGCCGCCCACGCTATCCTGGACGGCTCGCTTGGAGCGGTAGTTGTACGCGACACGGGTCTGGAAGTGCTTGTCCTGATACCACAGGATGATATTTCCCGACTCGGTCGAGTTGTCCTGGAAGGGAATCTGGTGCCCGGCCAGATCGGTTTGTCCTGTGTTGCTGGGCGCGTACGTCACGTTGAACTCCATGCCGGTATTGGACAGGAACCCGGGCAGGAACGTGAACCCCTGGCGATAGTCGAATTCAGCTCCCTGGATGCTGTTGCCCGAGCCCTGCTCCGGCTCGGTAATGGCGATGCAGTGGTTGCGGACCACACCGTCCTCGTCCGGTAGGGTGCAATTGGTCACGCTGCCTGTCTTGATGAAGCTCTGCACGTTGATGCGGAACAGCTCGAGACTCACCATGCTGGTGCGATCGATGTAGTACTCGAACGAAGCGCCGTAGTTCGTGGAGCGCCACGGATTGAGGTTCGGGTTACCCGCCGAAGTGCCCGTCGCAACCTGGTAGATCGGGCCCTGGTTGGTTTCCAACAGCGAGTAGTTCAACTGCAGGCCGCCGCCCCACTGACCCAGATTGAGGGGCATCATGTTCTTCGAGGCGGAGAGACGCATCGTCAGCTTATCGGTCACGTTCAGTGCGAAATTGAGCGCCGGGAGCGCATCGTTGTAACTGCGGCGGGTGACCTGGCTGCCCGCATCGGCAGGCTCCGTGCCGTATTGACCCGGTGCGCCCGTCAGCTCCTGGGTCACATCGAGGTCGGTGTGGATCACGCGTATTCCCACATTACCGCTGTAAGTCATGCCGGCGAGCTGGCCGTTGAAGTCCGTCTGCAGGTAGCTTGCCGTCTCCTTCAGCCACACGGACCAGGTGATTCCAGGGGCCGCCTGGCGCGTGGTACCGGGATAGAGCGCTTTCCAGAAGCCTTCCGGATTGTCCATGGCGTGTGGATCGATGGCCCAGAAGTTGATCCCCGACCCGAGCAGGTTGTTGTAGGGCTTCCAGTTGTTGGCGAGCGGCGGCGGGGTATTCGGGAGCTGCTGTGATGACAACGGGCCGGCACGGAAGGCCCCTTCTGAATTGCCCGCCGTACACCAGGTGCCTTGCTTATTGCCGCTCAAGATCACGTCCGAACCGGCATACCGTACCAGGCACCCGTTCGGGTCGCTGGCACCCATGCCAGCGTACACGGGCGTGACCAGGGTGAATCCGTCGTTTTCGGCGCTGCGGATGCTGTTGCGCACGCCGAAATGGAGGTGAATACGGTCGTTGAAGTTGTAGTGTCCATCAAAGCGCAGCGCGGTGATCCCGGTGGTGCGGTTGTAGTCATCGCTGGATTCCAGCGTCTTCATCGTCCAGGCGTTTGGATTTGCAAAAGCGCTGGCGAGGGAAGCCGGCATGCCGATGCTGATGAATCGGCCTCTGAAATCCGCGGTGATAGGCACCGTATTCTGGGGAATGCCGTTCGCGTTGAATACGCGATCGCCGCCCAGTTGAGCGGGATACACAAAGGTGCCGCAGGGCAAAGAGCTGTTGGGATCGGCCCACAGGCAGCCGTCGGAATCGGAGATATTCACGTCGGTTTCGATCCACTCCTGCTTGGCCGTTTCGCGAATGCCGCGCACACTTGCCTTGAAGGGGCCGCCACTGTCGAAATCCACCTGGAGGTTGAAGTTCTGCGCGGTGGACTGCCGCCGGGTGACCGACGAGAACGATTCAACATCGCCCGGCCATTTTTCGTACACCTGCGTGGTGTAGATATGCGAGCCGGCCCAGGCCGGATCGGGTGGGGGCGTGTTGTACTGGCTCAGAGCGGTGCTGCCGGTGTCTCTGAACTGCAATGGCACATAGGTCGCGCCCTGCCAGTTGGTGGAATTGAACTGGATGCCGACGGTGCGATCGTACTGCGTCTGATGTGCGTAGAAGTAATCGCTGGTCAAGGTAAGCCCGTGACTGAGATCCGCCTGGAAGGACGCATTGGCGGCCTGGCGCTTGCGTTGAGTGGTGGTGTTGTAGAGGCTGATGTCCTGGCTGCCTATGAATACGCCGTTGGACTTCCCGTCACCGTTCACATCGACGCTACCGTCCGGATTCTGAGTGATCCTGGAAGGAATGGGCGCCCCGTTCCACGCCCCCAGAAAGCCGTTGTAGCCACCCGCGCTGGCTGCGTTCTCGCCGTGAAGGATGACGCCATACTGGTCAAGTCCCTCGGTGGAGTTCGCCCGCGTGGTATCGGAGTAATCACCGGAAATCTGCAGGCCCCAGCGCCCATCGGCGTTGTAGGAGATCAGACCGCTCGCCTCCGGTCCATTCTTGCGAGTGACGTCTCCACGTTCACCATCAGCGGAATAGCTGTAGGTGAATCCATGCGGCAAATCCCAGGGCCGGAAGGTGTGCAGGTCGAGCGAGCCGCTGATGCCGCTCTCCGTCTGGCTGGCGGTAGGCGACTTGATGACGTCCACCTGATTGAACAATGTGGCAGGCAGCGTGGTGAAGTCGGGTTGCTGCGAGTCGATCTGATCCGGCGTTATGAACACTTCGCCATTCAGCATGGTGCCGACTTGCGGCAGGCCGCGCACGTCCACTGTGGTGCCGACGCCCGCGTCGCGGTTGATTTGCACGCCGGTGATGCGCTGGAGCGCGTCCGTAATGGTCACGTCGGGCAATTGGCCGATGCTCTCTGCCGAGATGCTGTCCTGGATGCTCGGAGCCAGCCGCTTTAGATCGATCGCGCGGATCTGCGACTGACGTACGCCGACCACGGTGACGACCGATTCCTTCAACTCGTCCGCGTCCTTGGCTGCATCGTCAGGAGCGCCGGACCTCGGCTTGGCTTTCCGGGCATCAGGCGAGGGTGTCGTCGTCGCATCCCGCTGTGCGGGGCCCTGCGCTCCCGCGTTCTCCGCCGGCGCACCCGTGGGCTCTGATGCCATGGTTGCCGTCGCCGCGGCAGCGAGCAACGCCATGGATACGGCAATGGACACGGGGTGCTTGCGATGTACGTTGGACACGGGCTTTACCTTATGGATGGGTATGTTCCGACTTTCTATTGCTCTGGCGGCGTGTGTTCTCGTGTTATTTCCCAAATGCGACTCGTGCTAACACCCATTGGCCGTCGCGTGGATCGCCAGTGGCGAAAATGCATAGGTCGCGACCGTCATTCAGCTTCGAAGTGGTAACCGTTGCGGTGACTTCGTTCTGCCCCTCCGACCGCACTGCAGGCTCCAGCGGCAATCTGGCGAGCAATGGCCCGGTGCAGGAATCGGCATGGATCTCAAACTCGCCGGCCACACTGGTCTTGGGGCGTACAATGGCTTCCTTGGCTTCGTCGCCGAAGCGCCACGCTAGTCGCCCGACGGTCAGGGTGACGTGTTTGACGCCTTCCAGCGGCGCGCGGTGCCACAGCCAGCACATGTCGCCGACACTCACCTTGTAAACCGGCGTCGAGCCCTGTTCCGGCTGATTGCCGGCCAAGCGCATACCCGGCCGGTTTGAGCAGGATGCGAGCTCGCTGTCGTCGCGGCTGAGGAAAGTCGAGGCATCCAACTCCTGCGTGCGCGGCGCGGAGAGATCGAACCCGCCCGGCTCAAAAGTCGCCGCGCGCAGCGTCACTGCGCCTTGGGTGGAAAACTCCAGCGGACCGACATACTGCGCGGAAGTCGAAGTGGGTACAGACCCGTCCGTCGTGTAGCGAATCTCGCCGTAGTTCGCCTGGTTGGAAACCGCGACGCGCAACATTCCCTTGCGACCTGCAGCCACGTCGAACGCCGGTGCAAACGCCGTGTCGGCATAGCCAATGCCGAGCGCACGATAACGCGCCAGCTCGGCGGACAGACGGTGTAAGAATCCGTTCCAGTCATGAGCGCTTGCCGCCGACCATCCAAGTTCCGACAACGCCGCGATGCGCGGAAATACCGCATGTTGGTCTCGTGCGAAGCTCGGCATGAGCTCGGTCCAAAGATCGCCCTGCACGCCGATGACGTGCCTCGCTTCGGCGGCAGTTGCGCCGTTCGGCATGACGGCGGTGTCATAGGCCCGCCGCAGCGTTATTATCGGAGGCTGCCCGGGCCATTCGTCAGGCAGGTCCGATTGGTAATGGTCGAAGTACAGTGACTCTTCGGGCGTCAGGACCACGTCGTGCCCTTGCGCCGCCGCCTCCAGTGAGACCGAGCGGTTAGCGAGGGAATCCCCAGTGGGGACGACCGAGCGGTTAGCGAGGGAACCCCCAGCGGGGGCAACGTGCTCCTGATCGCTTCCGTGCCAAGACATCACCACTTCCGAGGTTGGGAGCTTCACACCCGCAACCAACTCGTCATCCCAACCGACCGGCGTGCGCCCGTGCTTGACGAGATGGTCGGCGATCTGGCTGGTGAACCAGCCCTGTAGCTGATCCATGTTCGCAAGCCCGAGCCGCCGCGTCCGCTCACGCAGCTCAGGCGAGGCATTCCATTGCTGTTTGTCGGCTTCGTCGCCGCCGATCGAGATGTATCGCGAGGGGAAAAGCTGCATCACCTCGTCGAGCACGTCGTCGACGAACTGCAAGGTTTTCTCGTCCGGTTTCAGCAACCAGGGACTGATCCCCCAGTCCGTCCATACGGATGGGCGCTCGCCGGTGACGCCAAGCCACGGATACGCGGCCACTGCAGCCTGCGAGTGTCCGGGAAGATCGATTTCCGGCACGACGGTGACGAAGCGAGCGGCGGCATAGCGCACAATTTCGCGCACTTCGGCTTCGGTATAGAAGCCGCAGTAGGGCTTGTCAGGAGCGCCGGTCTCCCCGCGTCGCGCCGCTGGCGCTTCTGGGGATTCCCTCCGCTGAGCTTCGGTCAATTCGATGTCGGTGCCCACCGCCTTGCGGCAGGCACCGGTTTTCGTAAGTGCGGGGTACTTGGGGACCTCGAGGCGCCAGCCTTGGTCCTCGGTCAGGTGCCAGAGCAACACGTTGAGCTTGTCGAGCGACATCCAGTCGATCAACTTTTCGATGTCGGCGACGCTTTGAAAATGGCGGCCAGAATCGAGTAGCAGCGCGCGCCAGGCGAAACGCGGGTGGTCGTCGATGACGCCCGCGGCAATCTCAGCCGCCGTGCCGCGGACCCAGCCGGGCTGCGTCAGCAATTGCCAGAGGGTGACGCCCCCATAGAACGCGCCGCTCGGTGAGCGCGCGATAATCTGGATTCCTTGGGAGCCTGACACGATCCGATAACCGGCGTCCCCCACGACACTCGCATGCGGATCCACGTCGAAGGTGATCGCGGGGTGCGCGTCAGCCGCAGTCGCAGTGTTCAAATGCAGCCCGCGAGTGTTTGCCACCAGGTGTATGAACCGATTTGCGATGAGCTGAACTTGCTCAACCTCCGCACCACGCACGGCGACCAGTGCGCCGTCCGACAGCTTCACCACGCCCGCTCGGGCAAGGCGCACGTCGACCGGCTGGGGTAACAGCGACCAGGGGGTGGTTGCGGGCGTCGCAATGGCCAGCCCTGTTGCCGCAATCCACAGGACAGCAACCGCAAAACCGTGCGATACCGTCCCCGGCGGTCGGAACAACGCGAGGCGGGCAAGGGTGCCACCGACATTCGCCAGCCGAAACGGCGTTGCCCAGCCCCCCGCTTGTCGACCCCGATGACCGCTTGCCCCGTTCATCTGTGCCCTTACAGCGCCTAATTGATTCGGTCTGTTGACGAATCAATGCTGCATTGAAGCGGGCTTGTCGTCAAGCAGAGGTGGCTTTAGCGGCTAATGCGGCTATGATTGTTCGTGTAGATGACGAATTAAATGGAAATCCTATGCCTGCACAGCCCGTGACCAGCGTAAGCCGCCATTTATCGCGACGGAGTGTTTTCGAAGCCCTTCTGCACCGCAGCCCCATCTCCCGGGCGGACCTCGCCAAGGTGACGGGCTTGTCGAAACAGACCATGTCGGAAGTGATCGACGCGTTCGAGCAGCAGGGACTGGTTCACGAGGTCGGACGAACGAGCGGGAATGTCGGACGGACCGCCGTGTTGTATGAGCTGAGCCCCGAAGGGGGTCACGTCCTCGGCATCGACCTGGGGGCCCGGCGATTGACCGTCGCCCTCGCCGATATTGCAGGCAGGGTCATCGCCGAAGCTGACGAGCCCACCGACAGCCGCGGCGGAGCCTGGGCGCTCGACCAGATCGCCCGGCTCGCGGACCGCCTGGCACGGGACAATCACACGCGCCCCAGCCGAATCCGCTCGATCGTGCTGGCCACTCCCGGGGTGGTGAATCCGAAGAGCGGCGCCATCGAGATGGCTCCCAACATCACGGGCCTGGGCCATCTCAATGTCGTAGGCCTGCTGGGTGAGAAACTCGGCAGCCCCGTGGTCTTTGAGAATGACATCAATCTCGCGCTGCTCGGAGAAATCTGGCATGGCTGCGCGCAAAACCTCGCCAACGTAGCCTTTCTCGCGCTCGGCAGCGGCGTCGGTCTGGGACTGTATGTCAACGGCCAGCTCGTTCGCGGCGAGCACGGCGCCGCCGGTGAGATCGGCTATCTACCGATCGGTGGCGATCCGCTGCAAGCAGAGTCCCGTCTGCAGGGCTGCCTCGAGTACCAGGTTGGCGCCATGGGTGTCATGCGGCGATACCGGGAGGCCGGCGGTTCCGATGTTGATTCGGTGAGAGAGGTGTTTGAGCGAGCGCAGACGGGTGATGCGATTGCCGTGGGTGTGGTCGACGAGACAGCGCGGCTGACGGGCCTTGCCGCCGCGACGGTCATCGCGACAGTCGATCCGCAACTGCTCGTTCTCGGTGGATCGGTCGGAGCGCGTCCCGATTTCGCGGACAAAGTGGCGCGCGTGTTGGTGCAGCTCTTGCCGCGGCCGGTGGAGATCCGCACCAGCACCCTGGGCAGGCGGGCAGGCGTTGTAGGTGCCTTGTCCGTCGCCTTACGCCGCCTCCATGATGAGTTTTTCGGGGTCGCAGATCTCGCGGCGGCTCTGCCGCTTCCCGCGCCCCGCGCGCCGTAGCGCACGTCGATGACACACCAAACTAGTTACTGTTTTGCGGCGGACCTGGGCGGCACGAAGCTCGCCGCTGCCCTGGCCGATGCACGCGGTCAGATCGTTGCAGAATTGACCGAGCCCACGGACCGGCGCGGCGCGCCGTATGTAGCCGCACAGATCGCCGCCTGCGCCGGCAAGCTGGCGCAAACCGCCCACCTCGAAGTCGCGCGAGCGCGTCATGTCACGATCGGAGTTCCTGGAGCGGTCGATCCTCACACAGGCCGTGTTTCCCTGACTCCAAACATCGCGGGCCTGGAGGACTTTGATCTCCTTGGCTATCTCCGTGACCGCTTCGGACCGAATGTTGGGATCGAGAACGACGTGAATCTCGCGATGCTCGGCGAGCATGCGCTGGGCTGCGCCAGCCAGTGTCGCAACGCTGCGTTTCTGGCGCTCGGAACAGGCGCAGGGCTCGGCTTGCTCATCGACGGCAAGTTGTTTCGGGGAGCGCGAGGCGCGGCCGGGGAAATCGCGGACCTGCCCATCGGGTACGATCCGAGCTCCAGGATCCCGTCTGCCGCCACTACATTCGAGCTCGAGGTGGGCTCACACGCCATCGTGGAACGATACCGCCGTCAGGGTGGATCCGCAGATACGGTACGGGACATTTTCAGGCGCCTCGAGGAAGGAGACGAAGTGGCGGCGTCGGTCCTCGACACGACGGCGCGCTGGGTGGCCCTCGCCGTAGTGACACTGCAATCGCTCCTCGATCTGGAGCTCATCGTGTTCGGGGGAAGCATCGGCGTGCGTCCCGAGCTGTATGAGCGGGTCCGAAGGGCCCTTCCCGCCCTCTTCTCTCGACCCATCACCATCGCACCCAGCCAACTTGGCGATCGAGCGGGGCTCATTGGCGCCGTGTGCGCCGCGGTGCACGCCCTGCGTCAGAACCCTGAGCCTGCGCACTGCGAGCTGGATTCGGGGTGAGTCGACACACTGGCAGCGAGGGCCCCGCGGCACCGGCGCGGTCGTACGCCAGATCGCAGCCAACTGAACCACCGATCCTGGCATCCCGTCTCCGACCTACCATAAAATTAGTTGATTAACCACTTTCTTGGTACCCACCGGCATGAACGTCGACTCGAAACCG
>CAZBTV010000201.1:0-11147 GCA_964494895.1 uncultured Steroidobacteraceae bacterium | reverse complement strand
CATTCATGAACTTCGCCAGCATGTCGTTGTTGAACTTCGGGTCCGGGAGAATGGTGCGGACCGGAGCTTGAGCTCTACGTGACATAAGAAGGTACCCTTATTTCTTCGCGCGCTTGGCGCCGTATTTCGAACGGCCTTGCTTGCGCTCGTTGACGCCCGCGGCGTCCAGGGTGCCGCGCACCGTGTGGTAGCGCACGCCCGGAAGATCCTTCACACGGCCACCACGGATGAGCACCACCGAGTGCTCTTGGAGATTGTGTCCTTCGCCACCAATGTAGCTGGTGACCTCGAAGCCGTTCGTGAGGCGCACACTGCAGACTTTCCGGAGAGCCGAGTTCGGCTTCTTGGGCGTCGTTGTATAGACGCGCGTACAGACGCCGCGCTTCTGAGGGCACGCACCCAGCGCCGGCACCTTAGTTTTCTCTGCCTTCGTCCGGCGTGGTTGCCGGATGAGCTGACCCGTGGTCGCCATTATTCGATCACTCCTAACGATTGCTGAAAGCGGCCCCTTCGGCCCCTTCAGCCCGCGGGCAAAAAAGCGCTGCTTTTCGCCCACTGCCAGATCCAGCCGAACCCCTTTTGCCCTCAAGCGCGAGCGGCTATTCGTTCGCACCCGATCAAGTAAGGCAATAGCGGCTTAGAAGAAGACCGGGCCGCCTGCATCAGGCGGCCCGGTATTAGTAAGTCGCTGTTTTCGGTACGGCATGCAGTGAGGGCCGGACCGACAAAGGCCGGCGATTCTAGGTACGAGGGCAAGGAGTGTCAACGGCCGTGATATATGACGCTGGATCCGGGCATTGCGCTACGCAGTCCCTGCTGCGCGCGGCGGGGCACATCCCTGCGCCTGGACGCGCGCTCGGTCGGGTGCAGGGACCCAAAACCGTTCCCTTGATGCCAGAATTGCCTTGGCACAGCTCAACTGGCTAGGATTTGCTGTTCGGGGTTCGAATCCATCATTCACTTGGCGCGACTGAAGGGATCAGGCGACGTAAAGCACCCAAGGCGGGGACATCGACACGTTCGTCGCGGCGGAGGCGTTGTGCGTGGCTGGCCCGCTGTCTGGCTGTTGAGTGCAATCGCACTCTTCACATTGTTTGAAAGCGTCGCATCGGCTGACAATGCGATCCCTCCCGGCGCAGAGGCTGCCGAAAAGCCCGCGCCGCGGATAGGCGCCCCCGCGGAAATGCTCTCAGGCACGTCCGCAGCAAGCTCCCCAGACATCAAGGCCACCGCGGCGTTCGACATCGCCCTGATGCGACCAACCATCCCCGAGCCGGCACTCGCAGCCGTTGCTGCGGGATCACTCGACTCGCGTTTCGAAGCGTTCGACGCCTACAAAGCCAGGGCAGAGTCAGAAGCCCTCTGGATACGCCTGCGAGCCCGCCAGGTGTTCAAGAGGCCAGCCGAAATTGCGGTGCTCATCGTCCGCGGCGGCTGGTTTGAGCGGATGGAGGCATTTTCCGCAGGTCCGGGCAGCCAACCCCTACAGCACGTCATCGATCTGCATGAATTCGGTGGTGCCCACGACAGCGTATTCATTCTCCCCAACGGTCTTGCAGCGGGTCAAACGCTGTATGTGCGGGTTACGACAAAGGAGGATGGGAAAGAGTCACTGCGCTTCTCGGTTGGGACGCTCGGTCCTACACTCGCGCACGCCGCCGCGCACGCGCGGATGATCGCGCTGGCGGTTGGCGCGCTCATGGCTATGGCGCTGGGCGCGTTGCTGATCTGGTTCATTCTGAAAGACAGACTCTTTCTTCTCTACCCGGGAATCTTCCTGCTACAAGCGCTCTATCTGGCATTCTTCTCAGGAGAGGGGTTTGACTGGCCGGTACTGAGCTATGCGCAGCCTTTCGGCGCCTTTACCTGGAACATACCGGTAGCGCTCAGCGGCGCGGCAGCGAGCCTGTTCATTCGTGAGATAGCCGACCTGAGGCATTCCTCACGTCGCGTCTACACCAGCTTCGGGTGGCTGGCGTGGGCATTTGTCGCACTCGCAGCGTCCAACATCGCGGCAGTCTTCGGATGGGGCGGTTTCGTCGCCGCAGCCGGAAATGTCATGTTCCTCGGATCGGCGATCTTCACACTGGTCGTTGCATTCCTCGCCTGGAGAAGGGGCAACCGAGCCGCCGGATGGTTCCTGATCGCCTGGCTGATGTTGGAAAGTGTGACGATTGCCACGGCGGTTCGCCTGTTGGTGAGTCGGGCCGAGAAGGCCGAAGGGCTCCTTTACTATGGATTGCCACTTTCCATGGCCGCGGCCGCCGTCCTGGTTGCCCTCGGAGTCGCCGACCGGCTGCGCGAGCAACGCCGCGCGCTGTCGGAAGCCGAGCGTCGAGCCCAGACGGATCCGCTGACCGGCGTGTTGAACCGTCGCTCGCTCGTCGAGCGGCTGGATGCGGCCTGCCTACGCGCCCGGGCGCGAGGCTTGCCCATCGCCTTGCTGTTCATCGATCTGGACCACTTCAAACAGATCAATGACTCTTACGGGCACGCGGCAGGTGATGCCTGTCTTAGCGCGATCATCGCGCCAATACAGGCGGAACTGCGTCAGTCCGATGTCATCGGACGCTGGGGAGGCGAGGAGTTCGTGGTCATTCTCAGTAGCGCTGATATCGCGGCTGCGCACCCCATCGCGGAGCGAATACGCAACCGGGTCGCGGAGATTCATATAGAAGGCTTCGGCGCGCCTATCAGGCTCACTTGCAGCATCGGCGTGGCCACGAGTGACACCCTGGGGGTCTGGGGAGAGCATCTCATCGCACAGGCAGATGAGGCTGTGTATGCCGCCAAGCGTTCGGGACGAAACCGCGTGCAAGTAGCTATTGCCAAAGCCGCCGCATGAGGGCACACGTCCGTTGAGTGGCGATCTTCGGGCGTGAATACGATACGGCTCCCGGCGTCCGTCGCGGTTTCGGCGCGCAGGCAACTCGCTTGGTCGCAACGCGGGTGCTTGCGGGCCGCCCAGGGTCATAATCAACTGTTCACGCAACACATACCTACAACGCGCCCGTTTGGGGATCCGAGGCACCTATGCCGGCAACAGCAAACCTGCGAAAGCGATTCAGTGGCTTCCTTTCCTGTGTATTGTTCGGCGCGGCAAGCCTTGCCGGTACCGTCGTACACGCTTCCGACCTTTATGAGGCCGCGGTCCAGCACCCGGGCCGGAGCGCGGATGATTTGAAGCGCGACGAAACCGAGCACCCTGCCGCCGTCTTGCGGCTCGCCGGCATCAAGCCAGGAATGAAGGTCGCCGATGTCCTGGCGGGCGACGGATATTACAGCGAGTTATTGAGCTACGTTGTGGGCCCGAAGGGGCGGGTATTGCTGCTGAACAACGCTGCCTACGATCATTGGAGCAACGACGGCTGGAAGAAGCGACTCGAAGGCAATCGGTTGCCCAACGTCGAGCATCGCACCGTGGACCTGGAGCAACTCGATCTGCCGGACCATTCGCTCGATGCGCTCATTCTGATCAAGGTCTATCACGATCTCTATTGGGTGGACACGAGGCCCAACACGGTCTGGCCCAGGATGAATACGAGCACCGTGCTCGACCATCTCACCCGCGTGCTGAAACCCGGCGGCGTATTGTTGATTGAGGATCACTCCGCGAAGCCTGGCACCGGCAGCGCGGACGCCGGCACTCTCCATCGCATCGATGAGGCGTATACGGTGCAGGACTTCCAGAAACGTGGCTTCGAGCTCATCGGCAAAAGCGACATCCTTCGCCGGGCCGATGACAAACGCGAGTTGGTTTCCTATACGCCGCCGGGGCTGGGCAAGACGGATCGCTTCCTGCTGGTGTTTCGCAAAGCAGCGCATTGATCGAGAGTTGGCCGAGTCCGCGACGCGAGCCACGGCCAACCATGAGCAACTCGAGCGCCCGGGCTTCGCCCGGGCACCCCCAGCTATTTCGGCTTGCGGAATTTCAGGATGAACTGGTCGGTCTTACCCTTGACCGAGGAGTCGAATACCTTCTCGGTATGCGCATCGTTCGGATTGTGCAGAACGTCGCTCTCCCCCTCGAACTTGAAGCCGGCGGCTTCGACTTCGGTCTTCACCGCTTCCGGATCGACCCGGTGCAAAGTCGAGGTATCGCGGAACCCTGATCCCTTCTCCGCCGCGTGATCCAACACGATGAACACGCCACCGGGCTTCAGGGCGTCGAAGATCGACTTGTCGATGGCGGCGACATCGCCGTTGGGAATGTTATGGAAGTCATGATAGTTGCGCGAGGTCCAGACCATATCGACAGGCTCGGGCAGCGACAGTTTGAGCTGTGATACCTGCACGACTGTCACGTTGCTGTAGTGTGGGTCAGCCGCAATGGCCTGCACACGGGCGGCAGGATCGGGCGAGCCTTCCGGCGCGTTGGGGCGGCGGGGTGGTGGCGCGGCAAACACATGCCCCTTCGGCCCTACGACGGCGCTGAAGATGCGAGTGAAATATCCGCTGCCGGGTATCACGTCGGCGACCTTCTGGCCTGGCTTGAGGCCGGCGAAAGCGACGCTCTCAGCAGGCTTGCGGTCGGCATCTGCTTCGCGATCCGCCTCGGGACGGGCTGGGTCGGCAACAGCGGCCGCGATCGCCTTCGGAATCCTGGTCGCTGCCTGCGCATCCGTCATGTAGCAGCCCAGCGATAGGACCAGCGTTCCCGCGGCAAGAGACAAAGTACGCATCATGCGACGCTCCGATCGATTGGTTTAGCGGCTTTGGTTGAGCGCGCGACTTTAGCAGGCTCATGCGAGCACCTACCATCGCTTCGACGCACCGGCAACTCCACGGGTCGCGAGCGGCCTCGAGGTAGGACCGCACTCAACGAGACTCCGCCGACGGGAGCGGGGGTCGTGCCGCTCCGACAATCCTTCAGCGCCGCGCCAGCGCCATGCGTAAACCCAGCCCGGCGAGTACAGTCCCCATCAGCCAACGTTGCACCATCAGCCACGCAGGCCTTGCTCCGAGGAATGATGCGATGGTGCCCGCGGCTGCCGCTATCAGCGAATTGACCGTGACGCTGATGAGTATCTGCAAGCTGCCGAGGACGAGGGACTGCATCAACACACTCCCGCGGGCCGGATCGATGAATTGCGGCAACAGGGAGAGATAAAGCATCGCAACTTTGGGGTTCAAGAGGCTGGTCAGGAAGCCCATCGCGAACAGCCTGCGTGGGCTGTCGGCAGGCAGTTGCCGCACCTGAAACGGGGAGCGGCCGCCGGGCTTCAAAGCCTGCCAAGCGAGATACAGCAGATAGGCTGCACCGGTCAGACGCAGGGCGTCGTATGCGAGCGGGACGGTAAACAGCAGCGCGGTGATACCGAGCGCGGCGGCCACCATGTAGACCAGAAAACCGAGACCTACGCCTCCGAGTGAGATCAGACCCGCCTTTCTACCCTGGCAAATGGATCGTGACACGAGGTACATCATGTTGGGTCCGGGTGTCAGAACCAGCCCCAGGCAGATCAATGCGAAAGCTGACAACGACGATCCCGTAGGCACAATCCCTCCCAGGCCAGGCGCACGTTGGTGCTTGCGACTGCGGCGCACACCGTACTCGGGACGTGGTCCTGGCTGCAAGTACGCCAGGGCCACGTATATACAAACTGTACCGGCGCGCGATCTATACGCCTCGCGATCTATACGCCTGACCTGCCGACGCACGCCGCGAGAGGCCCCCACGACGATCCAGCGCTCCGTCTCGCACTAGCGGACATCCGGCCGGAAGAGACGAGAAGGCGTCGCATCCGCACCTGCTCGTCTGAATCACTGATGTACCAATCGTGGCTGCTTCTGCGCATATAGCCAGGGGCCGCGAGCCCGAGCGATTCACAAGTGAACCAGTCGCTCCAACAGCGCCAAGTGTGCCGAAATCCTCACGCGCCACTCACCCCGGCCGACGCATCGTAGCGCTGCTCAAGCTTACGTACGGGGTGAATAGGTCAAGCGACTTTCGCTGTCATCCACAGCGCATCGGAGCCAATCATGGATGCCGTCATCGACGCCTTTCTGAACTACGTCACTCACCACAAAGTCTTAACCGCGATCGCAGTTATCGTCGCTCTTGCACTCTGCCATCGAGGCATTCTCTGGCTGTTCGGCGTGGTCGTCGTGCCGGACAACCGGATCGGCATTGTCACGAAGAAATTCACTCTGTTCGGCGCGCATCAGCGCTTGCCGGACGGACGCATCATCGCGCTGAACGGCGAGGCCGGTTACCAGGCAGACACTCTTCCGCCGGGCCTGCACGTCGGCCTCTGGCCCTGGCAGTACACGGTCGACCGCGTCGAATTCTTTACCGTTCCGCCTGGAAAAATCGGTTGCGTGGAAGCGTGCGATGGCCAGCCGCTCCCCGAAGGAAGGATCATTGGGCGCCAGGTGGAGTGCGATTCGTTTCAGGACGCGCGCGCTTTCCTGCAAAACAACGGGCAACGCGGCCCGCAAATGCAGGTCATTCCGCCCGGTACATACCGGATCAACACGTTGCTGTTCACGGTGACACTGACCGATGCGACCATCATTCCGCCAGGAAAGATCGGCGTCGTCGAAGCGCGCGACGGAAAACCGCTCCCTACCGGACGGATCATCGCGCGGCATGTTGAGTGTGATTCGTTCCAGAACCCACACGCATTCATGACAGGAGGCGGCGAGCGTGGACCGCAGATGGCGGTCATCGCTCCGGGAACTTATCGCATCAACCCGCTCCTGTTCTCGGTGCAATTGGCCGAGGTGGTCGACATATCGGAAAACAAGGTCGGAATCGTGACCACACGCGAAGGTGCCGCACTAGCGAAAGGAGAGATCGCCGGCCCTGTGGTCGAAGGCCACAACATGTTCCAGGATCCGCAAGGGTTCATCGACAATCACGGCAGCAAAGGACTGCAGGAGCAAGTCCTCCTGGCCGGCCGGTATTTCATCAACCCGAGATTCGCGACGGTAGAGCTCGTCGACATGACGGAAGTGCCAATCGCGCATGTCGGAGTGGTCGTCGCGTTTGTAGGCAAGGATGGGCAGGACGTCACCGGCGAGCAGTTCCGTCACGGCAATCTCGTCAGCAAAGGCGAGAAAGGCGTCTGGGTAGAGCCGCTGGATCCGGGCAAGTACCCGATCAACCCTTACACCCACAAAGTCATCAATGTGCCTACCGCAAACGTGGTACTGAACTGGGCAACCGGCAAGACCGAGGCGCACAAGCTGGATGCCAACCTTTCCACCATTTCGGTGCGCTCCGCCGACGGGTTCAAGTTCAACCTCGATGTATCACAGATCATTCACATCCCGCGCAACGATGCGCCCAAGGTCATCGCGCGCTTCGGTGACATGTCGGCCCTGGTGACCCAGGTGTTGGAACCGACCATCGGCAACTACTTCCGTAACGCCGCACAAGGCTCCGACATCATCGAGTTCCTGAAGCACCGCTCCACGCGGCAAGAGGAGGCCAGGGCGGCCATTTCCACCGCGCTGCGGGAGTACAATGTTGGCGCGGTTGACACGCTGATCGGCGACATCGTGCCGCCGGATCAACTCATGAAGACGCTGACTGATCGGAAGATCGCCGAACAGGAGAGGGTAACCTACGAGACCCAGCGTCAGGCACAGGAAGTCAGGCAGCAACTCGAGCAGGCGACCGCGCTCGCCGCGACACAGGCGAAAGTCGTGGATGCGGAGAGACAGGTTGCAATCGCGGAATTCAACGCGCGCGCGAACGTGAAATCCGCGGAAGGACAATCGCAGGCGAAGAAGATCAACGCCGATGCGGACGCGACGGTGCTACGTACTGTCGGTGATGCGGAAGCGGCCAAGACGCAGGCAGTAGGCGCCGCCGAAGCGGAAGTCATCAAGCTCAAGATCGCCTCGATGGAATCGGGCAACTACGCCCTTGTGCAGGTGGCGCAGGCTTTGGCGAACGCCGGGGTAAAGCTGGTACCCGATATCATCGCCGGCGGCAGCAGCCTTGGTGGCGGCGGCACGCTGGTCGATGTGCTGCTGGCCAGTGTCATCCGCGAGCGTAATGGGGCGAACGGGGCGGCCGACCCGTCGAAGGCGTTGGAAAAGGTGAGTTAGTTGGAGCAAATTCCAGCCGGGGCACAGGGAAGCGTCCCGGCCTGAAGCCCTCTGGTGCCGCCGAACCCGAGAGGCGGCTCCGGCTGAAAGGCACACCCGGGTAAGTGACTCACTGCAAAGTAGGATCGAGTGGATTTGTGCCACAATGATTGCGCGTGGCCCACGTGAACACTCCCCCTCCCGGAAGAACATAACGCCTTATGATACGGACCTCCGTCTCCCTGCTCTGCGGCCTTGCCATCTTTTCGACGCTCTCTTTCGGCGCAGAGCCGCCGCCCACCGAACCTACGAAGAACGCGGGCTCCGTAGTCGCGGCAAAACCGACCTCCGAGCCCACACCGGCGATCGCGCACAACGCGGAAACCGCGGTAGTCAAGGTTTTTGCGAGCTTACGCCGTCCGGACCTCCTCAAGCCGTGGACCAAACAGTCCCCCGCGGACGTCACTGGCTCGGGTGTGGTCATTGAAGGGCATCGGATCCTCACCAATGCGCACGTCGTGGCTTACGCCAGCCAGGTCGAGGTTCAGGGGAACCAGGCAGGCGATAAGGTTTTCGCCAAAGTCGTAGCGATCGCCCCCGGAATCGATCTGGCCGTCCTGCAGGTCGACGATAAGTCCTTCTTTGACGCGCGGCCGCCCTTGCCGCGGGCGAGCGTACTGCCGCAGATCAAGGACCCGGTGCTCGCCTACGGCTTTCCGACCGGCGGGACATCGCTGAGCATCACCAAGGGAATCGTGTCGCGCATCGAGTTTGTTCCCTATAACTTCCCTGTATCGGGCCTGCGCATCCAGATCGATGCGGCAATCAACCCGGGCAACAGTGGCGGACCGGCGGTCGCAGGCGACAAGATGATCGGGCTCGCCTTCAGCACTCTCAACAATGCGCAAAACATCGGCTACATCATTCCCAATGAGGAGATCGAGATCTTCCTGAAGGACATTGCCGATGGCCGCTACGACGGCAAGCCGGCCATGTTCGACGAGCTGCAGACGCTCGAAAACCCCGCACTCCGCGCCTACCTCAAGGCGTCGCCTTCGGTGCAAGGGATGGTGGTACATCGGCCGTTCGAGACGGCGGCGTCCTATCCGCTGAAGGAGTGGGACATCATCACGCGGATAGCCGACACGCCGATCGATGATGAGGGCATGATCAAGCTAGGTGGTAATCTGCGAGTCGATTTCCGCTATCTCCTCCAGAACGTCACCAGCAAAGGGAAGGTGCCATTGACCGTGGTGCGCGCGGGCAAGCCCCTGCGCATCGAGATCCCCGCGCCCACATCCCGTCCATTGCTGATTCCCTCTCTCAACGGCGACTATCCCTCGTATTTCATTTACGGCCCCATGGTCTTTTCCAGGGCCACATTGCAGTTCAACGGATTTCTCGGCAGTGGGGCAGTCAGCGCCTTGGGCTACATCCACAGCCCCCTCGTAACCCGCATCGGGGACCCACCGGACGCCGACCGTGAGGAGTTGGTCGTCGTATCTTCACCTCTGTTCCCGCACAAACTCTCAAAGGGCTACTCCAATCCCTCGGGCGAGGTCGTCTATTCGGTGAACGGCACCATGATCCGCAGCCTCGCCCACCTCGTCACCGTGCTTCGCGATCTGAAAGATGAGTTCGTGACGTTCGAGTTCGATGGCCAGGGTGGCGAAGGCATCGTCCTCCCCCGCGCCGAGGCGGTCGCCGCGACAGACGAAATCCTCAACGACAACGACATCCGCGCCCAGGGCTCGCCGGACATGATGAAAGTATGGGAGAAGGGCGGTTCCTGACTGTACGTAGGCGCCCGTACTGTGGGCACTGAATGGCGCCGCCAGCGGTCCGATGCGGCGAATCAGGTCTGACTCAGCTTCTCGCGGATAGCGCGTAGCTGAGTCAGCGCTAACAGATCTTTCTCGCGGCCAATCGCCTCCTTGGCGCGAATCAAGTCATCGAGCGACATTACGCGACAACGCCTTCCAAATAGCTCTACCTCGATCGCATTTGTTCGAACGCTATCAAAGTCTCCAACCCCGGCAACGGAGCTTAGAAAGTCGACTGGACCGAGATCCGTCCGCAAGTAGAGGTTTTTGACCTCGACACCCGGATCAGGATTGTCGAGAAAAGAGAGCCTGGGGTGGCTCAGTCGATGCTCGGGATGCAAGTCGCGCAGAATCTCGCGCAGCTTAGCGACACTCTCGCGGCTCAGTACTGCGCAAACATCAAGATCGCGAGTCAGAAGGGATGAGCCGTGCAATATCGCGGCGAAACCGCCGACAATGACGAAGTCGATTTCAGCGTCGCAGAGGCGCTGCAGTAAGCCGTTGATGTTGCTCACGAAGCTCTCGGCCGACTCTTTCCATCTCGAGCGCCAGATCGAGCGCTCTTTGATGATGAAGAGCGCGCTGCTCATAGGAATAGCTCAGGCTCTCATCGATCAGGCTCAGATCGACGCCGACGCGTTCGGCTTCCTCAATAGCGCGCAAATGCTGTGACATGTCACAAAACTAGCGCTCTTCGGGGCACCGACGCAAGGTTTGGAATTGCTCTGTCTGCGGGCCTCCAAAGCAAAGGGCTGGTGAAAGCTCACGCCTCACCAGCCCTAGCCTTTTAACGATCAGGTCCTTGCGACGAAGCTCAGCCCGCCGCGCTTTCCGACTCCTCGCCGACGCTCGTGTCCTCGGAATCGGGCAGGCCACCACCGACGTCCATGAAGCTCCGGCGCTCGACGCCCTCGGTCTTCTTGCGACGTGAGGCGTGAGCCGCGAAGCCCGTACCCGCCGGAATGAGCCGCCCGACGATGACGTTCTCCTTCAGGCCCCGCAGGTCGTCCTTCAGACCACGGACCGCGGCTTCGGTAAGCACGCGGGTTGTCTCCTGGAACGACGCAGCCGAGATAAACGACTCGGTGGCCAAGGATGCCTTGGTGATTCCGAGCAATACGGGCTGCAATGTCGCCTGCCCCTTGCCCGCTTTCTCCGCGGCATCGTTGATCGCAAGCGCCCGCGCACGATCGAGCTGCTCGCCACGCAGGAGAGACGTCTCTCCCGTTGCCTGCACCTCGGTCTTACGCAGCATCTGGCGAATGATCACCTCGATGTGCTTGT
>CAZBTV010000200.1:0-11231 GCA_964494895.1 uncultured Steroidobacteraceae bacterium | reverse complement strand
CGCGGACTCGGCGTGGGTGCCACACTCGTGCTCGTGAATGGGCGCCGGCAACCCTCGTCAGGGTTGAACGGAGATTTCGTGGATGTTTCCAACATCCCCCTGAGCGCGGTGGCCCAGATCGAGATCCTGCCGGAGGGTGCCTCTGCGGTTTATGGGTCCGACGCCATCGCGGGTGTGGTGAACATCATCATGCGCAACGATGTGCAGGGTGCTGAAGCGCAGGCCCAATTGAGTTACGCCCCTGGCGGCCGCACCGAAACCATGGTATCTCAGACTGCTGGAATGCATTGGGACAAGGGAAGCGCCGTCCTCGCCTATCAATACCTCGATGCGACCGCACTCGCGGCTGCCCGACGACCGTATGCGGCCGACGCCGACAAGCGACCCTTTGGCGGAGGAGATTACCGCAGCTTCTACAGCAATCCCGGCAACATCCTCGATCCACTCACCTTGCTTCCCACTTACGGAATCCCGAGCGCACAGAACGGGATAGCAGTCACCTCGAATTCCCTGTCACCAACTATCAACCTCCAGAATCCCTTTACCGACTACCAGATCTTCCCGGACCGAGCATCACACAGCCTATACGCAACGCTTTCACAGAAAGCGAGCGACGACGTCAGTTTATTCGCGGATGCGCGCTTTACGCAAAGACATGCGGCGGCTTCCAAATCGGCTGCGCAACAAATACTCGCGGTGCCCAGAACCAACGCCTTCGACCCCTTCCCCGAGTGGCCCTACACGCTGGTGGCCTACAATTTTTTGGGGGATTTTGGAGCGAATACCTTCTCCGCCGAAACTCGCGACTATGTCGGCACCCTGGGCGCCAGATTCAGGCTCCAGGCAGGCTGGAACCTCTCCTTGTCCGCAACCTTTGGCCGCGACACCTTGCGGAGCGATGAATCCAATGTCCCCAACCCAATCGCATTGGCAGAGGCGCTGGCGAGCATCAGCCCCTCTATGGCCTTCAACCCATTCGGAGGCGGTCCGAATTCCAGTCGAGCCCTACTGGAGCTCATTCGGCAAGCGATTGTCCTGAACTCCGCGAATAGCCTCGAGACGACGAGCCTCATCGCTGACGGGCCCTTGTTGAGCGCTCCCGCCGGAAATGTTTTGCTCGCGATGGGTATCGAGCGGCACCAGGAGATGCTTCGTCATGACATACCGAATCCCACCGCTCCGGAGCTGACGGTATCAGAGCGCTACAGCCGAGGAATCCGCGCGGCCTTCGCTGAGCTCCTGGTTCCGTTGGTCGGCGATTCCTCTCACCCGCGAGCGGCTCCCCGTCTGGAAGCCGACTTGGCGGGTCGATTCGTAAACTATACCGACTTCGGCGGGGCGTTCAGTCCTTCAGCGCGCTTGCGTTGGGTACCCGTCGAATCGATCCGGTTGCGCGCGAGCTGGGCCGGTTCATTTCGGGCCCCCACACTGGATGACTTGTACGACTCGTCGCAGAACGCCGCCTATACGACGACATTGTCGGACCCACAGGCTCCAACGGGGCGCTCGCCCGTCCTGGTGTTACAAGGCACGAACTCGACGTTGCGGCCGGAGACCGCAACAACGTGGACAGGCGGCCTCGATATGGTGCCATCGACTCTACCTGGCCTGAGGCTTTCGTTGACCTACTACGCGATTGACTACGAAGGGCAGATCACAACGCCCACCTTGGATGACCCCTCCGATGTTCTGTTGCATATCACGCGAAATCCACCCAGTGCGCTGATAGCTGGGATCTGCAACAGCCCTGCATTCCAGAGCTCGCGCACCACGTGCCTGACCAGCCCTGCCACAGCGATCGTGGATCTACGTCTCGCGAACCTCGGTTTGACGCGCATGAGCGGTCTCGACATGAACGTACGCCAGCAGATCGACACCTCTGTTGGCGCATTTGACTTCAATGTGCTCGAGTCCCGCATCTTCAATCTGGCACAGTCGGCAACAAGCAGCTCGCCGGCTGTCGAAATCCTGAATACGTTGGGTAACCCCAACGGCCTGCGGCTGCGGGCGACGGCTGCATGGTCTCAACATATCGATCGCGAGACTGGGTTCGGAGCGAAGTTGGGAGTCAACTACACTGGCCCCTATCGCAATCCGGGCAGTACGCTCAAGCCTAAGGTCGCCTCCTGGACCACGTTTGATCTCGAGCTTCGCTACAACACATCGTCTCACGCCGGTTGGTTGTCCGGAATGGAACTCGTCCTGAATGCGGCAAATCTATTCGACCGGTCGCCACCGTTCGTTGACGATGCATACGGATACGATGTAGCCAACGTGCAACCGCTCGGACGAATGATTGGCTTGCACTTTGCAAAACATTTTTTGGGAGCTTATCAAGCTAGCAACCAACTGCGCGAAGCATCCGAATCAGGGCTTCAGGCTCGACAGGCTTTGTAAAGTGATGGTTGAAACCCGCGGCAGTTGCTCGCGCCTTGTCCGAAGCCTGCCCCCAACCGGTCACGGCGATAAGGGTGATAATGGTACCCAGCGGCCCCTGCCGTACTTGTCGAGCGACCTCATATCCATTCAGTCCCGGCATGCCGATGTCGAGCAGCGCGACTTCTGGTCGGAAAGACTCGATCGTAGCCATGGCTTGTCGTCCATCATGAACAACGGTGATCTCGTGCCCGTCCATTCGCAACAGAATCGCGAGGCTGTCGGCGGCGTCCTTATTATCGTCCGCGATGAGTACCCGTCTGCTGACTTTCGGGGCAGATGTGACTGACGCGGGGGCACCGGTCGGAGTGCTCAACATTGTGCGAGGGAGGTTCACAATAAACTCGCTTCCCAAGCCCACCCCCTCGCTACGCACTTCCAGCGTTCCGCGATGTAGATGAATCAGTCCTTTAGCTAACGCCAGTCCAATTCCCAGTCCGCCTTCAGATCGATCTTGGGTCGATTTGACCTGCGAAAACATCGTGAACACTTCCTGAAGCGCATCCGCTGGAATGCCGATGCCGTTATCGGCGACGCTGAAAGTAACGGTTTCAGCACTGCATGTTGCTCGCAGCCGGATCTCCCCTTCGGCATCGGTGTACTTTGCGGCGTTGGTCAGGAGATTCGACAGCACTTGAGCGAGTCGCAATGGATCGGCGGTAAAACGAGCAGGCTCATCCGGAATTTCAATCTTCAACGTGTGTCGCTTTGCTTCGATCAAGGGCCGCGCTGTTTCAGTAGCCATCGTGACGATCGACGTGAGATCAGTGATCTGCGGTCGCAGTTCAAGGGTGCCGCGCGTGACGCGGGAAATGTCGAGTAGATCCTCCAGCAGCAGAGACATATGCTGGACCTGGCGGTCAATGACATTGTGGCTCCACCGCTTCTGCTCTTCCGTAGCGGCTGCGGCTTTGGAAATCGCGGAGGCCTGTCGGATCGGCGCAAGCGGATTGCGTAGCTCGTGCGCGAGAGTTGCTAGAAATTCGTCCTTGCGTCGATCTATCTCGCGAAGTGTCGCCTCCGCCTGCTCCCGCCTCTCGATCTCCCTTTGAGCTGAGTCATACAACTCCCGTAGTGATCTCTCCGCTCTCTTTTGCTGGGTAATGTCCCGTACGATTGTGGATGCTCCAATGACATGGCCATTCACGTCCTTGATCGGCGAGACACTCAAAGACACGTTGATCGGCGTGCCGTCCTTCCTTATGCGCACAGTTTCATATTGGTCAATGCGTTCCCCGCGTCGCAGCCTCATGAGGATGCCGGGCTCTTCGTTGATCTGGCCTGGTGGAGTCAGCACCGTCACGGGCCTGCCAATCACCTCTTCGGGCGTGTAGCCAAACATTCGGCTCGCGCCTGAATTCCATGTGACGATAATGCCATCGAGGTTTTTGCTGAGGATCGCATCGTCGGATGATTCGACGACAGCCGCAAGCCGACTTCGAATCTCCTCGGCCTGTTTACGTTGCGTGATATCGTTGAAAACGATGCCGACCTGCCGCAGTTCTGGAGCGCCGATTCGGAAAGCGCACACCTCGTAGTAGCGCTGCAGGGCTGCCGCCGCATTCTCAAAGCGGATCGTCTCGCCCGTGAGCGCGATGCGGCCATAGATATCGAACCAATATTGCTCGTGGTCCGGCGCGATCTGCCGCATGAGCCGGCCCTTGGCACCCTTGATGCCCGTCTGCTTTTCGAATGCCGGGTTGACCTCGAGGAAGCGGTAATCGATCGGGGTGCCCTTGTCATCAAAAATCATTTCGACGACGCAGTAACCCTCGTCCATGGATTCAAAGAGCGTGCGGAACCGCACCTCGCTCTCACGGAGCGCGTGCTTGGCCAGTTTGCGCTGGGTGATGTCCCGAAACGAGAGGAGGATCGAAGCATTTCTGTCGCGGGCCAAGCGGCGAGCATCAAGCAGGACAGTGCGCCGTCCGACGTTTGGAAAGTCGCGCTCGAGCTCGAGGGTCTGGAATTCCCGTTGGTCGGAGAGAGTCGCATCCAGCTCAGACCACAATCCGTATGCTTTCCAGTCCTCGTCTCCCAGGGCGCGAAGGGAAACGCCCTGGGTCTGCTCGCGCGAGACTCCGAACCAATCGTAGAATGCGCGGTTGGCGGTCTGTATTTGAAGGCGGTCATCGAGCACCACGAGCGGATCCATGACTGCATTCAGGATCGTCTTCGTGTATTCCCGCTCATAAATAGCCTGTCCGAGACTTGCGCGGAACGCCGTGATGTTCGTGAACGTGAGCACCGCGCCGCGAACCTGTGCATCGGTTCCATTGTATGGCGCGATTCGAACCAGAAACCACCTATCACCATCGCGCATCTCACTGCGCGACGGCACAGCGTCGGCCATAACCTGCATGCAGATCTGTTCGACTTGCGGAACACCGGCCAGCGCACGCACATCGCAAGCTCGTCTGCGTAGGTCCGCCTGGGTGGCCCCCAGCATTTCAGCCGCCGCGCGATTGAACCGGGTCACCGTGCAATCGCGCCCAATCACGACGGTAGGGACATCACTCGTGTCCAGGATGCCAATCAACTCAGCGATCAACGAGTCTGGGGCCACCCTGCCTCCTTGCGTCGCACGGCACTCCCGAATTTCGGCCTGAGCTTTGGAGTAATCGGTCACTCAAGCAGACTCGTAGGAACCGTGATAAAGGGCACGACTGCGGGTCAACACGGACTCCGCGACATCCGGGAGACTCTCACGCAATGCCAAGAGCAACGCTTGAGAGCGCGGCATCTGAAGCGCCGGCGAATAGTTCGAGAGGAGCTGCTCCTCCAGGACCCGCGCGTCGTTCGCGCCGACGGTCTGTCGCAACGCGTTGCCGACGGCGCGTTCGAGGCGGGCGTAGTCGTCCACGGGAATGAGGTGCGAATGATTTTGACCCAACCGGGGCAGCAGGCGGGAGTGCACCTCACTGTTGAAATTGTCCATGACAAAAGAGCAGAAGATTGCAATCTCGTGATGCTTGGCAAGCCGGTCGAACTGATCCTCCAGGCTCATGCTGGCCGCCACGTTTCCCTGCTCCCAAAGGATGTTGACCATCTCACCCCACCAGCGGACCTTCGGATAGCCGGATTCCTCGCGCGCGTTAGCAATGACCTCTCCAGCAAGACCCAGAAACACGGGCGCATCGGGCATAGCGTCCTTCATAAAGCGAGGTAAAAGCTCGTCCGCATCAACAACAGTGAGCTGTCTGCGGCTTTGCGCGGCCTTCACATCCACTCCTTCGGCTTCCAGGCGGGGACGGAACGCCTCCCAGTGGGCGGCTGTTGGCACGAGAATCACGCCTTCGCCGTTGGCGATCGCGCCAGCAGCGAAACGACAAACGGCGCGATTGAGGAACTGTTGATCCTGGTAGAGCTGCACGATGTGATCACGAGGGCCGGCGGAGGCCAAAAGACCACTCCAAGTCTCCTGGGCGTCCAGGGCAATATCCGCTTCGTGGCCGGGAGCTGTCTCCATAAATCCCTCCGGTGTGTACAAGCGCCGTTTGATGTGCATTGTAAGGATACCGTCGATCACCCCCCTTGGCACCGACCCGAACGTCTGGCGATTTTCGCTTTCCCACACGAGGGAAGGTGAGCCGAGCACCATCTGCATCCCATCTGCATCTTTGATAAGCAAAAAAACGGCCAGACTGGGCATGTAACTTGCTACTGTGACCCAGGTGACAGATTCGCGCTAGCGCTCCCGATGCCGAGCATCGGCACGCGAATCCTTCGGCAATCAGCGATCGGGAAATATGGAAATGTGCGCGCCGAAGTTGCGCTCAGTGACGTTCAAGACGCCGAGGACGACGACCGCGCCGAGGATGAAGAGCGCGACCCCGATAGCCGTATAAAGATGAGCAACGAGCTCGCGAAGGGAGTCGCGCCCACTTTCAGGGCCGCGCCTCAGGCGCTGTCGCGTCCATTTCTGGCGGTGGGGATGAAAGGTTGAATAGATCTTGATGACAGAGCCGAGCACCTGATTGAAATACAGGATCAGCGGAAAGAGCGGGTGGAACTTCCCAGTCGAGACAAAATAGATGAGGCACACGAGCCCCCGCGACACGAGCACCCACAGCAGATAGTAGAGAATGGCAATCGGACTGTAGAGGATGGAGGTCACTATCATTGCCGTCGGCCCAACCAGTGTCGTCCACATCGAAATCCGCTGGTCGATGAGGCAAGTCCACAGGAACCAACCACAGCGCACGGGTCCGAGTTTGATAGCGCGGAAGTTGCCTCGGACCATGTTGCCGTACCAGCGCATCATCAACGAGGTCGCGCTCTTGACAAAGCCCTCTTGCGGCAACTCCTCGATGGGGTGGATGATCGCATCAGGCACATAGAGCATATCCCACCCCTGCCTGAGCACAGAAAACCAGGTGCTCTTATCGTCACCAGTGAGAAATACGATTCGACCCAACCACCAGTGATCGAGGACATCCCGCCGCAGGGTCAGAATGAACTCGGGGCTGGTCGCGATCTGCGCTCGGTAGACAGAAAATCGCCCCGTCAAGACCAGGATCTTGCCCGAAAGGCTCATGGAACACATCAGATTGTCGCGATGAGCCATACGGAGCCGATACCATTCACGCGTGAGTGCGCTCCCTTTGACGATCGGAACGTTCTCCGTTGTCAGGGCTCCGACATCGGGTAGCGCCGCCAGCAGCGAACATGACTTCGCGAGAGCTCCTGCGCCGAGGAGACTGTCGCCATCCATCAAGATCACTTGTGAGCGCGGCGGCGGATGCCCGCGCGCAATGAACTGAAGGGCATCCGCCATGGCATCACGCTTTCCCGTACCGGCCTGCGGTAAAAAGTGGAGCTGGCTTCCTGGCGGCAGGTCGGCCTGGCCACTGAACAATGTCGTAATGACGCGCGCATCGGCGGGGTCCGTAATGAGGGCAACGACGATGGATGGGATGTGATAACTGGCAATCTGCTCGAACAAGCGGCCATAGACCGCGGCATTGACCTCCTGTTTCATCCGATAACTAGGAACGACAAAGTAGAGAAGGGAAGGAGGCGTGGCCTGCTCCGCCGCCCGACGCAACCGCGGAAATTTCCAACGGCGGTAGATGATCGCCCGCACGAGATGATACGCCGACCACGACCAACGCCAGAATCCGATGACGCCGACCGTCACGAGAGCTCCTGCTGGCTGCGTGATCTCGTTTGTCAACAGCCGCTGCTGAGGCAAGCAGATCTGAATGACTGCCACCAAGAGCAGCGTCAAACCGAGATACAGTACCCAGCCAAACCAGCGCGACCTGTTGGATGACCTCTCATGATGAAGGGGAAGTGTGGCGTGACCCGCTGGTGAGGGCTTTGGGCAGCCGGCGGCTTGCCTGGCCTCTTCTGTAGGCTCGAATGCTGTGACTCGTCGATGTGATCGACGTTGAACGTGTGGAGTGGCAAGGTTTCGACAGTCACGACGACCCTCCGCGTGTGAAGTGCCGTCGCTGTGCTCGGATCGCAACTTTCTAAAATTCAATCCCACAGGCGAAAGTCCGCGAAATCGACGTACTGATCCCTGGGCGAGGCCCAAGTCGCGTCGCTTCCACCAAAAAACGTCGAGAAAAGCAGGCCCTCGATTCTGATGTCGCGGTGTTCGCGCAGCACGAGCGAGGTCCTCTCGACGACCTTCTTGCCATCGATCCAAACACGGGCGATACCGTCTTCGCTGCCCGGGCCGTTGAGAACGATCTCCTCGCTAATGGCAACCCAACGACCTGAAGGGAAAACCCAACTTCCGCGATTGATGCTCTCTCCGCATCGAGTGGTGCGATCGGGCGCATAAAGGTAGAGCTCCCCCTGACCGTCAGCCCGCCACATGAGACGGGCGGAAAATCCGGTGGCAAGATCCGAGGCAACGCAGCCTCTGGGCGCGTCTCCGCCGAAGAGTCCTGGCAGCTTGCCGCCCTTTACGAAGTCAAAGCCCAGCGGGAACCGCACCAGATAACTCAGACACTGTTGCTCCGCGCCCGTGGGCCAAGTCAATTCGAACCCGGCTCCGCCACGGGGTGTGTCCCGCCTGCCGGGATTGGCCGATCCCTTCGGATAGCGGACACGCAGCACGGCGCCCTGCGTATCATTCTCCTTCGGCAGGAGTGTCATATTCTCCCGCCCCCAGAGTCGCCTGGCAGACCCACCTGCAATGGCAGCGAGGTCAACGGGCACCGGGACATGCTGATTGTGACGACACCACGGCTCCGACGGCAGCTCCGCACGCGCGGTTACTGCGAGAAACAAAGTCAAGGAGAGAGACAATGCTCCCACCCCTGTCGAACGATAACGACTGCGTCTGGCCCCACTCGCTTGTAGTCGCGCCATCGGGCGCCGCCACCGCTCGCATCGCACGGCGGACCTGTGGAAACTCTCTCCCCGGGGCAACATTCACTTAGTGGGGTCTGTCGGAGCTGAACGAGGTGCCGCGCACCGCGCGCAGATACCTATCCGGGTCGAAATACTCCACCGGCAATCTAAGATCTCTCGCAGTGAGATGCCCGTCCACGCCCACTAACGTAAAGACCGCCAGCTTTTCATCATGCTGAGCCTGCGCCAGATTCAGGCGCGATTGAAAAAGAAGCTGTTCGGCAAGCACAGCGTCACGCGCGATATGTAGTCCGGCCGACACAAGCTTCTGCTCACCATCGAGCGCCCGGGTGTTGGCCTCGACTTGCATTCTGAATTGACCGATGGCGTTGTGATTGGCCTGCCATTGCTCCCATGCGAAAGTAACCGCCTGCCGCGCCTGCTCGCGCGCGATGTCCAGTTGGTGTTTGGCCACGCCCCATTGCTGGCGGGCCTCTCGGGTTTGTGATTCGAGCAAGTCCCCATCGTAAATAGGAATAGTGAGATTTACGGTTGCCGCCGCCGTATCGAGACGCTGCAGCGAAACCGCCGGATCAAGGTTGTGACCCGCCCTGATCTCGAAGTCAAGGCTCGGCAGCAACCCGCCATGGATCACGCGAACATTCTCCCGCGCCGCGTCCGCTGCGAATTGCGCCGAATTCACATCTGGATTGTCAGTGAGAGCCGAGTCGATGGCCGCTTCGCGGCTGGGCGGTGCCTGTGGCACTCGATCTGGTGTCGCGAGCGCGCCAGCCACTCTACCTGTATCCCGCAAGAAGCTCGCTTGCGCGCCGCTGAGCGCGCCCTGCGCCAGTAGTCGGCTCGCAGTGGCCGCGGCAAGCCCCGCCTGAACCTGGGACAAGTCTGTTTCCGAGACGTTGTTGCGCTGATAGCGTAGATTCGTCGTGTCGAACAGCCGCTGCATGAAAGCTTCGTTCTCGACATTCATCTCGACCACCGCCTGGAGGCGAAGCACCTCGAGATAATCGACAATCGCACTCAGCAATACCTGTTGCTCGACAGAAGTGAGATGAGCGGCTTCCGCGCGCACGAGGTCCTCGGCCTGCGCCGTCTGCGCCAGGGTACGGAAGCCACGAAAGAGCGGCTGCGCCAATGTGACTCCGCCTCCCACCGACCGCAGAGTGCCGAGCCCCAGATTGATTGCCCTGGTTTGCGGGGGATTATCGTTGCTCAGCGCATTATAGGTAATATTGGCGTTGCCGCTGACTGTCACGGTCGGGCGCCAATTCGCCAACGCTTGCGGCACCTTCTCGTCAGTAGCGTTCAACTGGGACCGCTCGGCCTGCAGCACGGGATTGGTGTTGTAGGCACTGATCAGAGCATCCTCGAGTGACTGCGCCGCTGCTGGCGAGCCCGCCGCGAGTGCACCAAGGGTGAGCGCCACCGTCGCGCGCAGTCCCGCATCAAAGAAGAAGGTCATGATCTCGCTCGCCCCGCGGCGGCTGTCAGCCCTGCAATCGGCTTCGCTTCATCGCTCCTCATGAACCAGCTGAGCCCGGTGAAGTTTCTGACGAGCATGCCAAGGTCAACAGGGAAATTGACGATTGCAGGTACACCTGTCGGCTCGCGCGAGTGTTGGCTTTGCGCTGGATCGATCGCGACGGTCACCAAGCCATAATTGTTCAAGGTGCGCAACGTATCCGGCAGGCCGATGCGACCCGTGTTGGCGGGATCGTAGTTGATGGCGATGACGCGGCCGTTGACACCCTCCTTCCGATCCGACAGATAGATCCGCGCCGTCTGCCCGTTTTGAATCCTATTCACACGGCTGCTAAGGACGAGGGCGTCGATCTCTGTGGCGACTCCGGGGTCGTGGGCTAAGCCGACGATCGGGCTGTTGGCAGCGACGAACTCACCCGCATTGGCCTCGATTTCCATCACCACGCAGTCACATGGCGACTCAACGGCCAGGGGATTGGTGGCCGCATCCTTGGATTGCTGCAGCTGTATGATCTGCGCTTGTGTGTCTGCTATCAGGTGCTTGATGTCGTCCGGCGACTTCTGTGTCGATCTTCCATCGCTTGGGAAGAGCCCTTTGCGCGCATCATTCAGATGCTGTACGGCAAGCGCCTCCGCTGCTTTGGCCGTAGCGAGCTGACCTTGCAAAGCGATCAGTTTAATCGCCTCCTGATCTGCCACCTCGCGCGCGACGGCGCCATCCTTGGCGAGCGCCCGGACCTGCGCCACCACTCGCTCCTCCACTTCGATCTGGTGTTCGAGGAGCTCACGTGCTTCCGCGGTCGATCGGGCGTCCGCTTCCGCCGCGCTTTTAAAATTCTTGAAGCCGCTCACCGCGGGTAAGAGCGAGGATTTGAGCTCGGCCAGTTGGGTCTCGTACAGGGTGATTTGCGTGTCGTACCATGTGGTGGTTTGCGGCGGGACGACGGGCTTGAGAGTCGCTACGGGCATGCCGCGTTTCACCCGCG
>CAZBTV010000199.1:0-11241 GCA_964494895.1 uncultured Steroidobacteraceae bacterium | reverse complement strand
TGGGTCCAGGCAAGTGAGCACGACATGTCGAACTTTGCCATATTGAAGCTGGAATACAGTGCCTGCGTGGAAGAGCTTGCGGAGGCTCTGCGCAACGAGGACGAGAAAGCGTTCTTCGCCGCCGTGGACCACATCGTGCACATGCGCGAGCCGGGAATGTTCAGCGAGCTACGCAAGCTCACGGGGGACCTGCAGAAGGCGCTCGAGCGCTTCAGCATCGAATCGAAGCTGGCCGACATCGCCGAGAACGAGATTCCCGATGCGCGCGCACGACTCAACCACGTGATCAGCATGACCGATGAGGCCGCGCATCGCACACTCGACCTCGTCGAACAGTCCGGGCCGCTCGCCGACCGTACGGCGAAAGCGGCAATAAGCCTGATCGACATGATAAATGCCTACCGGGCACAAGCGGCCGGCGTCCAGGGGTTCGAGAGCGTCGCGCGCTCGATTGATGCTTACGTCCCGGTAGTGCGCGCGATCGAGGCGTTTCTTCCGGCCGTCCGTGCCGACTCCGAGCTCATTCGACGCAATCTCGCCGACGTGCTGCTGGCGCAGGGGTATCAGGATTTGACGGGCCAGATCATCCGCAGCGTGATGAAGCTCGTCCAGGAGCTCGAGATCGCCCTGACCGACCTTTCCAGACTCTCCGGCGACGTCGTCGAGCATGCCTCGATGGGCGAGAGCAGCGCCGGCCATGTACCGGCCGTGCCTGGCGTCACCAAGGGCGAAGTCGCCTCCGGCCAGACAGACGTGGATGCACTGCTGTCGGGTCTCGGAATGTAAGGTGTCCGCTTGGACATTCTGAGCATCATCGGCCTGGTGCTCGCGCTGAACGCCATCCTGGTGGGTGCCGTGTTGAAAGGCGCGGGCCTCATGGCTCTCGTCTCCGCCGCGGCTTTCATGATTGTCGTCGTGGGCACGATCGCGGCCATCTGCATCCAGACACCGCTGCCCGTAATGCGGCGCGCGCTGCGCATCTTTCCGTGGATCATCCGTCCACCCGCGCGCGATGGCAAGAAGCTCATCACCAAGATCGTCGAGTGGAGCAACACGGCGCGCAAGCAAGGGCTTCTGGGCCTCGAGCCTACCATCGCGAAAGAGCAAGACGAATTCGTCAAGAAGGCCCTGCAACTGGTGGTCGATGGCAGCGAGCCGGAGAGCATCAGCAGCGTAATGTATGTCGAGCTCAACATGCGCGAGCACGCCGACATCAGCGCGGCGAAAGTGTTCGAGGGCATGGGAATCTACTCACCCACGCTCGGCATCATCGGCGCTGTGCTGGGACTCATGGCGGTGCTGCAGAACCTTGCCGACCCGAGCAAGCTCGGACACGGTATCGCCGCCGCGTTCACCGCGACCGTCTACGGCATCGGGCTCGCCAACCTGCTGTTCCTGCCGATGGCGGCGAAGCTCAAGGCGATCATTCAAAGACAGACTCAGTTCCGTGAGATGGTGATCGACGGCATGTTATGTATCGCACAGGGCGAGAATCCTCGAGCTATCGAAGCGAAGCTGCAGGGATACCTCCATTAGAGGCATTCGCGGTGAGCCGCAAACCGGTTATGACACGCCGCCTCCGGCGGCATGAAGAGCATACGAACCACGAAGCGTGGGCGATCCCGTACGGGGACCTCATCACGCTGCTGCTGGCCTTCTTCGTGGTCATGTACGCGATCTCATCCGTGAATGCGGGCAAGTATCGCGTTCTGTCGGATTCGCTGTTTGCCGCCTTCCGTGGCACGCCGCGCACGATGGAGCCCATCCAGGTAGGTGAGAAAGAGACAGGCTCCGGCTCGGAGCTCGAAAGCGAAGTCATGCAATCAGAGCTCAGGGGACAACAGCGCTCCTCGCTCGCACCGGTACCGATGCAAGGAGGTAACAAGCAACGCGGCACCTCCCCGGCAGTGGACCGGCCGGCGCCAAGAGCGCTTGCTCCAGGCAACGCCGGAACGCAGGCCGCGGGCGCAGCCGCGGGGCTCGCGCGTGTGGCGGATGAGGTAGCCCGTGCGATGAGCGATCTCGTCAAGCAGAACCTCGTGGTCATGCGACGCTCCGAGTTCTGGATCGAGGTCGAGATCAAGACTGACATTCTCTTCCCGAGCGGCAGTGCGCATCTGGCGCCCTACGCGGTCGATGTTATAAAGCGCCTCGCCGGCGCGCTGGCGCCCTTTCCGAATCCAATCCGGGTGGAAGGCCACACCGACAACAAGCCGATCAATACGGTTGCCTTCTACTCCAACTGGGAGCTCTCGGCGGCCCGCGCCGGAAGCGTGGTCCATGTGCTCCAGTCGCAAGGCGTCAGCCCCGATCGGCTCGCCGTGATTGGTTACGGCGAGCAGCGGCCCGTGCAAAGCAACGATACCGAGCAAGGCCGCAACGCCAACCGCCGTGTGGTATTGGTGATCCTCTCCACGGAGTTACAGCGGCTCAAGGATCCCACCGGTCTGCCAGAGCCCGCCGCACCGACGAACGCGATACCTGCCCCGCCCGCCGACCCCCCGGCGAGCCTGCCCGCATCGGCCGCCGCCCCCTCGCCGCCGCAAGCCCATGCAACGCGCGCCCTCCCGGGCGAGCCGGCAGTCCTTCCTGACACACATGCCGCGCCATCACCAGGTGGAGCGCCCTCGACCTCCAACGGGCACATCCCGGACAGTGGCATGGTTCCTGCACCGTGAGCAACACACTCGTCCGAAAGCGACGGAAAACCGACAACTGACTCCGGGCGCGGCGGGTGTGAACCCGTTCACAGGAGCCGGTCCCATGACAGTGTCAGCCAACGACATCTCGACGCTCGAGCTCGTCTTCGCAGCCGGGCGCGCGGTGTTTTTGTTGTTCTCTTTCATCATTGCCGCCGTTGCTTTCACCGCCTGGCGGCGCGCTACCCGGGCGCAGACGGAGCAGGTCCTCTCTCACACAAACACCGTGCTCCAGCGCCTGGCCGAGCTGGAAGCTCGCGTGGATGCGACGAAGATCACGGTTTCGCAGCTCGGTGAGCGTCTCGAGCGTCCGCCGGTGCAGCCCGGCACGGGGGCCTCCCCTGGCTACCAGATGGCGATCCGGCTCGCGAAGAACGGCGCATCGCGCGAGGACCTGATGGCGGGCTGCGGCCTGTCGCTCGCCGAGGCGGAGTTGGTGCAACGCCTGCACGGCTCCACGGGCGCGGCGCGCGGCACCCATCAAACATAACCAGGAGCCTGTCTGGCCAATGATCGCCTGTCGCGGCCATCATCGGTCAGACAGGATCCCCGGAACTGCGTCAACTTTCCGCAACGCCCACTCAAGGGTCCGTGCGCCAAAGCCGATACTTTGGAGTGCAGCCGACTTAATGTCCTTCGGATTCGATCGCCATGAACAAACGTAAGCCAGGGGCCGCAACGCGCGCAACCCGCCGAGGGCGCGGCTCTCGGAGCGCGCCTGCCGGCGACAGCGGACATAACGCGGGTGACGGTTTGTTCGCCTTGGCCGCGGAATGCACGATCGCCGACGCAAGCGCTCTCAAAGGCCACCTGGCGAAGCTGCTGGATGAATCCGGGATCGTGACCATCGACGTCAGCGCGGTACAACGCATCGACACGGCGGGGCTGCAGATCATCATCGCATTCGTTCGTGAGCGTGAATCACAGGGCCGACAGGTGCAGTGGCGGGGCCATGCGCCCGCCCTGGCAAACGCCGCCGGGCTCCTCGGCCTGAGCGCGCTTTTGAGACTCCCGGCAGCTCAGGCAGTCGAGACAGAACAATGACGATCGACCTGACACAATTTCACGACGCCTTCTTCGAGGAGAGTTTCGAGGCGCTCGACTCGATGGAGGCCGCCCTCCTGAAGCTCGACATCGGCGCACCCGAGCCCGAGCTGATCAATACCATTTTCCGCGTAGCGCACTCCATCAAGGGCGGCAGCGCCACTTTCGGGTTCTCCGATATTGCCTCCTTCACGCACAGTCTCGAGACGCTGCTCGACGAGTTGCGCAGCGGTGCGATGCAAGTGACGTTGGCCATATCCGACCTGCTGTTGAAATCGGTCGACGTCATGCGCGCAATGCTGCGCTCGACGCAGGCAAAGCAGCCGATCGACATGCAGAAAGTGTCGGACCTGCAGTTCGACCTCGAGCTGACGATTGCGCAGAAGAACACCACTCCGCCAAAGCCCATCAAAGCTCCGGCCGGCGCGACGACCACAAACACTGTCGCCGACACTGCTCCTGGTACCGCCCCTGGGGCCGACAGCCGCACGGACCAGCTCACGATGCCGTCCCCGGAGCTGCAATCCGGCCGGCCATCGATGGCCGACGTGAGCGGCCTCACGACCCACCCGGTGGGCGGGACCTCGCCCGGGTGGGAAATTTCTTTCCGTCCCTACCGCGAGCTCTTCGCGCGCGGCAACGATCCGACACGGATGATGCGCGAGCTCTCGGAGCTGGGCACATTGACTGTGCACGTCGATATCAGCGCCCTGCCCGGCTTCGCGGAGCTCGACAGCCAGAGCTGCTATCTCGCCTGGAATGTCGGGCTGCAAGGCGACATTCCCGAGGAGGCTATCAAACAGGTATTCGAGTGGGCCGAGGGCGACTGCGATCTGGTACTGCGCCAGACAGGCGGCCCATCAACTCCAACCGCCGATGTAGCGCCTGCGGCCGCGCCGGTTTCGGCCGCGGGAGGGAATGCACAAGCCGATCCCGTGCCCACGCCCGCTCCCCAGACGATCTCCGAATCCACAGCGGATGCGATTCTCTCGGGCAGACCAGCCACCGCGGAGGAGCACAAATCGGAGCCCGCTGCTGTCGCGACCCCATCCACAGCGGCCACTTTGACCAGCGTCAAGGAGACGAAGCCGGACACTCACGTGACCGCCATCGCCGACTCCGGCTCGATCCGCGTAAGCGTCGAGAAGATCGACGAGCTCATGAACACTGTCGGCGAGCTCGTGATCACGCAGGCGATGTTGAGTCAGCTAGGCAACGCGCTCGAAGGACCGAACGCCGAAAAGCTGCGTGCCGGCCTCGCGCAGCTCGAACGGAACACGCGCGAGCTGCAGGAGAGCGTCATGCGCGTGCGCATGTTGCCCATCAGTTTCGTATTCAGCCGCTTCCCGCGCATGGTGCGCGATATCGCTCAACGCCTGGGAAAACAGATCGAGCTCAAGCTCACCGGGGAGCAGACAGAGCTCGACAAGACTGTTCTCGAGAAGATCGGCGACCCGCTGGTTCACCTCGTCCGCAACAGCATCGATCACGGCATCGAGCTTCCCGATGTACGTGTTGCCGCAGGCAAGCCAGCAGCCGGCACGGTACACCTCGACGCCTGCCACCGCGGCGGCAACATTGCCGTGGAGGTCAGTGACGACGGCGGCGGGCTCGATAAGGATCGCATTCTCGCCAAAGCGCGTTCGCGCGGGCTCATCGGCGCGAACGATACGCTCACCGAGGAGCAGATCCATGAGCTCATTTTTCTGCCGGGCTTTTCCACCGCCGAAAAGACCACGGATCTATCCGGCCGCGGAGTCGGCATGGATGTCGTGCGCCGGAACGTGAAGGAGCTGGGTGGGAAAATCGAGCTGCGCAGCGAGCGCGGCAAAGGCTCGCGCTTCATCATCACGTTGCCACTCACACTGGCCATTGTCGATGGCCAATCCGTGGCGGTTGGCAGCGAGACCTACATCATTCCCCTGATCTCCATCGTCGAATCGATGCGCCTCAAGGAGACGGCCATCAGCCGGCTCTCCGGACACCACGAGGTATTCTCGTTCCGCGGCGACTATCTGCCCATCATCCGCCTTCACGAGTTGTTCGGGGTCGAGCCGCGTGCCCGCGCCTTGCACGAGGGACTGGTCGTGATCGCCGAAGGCGATGGCCGACGCGTGGGATTGTTCGTGGACGACCTGCTTGGCCAACAGCAGGTCGTCATCAAATCCCTGGAAGCCAACTATGGTCACGTCGAGGGAGTCTCGGGAGCCACCATCCTCGGCGATGGCTCGGTTGCTCTGATTCTGGACGTGACGGGGATCATCCACGCGGCATCCATGCTCGCCGCCGCCTGAAGCACCGAGAGTCACACGCCCACATGACCACATTCGAGGAAATCGCAACATGTCTACCAACGCAGTGAAACCGGAGCAGGCCGGCGCCGGCTCGCACCAGGTCCTGACGTTTGTTCTCGGCAACGAGACTTATGGGGTCGACATTCTGCGCGTCCAGGAGATCCGTGGCTGGTCCGCGGTGACCAAGATTCCCCATGCGCCGTCGCACGTGCTTGGCGTATTGAACCTGCGCGGCTCCATCGTTCCGATCGTCGATCTGCGCATGCGCTTTGCGCTCGATCGTGCCGAATACACGGCCATCACCGTAATCATCGTCGTGTCGGTCCATTCGGCGGCTGGACGTCGCGATTTCGGAGTGGTCGTCGATGGCGTCTCGGACGTGGTCGACGTCAACACCGCCGAAGTGAAGCCGGCCCCGGAGCTCGGCTCGCGTGCGGCGACGGACTACATCCGGGGCCTGGTGTCTGTCTCCGATCGCATGGTCGTGCTGCTCGATATCGATCGCCTGATCGCAACTGACATGACCTCGTTCTCCGGAAATCTCAATCAGCAAGAGACGTCGCTGGCAGCCTCGGCTGCCTGAGCGTCGACCGCAAACTCCAATCCATGATCACTCAAATGCTCAAGCGCCTGAAGCTCTGGCAGAAGCTGGGATGGCTCGTGCTCGCCATGGCTGGGCCCATCGCGCTGGTAGGTTTCTTCTACCTGCGCATGGTCAATTCGCAAGTAAGCCAGGCACGCAGCGAGCTCGATGGCGCGCGCTATCTGCAGGCACTGAGTGGAGTCGAGGGTGAGATCCTCACCCATGCGAGCCGCGCGTTCGTTTTTCTCAGCGGCGATGCAGCCCGCAAGAGCGAGGTGACCGCTCAGCAGGAAGAAGTTGAAAGGCAGATTGCCGCCCTCGACCCGCTCGACGCCGGAATCGGCAAGGAGCTCGGGGTGTCGGATGCTTGGCAGAGCGTGAAATCCGAATGGGAATCGGTGAAGGGAAGGACGCTCACCCAGACCGCGGCTGACAACGACTCCGCACATACCGCTCTCACCGAGCACCTGCAAAGGCTGAAGGAGCTGGTGGGAGCGCGTTCGCGCACTTCTCTCGACCCGAATCCGCCGACACATGCTCTCATCCAGATAGCGGCCAACTACACACCGAAGGCCCTGATCTACGCGAACCACATGCGCCGTTACGTAGTGAAGGCTGCGGCGAAAGGTTATCTCGGCGGCGACGACCGGATGGGAGTGCAGATCTACAAGGACCGACTCCATGCAGAGATCGAAAGAATTCACGCGGCAATGCAACAGTTACCGGAGCGGGCGCGCGCCTCCTTGCTTCCAGCGCTCGATGCCGTCTCGGCAGCGGCTACGGAATACGACTCGGTGGTGCAGAGCAAGCTCCTCGCGGCAGCCAATCTGACCGTGACGGCCGCGGAGCTATACGACGCCGGCGTACCGCTCAATCGAGCCATCAAAAGGCTGTCGATCGATAGCTACACGATTAGCGTCAAAGCACTGGAGGATGACTTCAGCGCTCTGACCCTGCACCGCGATGTCAGTGCGGGAATAAGTTTTCTGGCGCTCGCCTTCGCGCTCGCTCTCGCCTGGATGGTCACACACTCGATGATCGAGCCGCTCTCCCGCGTGATGGAGGTGTTCGGGAAGATTTCCGCCGGCCATTATGACACCCATATCGACAGCCACGGGGGCGACGAAGCGGGCCAGGTGCTGAAAGCTCTCGATGACATGCAAAGCAAGCTGCGCACGCAGATCGAAACGGAGCGCGCAGTGGCCGCTGAGAACACGCGCATTCGCCGAGCGCTCGACAAAGCCTCCACCAGCGTCGTGCTCGCGGATGAGAGCCACCAGATCATCTACGTCAACGAGACAGCCAAGGCCAGCTTCACGCGCAACGCACAGGAAATCAAAGCGACCTTACCTGACTTCGACCCGGCAAGGCTGCGCGGCTCGAGCCTCGAATCACTGTCACCGGACCCTGGCAGGCAGCGCCACCTGCTGGAGACTCTGAGCCGCGCCGAGGTCCAGGAACACGTATTCGGGGACTTCACCTTCCGCACCGTCGTCAATCCGGTCGTCGGCGACCGGGGCGAGCGCCTCGGCACGGTGATGGAGTGGACTCAGCGCACCCAGGAGGTGCGTGTCGAGAAGGAGTTGCAGAGCATGCTCGCCGCCGTCAACAGCGGCGCCGTCGGCAAGCGCATCGACCTCGCGGGCAAGAACGGGTTCTTCGAAGCCATGGCCCGCGGCATCAATCAACTCGCCGACAATCTCACCGAAACGGTCTCCAAGGTGAAGCTGGCCGCCGCGGAAATCCACCGCGGGGCGCAGGAAATCTCCGCCGGCAACTCCAACCTGTCGCTGCGCACCGAGGAGCAGGCAGCATCCCTGGAGGAGACTGCTTCCTCCATGGAACAAATGACTACGACAGTCAAACAGAACGCCGACAATGCAGGCCAGGCGAATCAGCTCGCGCTCGCCGCGCGTGAGCAGGCCGAACAGGGCGGCATGGTGGTCGGCAAAGCTGTCCAGGCGATGTCGGGCATCAACGACTCCGCCCGCAAGATCGCCGATATCATCGGCGTGATCGACGAGATCGCCTTCCAGACCAACCTTCTGGCACTCAACGCCGCGGTCGAGGCCGCACGCGCCGGCGAGCAGGGCCGCGGCTTCGCGGTCGTCGCCTCGGAAGTGCGTAACCTCGCCGGCCGCTCGGCAACCGCCGCGAAAGAGATCAAGGACCTCATTCAGGACAGTGTCAGGAAGGTCTCCGACGGGTCGCTGCTGGTGACCCAGTCCGGCCAGACGCTCGAGCAAATCGTGATCTCGGTGAAAAAAGTCTCCGATATCGTCGCCGAGATCGCCGCCGCCTCACGCGAGCAATCCCTTGGCATCGAGCAGGTCGGCCGGGCCGTCATGCAGATGGATCAGCTTACGCAACAGAACGCCGCGCTGGTGGAGCAAGGAACCGCCGCCTCGCAGAACATGACCACCGAAGCGGCCGTGCTGAACGAAATGATGGGCCGCTACGATCTCGCCGGCGTCGCCGCGGCCGACAGCGGCCTGGGCGCGAGTACCGCGAGCACTTCCGCCAGTCGTCCGCGCGACACAACCGCGCGTAGCGGCGTCGGTGATAGCCCCGGCAAGGCACGGAACGAAAGCCAACCGGTCCGCATCGAGCGGCGCAAGGCCAATCGTCCGTGGGCGAACCGGACCCCCCGCAGTCAACGACCTGCAGCCGCTCCCCGACCTGAAGCGGCTGCAGCCTCGGCCACTGGCACCCCTGTCGTGGCTGGCGCCACTGACAGCACCGAGTGGCAAGAGTTCTGATCAGGTTGGTACACAAGGATCAAGGGTCATGCAGTTCCTGAATCGCTTGAAGCTCTGGCAGAAGCTCGCGCTGCTCGTCGGTGCGATGGCGGTACCGACTGCGCTGCTGGGGGTGTTCTACCTGAGCGGCGCCAACTCTCAAGTGGCATTGGCCTCGGATGAGATCGAAGGCGCCCACTACGTGCAGTCTGTCGGCGCGGTGCTCGCGGAAGTCTCCAACCACCGCAGCCGGTTGTTCGCGCTGTTGACCGGAGATGCGGCGCGACGCGATGAGGTAAACGGCTCAGAAAACGAGATGGACAAGCTCGTGGCGGAAGTCGATGCGAGCGACGCCAGGGTCGGTGCCAAATTCAAGGTTTCTGACAGCTGGCAGGCCATCAAGTCGGATTGGGAGCGTCTGAAGGCCGAGGGGCCGAAGCTCACAGCCGATGAGGCCGTGGCACGACACAACACCCTCATCAATCACCTCTTCAAGCTGAGTGAGACACTCGCCGCGCGCTCCGGTCTGAATGTAGACCCCTCACCGGAGACATCAGTCCTGATTCAGATCGCCACCCACGACGTACCGGAAGCGCTGATCGCGTCCGGCAATATCCGTTGGTATGCCACTCGGGCGAACATCAAGGGCTACCTCGGCGGCGACGACCGGATGGCTCTGCAGCTCTATCACGATGAGTTCACGGAGCGCTTCGATAGCGTAGGCCGCGACCTCGACCGTGCCTCCGAGGAAGCCAAGGCCAAAGTACGCCCGGCCGTGGACTCCGCCCGGAACGCCTTCAACACCGGGTACGGCACCGTGAAGGAGAAGATCGTCGACGCACAGAAGCTCGAGATCACCACTGCGGACCTTTATAGCGCGACTCGCGACATCAGCTCCACACTGCAACAGTTGTCGGATGTCAGCTACAGTGCGATGAACGCAGCCGTACAACAGCGCCTTTCGCAAGTGACGGCCTGGCGCAATCTCACAGCGGGTATCACTGCTCTTGCCCTCGCCTCTGCTCTCGCACTGTCTTGGCTGATCACACGCGCGTTGTCCGCGCCTCTCGCGCGTGCCATAGCCGTGTTCAGCAACATCTCCGCCGGCAAATACGACAATGAGATCGATCGCACCGGCACCGACGAGGCGGGGCAGGTGTTGCAGGCACTCGATGACATGCAAAGCAAGCTGCGCACGCAAATCGAGACGGAGCGCAGCTTCGCCGCGGAGAATTCGCGCATTCGCCAGGCACTGGACAAAGTCTCCACCAGCGTCGTGCTCGCGGACGCCAGCTACAAGATCATCTACCTCAACGAGACTGCGCAGGCGATGTTCGCCCGCAACCAGCACGAGATCCGCAAGACACTGCCCAACTTCGATGCGGCACGGCTGCTGGGCGCGAGCATGGATTGCCTGAGCATCGATCCTGCGAATATGCACCGGCATCTCGACAATCTCGTTGGGTCCGACACCCATGAGCGTACTCTGGGCGCATGCACGTTCCGCACGGTCGCGAACGCGGTTCTCGACGACAAGGGCGCGCGCATCGGCACGGTTGTCGAATGGACCGACCGCACGCAGGAAGTCGCGGTGGAAAAGGAGATGCAGAGCATGCTCTCAGCCGTGGTGGGCGGCGACCTTGCCAAGCGGATCGACCTGAACGGCAAGACGGCATTCTTCGAAGCAATGAGCCGCGGTGTCAACCAACTCGCCGATAACATGGCCGACGTGGTCTCGAAGGTGAAAGCCGTGGCGGCCGAGGTCCACCGTGGCGCCGACGAGATCTCCATGGGCAACGCCAACCTCTCGCAGCGTACCGAGGAGCAATCCTCGTCGCTGGAGGAAACGGCGTCCTCGATGGAGGAGATGACGACCACCGTCA
>CAZBTV010000198.1:0-11258 GCA_964494895.1 uncultured Steroidobacteraceae bacterium | reverse complement strand
CACCGATATCGAACAGATTGTCGTTCAAGCCGACCCGCTTCCCTTCGAGCGCCGTGTCGCAGATCGTCTTGATCTTGTCCTCGATCTCGGTGAGAGAGCCGGATTCCACACCGTCCCCGCGCTCAGCCGCGCGTAGCGCCGCGAGCTCCTTCAGCTCGGCGTCGAACTCTCCATCGAGGTAGCTCTCTTCCAACAGGTGGCGTTGGATCTTGCCGCTCGTGGTCTTGGGAATGCGCTTCACGGGCACGACGGCCCCCACTTCGAGCCCGGTTTGCTCGTTGATCATTCGCGCCGCCTGGGTGGCGATCGGCAGAAACTCCTTCATGCCGCTGCGATGGAGCACGAACAGCGTGAGTTGCTCGGTCTGTGAATCGCGCGGCCGCACGCCAGCGGCTACTATCTTGCCGAGCTCGAGACCCTCGACCCGCTGCGCAATGGTTTCGAGATCGTGGGGATAATAGTTCTGGCCGTTGACGAAAATGATTTCCTTCGCGCGCCCGGAGATGTACAGCTCCCCTCGATGAAACAAGCCCAGATCGCCGGTCCGTATCCAACCGTCCCGCGTGAATGCCTCGGCATTGGCCTGCGCGTTTTCAAAGTATCCGCGGGTGACGTTGTCACCTTGCATCTGTACGTGCCCGATCCGATCCTCCGGTACGGGCTGGTCATCGTCGTCAGTCAAGCGGACCTGGCAGTAAGGAATGACTTTTCCTTCTGACACGAGCTCGACGGCGTCCTTGTGCCCCTTTGCGATCGGCTCCACCGGATTGCCGACATTGAGGCGATGGCGATTGAGGGTGAGTGTGCGCATGGGCGCGCCCACTTCGGGGAAAGTGACGGCCAGCGAGGCTTCCGCGAGGCCGTAAACGGGAAACATGGCGTTGCGCTTGAGCCCCGCCGGCTCCAGGCGTGTCAGGAACTCATGGCAGAGATCGACCGAGATCGGCTCCGCACCGTTGAAAATGAGCCGGACCGCCGACAAGTCGAAATCCTCGACGCGGCGATCGCCCAACACCTTGAGATAATGTTTGTAGCCGAAGTTTGGCGAGCACAGGATGGTGGCGCGCACTCTCGAGGCGAACGTAAGCCACAAGAGAGGACGTCGCACGAACAGCTCCGTCGGCATCAGGTGCGCATGCACCTGCTTCGAGAACATGATGATATGGAACCCAATGAGGCCCATATCGTGCGTGAGCGGCATCCAGGAAAGGCTGATGTCGTCTTCCGTGAGCTGCGCCGCCTGACTCACCCCTCTGCAATTGGCGATGACATTGCTGTGTGTGAGGACTACGCCTTTCGGCTCGCTCGTGGAGCCGGACGAGAACTGGATGAATGCAACGTCGTCGGGCCTGGCTTCGTAAATTTTCCCCGCGCGGGAGATGTCATCGAGATCGTCGACGAGGAATGCCCGGGATCGCAGCTCGTTGAACACCTCGGTCTCGCCGGCCTGGGCGGCGAATGTTCCGATACGATCCAGCGAGCGGCGTTCTGTGTAGATGTACGGCTTGCCGAGCTTGCGCGCGACTCGGAGCAGCTTGTGACGATGCTCGTCACTGATACCGAGCGCGATGGGGACCGGAACGATACCTCCAATGATCGCGGCCCAGAATGCGTCGATGAATTGCTCGTTGTTGCCGAGAAACAGAATGAGCTTGTCGCCCCGCCTGGCGCCGATGCGCTGCAGATGATACAGAATGCCGAGCGCACGCTCGTGCAGCTCGCCGTAGGATACGTCACGCGAGTCATTTTCACCTTCGAGGTAGGTGATGGTTCGCGCAACGTTGCGGTTCGACTCGAAGAGCTCGGTCAACGTCGTAACTTTCAACATCAGCGGCGTTCCAGCCTCATGTACAAGGGGTAAAGGGTGCGCAGGTTGATCTGCGCTTCGAGCGCGAGTGGCTTCTCGGGAACGTAGGTCAGCCGATACCGGCGGCCCACCTTGTAGAGATGCATCAGCATCTCATAGAGCGCGAAGGCCTCGCCGATACAGTGCCTTGGGCCCGCGGCGAACGGCATGTACGCAAAGCGCGGCCGCTCGGCCTCGTGCTCCGGTGCGAAGCGGTCTGGCCAGAAGCGGTCGGGCTCTTTCCAGAATCGCCCGTCCCTGTGTAAGAGATACAACGGCAGCAGAACGTTCGTACCCGGTGGGACGTCATAGCCACCGAGCACGTCGGCGTCGATCGTCCGCCGCGAAAGCAACCAGCCCGGTGGATACAGTCGGAGTGCCTCGTTTACCACCTGCTGCGTGTAAGCGAGCGACTCTACCTCCGCGAGGCTCGGGGCCGGCATAGCGGGTGCGGCGTCGAGCTCGGCATGCAGACGCGCCTCGACATCCGGATTCTGCGATAGCAGATACCAGGTCCAGTTCAGTGCGCTCGCGGTGGTCTCGTGGCCCGCCACCACGAGCGTCATGATTTCGTCGATGAGCTCGCGGTCGTTCATGGGAGCGCCCGTCTCCTTGTCGCGGGCCGCCATGAGCATTGCGACGTAATCGAAATGCTCCTCGCTTTCGGCCCGGCGGCGCTCGATCAGTCCGGCGACAATCCTGGTCAGGGAGCGGAACTTGAAGGCAAACTGCAGATTGCGCTCCGAGTTCTTGGTCACCACCTCGAACGGGTTGCCACCAAGCTGTTCCGACATGCGGTCGAGGTCGCGTCCGAAGATGGAGCGCAGCACGATACTCAGCGTGAGCTCACTCATTTCGTCCGTGAGGTTTATCGGCTCGCCGCGGCCGGCCAGCTTCTCCCATCGCGCGATGCAGTCGTCGTTGGCCGACGAGATGGTCTGTGCGAATTCAGTGATGACGCGCCTGTGGAACAGCGGCTGCATCATGTAGCGCTGGCGCTTCCAGAACTCGCCTTCGCTGGTCATGAGCCCTTTTCCCAGGAGGATCTTGACCCGGTCGAGGCCCATTCCCTTGGTGTAATTCCGGTGGTTGGAGACCAGCACCCGCTTCACATCGTCTGGATGGTGCACCACGTAGACGTGGCTCTTACGCGCGGGCGAATACACACGGTAGGTGTCGCCATAGCGCGCAAACAGCTCGATCATGCGGTCCAGGGAGTCATCCTCGGCGCCGATGTCGAACTGAAGCTCCGCCTCGGGCGGAAGTCTGCGGATAGGCTGCTCGGTGAGGGTCATGCGATGGGTTCAAAGCTCAAACGGAGATCTTATCGCACCGGTACGGCCGCGGTCAGGGCCGGTCCGTATATTGGAAGCGCGCGCCGTTTGCGCCTGACGGGCTTTCAGCGGAAACTGCGCGGCCCTGATGAAGAACGACGGCGATCTACGCAACACCATCTACCGCAGAAACACGGTTTCCGGACGCCGGATGACGGCGCTCAGGCGTCTCCTCTACCGGCTTGCTGTGCCGGTAGGACTTGGAATCATCAAGGGCTGGCTGCGTACCTGCCGTGTCGTGCGTATCGAGGGTGCTCAACATCTGGATGAGGCGCTCGCAAAAGCTCCTTCGTTGATCCCTTGCTATTGGCATCAGCATCAGCTGTTCTGCGCGAGGTACCTGCTCGAGCAGCGTGCGAAGGGTCTTACTGTGGGCTGGCTCATCAGTCCCTCCGTGGATGGCGAGATCGGCGCGATGATGGTTCGTCGCCTCGGCGCTGTGGTCATTCGTGGATCCTCGACGCATACCGGAGCGCGCGCGCTACGTGATTATTACGAAGTGCTCGTGAAGGAAGGCGTTTCGCCCATTATTACGCCGGACGGCCCGCGAGGGCCGCGGTTCAAATTCAAGATGGGAGCCATTCTCCTGGCGCAGATGTCAGGCCGGCCGATGCTGCCGATGGCCTACGCGGTCTCCCGCGGCTGGCTGGTCAAATGGGACAAGTTCGTCATCCCGGCGCCTTTCTCGCGCGTGGCCATTGCGATCGGCCCGCCGAGGTACGTACCCCGAATCGCAGCCGCCGCCGGCATCGAGACCCTGCAGGGTGATATGGAGAGCGAGCTCAAACGGCTGTTCGGAGTTGCGCGAGACGCCTTGGGCAAGCCGTGATACGGGTGCAATTCCAGCCGCTTCCCGACAGCGCGCATGCCACTGAGCCTCCTCCCCTGGTGATGCGCTGTGGCGCCTTCGGCGATATCGTGCTGTTGACCGTGCTCTTACGTCAGCTGCATCTGCGTTTCGGCAAGCCGGTGGACGTCGTATCGTCCGGCCCCTGGACGCGGCCGCTGCTGGAGGGTGACAGCGCAGTTGGCCGGCTATTCATCATCCGCAGCCGACGCACACCCTACTGGCTCAGTATCCAGCAGAGGCAACTCGTAGCGTGGCTTCGCCAGCGTGGTGCCGGACCTACCTGGTTCTGCGATCGGGGCGAGGGCCGTGGACTGCTGTCCGCGGCGGGCATTCCGGATGACTATATCTGTGACACGAACGCTTACGCGTGGCCGAAGGAGGAGACATTCGCTGATCGGTACTTGCGCCTCGGCAGCTACACTCCCAAGGCGTTCGAAGGTTCTCTACCGCCCGCCAAAGCAGGGGTACCCAGGGCCGCTCGTCTCAACATCACGCCGCTCGCGCGTCGGGAACTCGAGTCATGGCTTTCCGCGCGAGGACTCGCAGCGAGACATTTCGTCGTGTTTCATCCCGGAAGCCGCCATATCGCACGTCGTTGGCTGCGGCCTCGCTCCGGAACCACCAAGTACTGGCCCGAGGAGCGCTGGGCCAGGGTAGTGAGGGCCGTGCGCGAGGCTTGCCCTGATCATGTCATTCTCTTCTCGGGGACCCGGGCGGAAGGGCGTTTCAACTCCGAGATCATCCACCAGGCCGGAGTGGCCGACGCCTTCAACATTGCCGACGCTCTGTCGGTACGAGCACTCCTGGCGCTCCTGGAACGTGCTCACAGCATGATCGCGGTCGACACCGGGCCGGCGCATGCCGCCGCCGCGCTGGGGTGCCCTACGGTCGCGCTGTTCGGGACCGCCAGCCCGCAGCTATATCGACCCGGTGGCGCGACGACCCCCGCCGTCGCTCTGACAGGTGAGGTCGCCGGACAGCAGAACATCCTGGGCATTGCGCCGGAGACCGTGATCGATAGCTGGCTCGAGCTGGTGAAGAATACGAGCCGGCCGGTCTCTGACTTAAGTTAACGTCCGAAGTCGTTGTGCGCACAGCAGGTTAGCTTGTGTTCTTGAATGAGTGTTGCCAGAATCGAACGCAACTACCGGACTGATGCGAAATAAAATGTCCAAGCAAACCGGCCAGCCCTCCTCTCCGCGCGAATGGAATTCGTCAGAAGTCCCGGTAAAAAACACAGGCCGCCGGTAGATCGCGTCCGGCAAACAAAATCACGTTCGGGCGCAGCCAGGTCGGATAGGCTTCGGGTGTGTAGCCTGCGCCTGACGAGTCGGGAGGTCACGGATCAATGTCGATTCTGCCGCCGGATAAGCCAGCGGATTTCACCGCCTCGGACATCCTCTCGGCAGATGCTTGGAGTGGAAGATCTCCAAAGCCTGTTCTGAGCATCGACGTTGCGTGCACGAAGATCGCCGTCGATTTCCAGAACATGCGCCGAGAGATGATGGATGAGTGCGTAGGGCGCAATCTCGAGCTGATGCGTGAAGCCACCGCCAGCGATTGCGTCTTCCTGATTGCACTCCGTCCAAACGAGCTGGTCATCGAGGAGGTGCAGCTCGCTCGCGCAGCTTTTGCCCAGTGCCGCCCGGAGGGGCTTCAAGGCACCAGTCTCGATCAGTTTCCCTGGCTGAAAGGGCGGCTCGATCATCTGCGGCTTTCCGAGCTCCGCGACACGAGCACCCCCCGCAGGGAACAGGCGGCGGAAGGTCAACGTTTCGCCGAGTTGCAGATCGGCTCGGCGCTGCTGGTCGCCATGCGGGTGCAAGGCAAGCCGGCCGGCTTTCTGGGGCTCGCCCAGACCATGCCCCGGGGCGCCTGGGACGTCAATCTGCAGCTGATGATGAAACTCATTGGCACGAGCCTGGCTACCGGCCTCGAGCGCATCCGGATCGAGACACGGTTGGCGAAGCTGGAGGAGCGCACCAACCTTTCACAGGCTGCCGCGAACGACGGTCTGTGGGACTTTGATGTCGAGAGCAACGAGGTTTACTTCTCGCCACGCTGGAAGGCCATGCTGGGTTACGCCGATGAGGACATGCCGGGCTCGCCAGATTGGCGCAGCCTGGTCCACCCGGACGATCTGTCGCGCGTGCAGGCGGCAATACGTGATCACGTTGCGGGCAAAACACCTATTTTTGAAAGCACGCACCGCATGCGCCATCGTAACGGCGAATGGCGTTGGGTCGTCAGTCGCGCCACGGCGCGAGTGGATAAGCACGGACGGCTGTTGCGCCTGGTGGGAGTCGAGCTGGATGTCACCGAGCGCAAGTTGTACGAGGAAGCGCTGTTCCGTGAGAAGGAGAGCGCGCAGATCACATTGCAGTCGATCGGTGATGGTGTCATCACCACGGACGCCAACTCGACGATCGACTACATCAACCCCGTCGCGGAAGAGTTGACCGGGTGGCGTCTCGAGGACGCCATGGGGCGTCCGGTGGAGGAGATCTTCAGGGCTTTCCACGAGGAGACGTGCGAGCCGCTGGAGAACCCGCTGACCGTTTCCATCCGGCGCATTCGCCCGATCAAGTCCGTGCGGCCAATGTTGCTGATCCGCCGTGACGGCAACGAGTTGTACGTTGAAAGCACCGCCGCCCCGATCCGCGACGGGGCGGGCCACGTTGCCGGCGGTGTGTTGGTTTTCCATGACGTCAGCGAATCGCGCGAGCTCAACCGGCGGCTGTCATATCACGCCAGTCACGACCTGCTGACCGGGTTGGTCAACCGGCGCGAGTTCGAAAGCCGGCTCGAGCGGGCTTTGAAGAGCGCGAAGGCGCGTGAAGCTTCTTACGCGCTATGTTACCTGGATATCGACCAGTTCAAGATCGTCAACGACACGTGTGGCCACAGTGCCGGCGATGCACTGTTGGGACAGGTTGGCGCGCTGTTGAAATCGAAGGTCCGCTGGCGAGATACCTTGTCGCGGCTGGGTGGCGATGAGTTTGGCATTCTGCTGGAGAGCTGCTCCCTGGATGAGGCGATGCGCACGGCGGAGGCGCTGCGCGAGGGCGTGCGCAACTTCCGCTTCACCTGGGAGGATCGTGTCTTCCGCCTGGGCGCCAGTATCGGTGTCGTGCCGATCACGGCTGACAACGAAGACGTTGCATCGATCCTGTCGGCGGCTGACAGCGCGTGCCAGGCAGCGAAAGAGGGTGGCCGCAACCGCGTGCACAGCTTCGCGGAAAATGACATCGAGCTCATGCGGCGGCGGCGCGAGATGCAATGGGCGGCACGCATCAACGCGGCGTTGGAGGAGGGGCGGTTCGAGCTCTTCCGCATGTCCATCCAACCCTTGCAGAGGGTGGAGACCGGCGCCCATTACGAGCTGTTGTTGCGCCTGAAGGACGAGACGGGCCGTATCGTTTCCCCGAACGACTTCATTGCTGCCGCCGAGCGCTATGGCATCACGCCGGCGATCGATCGCTGGGTCATCGAGAACGCCTTCCGCTGGCTCGTGTCCGAGGCGGACGAGCGCGAAAAGCTGTTGATGTGCTCGATCAACCTCTCCGGGCAGAGCCTGGGAGATGACAAGTTCCTGCCGTTCGTCATCGAACAGTTCCACCGTAGCGGACTGGATGCGAAGAAGATCTGTTTCGAGATCACGGAGACGGCCGCGGTGGCGAGCTTCTCCCAGGCGAATCGTTTTATCCAGGCGCTCAAGGAGCTCGGCTGCAAGTTCGCTCTGGATGATTTCGGTACCGGATTGTCCTCGTTCGGCTACCTGAAGCACTTTCCCGTCGACTTCCTCAAGATCGACGGGAGTTTCGTCCGCGAGATTCTGCGCGATCCCATCGATCGCGAAATGGTCCGCTCCATCAACGAGATCGGTCATCTGACCGGTAAGCAGACCGTAGCCGAGTTCGCCGAGAACGCTGAGATCATCCAGATGCTCACGAGCTTGGGCGTGGACTATGCCCAGGGCTATGGCATCGCCCAGCCCCAGCGCGTCCTGAAGTCGGTCGTCGCGTAGCTTTCCTATCCGGATCCGGCCGTCCGGCCGATCCCGATTCCTCCTTCCTATCCAGAGCCGCTGACCATCACGCGGTGTTCCGTCGAGAAATCGATGCGAGAGCCATTCCTGATTCAAGCTACCTTGTGATAAAAAGGTACTGGAATTGAAAAAAGGAGCTGCATGGCGGCCAACGAGAAATTCGGCGCGATTCGCAAGGGGCTGCTCGAATTCGTGATTCTCAAGGTGATCGACGCCGACAGGGTGTATGTCGCGGACATGCTGAAGAAGCTGGCCGAGACCGAGTTTTCGACACAGGAGGGCACCCTGTACCCGCTTCTCAGCCGGATGCGTCGTGACGGTCTGGTCGACTATGAATGGAAAGAGTCGGACGCAGGCCCGCCGCGGAAATATTACGAGCTGACGGCCACCGGGCGAGCGCAGCTCGCCGAGCTCGATGACTACTGGCGCGTAATCAACAAGACCATAGAAGACTTAGGGCCAAAACTGCAGGGAAAATAACCATGCGCACGGTGATCACCATCAGTTTGAACGGTAACGCCTATCAGCTCGAAGCGACCGGCTACGAAGCGTTGCGAGCCTACTTGCAGGTCGCCGAGCAGCGTCTTGCCGACAATCCGGACCAGATGGAGATTCTTGCCGACCTGGAGCAGGCGATCGCCGACAAGTGCGGCCGCTATCTTGGACCGCACAAGAATGTAGTGAGCGCCGAGGAAATTTCGGTGGTGCTGCAGGAGATGGGACCAGTAGACGGTGGCGCGAGCGAGAGTGTCGTGGGCGGGGTGCCAGGAGCGAGTGGCGTTCGTCGGCAGGGATACGGCGCGGGAGCCTTCGACGGGGAGAACGTAACCGGGGGCGGAGGAGCACCCGATCGCGAGGCTGTAGGTGGATCTGCTGCCAACGGGTCCGTCGGCGCGGCCACCGGCCAGAGTGAGTCTGGTAGCGGGATTGGCACGACTGGCGGGGGCAGTGGTGACGCCTACGGCGGCGCGACTTACCGCGCGAGTGCGGCGGGCGGAGACGCTACCGGCGCGGCCGCGTGGGCGGGGAAGGGGAGTGGAGACTCGGCCGGATCCGCGTCATACGGCGCTGGGGATGCGGTTCCGCCTGGCGCGCCAGGTGGAGCGGATGCATCCGGTGCTGGCGCAGGTGCCACTGCCAACGCCGGTGGCTCGGGCGCCGCCTTCGGATCCGCCTACTCCTCCGCTGGGAGTAACACGAACGCCTCGGGCGAGCCGCCGAAACGGCTGTATCAAATCCGTGAAGGCGCGGTGATCAGCGGCGTCTGCAAAGGCCTGGCCGCCTATCTCAACATGGATGTCTCGATCGTTCGCCTGATATTTGTTCTCCTCACCTTCCTTACGGGAGGTGTCTGGATTCTGGTCTACCTGGTCATGATGTTCGTGATTCCGTATGCGGAAACCTCAGAGCAGCACGCTGCCGCCCACGGATGGCCGTTCAACGCCGAAGAGCTCGTTGCCCGGGCCAAGGCCCACTACGCGCAGTTCCGCGATAACGAGACATTGCGGCGAAAGCAGTGGCGTGAGCAACGCCGGATGTGGCGATTTCAACGTAAGCAATGGAAGGAGCAGCGCCGAGACTGGGAGCGCTGGGGTAGTGCGTATGGAGAGCCACCACCGCCGCCGCCGTGGTGGAACGGCCAGCAACCGACGAGCACGACCTACGCGTCGCAGATGCTCAATGGCGTGCTGAGCCCGGTCGCGGAGCTGCTGCGTGCCGTGCTTTTCATCACATTTCTGATTCTGTTGGTTTCGCTCATCACGAGGCACCGGATTTTCGGGTGGTGGTTGCCCCACGACATTCCGTTGTGGCTGGGAGTCGTGATCCTCGTTGTGTTGTATCGGGTGATCGCTACGCCTCTGAACCAGGCACGCTATGTGGCCTACTATGGCGGCCCGTTTGCACACGGATGGGTGGCGCTGTGGGGCGTGCTGGTGTGGTTGGCGCTGGTGATATTCTTGTCCTGGCTCGCCTGGCAGCACTGGGCTGAGATACAGGCCTTTTTTCAGCAGATCGTGCAGGGCTGGCGGCAGCTCATGGAACACGGGCCCGCGCAGACCGTGGAGCATGCGGCGCTTCTGTTCGCGGCGCGCGTGCCTCGTCCTTCCTACGCGGATGCATTCGCAGCCGAGAACTCCAGGCGCATGGACAAGTCGACAGCACGGACGTGTTTGGTGAGGCTTCCGACCGAGATGTAGTCCACCCCGGTCTCCGCGATCTCCCGAGCGGTTTCGAGTGAGACACTGCCCGATGCTTCAATTTTCACCGGCCGCCCCGCCTTGCGATTCAAGGCAACCGCCGCGCGCATATCTTCTCTACTGAATTCGTCGATCAAGATGACGTCGGGCTGAGCGGCGATTGCCTCCTCAAACTCCGCCAGCGATTCGACCTCAACTTCAACAGGCACCTTCGGCGCAACACGCCGCGCCTCCGCTATGGCACCCGAGAGCGAGCCGGCCGCGGCAATATGGTTCTCCTTGATCAGCACCATATCGTACAGTCCCATCCGATGATTCCGCGCCCCCCCGCAACGCACAGCGTACTTCTGCGCGGTACGCAACCCAGGCAATGTCTTGCGCGTATCCAGGATCGTGCACCCCGTACCGGCCACCGCATCCACAAACCGCCGTGCTGCAGTCGCGGTCCCCGACAAAAGCTGCAAAAAATTGAGCGCCGTCCGCTCCCCCGTGAGCACCCCGCGTGCCGCCCCCTCAATTTCGAAGATCACCTGTTCCGCCGCAACCCGATCGCCATCCCCAGCACGCCAACTCAGTCGTATGTTGGAATCCAGACTACGAAACGTCTCATCCACCCAGGCTCGCCCGCACAACACAGCGTCCTCGCGCGTGATGACACGCCCCCGCACCTTCTGCGTAGCCGGCACAAGCCAAGCAGTAACGTCTCCGCTCCCGATGTCCTCCCGGAGAGCAGCGGCAACCTGTGCATCGAGATCGGCGGGAATATCAATCGTTGATCTATCAATCATTGAACAAGCCTACTCGAACTCGTGAGCACAAGCCTCCCCCGGATGCGCCCCCGCATGCCCAGCGCAATTCTCCAAAACATCGAAGCATCCGCTCGAGCCCGCGAGGCCGGGCCCTGCGCGTGAGGGTCGGGGCTGGCTCCTTGGAAAATGCTGATGCAATCGCATTGCGTCGCGCGTGACTATTTCAAATCTTG
>CAZBTV010000197.1:0-11310 GCA_964494895.1 uncultured Steroidobacteraceae bacterium | reverse complement strand
TCTAGGTCAGTACGGCACGCAGTGCGATCGCTGTCACTCGATGTATTCCTGGAAGGGCGCACGCATACAGTAGGTGTTGAAAAGTGAAGGCTCTCAGCAACATCAAATGGATCGCAGCGTTCGCCATCTCAGTGCTGGCGCTCATGTCGATGGCGCGGCCTGTGCTTGCCGGCGCGCCTCCCATCACAGTGCCGTTCGATCACCTGAGCACGGGCTTTGAGCTCGATGGGGTGCATCGGGATCTTCCGTGCGAAGCGTGCCATTTGAATGCGGTCTTCAAGGGCACTCCCCGGGACTGCGGCACCTGTCATATCACCGGGTCGCAGTTCAACGCGACTCCCAAGACGGCGACGCACATCGCGAGCACGAACAACTGTGCCGCCTGCCACAACACGATCTCGTTCCGTCCGTACGTGCATTTCGAGCACACCGAAGTGCTGGGTGCCTGCGCGAGCTGCCATAACGGCGCGATCGCCCAGGGTGAAGGGCCTACTCACCCCCCAACGAGTCAGGAGTGCGCGGCCTGCCACACGGTCATCAGCTGGAATCCGCCGAAGGCAGTGGATCACACCCAGATTCCGCTGGCCGTTTCAGGTTTCTGCATCATCTGCCACAACGGCACCCAGGCTGCGGGCAAGCCGGCGAATCACATCGCCACGAATCTCGAGTGTGGTGACTGCCATCTTACGAGCACCTGGATGGGGGCGACCTTCGACCACACGGGGATCACGAGCGGTTGTGTGAGTTGTCACAATGGCACGAAGGCCGTCGGCAAGCAGGCCAGCCACATGCCCACGTCCGACCTGTGCGAGAACTGCCATACCACCGGCATCGGCACCGCGACGCCGAGCTGGGTGCCGTCGAAGTTCGACCATACGCAGATGACCGTGCAGACGTGCCAAACCTGTCACAGTGGCTCGGTGAAGATCTCCACCGGCTTCGTGTCCGGTCAGCCGGCCAATCACGTGCCCCCCATTCCCTCCCTGGTCGACTGCTCGGTGTGCCACGGCAACAACCCTGCTGCCGAAACGTGGACGGTGCTGGCGGCGAGTATTCCAACTCTGCACGCAGGACTGTCGGTGAGCAACTGCTTGATGTGTCATGCGGGCCAGACGTTTGCCGGTGTGCCCGCACCCTACATCCCGATGTCGATTTCCGGCGTCTCACCGACCAGGTCGACACCGCTTGCGCCACCGCATATTCCGATTCTGGCCGGAACCGACTGCAGCGCGTGCCATGGGGCTGCCTACCAGGCCGGCGGATTCGGGCCGGCGACACCCATGAGCGCCTCCACCCACGCTTTCGTGTCAACTGCCTGCAACACCTGTCACGACACGGGGAAGAGCTTCTATGTAGGCTCTGGCACTCCGCTACAGTTGCGACCGGCCGACCACGTCAACAGCAACGACGCCCGCATGGCCACCGGCGACTGTTCGCTGTGTCACGAGACCACCGACTGGAACAGCACGGCGCTGCCGACTGGCCACATGCCGAATCCGGCAAACCAGAGCTGCGCTCAGTGCCACGCCTCCGCGCCGAACGACTACACGCCCGCTACGTTGGCTTCCGTTTCCGCCCTGCATGCTGGCATCTCAGGCAACTGCTCGCTGTGCCACGGCAACACGACGACCGCGCTTACGTGGTTCAACAACTACACGCCCAAGGACGCGATCCTCACGCCTTCCCATATACCGTACCTTGCGGGTACGGATTGCAGCTCCTGCCACGTGGCGAACTACATGACCGGAGGCTTCGGCCCGACGAACATGAGCGCGGCCAAGCATGCGTTCGTCCCCACGACGTGCGACACCTGTCACGAGGCGGGTCTGAGCTTCTACCTTGGCGCGTCGAGCCCGCCCTTACAAGGCCGGCCCGCGGACCACATTTCCAGCGGTAACGCGCAACAGGCCACCGGGGATTGCTCGGGTTGCCACGAGACGACGGACTGGAACACCAACATCATGCCGCCTGGACACATGCCGAACCCCGGCAACCAGGCTTGCTCGACGTGCCACACGGCGATCGGCAGCACCCTGGCCAGCTATGCCACGCTCGCCAGCGTCTCCGTGTTGCATACGGGCATCGCCGGTGGCTGCGCACAATGTCACGGCGCTACGACTCAATTGTCCTTTTACAATAACAACGACAACCCCAAGTCTGGCGTGTTGTCGCCGCCTCATATCCCGTACCTGACGGGCACGGATTGCAGTGCCTGCCATGCGCCGAACTACGTGGTGGGCGGTTTCGGTCCGACAAACATGAGCGCGGCGAAGCATGCGTTCGTGCCAACGACCTGTGATACCTGCCATGAGGCGGGTCTGAGCTTCTACCTGGGCGCCTCGAGCCCCCCGTTGCAGGGCCGGCCGCCGGACCATCTGGCGAGCAGCAATCCGCAGCAGGTTACGGGCGATTGCTCGGGTTGCCACGAGACCACGGACTGGAACACGACCGCGCTACCCGCCGGGCACATGCCCAACCCGGGCAACCAGCCATGCGCTACATGCCATACGTCCATACCCAGCAACTATGCAGCGCTCGCGGCAATCCCGGTGCTGCACACGGGCATCACCTCCGGTTGCGCCCAGTGCCACGGCGGCACGACCCAGCTGACTTTCTACAACAACAACGACAATCCCAAGGCGGCGGTGCTATCGCCGCCTCATATACCGGCGTTCAATGGCAGCGACTGCGGCTCCTGCCATTCCACCAACTTCGTGGCGGGCGGTTTCGGGCCGATGAACATGACTCAGGCGACCCATGCCACCGTGGGCTCGTCCTGCAATCCCTGCCACGAGGCGGGATTGAGCTTCTATATGGGCGCTGCGAATCCCGGTCTGCAGGGCCGCCCGGCCGACCACACGACGGGACAAATGGTGGCGCCCAACGACTGCAGCCTTTGCCACACGACGGCCAACTGGAACAGTAACGTGCTGCCCGCCGGCCACATGCCAAACCCCGCCAACCAGGCCTGCTCGGTCTGCCATACCCGGTCGCCATCCGACTATACGACCGCCACACTGGCGACAAACGCGGTACTGCATACCGGCGTCACGAGCAGTGAATGCGCGCAGTGTCACGGCGGCACTTCGGCTCTGACGTGGTACCCGAGCTTCACGCCCAAGGATGCGGTACTGTCACCTCCACACATTCCCTTCCCGGCCGGTACGAGCTGTGGGTCCTGTCATTCCTCCACGACCTACGCGGTGGGCGGCTTCGGCCCTATGAACATGACGCAGGCCACGCACGCGGTGGTCTCGACGGCCTGCAACTCGTGCCACGAGGCGGGTTTGAGTTTCTACATGGGGGCTGCCAATCCCGGCCTGCAGGGTCGTCCGGCGGACCACAACGCCGGGCAGATGGCGGCGCCGAACGACTGCAGTCTTTGCCACACGACGGCGAACTGGAACAGTACGGTGCTGCCGGCGGGCCACATGCCGAACCCCGCCAACCAGGCTTGTACGGTCTGCCACACGAAGGCGCCGTCGGACTACACGACGACCACGCTTGCCGCGAACGCGGTACTGCACACCGGCATCATCAGCGGTTGCATCGCTTGCCACGGCGCGCCCAACGCGACCCCGCCGGTCTTCTTCCCGAACTACACTCCAAAGAGCGCGGTCCTCTCGCCTGTGCACATTCCGACGAGCACCACTGCGTGCGAGGCTTGCCATTCGAACACGAACTTCACGTCCTTCAGCGGTACGACAATGAGCTCGGCGAAGCACACCGCCATGTTTTCGGTGATCGGGAAAACCTGCGATGCCTGCCACGATCTATCGACGCTCAAGTTCTACGGAGTGACGAATCTCACCACGCGTCCGAACGGCCACCATGTGGGTCAGGACTGCAGTAACTGCCACAATACCAACGACTGGGGTGGTGGGGCGGCGAAGAACAAAAAGACGACGGCGCCTACGACGGGGACGCGCAGCTCGGTAACCGCAGTAGTCGCCGCGCCAACGAGTGCGAGCGCCCACACCCTGAGCCTCCGTACTCCCGCTCGCACCTCGGGCATCGACAATGCGAGCACTGGTCAAGCGGGTGGCGCTCATGGCGGTATCGTTCCGTCGTTTGGAGGGCTGGCGACCGCGCACGGGGTGCGCATCTCCCATGTCGGAGTGACAGCCAATTGTGTCAGCTGTCACAACGGCTCGCTCGCCCCCGGCAAGGGACCCACTCATGTGGTCAGTAACGATGCCTGCCAGAACTGCCACACGACCGTAGCGTGGTTGCCCGCACGGTTCGAGCACCGGGGCGTAACCGCGAGTTGCTCGAGCTGCCATAACGGCGTGCTCGCGCCCGGTAAACCGACAAGTCATATCCAAACGGCGCAGGACTGTGGTACCTGTCACAACACGTTGAACTGGCAGGGAGTGGCTTTCAGCCACGTTGGAGCAGGCGGTGCGTGCCAGAGCTGCCACAACGGTATTACTGCCACAGGCAAACAGATTCAACACCTGAACACGACGCAGGATTGCGGTGCTTGCCACCGCACGTTCGAATGGACGGTCACGGCTCCCCCAAGCGCACTGCGGCCTTTGGTGCGGGGCCGGCATAACTCGCCGCCGGGTGGCCAGAAACAGTGACGGGCGGAGTGAATGTAGCGGATCGGCTCGAGCGGACTGTCTGGTCGCTCGTACTGGGACCGCTGATCGTCTGTCTGGGACTGCAGGGTTTTGCCGCAGCCGCAGTCCCGGCCCTTCCGCAGGCGGGGCCGCTCGTGCAGGTCATCGACGTGAACGAGCGCGACGACCACGCCGACATCTCGGTGCAGTTCGCCTGCTCGGTACACTACATCTCAAACACGCCCGTTAGCCACGGGACCAGCACGACGATCACCCTTCGGCTCGGGCCGGATTGCGGCAGCCTGGCGAATGCATTGCCGCCCGAGCTACCGCTGGTCGGTGGCGGTGGCCAACTCGTGACTGGAGCGCGCGTCGACTCCGTCGTGCCGGGAGAGGTGACCCTGCAACTGACCTGGTCTCGCGAGCTGGATTTCATCATGGCGCCGACGGCGACCGGTCTGGGCCTGCGGGTTCGGTTGCTGGGCACGAATACACGCAAGGGTGGTGTGTTGTTGGCTGAGCCCGAAGCCTCGACCGGTTATGCCGTCAATCTCGAGTCCGAGCTGAGAATGTTCGACCGCTCGGTCATCGAGGCCACGGCGGCCGAGTTGCAAACGCAAGTATATGTGTCGGAAACAGATATCGAAGGACAGCACTGGTATCGGTTGCGAGTGGGGCCGTTCGCGACCCGCGCGGAGGCTGACCGGGTCCTGCGCATTGCGCTGGCGAGGCATCCGCGCGCATGGGTTGCCGCCAACGACGAGCAGACAGATCTCGAGGTCGTGGACCGCGCTGGCGTCCCATCTACGGCCGCAAGCGGGCCGACCGACCCGCCGCTGCCCGACGAGGAGAGAGCGCGGATTCTGCAAGACTCACGCACGGCACTTGAAAAACATCAGTATCCGGAAGCGGTCGATCTGTTGAGCCGCCTGCTGCGTCAACCCGAATATCCTGCGCGTCCCGAAGCGCAGGAGCTGATGGGCCTGGCCAGGGAGCGGGCAGGGCAGCTCGCGCAGGCCAAGGCCGAATACGAGGAATATCTCCGCCGCTATCCCAACGGCGCGGGTGCCGAACGTGTCCGGGTCCGCTTGCGCACACTGATAGCGGCGTCTCTCGCTCCCAAATCGATAGGAGCACCTGGCGCGTCCGCGGGCGGCGGTTGGACGATGGCCGGCAGCACGTCCCTGACCTACCAATATGAAAGGGATCAGACCACAGCGGCCGGTACCACCACCAGCACGACTTCCTTCGATTCCGCCCTTGTTTATGCGGACCTGCTATTGCGCGACCGCGGTGAGCGTTTCGACTTCATCAGCCGCATCGATGCAGGCTACACACGCAACAGTGTAACCGCGGCCGGCGGCAGTCAGGACCGCACGACCGCCGCCTATGCCGAGCTCACGGACCGGGTGCTCGGTCTCACTGGCCGGGTTGGCCGCCAGTCCCTCGCCAGCCAGGGTGTCATCGGGCTGTTCGACGGGGCTTTCATTGGTTATCAGTTGAGCTCGAAGCTTTCGCTGAGCGCGGCCGCCGGCTTGCCGGCCTACACGGGCTACTCACCGATTTCCGGCAAGACGAAATTCGGCACGTTGACGGCGGAGCTCGATCCTTTTCATCTGGCATGGGTGTTCGACGCCTATTTCTTCGACGAGATGGTCGGATCGCAGACTGATCGCCGGTCTATCGGGCTCCAGACCCGCTATTCCCAGCCCGGCCGCACAGCGGTGCTGCTGGTCGACTATGATGTCGCTTTCCAGCAGCTCAACTCGGCGACCCTGATCGGTAACGCCAAGGTGGGTCAGGCCTGGATTCTCGGGTTTGACGTCGACCACCGCCGCAGCCCGCTGTTGGAGCTCAACAACGCGCTGATCGGTCAGACGGCGCCCGATCTCATCGCGTTGGAGAACACGTTCACTCCGTCGCAAATCAGGCAGCTCGCGTTGGATCGCACGGCGACGAGCAGCACCTTCGTCGTGTCGGCGAGCCGGCCACTCGGCGAGCGCTGGCAGCTCATGGCGAATCTGGCGGGTCTGGAGCTCAGTGGCACGCCCGCTTCAGGCGGGGTTGCCGCGACACCCTCGAGCGGACTCGACAAGAACGTATCGCTGCAGATATCCGGGCTGAGCCTGCTGCAGGCGAGCGATTTACATATATTCAGCGTGCGCTACGATACTTCGCCGGCTTCGCGCAGCACGACCCTTTCATGGGACGCACGGTTCGTGGTCCACGGCGCCTGGCGTCTCGGGCCCCGGCTGAGTGTCGAGGAATTGATCGATCCGATGATCGGCGGCAAACAGTACCTGTACCTGCCGCAACTACGCGCGGACTGGACGGGCAGAAGGTCCGTTTTCGAGCTTACGGCTGGCTACGAGCTGCAGCATCAGCAATCGCAGCAGCAACAACCGCTGACCGGTGAGCCGGTGACCGCGGCATTCGACCAGCGTTCTCTGTATATTTCCGCTACCTACCGCTTTCGCTTCTAACGACGTATGCACATTCGCGTGGCTTTGATCGCGGCGGCAGGACTCGCGCTGTTGGGGGCGTGTGCCGGTAATCGGCCCGCGGCCACCCGTGAAATTCTCGACCAGGAGAGCGGAAACACTCTCTTCGTCGCAACCAAGCCTTTGGTGTTTGCGCGAGAGCGCTCGGATGTCGCCGCGTACGCGCGCGATTACGTGATGCTCCAGGCCGTTGCAGTCAACGAGTCCGGAAAATACAGCGAATATCTGTTGCTACACCGGTGGTCGACCGTCGACCGGCGCATGTTGCCTCCGGCCGACCCCAGGGCCGGCGAGCTGCGAATCCTGGCGGACGGGCGCGCGATCGACCTCGTGCCACTGGATGGGGTTCCGATAAGTCTTTCCTCACGAGACGAGCTTCACCCACCGAATCACGGTGACGTCGTAACCCGTGCCTACGCTGTCGATCTCCTGACCCTGCGGTACATCGCGGCGAGCCGTGTGTTGTTTGTACGGCTACCGGGAGAGGCGCTCGATACGCCATTCGGGTTGTGGCGAGACGGGCGCCCTGACCTGAGCCAGTTCGTCGTGACTCAGGGCGGGCGCCGCGGGTAACGGGGAGCTGCGTTAGAAGTTACGCCTCGCTGTCAGATACCAGGTGCGCGGCTGCCCGGGCTGCCCCTCGATCGTAGGCTCGCCAAACGCGGTCACGTCAAATTTGTTGAGGTAGTAGAAATGGTTGGCGAGGTTCTCCACGCCGATTGCTGCTGTCCAGGTGTGCTCCTGCGTTGCGTATTCCAGGCGCACGTTGTGCAATGTGTACCCGCCCGTGCAGGAGGTGATCCCAGTGTAGCCAGTCTGTGGATTGGCGGCACCAGAGCAGATCTGCGTCTGGACGAAGGCATCATAGCGGGGCGTGAGAGTCGATCCGTTCGCCAGCGTAATGACATACTGCGCGGAAGCTGCGCCGTTCCACTGCGGAACGTAGACCGGCTCGCCGTTTGGTGTGAGGCCGGCTGCCGCGCCGGTGGCATTGGTCGAAAACTTCGTCTCTCCGGCGCTCAAGGTAAAAGTCAACGGATCGACGGGTCTGAACGCCGCTTCGATCTCGCCGCCGTAAAGCTTCCCAGGAGAGTTCACGTAGTTGGTCTTCGGAATGACGATACACGGGCTGATGGGTATATTGGTTCCGGGGATGTTGAGGCAGTCGGTCCCCCCCACAGGCACGATGCGATGCCGGTAGTCGCTATAGAACAGAGCCACGTTGACCCGCAGCCTGCGATCGAAGAGATCCGCCTTCTCGCCGATCTCATAGGCCACCAGACTCTCGCCCGAGACGGCCACGAATTGGCTGGGCTGGAATGGGCGCGGATTGAAAGCCGGTGGTCGATAACCGGTCGAGGCCGAGGTGTACACGAGCAACTGCGGGTCGATCTGATAGTCGAGCCCCAGGCGCCAGTCGCCGCGGCTGGAAGTGTTGTTGAGGATCGCTTTGACGATCGTATTGTCGAAATTATCGGCTTTCTTGTCGCTCGAATACCTTCCTCCCACGGTCAAACGCAAGGTGTCCGTCAGGCTGTAGATGGTATGCAGGAAAACCGAGTGGTTCTGGAAATTGCCGACATCCAGGCCGTTTACCAGCAGAGCATTCTGCTTCGGTTGGGCGATATAGTTGGCAACGTTGCCGGCGCCGGGCAGATTCACGCTCTGTGCGCTGTTGTCGTCGCCATCGTAGTAGAAGGCGCCTGCGGTCCAGCTCAGCTTCTTGTCGAACAAGTCCCCCGTGAAGCGCAACTCCGCGGTCCGGTAGGTGAATGCCTGCAGTCCATCGACCAGGGACACATCCAGCGGCGCATCGCTCTGGTCCGTCGCGAAGCGACCGTTCCAGTTGCGCCAGGCAAGGATCAGCTTGGCTTCCACCGAGTCGGTGACCCTCCAGTCAGCGGTACCCGAGATGCCTTTCTGGTTCAGGGAGTTCTGGGGCGGAAAGGACAGGCCTGAGTAGGGATCCTGGAATGTCGCGTAGGAGACGTAGGGGTTCTTCGATACGAACCGGTTATCGAACGGGACGCCAAAGCCGAAGAAATTCGGGTTGGGCCGAATGGGCGGGGTGTTGGGCGGGCTGCCGGGCGGCGGGGGAATCGTGCCATTCACCATGGCCTGGTTCCACGAAGCGAATCCGCCTACCAGCGGACCCGCTTGCAGGAGAGTATCGGCGGCGGCTTCCGAATCGTCGCGCTGATAGTCCAACGCGACATCGAAGCTGAGGGTGTCGCTCGCGACATAACGAAGCTGGGCTCTGGCACCGTTCACATCTGTGCCGCCCATCGTGCCCAGCTTGCAGCCAGCGGAGCGGTTGGTGATCAACTGCGGCAGCGACCCTGAGAGCTGAGGGTTTGCGCACACGAAATCGATGCGATCGACATAACCGTCCTGCTTGCGTGACACTCCGGTGATGCGCGCGAACAGTTTGTCCGGGATGAGGGCGAAGTCGTATCCGGCACGCAGGTCCACGCGGTGGAAATCGCCGACCGTCCCCTCGATGAATCCGGTGTTGTCGCCCTTGGGCTGTTTGGAAACGTAGCGTACGGCACCCCCGATCGAGCCACGTCCGAACAGCGTCCCCTGCGGGCCGCGCAAGACTTCCACCCGATCCAGATCCATGAGGTCGAATTGCGATGCCATGGTCGTGGGGTAGTACACGTCGTCGACATAAATGCCTACACCCGGCTCGAAGGCGAAGTTGAAATCGTTTTGTCCAACGCCGCGTATGAAGGCCGTCTGGGTTTTTCCGAAGGCGGCCTGCGCGGGGCGGAAGCTCGCGTTCGGCACCGAATAAGCGATATCGCTGGAAGTGGTGAACCCCCGCGCCTCGATGTCTTCGGCGGTTACCGCGGTAATGGCGATGGGTGTTTGCTGTAGAGGCTCTGCCCGATATTGGGCGGTGACGACGACCTCCTCGATCCCGCCGCTAGCGGCCGACGGCGTGGATGTCCGGTTTTGTGCTTCTTGCGCCCACACTGCGGTCGGCAGTGTCCATTCAAGGAGCGCTGCGAGACTAAAGGCTGACAACGCCTTGAGAGCGTATTCGGGCTTCATGTATCCCCCCCTGCGGTGAGCTGACTCACGGAAAGAAGGGAATGAAATCACGATGACGCACCAGATAATCGATCCAGACTGAACAACCCTTCAACACCCAAGGGCCGCCCGTGGTGATTGATTGTTGCCGGAATGGAAAAGACCGCGGGGTTGCGGAACCGCAACACATAACATTCAATACCCGGAGAGCGTTCTTGACATCACCTGAGCGATCCTCGACTCTCCGGGCGAGGGGGAGCAATGTTTCCGCTACAGCGATACAACAGAGAGCCCGTCGGGCGCTCGCCCCGAGGCCTGCCAGCACGTGCCAGGATTGGTGAGATCGAGATATCCGCCATGACCGTCACGGCATCTGTTCTAAACCACGGCGCTCCCGTGACACCCAACAGTGAGGCGGCTGTGTTCCTTATGGAGGCACAGGACTGTATCGAAAGTGTGACACGACAGGACGGGCGCGAGGCACGGCTGCGTGCCGGTGACTTCACTCTGTGCGACACCACCCGCCCCTATGAGGTGTTGTGCGATGACACCTGCCGGATGCTGGTGGTCGGAATTCCGAGGACACTCTTGTTACGACACGTGACGTGTCCGGGCGACTTGACGGCAGTGGCCATGTCGGCTCGTGAAAGCATGAACGGCTTCGTGTCCGACTATCTGCGCACTCTGTGGGCGCGCTTCCTGCAAGGACCGCCGTTCCCGGACGCCTGGCAGGTATGTGAGGCCACGATGACTCTCATCGGCGGAGCCTACGAGCGTCTGCCGCGAGCGCGAAGCGCGTTACGCTCGGCAGCTTCCGCGCACCGGATGCGTATTCAGGCCCATGTCGAGAAGCATCTGACGGACCCTGACCTGACCCCGACTGGCATAGCGAAAGCTTGCCAGATAAACCTGAGATACCTGCATCGGCTGTATGCGTGCGAGGAGGAGACGCTCGCCCGGTATATCCTGCGGCGGCGCCTGGAGGAGAGCGCCAGGGCATTGACCTCTCCGAGTCGCAGCTGCTCGATCACCGAGATCGCGTTCGCCTTTGGTTTCAAGAGCGCGACGCATTTCGGGCGCGCTTTTCGCCATCATTACCGCGTTACTCCCACCACTTATAGCCGCGCGGCCCGCAGGGCCGGTTGAGGTCCGAGCTCCGCTGTCTTCTCGCCTGGGCACCTGGCAGCGGGCTTGTCTCTGGACCAGGG
>CAZBTV010000196.1:8704-11647 GCA_964494895.1 uncultured Steroidobacteraceae bacterium | reverse complement strand
CCGCCGTTCGCCACCGGAGAGGGAAAGTCCGAGTGTGCGACGCACGTGCCCGATGCGTAACTCCTCCAGGAGCTCCTCGAGGCGCCGCTGCCGATCAGCTCGCTCCAGGTCAGGCCGGGTCTCGAGGATGGCCAGAATGTTGTCCTCCACCGAGAGCTTTCGAAAGACAGAGGCTTCCTGGGGGAGATAACCCAATCCGAGTTGCGCCCGGCGGTGCATCGGCAGAAGAGTCAGGTCTCTCTCGCCCACGTAGATGCGTCCGGCGTCGCACGGAATCAGGCCCACCATCATGTAGAAGGCTGTGGTCTTGCCGGCACCGTTGGGGCCCAACAGTCCGACCACCTCCCCGTTGGATACTTCGATCGACAGGTCCTTCACCACCTGGCGCGACTTGTAGCTCTTCGCCAGGCCTGCGGCTTTCAGTGAGGGCATGGTTGGCTTAAGGAGGCGACGGCTGGGGTGGAGTTGGTATTTGCGGCGCCGACGCTTGCGGCTTGCCGGGATCCGACTGTGTGGATTTGGGCTTGTTGGCCGGGGGCGCGTCTGCTTTGGGCCCATCGTTGGGCGCAATCGTGACGTGCACGCGTTCGGTGCCGGGAGACGTCGATGCCTGCACACGTTCCTCGCGGAGGCTGTACACGATCTCCGGTGCACGAATGTCGTTCCGGCCGTCCGTAACCCAAGAGTCATTCGACTTTGGATCATTCGACAGGCGCGACAGGCGCACCGTGCCCTCGCCGACCTCGTAGACGATCTGGTCCGCATGGCCGCGCGCGATGACGTCCGAGTCGTCTCGCGTCTGGTCGAACTCCGCCGGGCTACCGGTGGCCGTTGCCCGAAGCAACTGGTTGTCCTGGAACTCGACGACAGCCTCGTCGGAGCGCAAATTCCCGCGCGGTACCGCGTTGATGCGTACGTTGCCGTCGAATGTCCATCGACTGTTCTTGAAATCCGCCGCCGTCGCGAGCGCGCGGTCCGCGCGCACCGTCATCTTGCCGTAGGTGATCGTGACATCCTTGAGGTGCATCGCATGTGTCTTGAAGTCGGTGTCGATCGCGGCCGCGTCCCAGGAGATTTGCGGAGGAAGCTCCGCGGTCTTGCTGGCGGCGGGGAGTGGACCTGCGTTCAGGAACATCAGTGCCGCGGTGAAGGTCCCTACGAGCGCAGGATAATGTGTTGCCAATGACTTCATTTCCGCGAGCCAGGGAGCCTGTTGGGCACGGCGACCCCGTGCACTGCGGATTCTAACTGCACGTGACCGTCGCTCAAGCTGGCGCGCATTCCCTTGCCCCTCATTTGCTGTCCGGACCACGTCAGAGTTACCAGGTCCTTGGTACTGGCGACCTTGGTGTTTGTGTCGAATGAAAGGCGGTTGGTCACGATCTCGGCCGGCTGCCCTAGCGGGGCTCCGTCGACGCGTACGTCATCGGATAATGTGACGACACCGGTGTTCTGTCCTACCTCGCCGTGCTCGCCGCGCGCTGTCCACAGGCTCCCGTTCGCGTCATAAAAGCCGAGTCGTGCATTCTCGAGTTGTATGGTGTTCTCGTCCGGTTGTTGTCGGATCACATCCGCATTGAGCGTGTAGAGCGGGTGCCCATCCGGCCCGGTCTGAACAAGCTTGGCGTCACGAGCGGCATAGCCCGGGTCCCGCGGTTCTTCCACGACGGTGGGTGCGATCTCCGACCGTTGACCGCCGAGCAGCACAGTGCCACCTATGACTACGAGGACGACCAACGCAGCGAAAATCCGATACATCATTTCGTGCGCGCCTTGCGACTCCGGGGTGCATGGGCAAGCAGGTAATCGCAGACCTCCCGCACCGCGCCGTGGCCGCCGGGCAACTTCGTCACGAGGTGCGCGGCGTGGCGCGCCTCGGGATGGGCGTCCGCAACAGCAAACGCAAGCGCAACATTACGCATCACTGGTATGTCCGGCAGGTCGTCGCCGACACAGGCACACGCTGACGGCGGAATCTTCAAGCGTCCACACAAGCGCTCCAGCTCTGCAAGCTTGTCCTTGGCGCCCTGGTAGACGTGCTCGACCCCCAATTCGCGGCAACGGACGTCGACCATTTTCGATCGCCGGCCCGAAATAACAGCAACCTCGATGCCTGTTTTCGCGAGCTGCTGGATTCCCAGCCCGTCGCGCACGTGGAACAGCTTGAGTGCTTCGCCACGCGGCCCGAAGTGGAGGCGTCCATCCGTCATCACCCCATCCACATCCAGTACCAACATGCGAATGGCGGCGGCATTTTTTCTTGTCATGGATGGTGATCGAAACCTCGCGCGAGAGCGTACACCGTCAGACCACCCCCGCGCGGAATAGATCGTGCACGTTCAGCGCGCCGACCAGGCACCCTTGTTCGTCGGTGACGGGCAAGGCGGTGATCCGATGGAGCTCCATGAGATGCACAGCTTCGGCTGCCAGCTCGCGAGAACCGATGGTCTTGCAGTCAGGTGTCATTACCTCGCTCATGAGGGTCGAGTGCACATCGACCTGTTTGTCCAAGGCTCGTCGGAGGTCTCCATCGGTGAACACTCCGAGAACACGGTTTTCCGGGCTCACAATGACGGTCATGCCCAGGCCCTTGCGCGACATCTCTAGCAGGCCGTCGCGCAGTCGCTCGCCCGGGGCGGTGCGTGGGATCGCCTCCCCCTTGCGCATCAGATCCTCCACGTGCAGCAGCAGTTGCCGCCCGAGGGTGCCGCCGGGGTGCGAGCGGGCAAAGTCCTGTTTCGTGAAGCCGCGCGCTTCCAGCAGCGTTACTGCCAGGGCATCTCCCATCGCCAGTGTCGCGGTTGTGCTTGCGGTCGGTGCGAGGTTCAGTGGACAGGCCTCTTCGGCGACGCTTACATCGAGCGTTACGTTCGCCACACGCCCCAGAGTGGAGTCGCGTTTGCCGCTCATCATGATGAGCGGCACGCCGAGCCGTTTGAGATG
>CAZBTV010000196.1:0-8694 GCA_964494895.1 uncultured Steroidobacteraceae bacterium | reverse complement strand
ATCATCCCCAGATCACCGTGCCCGGCTTCCGCCGGATGCAGGAAAAAGGCGGGGGTACCGGTACTGGCGAGGGTAGCGGCGATTTTCCGGCCTACGTGGCCGGATTTCCCCATTCCAGAGACCACTACCCGCCCTTTGCAGCCGAGGCAGAGACGGCATGCCGCGGAGAACCCCTCGTCAATGCGAGGTAGCAAGCCCTCCACAGCCCGGGCTTCAATGGTCAGTGCGCGGCGCGCCGAGGCCAGGAGCTGGGGCGTGTCATCGACCGGGGGACTGGCGGCTCTGCTCATGGGCGAGGCGACAGTGAGACCTTGATCATTTTACGATTATAGGCGCGAGCGTCTCCGGAGGTACTCCGTCGGAGGAGGGACAAGTACCGCCCCCCCTCGACCGCTCGCGACCAAAACGGTCGGTCCAGACGGGCGGCCGTGCCCCTCGCCCGCTTGAGAACCTGCAGGCCCAGCTCTTAGCGTTTAATATCGCCACATGAACCCAGAACAGATCGCACAGCTCATCCGCGCGGCCCTCCCCGAGGCGCAGGTGCGGGTCGAATCCGACGACAACACCCACTTTGCCGCACGGATCGTGTCCCGCGAGTTTATCGGCAAGCGCCCTCTTGCCCGGCATCAGCTCGTCTACAAGGCGCTCGGCGAGCGCATGGGACGAGAGATCCACGCACTTTCCATCGAGGCCCTGACTCCCGACGAGTCGGACCAACGCTGATGGATAACGTGATTCAACCGGAACCGGCCTACGTATCAGCCGGCAAAAACCACGCTTTTTGCCGGAGAGTGCGTATGGCACGTGTAGGCGCGCTCGCTGAAAGCGCCCCGGGCGACTTTCAGCCAAATAGATAAGAGCTCATATGGATAAGCTGCAGATCCAGGGGGGAGTTCCCCTCGAGGGTGAGGTACGCATTTCCGGCGCCAAGAATGCGACCTTGCCGATCCTTGCCGGCGCGTTGCTGGCCGACGATCCGGTCATGGTCGCCAACGTGCCTCACTTGAAAGACGTCACGACCACCGTCGAGCTGCTCGGCCGGATGGGAGCGACTGTCACCATCGACGAGCGCATGCGCATCGAGGTCGATGGGTCTACTCTGAAGGAGTGCTTTGCTCCTTACGAGCTCGTCAAAACGATGCGCGCCTCGATCCTCGTGCTCGGGCCGTTGGTTGCTCGTTATGGGAAGGCGGATGTTTCTTTGCCGGGCGGATGTGCGATCGGGGCGCGGCCGGTGAATATCCATGTCGCGGGACTGCAGGCGATGGGGGCCGACATTACGATCGAGGGAGGCTACATCAGAGCGCGGGCTTCGCGTCTGAAAGGAGCCCGCCTGGTGCTCGATACCGTGACCGTCACAGGCACTGAAAATCTCATGATGGCGGCCACCCTCGCCGAGGGCGAGACCATCATCGAGAATGCCGCTCGTGAGCCGGAAGTCGTGGACCTGGCGAACTTCCTGGTCGCCATGGGAGCGAAAATCCAGGGAGCGGGTACAGACAAGATCGTCATTCAGGGTGTTGAGCGGCTGCGCGGTACGACCTACGACGTGCTGCCTGATCGGATCGAGACCGGCACTTATCTGGTTGCTGGAGCGATTACGCGCGGACACGTCCGGGTGAAGAATACGCGGCCGGATCATCTGGATGCCGTTTTGGCGAAGCTCGAGGACGCCGGTGCGAGGATTGACACCGGCGATACCTGGATCGAAGTGGATATGAAAAAGCGCCGGCCCAGAGCGGTGGACGTGCGCACGGCACCTTATCCGGCGTTCCCGACCGATATGCAGGCGCAGTTCGCGGCGCTCAATACGATTGCGGATGGAGTCGGCACCATCATCGAGACCATCTTCGAAAACCGCTTCATGCACATGCTGGAGATGCGGCGCCTCGGAGCGGAAATCCGGCTCGAGGGCAACACTGCGATCATCCGTGGTGTTGAGAAGCTCACGGCGGCGCCGGTCATGGCGACGGACCTTCGCGCCTCCGCAAGTCTTGTACTAGCCGGACTCGTGGCCGAGGGGCAGACTGACGTGGAGCGGATCTATCACATCGACCGCGGCTACGAGGCTATCGAGGAGAAGCTTGCGCAGCTCGGAGCTCAGATCAGGCGAGTACCTAATTGATCAGGCCGAACCGAGTGGATGTGGTGGGCATCAGTCCTCAGGTCCCGCTGACCCACAGTAGATTCGGCGCTTCTGGTGAGCTCCGGTAGAGCTCGTGCCGCCTGCGAGCAAAGCGCTTTTGCTCGCTGATCGTCTGGGCCGGTTCTGGTGAATGGCATTGTCGGGCGACAGGTACGGGCGAAATGCGCCGTTCGTGCGATCAGGTTCCGATCGGGGTACGGTGCGTGCTTCGGTGAGGTCGCCAGGTAAGGAGTCGGTATGCGAATCGGAATGGTCGGGCTGGGGCGGATGGGCGCGAACATGGTGCGGCGGTTGCTGAAGGGCGGCCATGAGTGCGTTGTGTACGATCGCTCCGCCGAAGCGGTGAAGGCTTCGGTTGCGCAAGGGGCGCAAGGTGCCGGCTCGCTGGCCGAGCTCGTTGCCGCGCTGAGCGCGCCGCGGGCGGTGTGGATCATGGTCCCCGCTGCGATCGTCGATTCGGTGATCGCCGAATTGCGACCGGTGTTGAAGAGCGGCGATATCCTCATCGACGGCGGTAACTCCCACTACCACGAGGACATCCGTCGGGCGAAAAAGCTGCGTGAGGACGGCATCCAGTACCTCGATGTTGGAACCAGCGGCGGCGTGCTGGGATTCGAGCAGGGTTATTGCTTGATGATCGGCGGCGAGGAGACGGCGTTCCGAACGCTCGAGCCGATCTTTGCCACCCTTGCTCCGGGGGGGCGAATGCCTGGGGCGTCTGAAGGAGAAGCGCCGGGTAGCGCGGGCAAGGTGAGCAGTGCTGCCCAGCGCACGGCAGGGATGGGCTATCTCCACTGCGGACCTTCCGGCGCGGGTCACTTCGTGAAGATGGTTCACAACGGCATCGAGTATGGGCTTATGGCGGCGTATGCGGAGGGACTGAACATCCTGAAGCATGCGGACGCCGGCTTGCGTCAGGCGGAAGCCGATGCCGAGACCGCACCACTCAACAACCCCGAGCTGTACCAATACCAGCTCGACATTGGAGCGATCGCGGAGGTCTGGCGCCACGGAAGCATCATTTCCTCACGGCTGCTCGATCTTTCGGCCGAGGCTCTGGCAAGGGACGCCGGGCTGCAGCAGTTCGGCGGCCGCGTCTCCGATTCTGGGGAAGGGCGCTGGACTGTGCAGGCCGCCATCGAGGTGGGCGTACCGGCGAACGTTTTGAGCGCCGCGTTGTATTCACGCTTCGAGTCCCAGGGTCACGCCGAGTATGCGGATAAGCTGTTGTCAGCGATGCGGCTCGGTTTCGGCGGACACCTCGAGAAGAAGTCGTGACCGGGTTGGTTTTCTCCCGGCGCGCAGCTCTGGACAAAACGGAGGCCTGAGACATGCAACGGCGTGATAGCGATGCCCTGGTGTTGTTCGGGGCGACGGGGGATCTGTGTTATCGCAAGATCTATCCGGCGCTTTATCACCTCGTGCGGCGCCGGCTTCTCGCGGTGCCGGTGATCGGAGTGGCGCGAGCGGGATGGAATCGGGAGCAGCTTGCGCGAAGGGTGCAGCAGAGCCTGGAGACATTCGTCCCCAATCGTGAAGGGGAAGCCGTAGAGCGCCTCGTGAGCCTGCTGAAGTATGTGGACGGCGATTACAAGGAGCGCTCCACGTTCGAGGAGCTACGCCGCGCACTTGGTCCGGCGGAGCGTCCTCTGCACTATCTCGCGATTCCGCCCAGTGTGTTTCCGGTGGTGATCGAGCACCTGGGCGGTACGATGGCGCCCGCTGCGCGGGTCGTGGTGGAGAAGCCTTTCGGGCGCGATCTCGCTTCCGCTCGGGCGCTGAATCAGATTCTCCTGAAGCGCTTTCCGGAATCCAACATCTTCCGCATCGATCACTACCTCGGGAAAGAGGCGGTGCAGGGCCTGTTGTACCTGCGATTCGCCAACTCGTTCCTCGAGCCGGTCTGGAATCGGAACTATGTCGCGAGCGTCCAGATCACGATGGCTGAAAAGATGGGCATGAACGGACGCGGCAAGTTTTACGAGGAAACCGGCGCGATCCGCGACGTCATGCAGAACCATCTGCTGCAGATCCTCGCCTTCATGACTCTCGAGCCTCCCGTGAACTCGGACGGAGAGGCGTTGCGTGATGAGAAGGTCAAGGTACTGAAGTCCATCCAGCCCGCGAAGCCGCAGAACGTGGTGCGTGGACAATTCCGAGGTTATCGCAACGAGGAAGGCGTCGCGCCCGATTCGAAAGTCGAGACCTTCGCGGCCATGCGCCTGGAGGTCGACTCCTGGCGGTGGAGCGGGGTGCCGTTCTATCTACGCGCGGGAAAGAATCTCCCGGTGACGGCCACGGAGGTGGTAGTTGATCTACGCCCGCCACCGACCCACGTCTTCGGCGACCTGGGGCCGGAGCAGCCCAACTATCTGCGTTTCCGTGTCGGCCCGGATGTAGCGATCGCTCTCGGCGCGCACGCGAAGAAGGCGGGGCCTACGATGCAGGGCAGGGAAGTGGAGTTGTTCTTCTCGCAGCAGCAGGGGGACGAGATGGATGCCTATGAGCGGCTCATCAGCGAGGCGCTCATCGGCGATACCGCCCACTTCGCCCGTCAGGACGAGGTCGAAGCCGCGTGGGCAATCGTCGACCCGGTGTTGGGATTGACGACCGCGCCGTACGAATACACGCCGGGGACGTGGGGCCCGCCCGAGGCCGACACGCTCATCAGCGGCCCCTGCTCGTGGCACAACCCGGGAGCCACGGCCCAGAGCTGGACCCGGGCCTGCGCACCGCTGCATATGACCCGGTTCGCGCCGTAACGACCCTGCGCGTGTTACCCAGTTAAACGGTCCCCCACCCCCATCGCCATCAATGAAAACATGGCGGCCTGCTCGACCCATAGCTCCACGCTGGCCAGTCCTTCGACTGCGCGCCACGCGATCAGAGATGGATCGGCGCTCATGAGTGCACGGATCGCATCGTACTTGCCGCCGCCGGCGACTACGAAAACCAACTCCTCGACATGCGTCAGGAGCTCCGGGGTCACGGTGATGCCGTAAAGACCGTCTGGCCGTTCCACGGCGATGGCCAGGTGGCCTCGTGCGCGCTCGAGGTCCGATTCCTGGAACAGAGCGGCCGTGTGGCCATCCGGCCCAAGTCCCAGCAATCCCAACTTGATGCGGATACCGCTTGCCAGAAGCCCGGCGAGCCTCCGCTCATAGTCCGCCGCGGCCTGTTCCACTGTCAGCTCGGTTCGAACTCTCAGCAGAGAGTCTTCGGGCAACGCCAGCTCGTTGAGCAGCTCGCATGACTGGTGATAGTTGCTGTCATTGGAGCTCGCGGGCACGTAACGCTCGTCGGAGAAGAAAATATGGAGCCGCTCGTTGTGCTTGGGCCCACGAGCGGCCAGCTCGCGGTACGCCGGCAGCGGTGTCTTGCCGCCGGCTAGCATGATGGCCGTGCCGGCTTCACTCTGGTAGGCAACCGCCCGCCCCAGGCGCTCGGCGAGCGCCCCATCGAGCTCCGTGCGAGAAACGAATCGCCGCGTGTGAAGCGTGGTCATGCTGCCCGCCAATGTAATGAGGGCTGAACTGGCCTGAGAATCAGTCAGCAAACGCCGCGCCTTTTGCTGGCGAGTTGCCGGGTACGTATAGGCGCGCTCGCTGAAAGCGCCCGAAGGGCGACTTTCAGCCAAATAAACTAAGAGGTTCTCGGTCGCTCGCTCACGTGGGCCTTGACTTCGAAAGTGCGCCGGCCGCGCAAAACCTTGATAGCAAGCACCGATCCCGGCTTGGTGTTCGCGATTCGGGCGAGGGCGTCCTGCGCGCTGTTCAGAGGCGCCCCACCGATCGATAGCAGGAGATCTCCAGGTTGGAGACCGGCGTCCTGGCCGGGGCTGCCGACGTATAGGTTCGCGATGAGTACGCCGCCTTGCGCGAGGCCGAGTTGGGCTGCCTGCTCGTCCGAAACATCCTCGGGCACGATGCCGATCCAGCCGCGGATCACCCGTCCGTGCGCGATGATGTCGCTCAACACGCCGCGTACCATGTTTACCGGAATGGCGAAGCCGATACCCTCGACGCCGAGGTTCTTGGCGACGATGGCGGTGTTGATACCGATGAGCGCTCCGCTGGAATCAACCAACGCACCGCCGGAGTTGCCGAAGTTGATCGGCGCGTCAGTCTGGATGAAATCCTCCAGCGGCGCGATGCCGAGCTGCTGCCGACTGGTGGCGCTGACGATCCCGTGTGTGACTGTATGCGACAATCCGATCGGGTTGCCGATAGCCAGCACCACATCGCCTACCTTGAGTTGGTCAGAGCGGCCGAACGTTGCCACCGGCAGATGATCGAGATCGATCTTCAGGACGGCGAGGTCCGTATCGGGGTCGCGCCCGACGATGCGTGCATCGGCGATGCGGCCGTCTTCGAGCTGCACCCGGACCGAGTCCGCGTTGGCAATGACGTGGTGGTTCGTGACGATGTGGCCGCTCTGGTCCACGATTACTCCGGATCCGAGGCTGCGTTCGATCCGGTCCCGGTAACGTGGGAGAAAGTCCCCGAACAGCGCGCCCAACGAGGGCGCGACGCGCTCGCGGACGAGGCGAGCAGTGTAGACGTTGACTACTGCTGGGGCCGCACGTTGGACCGCCGCCGCGTAAGTCACTCGCGCCGGTGCGGGCACTGCAGGCGATGGAGAGGACACGGGCGGCATGGGTAGCGCGGGAGCGGCTCCCGGTCGTACGAGGTCCGGGCGCACAGCAACTATCACGAAGGCGAGGGCCAATCCTCCGACGACCGATCCGAGCACGAACGTCAGCCCGCGACCCAGGCGCTGCATACCGATCACGGGGTCGCCCCTCCTGCGCGAAACGGAAGACCCTCTGAGGGCGCGAAGGCGCGTCTATAAGGGCAAGAGGGAAGTATGTCGGTTTGCATGTACTTCGGTACGCAGTCGCTGATGACCGTTTGTGTATAATGCGCCGCCCCCCGCGAGCCGGAAACTGCAGCGAACCGGAAGCTGTCTCGCGCGCCTGCTCCTATTGCGCCGGCGCGCGGGTGCGCTCGAAAGGTGGGTGCGCTCGAAGGCGTGGGCGCGTAATGAGTTTTCACCGACAGGGTTTGAGTGCGAAAGCGGAGAGCGGTTCGATGGCGGATAACGTAGTCGTCGCCGACGAGGGGGTCGACCTCAGTCGACGCAAGTTTCTGACGAATGCCACCATAGCCACGGGGGCTGTGGGTGTGGTGTTCGCCGCGGTGCCGTTCGTGGAGTCGTGGGCTCCGTCGGAGCGAGCCCGCGCGCTGGGTGCTCCTACGGAACTCGACGTTTCGAAGATCGACGCGGGCCAGATGGCCATCGTCACGTGGCGGCGGCAGCCCATCTATGTCGTGCGGCGTACGCCCGAGATGGTTCAGCACCTGCAGGGCCATGATGGCGATCTGAAGGATCCGAAGTCGGAGAGCTCAGTGCAGCCCGATTATGCAAAGAACGTGTTACGGGCTCGGAAAGCCGAATACCTGGTGCTCATCGGTACCTGCACTCACCTGGGCTGTCTGCCGAAGCAGCGCTTCGAGGCCGCCAGCCCGGAGATGGGACCCTCCTGGCCTGGTGGTTTCTTCTGCCCCTGCCATGGCTCGCGATTCGATCTTTCGGGACGCGTTTTCAACGGCTCGCCCGCGTCAGTGAATCTGAAGGTACCGCGGTATGAGTACCCGAATGAGAAGACGCTGCGTATCGGCGCCGACGAGCAGGGGGTTGCGTGATGGCTGCGAAACCACAATCACCGCAGGTGCGCGCTCCCGGCGAGCCGCTGCCTGACCAGGTCAATCCGCTGCCGAAGAAAGGCTTCATGGGCTGGCTCAACAAGCGCATGCCCATCGATGAGTTCATAGCCAATCAGCTGACCGGCTACTACGCGCCGAAGAACTTCAATATCTGGTACTTCTTCGGGTCGCTTGCGCTGCTGGTGTTGGTGATGCAGTTGGTCACCGGCATCTTCCTCACGATGTTCTACAAGCCCGGTGAGCTCACCTCGTTCGACTCGGTCGAATACATCATGCGTGAGGTGGACTCGGGATGGCTCATTCGGTACCTGCACTCGACCGGCGCTTCCGCGTTCTTCGTCGTCGTGTACTTGCACATGTTCCGCGCGCTGCTGTACGGATCGTACAAGGCGCCCCGTGAGCTGCTGTGGATCGTCGGCATGCTCGTCTACCTCGCCCTCATGGCAGAGGCTTTCATGGGTTACGTGCTGCCCTGGGGCAACATGTCGTTCTGGGGCGCGCAGGTGATCGTGAATCTGTTCGGCACGATCCCCGCGATCGGGCCGCCGTTGGTCGAATGGATCCGCGGTGACTACGGTATCGCGGACGCGACGCTCAACCGGTTCTTCTCACTGCACGTGGTCGCGATCCCGTTGGGTTTGTTGTTGCTGGTGGCGTTGCACCTGGTTGCGTTGCGTCAGACCGGCTCCAACAATCCGGATGGCATCGAGATCAAGAAAACCGTCGACAAGGATGGCAAGCCGCTCGACGGCATTCCCTTCCACCCGTACTACACGGTGAAAGATGTCGTCGGTGTTGGCGTATTCTTCGTGATCTTCGCAA
>CAZBTV010000195.1:0-12032 GCA_964494895.1 uncultured Steroidobacteraceae bacterium | reverse complement strand
GACCATCGCGCAACTGGTTGATACGACTGCATTTCAAAGTGACAAAGCAGAATTAGTCGGGTGACATCAAAGAAGAGTCCCCACAACTACTGTGGAGACTGATCATTGATGTCACCCAGCCTGACTTCCGTGTAAGGGCTTGAATTTCAAGGCGAACCGGGTGACACCAATGGGCCGCCGGATGCAATGGACTGGACAGAAGAGGGGGATTTCCACGGCCACTTTGGCCTGGGTGACAGTAATGGCTGGTTCGACGCCTGCGGCTGCCCGAACGGCCCCTTTATAGTCATCAAAGAGGCGGACACCAGCCGCCACTGATGCAAGAGGCCGCTCGGCACTTGCATCGAGCATGGAGATTGGCTAAAACTAGGTCCTAATTTCTCCTAGAGATAGGCGACGACCTATGGCTATCCCCGCCGAGCGTGTCCCCGGTCTTCATGTACATGCACTACCTTCCGTGGAGGTGTGTGAAGTCTGCGAGCAGCCCATTCCTCCGGAGCGGATTGCCGAAGTTCGTGGCCGCCTCGCGGCTCTGGAGCTTGCGCGAACCAACGAGGTGACGGCCCAACTGCGAGAACAGTTCGGTCGCGAGCGTGCGGATGATGCTGCCCGATTTCAGGCCCAACTGGACGCGGTGAGAGAGGAAGGGGCCGCCGCTACCGCACGCATCCGTGAAGAAGGACACGAGCGAGAGATTGCGATTCGGGCCGAGGTCACGGCGGCTGCGGAAGAGGCAGTGACCAAGCGGCTTGCAGAGGCCCAGAAGTCCCACCTTGCGGAGAATGAACAGTGGCAGACGCGGTTGGATCAACTCGCGTCGGAGCGCTCGACCGTGGAACTGGCAAACTCGTCCCTCAAGGAGGAGATCACCCAGCTCCACTCCCAGGCTCAGGACGCCGCCCGGGCAGCTGGCGAGCGTGAGGCGGGGATTCGTGCTGAGGCACAGCGCGTAGCAGAGCAGGCGACGGAGGAGCGGATCGCTGCGGTCGTCTTAGAGCGTGAAGCCCGCGAAACCCAGCTCCAAGAGCAACTGGTCTCCATCGAGGACGAACGTCGGAGGGTACAGGAGAGCCACGCAGCGCTTGCTAATGATCTCGAGCGGGAACGAGCTGAGAGACAGACGGCCGTCGAAGCCGCACAGCAAGCGGGAGAATTACTCGCCGCCGCAGCTCGTGAGGAGGCTACACGTGTGGCCCAGGCCGACGTGCTGCAAGCTCAACAGCGTGCCGCCGCGGCCGAGCAGCAAACCGAGGCTGTCCGCCAAGCTGCTGAGAGCGAGAAAGCAGTGGCGATCGCCGAACTCAATGCACGCCTGGAGAAGACGGTGGAGCAACGCGTTGAGCTTGAAAAGGCCCATCGTGAGGTTCAACAAGACCTACAAACATTGAAGGACCAGCAGGCCACGACCCTGCAGAACCGTCTTCATGAGCAACGCGACGCGCTCACTGCGGAGAAAGACAAGGCAATCCTCGAAACCGAGGCACGCACCTTTGCCGAGCGACAGCGGCTGCAGGCCTCCGTCCAGGACCTGACGCGGCAGCTTGAGAAGATGAGCGCACACGAGCGGGGCGAGGGCGCAGAGATCGATCTTTACGAAGCCCTCAAGGGAGCTTTTGAGGGCGATCGCATCAAACGAGTGAAACCGGGTATTGCCGGACCTGACATCATCCATGAGATTGTCCGCTACGGAAAGGTGTGTGGGACGATCATCTACGACTCAAAGAACCGCAACGACTATAAGAGCTCGTACGCCAGCAAGCTGCGCACCGATCAGATGGCGGCGAAGGCGGAGTTTGCTGTGCTCTCGAGCAACCACTTTCCTGCGAACGTTCGTCAGCTGCATCTACATGAAGGCGTGATCGTCGCATGCCCTGCGCGCGTCGTGACGATCGCACAGATGCTGCGTCGACACTTGATACAGCTGCACGACCTTCGCGTGAGTTCCGAGGAGCGGGGTGCTAAAACAGAAAGGCTTTACAAATTCATCACCTCCGAGCAGTGCCACCAGCTCCTGGAAAGTGTGGAGAAGTTGGTCGATAACCTGTTGGAGCTGGATGTCAAAGAACAAAGCGCTCACAAGACTCTCTGGGAAAAGCGTGGGCGTATGCTAACTTCTGTGCTGAAGGCTCACGGAGATTTCTGCAGCGCCGTGGATCGAATTATCGGGACGGCCGACTGACTCTATGAGTGTTGCGAAACAGTCCGACAGTGTCATGTCCGGCGATGCTGGGCCTGAGAAGGCACGTGTCATAGGTATACAAGAGCGCCGTCTGGGGCGCACGATTCTGCGTACCTATCGAGCGAAGGTGGACATCGACGAGGTCATCCCCAACGACAAGCAGCCGCGGCTGGGTCCGAAAGAAGATGAGGAGTTACAGCGGCAGATCGTAGCGAATGAGGGGCTCTTCGAGCCCTTACTGGTTGAGCCACATCCCGCCTTGTCGGGCAAGTTCCGCATTATTGACGGTGATCGGCGTTGGACTAACTCGTCGGTACTGGTCGCTCAGGGGCGCAATCAGTTCCGGCAAATACCGGTAGAGGTCACAGATCGCACGCTCTCGGACGAAGAGCGTTTGCGGGTCTGGATCTACATTCACCGGCAGCGGAAGGAGTGGGACACCAAGGAAAAGGAGATGGTGGCGTACTCCCTGGTGAATCTGGTCGGGCGGGCGGCCGCAGCCAACATTCTCGGCATCACGGTACGCGAACTCGACAAGCTCGTCGATGTGTTCGAGTTGTCGGAACAATTTACGGGTTTACGCGGACCTCCCGGGGCCGCCATCACTTGGGCGCGCGAGTTAATGGGAGTCAGCAAGAAGTTGCTAACTTCTTCGGTGAAGGAAGCCGTCATCGAGAAGGTCAATCAGCGACGTATTACCAATTCCAAGGACTTGCGCAAGCTGCGAGCGGTGCTGCGCGATCCAGTTGCCAGTGCTCACTTTCTGAGTGACGAGGGGGACATTGACTCGGCACTGTTACGTCTGGAGCCTGCTGCTGTGCCCGAGCAACAGGGGCTCCTTAGCGACCTTACAGCCCTGTGTGAATCGATCCGGAATTACTCATGGACTGAGCTAGATGCCTTGCGTGAGAACGCCGGCGCACGGGACAAGGTGCGCGAGGCGGTGGCGCTCCTCGAACGACTGGAAAATTCACTCACAAGTAAACCCACCGGGCCGAAGAATCGAAGTGGAGGGCGGTGACCCAATCATGTGTAGTAAGCGCGTGGCTTGGGGTGGAATGGGTCTAAAAATGGCTCTAGAGTCAGCGCTGTCAGTCAGTCTCGATGCGCCAAGCCGGGAGCTTGATGGGTACCCAACATGTTGTGCACACGTCGTCCACAGCGTGTGCCGACTGCAGGCGAGTTGGAACATGACACAGCTGCTGCAACGAGCGCCACAAGTTATTGATTTAATTATATAAAATTAGGCTCACAAGTTTTATGTTGTAACTCTTGACGGCGGGCGCATGCGTCACTAGTCTTTTACCCCCGACACAAGATCTTGTGTTAGTGGGGCCGGTGATTCTGTAGCGCCAACTGTCGGGAAACGTCGTCAGATCGACGTTGGAGATGGAATGGTGTTGCAAGAGTCGCGGGCCTTTTTCATTTGAGGTGACCCACGAGAGTTTTATCAATCTACAACTGACGGTGTAGACACAAAACGGGCCAGGAGTGAGGTCCCGGCCCGGTGCTTGTGATCCACCGACACAACGCTCGCAGTTCGCGGTCGAATGCGAGCTCTTGCGGCGCGGCAGTTCTCTTCGCAAGCGAATATTAGCCCGCCAGGCGCCGAGCCTACAACCCTCAGCGTCGACGACGTCCACGACGCAATCGCGCGTGGCGCTCTCCGCAAGTTGTCTTTCGATCCGCATTGTCAGTCTCGCCATCTCTCACGAGGTGACGGGCACGGAGAGCTATTACGCCATGAATGCGCAAGCGCACGATGTCGATGTCTATAAAGAAGAGCAGGTCCTGGGATTCTTGGAGAGGGTCTGCCAGGCGATCGAATTAACGGAGTCTCAACACCAATTGGCCAAATCTCGCTACGAGGCGGTCGGGCAGTGGCTCGCCGACTCGGAGGAGCCTTTGTTTCGCGGCCTAGTTATCTATCCACACGGATCTATCATTCTCGGTACGACCGTCAAGCCACCCTCGGGCGAGGAGCACGACGTGGACCTGGTCGCCTTTCTCGAACAGGGTACCCCCCAGGATCTGCCCGGCCACGTCAAAAAGCTAATGGAGCGACGCTTGCGCGCGAATGGGCGTTACGCACCCATTCTCGAGGAGAAGCGGCGCTGCTGGCGGTTGAACTACGCTAACGAGTTTCACCTGGACATTACCCCCGCCATCCGCAATCCCAACTGCCACCAGGGTGGTGAGCTGGTGCCGGACAAGGAATTACGCTGTTGGAAACCCACTAATCCGCGCGGATACCGGGCGCAATTCGAACGGCGCGCGCTGCTCGAACCGCGCGTCTTGGCTAAGGACATGCGCGCTTACGCGGACAGCGTGGAGGCGTTTCCGCAACAGGTGCCCTTGAAGGGGGTATTGCGCCGGATCGTACAGCTCAGCAAACGCCATCGTGACCTGTACTTCAACGAACGCGATGCTTTGGACCTGGCGCCGATCTCCGTCATCATCACCACGCTTGCCGCCTGGAGCTACGAGTCGTGTGTGCAGTCACGTTTTTACTCGACGCAATGGTCGCTCGTCATCGATGTCATTCGGCATATGCCCAACTTCATCATCACGCGGAAAGCGCCGAACGAGCCGCTGTGGGCGGTGTGGAATGAGACCACCCGGGGCGAGAATTTCGCCGAGCGATGGAACAGCGAGCCGGCCCGCGCGGCGGCCTTTTACGAATGGCATGAGCGCCTCGTGGCCGACATTCTGCGACTGCGCGAGGGGCAAGGACTGGATCAACTGCTCAAAGCATCGAGTGCCACTTTCGGGGAGTCCGTGACTCGAAGAGCGATGGACGCCTGGACGGGTAGCGTGAATTCCGCACGGACCCTGGGACAACTTGCCGTCTCGGCACAACGGGGAATCGCACTGGCCAGTACCAATGCCACGCCGGTGCGCCGGAACACTTTCCATGGATCGGAGTAGAGCATGAGACCTCCGGGTCCCCCAGAATTGAGTGTGGCACTACAGTTGCACAGACTGCGCTCGAATCCGCTCGCACAAGGCAGCGGTGGGGCACGGCGTAGACGGTTGGATTGGCATTATCAGGCTCGTCCAACACCCTTGAGTCGCGCATACGAGGTACAGCTCACTTACCAGGTTGAAACATCGCCGCGCGTGTATGTGCATGATCCCGTGCTGGCAGACTTGGCGGACGGCCGCCGGCTTCCGCATGTCTACCAGCAACGGCCCGCACGACTGTGTTTGTATTTGCCGGGCACCGGGGAGTGGTCACCGCGGTTGCGGTTGGACGAGACAGTGGTGCCCTGGACCGCGCTGTGGCTGTTCTTTTTCGAGGAGTGGTTGGCAACCGATGAATGGAAGGGTGGCGGAGTCCACCCGGGAGAAAACCGTGGCCGACTTTAAGCGCATCCTGTCCATCGACGGCGGCGGCATCAAGGGCGCCTGCCCGGTCGGGTTCCTGGAGCAAGTGGAGGCCATTACCCGTCAACGGATCGTCGATCATTTCGATCTCATCGTGGGCACCTCCACCGGCGGCATCGTCGCACTCGGATTGGGATTGGGCCTATCCGCCGCGCGCTTGCTCGCGTTCTATCGCGACGATGGACCGCAGGTGTTCGGCGAGCTAGCCACAATGGAAGAGGCTGGATGGCTCACCCAGACCGTCGTAAAGATCTCCAATCCGATGGGCAGGGTGGGTCGCAGCATTCGCCAGTTCGTGGCCCCGAAGCACGATCCTGGGATGTTAGGTTTGGCACTACAGCGTGCCTTTGAAGGGCGGTTGCTGGGTGAGAGCCTTACCCGGTTAGTGATACCGGCTTATCACCCCGCGAGGCAGACGGTGTACGTGTTCAAGACCTCACACCATCCACGACTGGAAGTCGACCATACTTGCAAAGCCACCGACATTGCCCTTGCTACAGCCGCCGCGCCGACCTACTTTCCAGCACATGAGCTGGAAGGCGGCGCATCTCTCATCGACGGGGGCATCTGGGCCAACAACCCGGTAGGACTGGCCGTCGTGGAGGCGATCGGGGTGTTAGGATGGGATCGCGCGGCCATCAAGGTACTGAGCTTAGGCTGTACGGATGAAGTGTACATTCCGGGCCCCCGCGCGGGGATCGCGCAACTCAACAAGGGCGTATTGCGCCTGCTCATGCAGGGGCAGTCTCGATATGCACTGGGGACCGCGAAGATCTTGGTGGGGGAGGACAACTTCTATCGCATATCCCCCTCAGTACCGCGCGGACAGTTCTCTTTGGATGGAGTGGAGCATCTTCCGGAATTGATCGGCCTGGGCGCTGCCTGCGCACGCGACGCCTTACCCATGCTGCGAAGGGAGTTCATCACCCAAGCACGCGAGGAGTTCATCCCTTTTCACGGGGCACGATCGCAGTCTGTGCCGCCGCAGGCGGCTGTCCCTTGAGACGACTCCGCTCAGCTAGAAACCGTTGCATCGCTGAGCCAGCCGGGGCGTATCTTCCGAACTTGGAGCCAGACCGAGTTCCGCACAGAGCCCTGACAGTTAGGCCGGAAATTCGTTGCTCTGCGGTAGCCGACACGAATCCGGCACGCAGGGAGCGCGGATTGATGCCTGCGAGCCCCGCGCGCGAGAAGCGTCGGCGTACGATGCGGAAAATCGTCCCCGCTGACAAACCTGTAGACAGTGCATGTTTCTTGATCCCGCGCCACACGAGACCCGCACCGATTCCGGCCGCGTTGAGCCAAACATTGACACAATATGCAGTCTCCTCAAGCACAGCCTCAAGATCCGTGTCACCTGGCGGCGAATGAATTGCATTTACCCGCAAGTTCCCAAAGAGAAGACTTACCTGACCGCCGCTGTCTATTTCTCTTTCCAGGGACTCGACGGTTGATCCTGCCACTGTCGGAAGCGGCTGACGACCAGCGCAGAATACAAAGCCGATAAGCGCGCGATCACGCATTCCGACTAACGTATGTTCGCAAGCGTCCATTGTTCTGCGCACGTCAGCGACATGAACTGGACTCGTCTCGCGTGGGAGAAGCGAACGGGTGCGCCCATCTTGCGTCTGCAAGTACTCGTCGCGGAGATGCTTCAATTGCTGCTGGATTTCATGTGCTCTGGTCGGGGAGGGAAGGTCATGATAAAAATGGGCTACTCCCAGTGCGGTCATCCGCAATTGGATCACGCTGAGAGACATGGGGCCGAGCTCTCGCTTCGCATTCGCTCGCACGAGCAGTTCGTCCAGTGCGTTGGGTAACGCACCTCGCAACAGACCCGCTTCTCTGCTTTCATCGAAGCGATGCACAGTGAAGTCGAGTATGAACTGCTGAACCACAGAAACGGGTACGGGCAATGGAAGCGCCGCCCCAAATCGAAGCCGATACCACAGGCACCAAAGGCGAAGCGAACTCAAGTACGCCCGTTGGGTATTGTGAGGCAGCGTGTCTATTAGGAGAACGGCCGACAGAATGTCGCCCGCGCGCACAAATGACTCAGCACAGAGATGCGCAAAGTCAGAACTAGAGTATCGCTGGACAGGTTCCGAAACGCTTGCGTGCTCGCTCTTCACGATGCAATCTTCCTTTTCGACTCCGCCACGATAATACAACTTCTGGTGTTGGCAAGCGCATTCGTTGAACGCGCACGGAGAGACGTGCGAGGAGGTTCCTAGCGCTCAGATTGCGACAAAATGCTTGAGCTAAATTTTTATGGTTCGGGGAAGAGGTGCAACGGGTCCGCACGGCAACGCGTGCAGACCCGCCGCGGTGACATAGACGTGCTTTCACTCGTCAGTCCTACTTAGTATCAGTGCCTTCCCTATCCGACGTCGATAATCGGGTAGGTCCCCGAGAGTTGTTTACACCCGCAAGGCGCGTGCGGAAAGCACATGCGTTAAACGGGTGCAGGTGGGTGTTGCGTGCAGCACCGAAGGGGATCTGTATGAATTCAGAATTCGCGCCGCCTCCGGTGCCTGTCATCAAAAAAACGGTCGCGGCTGAAACAGACGGCGACCTCAGAAGCGGACTTGACGCTGCCGCAGCAGCCGCGCCGCGCGAAAGTCACCCGGCTGATATCCAATTCACTCCCGGCAAGCGATTCAAACTGGGGGAGCTCACGGTTGAACTCGTCCATTGCCTCTCACTGGACCGACTCGTGATCACTGAGATGGGTTCGGGCGAAACACGCGTGGTCACGCGTAGCGAGCTACTGCCCATCAACATCACCAGAGATGTTCACGTCGATCCCCCTATCGAGTTGGAGCGCGTTAGCGAGGCACAACTTGCGGAGTTGACGGCGCGTGAAGAGGCATTGCGGCCATATATCAATGGGCGGCCGCTGACCCGTCCAGAAGCACAACGTCTGGCGAAGACGCTCGGTGCATCCGCGCGCACGGTTCGTCGCTGGTTGCGCCGCTACCAGCGACGTGGTGACGTGACAGCATTTCTTGCGTCCCCACCCGGCGTGCGTCCAGGACAGCGCTCGTTGGATTCCACTGTGGAGGCCATCATCCGTTTTGCGGTAACCCGGAGGCTCGAGAGCGGCAACTGCACGGTTCGGTCTGTTTACGAAGCGATTCGGGGCGACTGCAAGGCTGTTGGTAAAGAGGTTCCCGCGCGAACAACGATTCTCGACCGGATCAAGAGCCTGAAAACCGATCCGGAAGTACTGCCCAGGGAAGTCGCACGGCACGTCCGTGACCGGAAGCGCCTGGTACGGGGATCGGCGGACGCGACTCAAGCCCTCGCGCGAGTGGAGATCGACCACACGCTGGTGGATACACACATCGTGGACGCTAAGGATCGCGGACCTCTGGGCCGTCCCTGGCTCACGATCGCCATTGACGTTGCCACGCGGACCGTCCTCGGTTTCGTTCTGACGCTTGAGAATCCCAGCCGTCTGAGTGTGGCCCTGTGCCTTCGGCACGCGATCTTTCCCAAGGAGTCCTGGCTGAATGCGATCAGTGCGACCGGTCCGTGGCCGATGTTCGGACGGCCGCGCTATATCTACACTGACAATGGAGCTGATTTCCGTTCGACGTCCTTTCGTCTGGGCTGCCAGCGTCAACATATCCAAAACGGATACCGACCTGTGCGAACACCGCGCTACGGGGGAACAGTGGAGCGGCTTCTGGGCACCTTCATGAGGCGCATGCGCCTCATACCTGGGAACACCTTCAACGAAATCCTGGGCAAGAGAAGTCCTTACCCAGCACAGGACGCCGTCCTGACTCTGGAAGACTTGCAACGTTGGTTTACCAACGAAGTCACCGCGTACCACCACGAGCCACACCGAATGCTCGACTTAGCGCCAATTGCTGCCTGGGAGTCGGCGTGGAAAACTCCGCGTGGCGTTGTAGTGCCCCCGCATCCGACAGACCCTCAAACAGTCTTCACTGACTGGCTCCCGCATGAGTCTCGAGTAATCTCGCCAGCGGGCATTGAATTGAACTGCTTGCGTTATCGCTGTGATGAACTGGCGCCTCATGTGAATCCGGACATCAAGCGCATCATTCGCATCGATCCTCGAGACATCTCCGTCGTGTGGCTCGAATTGTCGACGGGGGGCTATCTGCCGGTTCCGTGGGTCAATCGGGGTTGGCCACGTATGTCGTTATGGGAATGGAATGAGATTCGCAGCCGCAATCGCAAACGCGGTAAGGGCGCTGATCCGGAAGTAGTCCGGCGTTGCCTGGCGGAGAACGATGAACTGATCGCCCAGCGCGCCGCGCAGGGTCAGCTGCGCGCCCGACGACGCCGAGCGCGGGCCGATAGCTGGCGGTCAGAGGAAGGGGCCTACGAACCGGTCAAGGTGTCGACGGAGACTGTGTCAATGAAGTTTCCAAAGCCACGGGGCGTACGTCGCAAGAGGGCTATCAAACCCGCGCAAGCTCTACCACCTCTACCACGAGCTCAACTCGAAGTGACCGCTGCGTCGATCGATAGTCCGGTCTCCTTTGAAATATTGGAGTAGTGCCATGAGTAAGAAAGCGGTCAAACAGCACTGCTTGATTGATGAAAGATGTGCAAACGAACCCGCTGGCGAGGTGTCATCTGTCAACGGCAATGAGTTACCCAGCTCTGCCAACGGAGATGTCGCAGAAGACGGAGGGGCCATCAACCGCTCAGGCGACACCGAATGGCCACATTTGGATCCGGTCATCCGTCCGATTGCAGCTCGGGATAATGTGGCGCGCGCTCACCATATTTTGAAAGACCTATACGTGAGTCACCCACCCGCCCAATGTGTCGAGCGGCAGGTCGAACAGCTGATTCGACTGCCGCGGCGAATTCGCATGCCGGGTCTGTTCTTATGCGGCGATTCCGGTATGGGGAAAACGCACCTACTCCGGCGCATCGAGCGGCGTCATCCCGAACGGGAGGACCCCGTAACCCTGCGGCACATCCGCCCCGTGCTTTACGTACAAGTTCCAGCGGCTCCGACGGTCCGGACTCTGAGACGCACCTTAATTGACGAAGCCAACATTCCCTTTCTCGATCACCCTTCCAGACCCTTGCCGGAATCCGTACTGCGCCGTGGACTCGCCGCGGCCGGCACACAGCTCATCGTGCTGGATGAAATCCACAACATCGAACATATGAAGTGGGACCACCGGGTGTTGCTGAGAGACTGGGTGCGGTGTCTTTCAAACGCCACCCAGCGTCCAATCGTGCTCGCCGGCACAGAAGAATTCGAATCGGCGATCCTTGGAGATCGTCAGATGGCAAGTCGCTATCCCATCGTGCGACTGCCGCGCTGGACATCCGGGCAGGATCTTGCGGCGTTTCTACAGGGGTACGAGAGAGCGTGCCCGTTGCGACTCGCCTCCCACCTCACCGACCCACAGCTCATGCAGGCCCTGCTGGACGAGACTGATGGCATCACCGACTCCATCGTCCGCAGTCTTCAGGCGGCGGCCCTAGTCGCGATCCGAGAGGGAACCGAACGCATTACCGCAGAATACTTGAGCTGGTGGCGTGATCCGCCGCTGCTTGCGCATTACGGCGGAAGCGACAATGCATCCGATGGCACCGAACTCGCCATGGCGTGGCTACGCGACCGCCGTAACGACGTACAACCGAACCTCAAGAGCGCGGGCGCCGGGTTGCGTAATCGAGCTGTAATCTCAACGGAGAGAAAGCGATGCGAAGACGCGTTGTAGCCAAAGAGCCCGCGAGAGCGCGTGCACGGCTGAATTTGGCGCCGCGTTTGCGCACGGATGAAACACTATCTTCTTGGTTGGAGCGCTTCGCGGCGGCGTATGGCTTAACGCAGGGGGAGTTCATGCGTTGGCTCGGCTATCGCAATTCGTTCTCTCATGGCCGTTCGTTGATCGATCTGGATGCGTCGCCGCCAGCTGACTTTTTCGGGATCATGGAACAACACGCTGGAACCTCGGCACGCTCGCTTGAACAGCACCGACTGAGGGACAGGGCTATTCTGCCGATGCGATTACGACGCACGTTCTGCGCTCGATGTTGGCAGGAATACGGACCCTATCGGCGCCGTGAATGGGCGAGTGGCTGGACGCTTATCTGCATCCGACATCAGAACCTCCTTTCGGAGAAGCCACCTCTGCCGTTGCCAGTCGCGCGCAACGCGGAAGACTCGTGGGTGGCGTTCTACGAGTCGCCCGAGCTATGGCGCTCCTCCACGGCCTCTTGGGAGAATGAACGCTGGCTGGCCCTTTGCAATGCTCTCGGGGTAAATCCGCGGACAGAATTTGTTCGCACCGTTTTCTGGCTACGAGACCTGCAGCGCCTAGCGCAACCTGACATGCAGGGGGGCCTCATCGCGGAACGCGATCATCCCCAGGGGAAAGCTGGTGAACTCAACCTCGACAGACCAAGTCTCGCAGGAGGAGCCATACGCCGTAGGCTCGCGATTCACGACGAGTGGAGGGTA
>CAZBTV010000194.1:0-12633 GCA_964494895.1 uncultured Steroidobacteraceae bacterium | reverse complement strand
GCGTTGGTACCGGAACGAACGACGCGATGATTCCGGCCGACTTCACTGGGCACGGTAGCACTGACCTCCTCTACCCTTCAGGCGGAAGCTGGTGGAGGTTATATTGGAACGGTTCGACGCTCGCCACCGCCAACGCCAATACCCAAGTAGCGTCGGCCGCGTTGTCCGCCATGAATACTGTCGCGGCTGATGTCAACGGCGATGGACTACCCGACTTGGTTTATCCGTATGACGACGGCAGCGGCAACGTATCAGCGTATATCGAATTGAACACGACCACTCCTGGCGGTCCACTGACGTTTTCGGCACCGACCCTCGCCTACACACAGCGCCAGCTTGGCTTCAATAGCTGGAGCTTCGACACCGGCAGTAGCCTCAACAGTAGGGCCGGCGCCTCTCCCATCACCGTGGCCGATTTCGATGGTGATGGGCGAGCGGATCTGCTGATACACCTTCGAAAGGTATATCAGAATGAGATCACTCACGTCACGAGCGTCACCTACTCGTGGATTCAACTCATATCCGCTGGTACCGCATTCAACGTTGGAGCAGAGTTCAACTTTCCCTCCTCAACCAGCAGCGTGGTGGTCCTGGACTGGAATGGCGACGGATGCACGGACGTCGCCGCTCCAGGTTTTGCGGGTATTGGCAATTGGAACATCGCGCTGGCGCAGTGCACTGGAAGCGGGCTGTTTACCGGCAACATTGATACCGGTATTCCCGGGTCGCAGCCGGTCATTGCCGCCGATTGGGATGGAGATGGCCGCCAGGATTTGCTGACCTCAGCTTCCAATGGTCCTTGGCAAGTCGCGCGTTCAACCGGAACAGGGGTCGCGGGAACCCTCGTGTCGACCGGCATCACGGGGGGGAGTAACGTCTGGCTTGTAGGTGACTTCGATGGTGACGGGCAGAATGACCTGGCCTATGCGGATGCCGGCGCGAGCAACCTTCTCAGGGAAGACCTCCACCAGTCGAGAGGCGCGCCACCGGATCTTGCAACGACCTTTACGGACGGTTTGGGTATCCAACAGGGCCCAACATACGTCGCCATCACACAGGGAAACTATACGAAGTGTTCCGGACTCGCTTCCAATTGTGCGTCGGCTACTTTCCCGGAGCGGGACTATCAAGGTCCGGTGTACGTCGTCAATCAATTCACGGCATCCGATGGCACCGGTGCGACCTACCAGGGCCAGTTCTGGTATTACGGCGCTACTATTCATAGCCAGGGCAGAGGTTTTGAAGGATTCTTTGCCCGCCGAAGCCTGGATTCCAGAACCCAGCTCAACACGTATGACTACATCGGCCGCCTCTTCCCGTACACCGGGATAGAGATTCAGAAGGTTGTCAGCTCGAGTGCAAACTACATCAGCGGAAATCTGAATTGTGGGAATACCTCGACACACTGCGTGGAATTCTGGAAGGCGACGCCCAGCTCGCAGACCATCACCGGGCTCGGCGGGTACGAGTCACGCATTTTTCCGTTTCAGCAGTCGATAACCCAGACAAACTATGAGCTGGGGGGCACCCTCGATGGCCAGGCCATCACGTCGCAGGTGACGCAGTACACGTATGGGGATGGGTATGGGAATCCGACGAACATTCAGACAACCGCGACGGACCTCGACCCTACCTCTCCGTTTGTCAATCAAACCTGGCAAACCACTGTTGTCGATAGCTATCTGAACGATACTTCGGCGTGGTGCATCGGTTTACTGTCCGCGAGTACCGTCACCAGCAGCGTCCAAGGGCAAGCGCCACAGACACGAACCTATGGCTTTACGCCAGATGCCAATCACGCCGTCTGCCGTCAGCACCAAAGAAGCGTGCAGCCAACAACGTCGACCGACCCGACATTGCTCTCGATGATGGCAACCGAAACCTATTCATACGACTCGTGCGGGAACATCTCGCAAATAGCTGTCGACGGTTACAATCCGGACGGCTCCGCGATGGCAACGCGGAATACCCAATATAACTACTCCTACTTCACCTCACGTTGTCAGCTCCCGGAGCTGATCACGAACGGCTTGTCGCAGGCGACCAGCATCTCTTACCTGTACGATTTCGGCGTACCGCTGGTCCTGACCGATCCGAACGGCCTTACGACCAGTTATCAATACGACGATTTTGGTCGCAAGACCCAGGAGCGACGCCGCGACAGCACTATCACGAACTGGGCCTACAAATATTGCGTGAACGCGCCCTGCTGGGGTATCCCGGATCTACGCTTCCTCATCACCCAGACGGAGCTGGACGCCAACGGTACGCTCTACCTCACGCACGATCAGTTCTATGACGGTTTCCTGCGAGAGCGCTATGACGAATCGAATCGCGCCTTTGGAACCTGGACCGTCAATGATGCTCGGACCTACAATTCGCTTGGCAGCGTCGCGACTATCTCGCAACCCTTCTCCCAGAGTGACAACGGCTACTGGGTACTCTCATACGACTCCTTGAATCGCCCCACCGGCGCAATTCTGTATGCGCAGAGCTCGCAGAATGCCCCGGTAGCGCGCAGCTACGGCTGGGCGTACAGCGGCAGGTCAATTCGGCTCACTGACACCCTGGGTCGCATCAGAACGTCGGTCTACGATGTCTCTGGACTCTTACGCCGGGTCGTTGATCCCAAGCCTGGCCAGGGAGCAGTTCCGGGCGCCACGACCAAGTACGACTATGACGACTTCGGCAACCTAGTCACCATCACCGACCCCATCAACGCCGTCAGCACCGCGCTCTATAACCTGCGGGGCTTCAAAACAGACATATCGGACGCCGACGGGGGCCAGTGGCATCTCAATCCCGACTCCCTGAATGAGGTGTTCTCCTATACCGACGGAAAGGGGCAGAGTATCGGCCCGTTCACCTACGACGTCTTGGGGCGGCTGACCAAGAGAGTGGAGCCGGAGGGCACGAGTACTTGGACCTGGGGACAGACCAAGTCCTTGCACGATATCGGATCACTCGATTCCGTCACCGGCTATGGATACTCAGAGGCTATTACGTACGACGCGATCGGTCGTTTGTCCACTCAAACCATAACGACAGATCAACAGTACCAGTACGGATTCAGCTACAACTCGATCGGTGCGCTCGACACACTCACGTACCCGGTACCCGCACCGGCAGGCGGATCAGCGACCCCAACCGCGATTCAGTACGGGTACAGCTACGGCGCCCCCGTGCAAATCTCCGACGTGACGACGGGCACGCCGACGACACTTTGGCGCCTCACCGGCATAAACGACTACTCGGAGCCGACGAACGAGACACTTGGCTCGAGCGCTGTAAGCGTCACGTCTGGTTACACCCCCTGGACTGGAGAACTCCTGCAAATCCAAAGCGGCACCGGCGGATCCACCACCAATGTGCAAAATCTCATGTATGCGTGGGATTCTGTCGGCAACCTCTCTCAGCGTCAGGATCTTGGTCAGAACTTGACGGAAATCCTCACGTACGATGCTTTGAACCGCGCAACCGCGTCGACTCTCAACAACGCCCCGAACTTCAGTGCCAGCTATACCGATCCGTCCGGAAACGATCTGGGCGGTAACATCGGGAGCCGCTCAGATGGCGGTGGTCCGGTTCAGAACTTCGACTACTCATCCCAACAAACTGGGTGCAACTATTCTGGCCTGCCCCCGCAACCGCATGCGGTGCGCAACGTAGGTGGGGGCGCCTACGTGTATTGCTACGACAAGAATGGCAATGTGGTTCAGCGTAATGGGCTCAGTATCACTTGGTCGTCTTACAACATGCCGACCTCGCTGCAAGCGAATGTGGGAGGAACGACCTACTCGAGCCAGTTCCTCTACGGCCCGGATCACGAGCGCTATCAGCAGAACGCGACCTACACCAACGGAACAGAAGTCACGTCCTATGCCGGTGGCCTGTTCGAGAAGGTTACCGGCACTGAAATGGGTGGCACGGTGAATTATCGGCATTACGTACCGACACCCTCTGGCCTGACGATCATCATCAATCGCACCTCGAGCTCAAGCAGCACGACGTACGCCATGAGTGATCACCTGGGAAGCGTCGACGCACTCGTGAGCGGTACGGCTGGGCAGGTCGGAAACGTCCTGGCGCGTGAGAGCTTCGGTGTGTTCGGGCAGCGGCGCGCCTCGAACTGGTCCGCGAGCGGCCCGGGCACGGCCGACTGGACCGCCATCGCAAGCACCACCCGCAGGGGATTTACCTTCCAAGAGGAACTCGACAACATCAAGCTCATACACATGAACGGCAGGGTGTACGACCCGAACGTCGGTCGTTTCCTCTCCGCGGACCCGCTGATCGGCAGCCTGGCGGATAGCCAGTCCGTCAATCCCTATGCGTATGTCAGCAATCGCCCCCTGACCGCGATCGACCCGAGCGGCTTCGATGGCGAAGACGTGCCGGTAGTCAACGTTGTTTGTTGTAGCGACACCTCGGCAATTGGCGAGCTTGGCAGTGGTCTCGGCGCCGTCGGTAAGGCGATTGGTGACTTCTTTGGAGGGCTGTTCGGCCACTCCAGGCCGCCGCCCCCGCCGCCCACAGTGGCCGCTCAAAGCGCCCAGACTGGCAACGGTATGTTGCGCACTTGCGATGGCTGTAGCGGCGCCGCTGTCGGGCAAGGGGTCCCCGGAAACGACGCTCCGGGCTCGATTGACCCGCTCACTGGCAATACGGTGCTCTACACAGTTACGGTCAACGGCACGCCACCGACAGTGAGCGACATTGGAAGCTATTTCAAAGGAACGTCGTGGGAGATCATCCGTGTCGATCCAGCGCCGCTGGGAGCTGACTATGTCGAGACGGTTACAGTGCAAAGCTCGCGTCAGGGCGGAGCCTACTCATACCAGATCGGTGCAAACGGATTTCCCGTCTGGCAAGAACCTCGTATATTGGCGGGTGCGCCGTCTCTCATCGGTGGTGGCCCGGGCGGGGTCATTGAGGAAGGCGTAGGTCTTTTCAAAGCCGCAAGGGGGGGACTGGCAGCGGTTCGCGCCGGTCAGGCCGGCGAGGCGGCGGTCCGTGCAGCCGTAGATATTGGTCCGAAGGCTGCAATTGACATTGCTGGCCGTACCCGCATACCGGATGGACTAACTCGAACAGTTCTCACTGAAGTCAAGAACGTCAAGTCGTTGAGCTATACGCAACAATTGCGTGACTTTCAAGCGTTTGCGCGCCAGACGGGTCGACAATTCGATCTGTTCGTCCGACCGGACACGCAACTCTCGGTGCCGCTAATAGATGCGGTGCGTGCTGGTGATATCAATTTGCGGTACATCCCATGACGATGAGCAAGCGAAAAGGAAAAACTGCTGCGGAGTTGATGGCCGAGCTCGAGAAGGACCCGTCCTATCTTGAGCAGCGAAGCCGGCGCGAGGAGGAGCTGCGCCGCCGGGAGGAAGAATACGCTCGCGCTGAGGCACCCTTGTTGCGGGATCTGCGCGATGCGGGATCGCAAGTATCGTCGGTTTGGGATTTGGTCAACACACCGGGGTCCTATCCGGCGCTTGTGCCAACATTGCTTGCTCACCTCGATCGTCCATATCCGGAGCGAGTTCGTGAAGGCATCGCACGAGCTTTGGCCGTTCCTGAGGCCCGTCAGGGGTGGGACAAGCTGGTGAACAGCTATCTGTCGGAAACGGACACGACCACGCACGGAATCAAGTGGGCTCTTCACTTGGCGATCGCTGCGGCTGCTGACATCTCGGTGCTGGACACACTGATCCGACTGGCGTCTGATCGACGTCATGGGCGAAACCGTGCGATGTTCGTCGATGCACTTGCCAGATTGAATGATCCGCGCGCGAGGGCCACTCTCGATGAACTTGCTGGCGACCCGGATCTTGCAGATGACATCCAGCGCGCGCTGAAAAAGCGGAGGTAGAACTGCTTTGGAGTGGTCTCCCTCACTGGCGCGCCGTGCATCCGCATGTGCCGACAAAGACGATGCCGAGTTCTGCGGAAAAGCGTTTGAGTAACAGCACTGGTGAGCGCCGGTACTGGAGGGTGCGCCAGCGTGTGATGACTCACACCTGATGCCCAGGTACTGGGTGGACGCACCTTGAGTGCATGTTGTTGAGCATGCGGCTAAAAAGGGTGTGTTACATGTGCGCGGCGGCCATCTCGATGAGCTCGATGTCCTTGCGCAATAGGGCATTGACGAGTGCGGAGAAGTCGATGCCCTTGTCGTTGGCGAGCCGGGCGGTCTGGCGGCAGCGCGCCGCGCGGACGTGCCTCCCCGTTTCAACCTAACGCCGTACCGGCACCTCCAGGTAACTATCCCGATACCACCGTATCTTGACCGGCACCTTGCTTTCGTCGTCCCCGAGCGCGACCTCACTCACATCATCCGCGGTGCCGTAGTTGATCTGTTCATCCGCACGTTTGTTGACACCCAGTACCAGCACCAGGCGGCTGCCGGCCTGGAGTCTGCGGATGGTGAGCCGCTCGACCTTGAACGACAGCGTCTGGCGCTCTCCGGCGCGCAGGAGACGGCGGTGCACCCGAGTCGCCGTATAGCTGGCCCGGAATGTATATGGATCGAACAACTGCACGTAGTCGCCGCTCGGCAGCAGCTCGTAGGCGGCCAGGCGCAGATCGACATCCATTTTGTTGATCGTCAGGTCCAGCCGGCCTGACCAGGAGCCCTGCAACTCGAGTGGCTTCGATAGAGGATCGCTTACGTAGGTGGTTGCGTTACGGACTTCGACGCTCCTGGTCACAACGTCCGCCTGAGACACCCAACTGGACTTGGCATCGCTCCGGTCGGCGAGATTCACTGTGAGCTCGACGAAGCCCGGATCCCTGCGTTTTGCATCCCGCGCGCTTCGATGCTCGATGGATTTGCCTTTCTTGCCGGAGCTCTTCTTACCCGAGATCTTCTCCCTGGCACTCGCCGGACGCTGCGCGAGATGGTGGCTGGCTCCGATGGCCGCTGAATCCAGGTAAAACCTGTTTGCACCGTCTGCCATCGCCTCGAGCGAAGACGCATGCCGCCACTCGTTGGCTCCCATGACCTCGTAGTTGACCCGGCCCTGCAGAAGCGCCGGCAGAGCGGCGCCTTTCAGCACATGATCGAACCACTGGTAACGCAGCTCCCGAAGATCCACGAGGGCTGCGGGATCGAGCTGATACCCTCGCAGAACAGGCTGCGCTCCGCGCTGAGTCACACTGTCCTCGTAAGGTCCCACCAGTAGCGTCTGGTTGGCCTGCGGGTCGTAGCGATGATGCTCTTTGAAGTAATACAAAGCACCCGCTTCGCCAGCCGCGTAATAGCCAGTGATGGTCAACACCGGAATGTCGACCTTCGCAAACTCGCGCCCGTAGGGGACGAGGGCCTGCCAGAACCGGTCGTAGCTCGGATGGTTGAGCCAGCGAAGGAAAAGCGGGTTGGGCTTCCCGTAGACGTTTCCGAGGTCACGATACCGTTTGCCGCTCGCGTACCACCTCTGGTCCAGACTCTGCCAGGCCGCGTCATCGTCGTAGGTCTTCTCATCGATGGAGTTGGTCACGTACAAAGACCAGCGATAGCTGTCGTTGCGGAACACCCCTCCGCCATTGGGCACGTCGATTCCCGGTGCGGTGGGAGATGTCACGGCAATGGCCTTCAGCGCCGAAGGCAGCCGCTTGGCAGCCGACCAGGCAGTGAAGCCACTGTAGGAAGTACCGTACATGCCCACAGTACCATCGCTCCAGGGCTGTTTGATCAGCCAATCGATGACGGCCCGGACATCGTCACCATCGTGCTGATAAGGGAGCGGCGTGCCGGAGCTCTTGCCTCTTCCGCGAGCGTAGGCGAACACTCCCACGTAGCCGTGTGCGGCGATTTCCTTTGCCGCTGCCAGTGTTGCCTTCTCTGGCGATATGTAAGTCGTGTATTCCAGCAACGTGGGCAAGGGCTTCGGCGAGGACTTCGGCCGGACCAGGGTCGCGGCGATGTCGACGCCTTGACTTACATTGATCCGGATATCCTCATCTGAGGCGTAGCGGCGCTGATCTTCCTCTGCGTTGAGCGCACCCACAATCGGCGCGAAGTTGCGATACGCGTTGAACGTGGCATATGCCCGGACGAGCTCCAACGCCTCCGGCAGCTCGATGTTCCCCTTGGGACGCCTCTGGTCGAATATCCGCTGGACGGGTTCCTGGAACGAGGCCACCGGCGTCTCCAGCCAGGTCGTCATGGTGTAGGCGTCGAGATCGCCCAATTTTGGGATCGCATCCCGGTATGCCCGGGTAAACGCCTGGGCGAAGGACACCCGCTCCGTAGCCTCCATCGCACGAGCATGCGCGTAGATGTCCAATATGAGGCTGCGGCCAACAGGCCGACCTGCATCGGCATTGCGCCGACGGTCACTCAGAGACTGACGTGATGCATACGCGGCCGTGTAGTTACCAGCCACGAGCTGCAGCACTGACAGATTTGCGAGAAATCGTTCCGGGTTGTCTTCCTGGTAAACAGGCAAGATGCGCTCGGCCAGGTCGCGCATCACAGCCGGCGCCGCCGGATCGGTCACGGACGGCGGCGGGTGGAAGTCGAAGCTCTGCGCAACCCCCAGCGGCTCCAGCAGGACCCACAGCAACAGGCTACCCAGCACTCTGGCGACATATGCGGTGCTCGCTATCCTCGATCTCATGAGCGATCCGCCGCCTTCACAGGCGCCTTGATGAGATGCAACACGCGCGAGAAGAACGGATCACGTGCCTGTGCCGCGCGGCCGATATTGATGAGACCGGTGCGCTCGAGCTCGCCTGCAAAAATTTGCGTCACGCGCTCGAGCGTCTCATCGTCCAGGGAGCCGAAGGTGTCGTCGACGAGCACCCACGGCGGCCTTTGCAATACGATGCGGGCGAAAGCCAGGGAGACTTGCTCATCCTGACTCAATTCCCGATCCCATCGCAACGTCAGATCCAACATCGGCGCCAGGCGCTCGAGCCCGAGCCGGCCGAGGGCGTGATCAAAGGCCTCGGATGCGAAGCTCTCGACTTTCAGGGGATAGGCGAGAACCTCGCGCAGGGTGCCGCGGGGAAGATATGGGGTACCGCGCGGCAGGTAGAAAATGGGCTCGTCCTTTGGGTGAGTGATGTCTCCCGCACCCCAAGGCCACAGTCCTGCCAATGCGCGAAACAACAATGTCTTGCCCGTTCCAGGGGCGCCGATCACGAGAACACGCTCGCCGGGCCGCACGACGACTTCTTTCTCCTTGAGGAGGTCCCACCCGGCCGATGACAAGATCCTCAGCTCGTGGATTGTAATCGCCCCAGGTTCGCCCTCGGCGTATTTGATACGGCTGTCGAACTCGCGCAGCTCCTCGGTGTGCGTCAGGGCGTAGCGGAAGCTGGCCACTCTCAACAAAGTGGCGCGCCAGTCGGCGATGACGCTGAAGTTGTCCACGAACCAGCGCAGGGAGGACTGTGCTTGGGTGAACGCAGCGGCCGCCATCATGAGTCCGCCGAAGGAGATTTTTCCCGTGAAGTAGATAGGCACCGCCACGAGAATGGGCGCGACGATGGTGACCCATCCGAAGCCCGCGGTGACCCAGGTCAGATTGGTCAGCCCTGTCACCAGGCGGCGGGTCGCCGCAAGAACGTTATCCAGGTGAAGCTCGATACGCCGCCGCTCGTCAGTCTCGCCGCCCGCCAGCGAGATGCCGTCCAGGTGCTCATTCACCCGCACGAGCGAGAATCTGAGATCAGCCTCGCGCGCGTAACGCTCGGAATTGCGATTGATGAGACTCCTGCCCACCCAGTAGCTCACCAGAGAGCCGGTCGCGGCGTAGAGCACAGCGGCCCAGAGCATGAATCCGGGAACCGCGTAGTCCCGGGCCTGGATGCGGAAAACAAAGTCCCGCGACAGCCCCCACAAAATCCCCGCGAAGGAGGCAAACAGAATCGATGCCTGCAGCAAGCCCATGCCCAGATCGGACGACAGCTCACAGAGCTTGCGAGCGTCCTCGTGCATGCGCTGGTCGGGATTGACGCCCATGGTGCCGGCGTTGGCCAGGCGGAAAGCGCGCCGTGGCAACATCCAGTCGCGCACCAGGTCGTGCATGAGCCCGTCCCGGAGCTTCAGTTTCAACATTTCGCCGAGCCATTTCTGCGCCACATTCAGCACCAGCAGAATGCCGGCTATGACGAAGAAGACACCGAGCTGCACCAGGAAATCGTGCAAATCGCGCCGTGACAGCGCGTCGTAGAAAGGTTTGTTCCAGGCATTGAGCCGGATCTGCATGTACGCCGTCGCGACAATGACGACGAAGAGGCTGAATATCAGCCCGATGAGGACCTTGCCGACACCGGAACCGGCGATGGCGCGGACGATGAGCCCCAACTGACGAAACAGGCCCGAATTACCGCCGTCATCCGGATCAGCGGGCCCGGAGCGGCCGCCCTCGTCCGTCTGCACGGCATCCGCGCTGTCAGCCGGCACGCTTCCACTTTCTTTGTTTCTATTCTTCACGCCGGCCATGTAAGGCTAGCTCGCATCTCATAGGCACCGATCTATCCGAACGCAGCCGCACCACGTTTCGTGCCTGGGGCGCCGCCAGGAGCGCCCCCTAACGATGCGGAGCAAGGTACCGGAAGGCATCACGGCGCGCGACCGCACAGGAAATGAAGGCCGCATAGCTCCAAGCGAGATGCTTCGCGGAGGTCTGGCCCCCCGTCCTCTGGTCAAACTGCTCGGACATATCGCCGCTCGCGGGAGTGTAGGCGCGCACCGTCTCGAGAAAACCGTCCCCGCGAGCCATCAGAGCCGGGTCGACGTCCATCCGGCCTCGGTCAGGTCCGGACGGCCGCCCAATAGCGGCGCGAAAGCAAAACTCCGCTGCCGCGAGCGTCGAGAAATAGTAGGCACCTCCCGAATAGTACACGTCGCCTTTATAACGGCCCATGGCCGGGCCCCGGCCGGGAGGCCGGGCCGAGTTGATCGGATACTCCGCGGTAAACAGCTCCTCGAGTCGGTCGAGCGTGGCGCGCATCCGGGGATCATGCACCGTGTGGGATTCTCCACCGCCTTCACCTGGCCCTACGCCGTGGATAGCAGCAAAAATCACCGCAATGTCGAGCTCCTTGGATGACCGCGCGCCGCCTTCCAGCACCCGCGAACGGTAGTGACCTTCATGCGGCAGCCAATAGCCATCCAACATGCGCAGAATATCCCGGGCATCCGACCGGCAACTTTCCGCGTCCGCGGCATCCTGAGGGCTACCCAGAGTCTCCAGCCATGCGGCGCCCTCCTCCAGCGCCGCCGCGGCCACCCGCAGCGTGTAGTAGTGATGCCCTTTCTCCTCCTCCCAGATGTCCACGGAAGGAGCTCGCCAACAGCGGCGTGTGAAAGCGAGGTCCGCGCGTGCCAGCGCCGCTGCACTCGCAGCCACCTCGGAATCGAAACCAACATCCCGCAGCCATCGTAGAGTGGCAAGCAGCCGCAACGGCGGCCCGTCGTGTTGTGGCCGCGCCCACCTGGAAATATCGAGCGTTCCGTCGGCGTTCACCCGGGCCTCCGCGGAAACGAGCTCGCCTCGCACTCCCGCAAGCTCGTCATCGGGTCGCACGAACTTCGCAAAGTCCGCGGCGACGGCCGCGCGCCATCCGGGCGAGGCAACCAGGTTGCCTCCATCGAGCTCGAACAGAGATAAGCTGAAGTGCACGAAATCCCGGAAGTACTCGAGCGCACGCGCCTCTGGCAGGCTTCCGTCAGCGCGCAGCAGCCGCACGGCGTCGATCACCACCGCCGAATCCCTGAACCAGTGAAAGAAGTAGTCAGGGTCCGGATCGTAGGAAGCCAGGATGGGCGAGGCGACAATGGAGCCTTTCTTCGGCACCACCGTCTGTCCGAATCCCGGACGGTGTTTGATGATCCCCACGGGCGAAAGGCTCGGCAGCATCGCCGTCACGGCATGGCGGTACTGCCGGCCGATCCATTGCTCCAGCGACTCTTCTTTCATGCTTCGGAGTGAGCCGCAGGCTCAATCATGGGAAACTAGCATGACGGACTCCTCAGCCACGGGCTGGAAAAGCCCAGGCAACGCAACCCGGCCTGAACCTCGGGCACGCTCATGAACAACTTCCACAAAAGCCCCGTGCGGTGGTTCTCGATCATGACAATGATCGGGCCCTGGTCGATGGCGAGAAAGGTGTTGGCGAACCAGTTCCGTTGCTCGCAAAAGGCATCGACAAAGCCATATTCACCCCACACCTTCTCTCCGTACGCCGCGAGAAAATGTCTCAAGGCTCGCAGCGCCTCTTGCGGTGCATAAGGCATGCTGGCCAACGCCGCTGTGGGAGAGATAGTCCCGTTGTCGTTGTCGGGAGCATGGGCGGAGTAGCCATCGGGATCGTCACTCGCCGTCAGCCCCCAACACTCGGAACCGTAGCCGCGGAATTTTCCAGGATTGGCGACGCAGTGGGCATGGTTGATGCGCACGTGGCTCACGTTCTGCGCCCAATAGTCCGCATACCGGTCCCGTAAGCCGCGCGGGTCGAGGCCGCAGAACGAATAATGACAGAAGAACAGCGGGCCTCCGTAAGGCATCCCCAACTGCAATGGAATGTCGTGATACGACCTGCCGTTGACGAAATCCCGGCCGCCGGCGAAGCCCCGGTGATACACCAGCGGATCGATGGGATAGCGCGGCGAAGCGG
>CAZBTV010000193.1:0-12635 GCA_964494895.1 uncultured Steroidobacteraceae bacterium | reverse complement strand
ATACAGCGTGACGTACTTCCCGTCCCACGCGTACACCCCTCTTCCCCCGCTCTGCGGGGGAAGATCAAGGGGGAACAGGACACGAGTGGTCGTACTTCACGAACGCGACGCTTCAGTTTTGTCCCGGCGACCGCATAGGGCTATGCTCGATCTCTATGCGGGTTGCCCTGTTTACCTTAATGTCGATCGTGTCTGCGGCGGCGATTTCGGCCACCGTATACAAGTGGGTGGACGAAAACGGTGTCACCCATTACAGCGATCAGCCGCACGAAAACGCGGAAAAGGTCCAGGTAACACAACCGCAGACGTACAAGGCACCTCGGGCGCAGGCTCGCGCGGCCCGGCCGCCGCAGTCCACCCAGGAGCGGGCTTCCAACGGCTACGATACCTGCGCCGTCGTATCTCCGGCCAACGACGAGACGCTGCCCAACACCTTCTCGGTCACGACCTCGGTGCAGGTGAATCCGGTACCACACGACGGCGATCAGCTGGTCGTGCTCTTCGACGGAAAACCTCTACCCAACTTCCCGGCGGCGGGCGGCTCTTTCACGATCGCCGATATCGACCGGGGCACGCACACTCTGCAAGCCCTCGTGCGCGGAGCCGACGGCAACGTGCTTTGCCAGTCGCCGAACGTCTCGTTCACCGTGCTGCAGCCTTCGCTGTTGAATCCCGCGAATCCGAACTTCAAACGCTGAGCGAAGTACTACGGCCGGCCGCCGTAACTGGGGCAAGTTCCCACGGCTTGCTGCAAGGTTCAGGCTTGCGGCACGCGCGCTGCGCGCTCACAAGCGGCATCAGTGGCGTCACGGCCCTCAGGTTGCCCCATGGCCGCTGAATACACTGCCTTATCTCACTTCGATCCCACCGATCTGCTGGATGCGCTGTCGACCGGCATCATCATGCTGGATGCGCAGCTGTGCGCGATCTATGCGAACGTCGCGGCCCAGGATCTGCTCGCCTTCAGCCTGAACAAGGCTCGAGGCCGGCCCTTCGGAGATTTCCTGCAGGATGCCAACGGGCTCATCGCCATTCTGCGCCGTGCGCTGGCAACCGGTGAGGGTTTCGCGGACAGGGAGCTGACGGTCAGGCCGGCCGGCGCGCCCCGAGACGTACGCACCCTGGATCTCACCATAACACCGCTCGAGGGGCAGATAACCGGCACGCATCTGCTGCTCGAGTTGGCCGATACGACGCAACGCAGGCGCATTTCACGTGAAAACGATCTGCTGGCACGTCTGGATGGCAGCCGGTTGATGATCAAACAGCTCGCCCATGAGATCAAGAATCCCTTGGGAGGCCTGCGTGGCGCCGCGCAGCTGCTGGAACGTGAGCTGCAGGAAGACTCTCTCAGGGAATACACACAGGTCATCATCGGGGAGGCGGACCGCCTGGCGGCGCTGGTTGACTCGATGGCCGGCCCGCACCGTGTGCCCCAGAAAGCGCAGCTCAACGTCCACGAGATCTGCGAGCATGTCTATCACTTGCTACGCGCCGAGGCGCGTACCGGTATCGTGGTCGATCGCGATTACGATCCGAGCCTGCCAAATGCAACACTCGACCGTAACCAGATCATCCAGGCGCTGCTGAACGTGGCGCGCAATGCGCTGCAGGCTGTTGGTCAACGCACGCCCGAAGAGCCTGCCGGAAAGATCATCTTTCGTACACGCGCGCTGTCGAATGTCAGCATCGGCTCGGCCCGATACCGCCTCGTAGCCAGCGTGCAGATAGAGGACAACGGCGCGGGCGTTCCTGAAGACTTGCGCTCGAGCATCTTCTATCCCCTCGTCACCGGACGCGCGAACGGCTCCGGCCTCGGGCTAGCGGTCGCGCAAGAGCTGGTGACCCGCAACGGAGGCCTGATCGAGTTCGAAAGCGAGCCGGGCCGCACCGTCTTCACATTGCTACTACCACTCGGAGAAACAACATGAACGGCCAGAATCTGCGAGTCTGGCTCGTCGACGACGACGCGTCCATTCGCTGGGTGTTGGAACGCGCCCTGCGCAACGGCGGCATGGCGCCACGCGCATTCGAATCCGCGGAGCCGGCGTTGGACGCGCTTCGCCGGGAAGCACCGGATGTCCTCATCACCGACATTCGCATGCCCGGGCAGTCCGGGCTGGAGCTACTGAAGAAGATCCGAGACACCCGGCCTGCGTTACCCGTCATCGTCATGACGGCGCACTCCGATCTTGGAAGCGCGGTGTCGGCCTACGAGGGCGGCGCATTTGAGTATCTACCGAAGCCGTTTGACATCGACCAGGCGGTCGCGCTCGTCAAGCGGGCAGCGAACGCCAGTCTGGTTGCAGGCAGCGACGGTGCCGGCACCCCGCGAATTCCTGAGCTTCTGGGCCGTGCGCCGGCCATGCAACAGGTGTTTCGCGCGATAGGCCGTCTGGCCCGGTCCAGTGTCACGGTGCTCATCACCGGAGAGTCAGGTACAGGCAAGGAGCTCGTCGCACGCGCGCTCCACGACCACAGCCCACGCTCCGGAAAGCCCTTCATAGCTCTCAACACCTCTGCGATTCCCGGGGATCTGCTCGAGTCCGAGCTGTTTGGTCACGAGAAAGGCGCGTTTACGGGGGCAGACTCGCAGCGTCGCGGCCGCTTCGAGCAATCCGACGGCGGCACCCTGTTTCTCGACGAGATCGGCGACATGTCGACTCCGCTGCAAACACGGCTCCTGCGGGTCTTGGCAGAAGGTGAGTTTTATCGCGTCGGCGGCCAGACCCCGATCCGCGTCGACGTGCGGGTCATCGCGGCAACTCACCAGAACCTCCAGGACAGGGTCACGCGCGGACTGTTCCGTGAGGACCTTTATCACCGCCTGAACGTGATCCGTATCGAGCTGCCGCCGTTACGCGCGCGCTCAGAGGATATCCCGGATCTGCTCGCTCACTATCTGACCGTCGCCGCGCACGAGCTGGGCGTAGAGCCAAAGTCCTTGTCGAGCGAAGCGGAAGCGCGCCTTACCGGCTACTCGTGGCCCGGCAACGTGCGTGAGCTCGTGAATCTGTGCAGACGCCTTTCGGTTCTCGCTCCTGGGACGGAGATCAGCGTAGAGGATCTCCCTCCGGAGCTCGGAGCACCGTCCGCCGCGGGTTCGGTCGATGCGGACTGGGCCAAGGCGCTCGCAACCTGGGCAGATCGCCATGCCATGAATGGAAAGCGGCCTCTACTCGATGAAGCACAGCCGGAGTTCGAGCGTGTGCTGATCCGTTCCGCGCTTAAACGCACCCAGGGTCATCGCCAGGAAGCCGCGAAACTGCTCGGATGGGGCCGTAATACCCTCACACGGAAGCTCAAGGAGCTCGGAATGGACGCGGCGGAATAGTCGCAGGTAACTTTCGCGCTCCGCGATTTCATCTTCGGAGCGTGAGAGTCATATGCCGAGCTGGGGCAAGTTCTGGCAGATCGAGTTTCTTGGGAATGATCTGCACTCGTGGGCGTTCGCGCTCGCGACATTTCTGATTACGCTGACGGTTCTGCCGCTTGCGAAGCGCTTCATCAGCGCACGAAGGCGGCACTGGGCTGAGATGGAGACCCCGCAAGGCAGTCGGGCGATCCATGCGCAACACGCGCTGGTGCTTGCCGCATTGCTTGCCGAGCGTACGAGCCGTCTCTTCTTATGGGCGGTGGCCCTTTATCTCGCGTCGCGCGATCTGATGTTCGCGCCGCGCATCGAGCGGATACTCACCATTGCCATTGTTCTGATGTTCTGGACCCAGGTCGGGATATGGTCCATGACTTCGGTGCGCTACGCGATAGATCTGCGCCGGAAGAGCTCAGCCGGCCTGGATGCGCTCCTGTCGAGCTCGATCGATGTCATCTTGTTCGCGGCGGGGCTGTTGATCTGGGCGATGGTGCTGCTGCTGGCACTCGACAACCTCGGCGTACAGATAAAGCCGCTGCTTGCGGGCCTGGGTATCGGTGGCATCGCCGTGGCACTGGCGGTCCAGACCGTGCTCAGCGATTTGCTGGCTTCCATGTCCATCGCGCTCGACAAGCCGTTCGGTCTCGGCGACTTCCTCACTGTTGGGGAATATCAAGGCAGTGTCGAGCACATCGGCGTCAAGAGCACGCGCCTGCGCAGCCTTTCGGGCGAGCAGATCATCATGAGCAACGCCGACATCCTGAAGTCCCGCGTGCGCAACTATGGGCGCATGCGCGAACGGCGCGCGAGTTTCAACTTCGGTGTGTCGTACGACACGGAGCCGCAAGCACTGGCCGCTATCTCCGCGGTGGTCCGGGAGATCATCGAAGGCACCGCGGACACCCGCTTCGACCGGTGTCATTTTCTGACGTACGGTGCCAGCACACTCCAGTTTGAAGTCGTCTTTTACGTGACCAAACCGGATTTCAACATCTACGCCGACGCGCAGCAAAAGATCAACCTCGCGATCTTCGAGCGTCTGCGGGCCATGAATGTCAGCCTCACGGCGCCGAGCCGGACAGGCGTGTACTTCGAGAATTCGCTACCAGCAACCGTATCGCCGGCTTCCAGCGTGGGTCAGAGCTTGCGTACGTAGATGTCGATCTTGCCGCGCGGACCAATGAGCCAGGAGCCGATCCAGCCGGTGATCCAGACAATGAGCGCTGTCCCGAAAGCCGACCAGAAGCCGCCGGAGATGTGGAATCCCGGCAGGATGGCGGCAACCAGGGCCACCATGCCGGTATTCACAATCAGCAGAAACAGCCCGAGCGTCACGATCGTGATCGGCAGGGTCAACACGACCGCGATCGGCCTGACGATCGCATTGATGATTCCCAACAGCGCGCCGGCAAGCACCAGCGTCATGGCGTCGTCGATCTGGATGCCGGCAATCCAACGCGTCGCGATCCAGAATCCGATAGCGCTGATGAGGGCACGGAGTACGAAGCCTGTCATGTTTCGTCCATCTGCCGTTCGACAAACACCTTGAGCCGTGCCATGGCGGCTTGCCAGCCCATGCGCAGACGCTTGTATTGTGCATCCCAGTCGAGGGTGCTCGGAATACCCGATCCCAGCAGCCGAACGATCGTTGCCGGGGGGCTCGGGTCCAGAATGAAGTCGTCGATGATGGCCGTATCCGTAGCCGGCAGATCCTTGGATGGCAGATAGATCAGTCGCAGTCGCCGGGCCGGGTCGTAGACATCGATATGCGCCTCGAGCTCGATGACCCGATCCACACTGGCGCGGAACAGTCCGCTGGGCTTTGCCTTGATGTCGGCGCCCGGCGAGCACCAGCGGATGAGATGTTCCCGTGTAGTAAGGGCGCGCCACACCTTCGCCGCGTCCGCCGAGATGTCGACGCGATGCGCATATCCTCTAAGCTTGTCAGTCATAGCTTCAACTATTCTACTGATCTACGAAAGCGCGTTCGCACACATCGTCCTTGGGGGTCTTATGCCGCTGGTTCAGCTGGTGATCGGGCTTGCTCTAGCCCAATTCTTTTTCTTTCTTTTCGCCGTGGGTCGCGCGCGACACACCTACAAAGTAGCTGCCCCCGCCACGACCGGGAACGCGGTTTTCGAACGCTACTTTCGGGTGCAAATGAACACGCTCGAGCTGCTCGTCATGTTCGTGCCGTCGATTCTGCTGTTCAGCCAGTTTTTCAGCGCGTACATCGCTGCCGCACTCGGGGCCGTCTATCTCGTCGGGCGATTCGTCTATTTTGTGAGTTATGTAAAAGACCCGAATTCCCGCGCCGTGGGTTTCAGCTTGTCGGTCCTGCCGGTCGGGGCACTGGTGGTGGGAGCTGTCATTGGCGCGATTCGCGCTGCGGTGCTTACCCTTTGAAAGCAGGGACGCTCGCACGGCGCCGTAACAAAGCAATTGCCATCGGTACGACGGAGAGCAGGATGATCGATAAGGTCACCAGGCCGAAGTTGTGCTTGATGACGGGAATGTTGCCGAACAGGTATCCGCCCCAGATGAACAGCAACACCCAGGAAAGGCCGCCCGCCACGTTGTAACCCTGGAAGCGGGCGTATGACATGTGTCCGACGCCGGCCACAAAGGGCATGAAGGTGCGAATGATCGGCATGAAGCGCGACAGGAAAATTGCCATACCCCCGTACTGCAGGAAAAACGCCTCAGTACGCTGCAGGTATTCCACTTTCAGCAGCCGGTAGCGACCGCTGAACGCCGCAGGACCGATGTATCGTCCAACACCGTAGTTCACGGTGTTGCCCAATATGGCTGCGGCTCCAAGGACGAGCGATACCGCCGGAGCGTTCAACGTACCACTCGTGTCGATGGCCGCGAGGGCACCCGTGGCGAACAGGAGAGAATCGCCGGGTAGAAAGGGTGTTACCACAAACCCGGTTTCCGCGAAGATCACGCAGAAGAGAATGCCGTATACCCAGAAATGATATTGGCTGAGCAGGTCGACCAGATGTCGGTCGAGATGCAGCACCAGGTCGATAAGCCAGGAAAGCACTGGAATCCTACTTCGTCGCTTCAGTGGCGAGCAGCATATCGGGATCGGTGCCACCTCGCTCGCGGGCGGATGAGGTGTCATCCCAAGTTGCTATGGACGACACCACTTGCGGCGACGTGTCTCGCCGCAAGTGGTCAGTGGGTACGGTCAGGGTACCAGCGCGCGGACCGTCAATGGTGCCGTGGGGTTTCGCACCAGGGCGTTATGGGCTTTCAACGTGTCCAGAGCCAGGCGCACCTCCTTATCTCGCGCGGCCAAGGGCTGCGCGGACTTGCCGGGAAGGAGCTCGGCGGGTGTTTCCTCCGGGCCATCTTCGACGATATCCGGAACGATGCCCTTGCCGTGGATCGATGCACCAGAAGGAGTGAAGTAGCGAGACGTAGTCAGCTTTACGGCACCGCCGCGGGACAGCGGCATGACTGTCTGAACCGAGCCTTTACCGTACGTTTTGTGTCCGATCAGCTCTGCGCGCCCGTGGTCCTTCAGCGCGCCGGCGACAATCTCCGAAGCCGAGGCTGAACCACTGTTCACGAGCACCACGAGCGGTGCACCGTCGATGAGGTCACCCGGGGTGGCTTCCATGCGGAAACGTGAGTCCGCCGTCCTTCCGTCCGCCGTCACAATCACACCTTCATTCAGGAAGGCATCCGCAACCGCGACTCCCGCCTCGAGCACTCCACCAGGATTGTTTCGCAGGTCGAGCACCAAGCCACGAAGACCCTGTGGATTGTCGCGCTTCAGGCGTGCAACCGCCCTTGTCACGTCGTCCGCGGTGGTCTCACTGAAGCTGGTGATGCGCAGATAGCCGTAACCGGCCTCCAGGCTCTGCTGCGCCACGCTGTGGACTTCAACCTTCGCACGATGCAGAGAAAATTCGAGGAGGCCCTCTGTGCCGGCGCGGCGGATCGTGAGATTCACCGTACTTCCGGACGCCCCTCGCATATGCGCAATGGCGCCGGCCAGATCCGCACCGATGTCGTTTCCGTCGATTCGTACAATCTCGTCCCCCGGCAACAGTCCAGCCTGCTGGGCCGGTGAGCCGTCGATGGGACGAAGGATCTTCACTGCCGAATCTTCCGCAACCACCTCGATTCCGACGCCGGGGTATGACCCCATGGTGCTCAGGCGGATTTCCTCGAATTCTTCGCTATCGAGATAAGCGGAGTGAGGATCGAGGGCGGCCACCATGCCGCGAATCGCCTTCTCCATGAGTGCGCGATCATCGACCTCGTCGACATACTCGCGCTTTATACGTTCGTATACCTCGGCGAACTGGCGCGCTTCTTCCCACGGCAGTGTCGTTGAGCTCTGGGCTTGTGCGGAGTCAGTGGTCCGCTCTGCCAGCACGCCGCCGGTCACTGCGGCTGAAAATCCAAAAATCGCCCCCGCCACGAGAGCGATCAGCGTGCGCGATCGCATCGACATGTCCTCAAACCCCCCGGTTTGGCTAGCTGAACGGATACACCAGGCGCGCGGCGCCGGTCAATCGAAATATAGGAGGACCGGAACACCGTCCACGCTCAACGGAGACAACGCGCAATCCAACGTGGCAGCCCGAGAGTGAGCGAGCCCGACCGTCGCGCACAAAGCTACCATCGATCTTCTGCATCGTCACGGGCAGCTGTCGCAAATGAGCGCGCGAGATACGCCTGTTCCGAAATTACCCAACGCCATCGACCGGCCGAGGCTACGCAGGTTGAATCAGGCGTTCCGCGCTCGAGCGGGAATCCGGGAACATGTCGTCATTGAGCGACTGACGGATTGAGGCGTATGCAACAGAGAAGTTGCGTGTTTGGATGTCCTGGGACACGTTGATCGGCACACAACCCAGCCTCGCCAGCAGTCGCGCTCTGTCGTCACGCAATCAACAGACAGCAAGGCGGCAACATCAGCCAGCACGCGCAGATGTGAGCTCAATCACATTCTGGCGATGGGACTAAGGGTCCCCGGCCTTGAACCACGGGCGTGGATCGATGGGTTTACCGCTCTTGCGGATCTCGAAGTACAGCTCCGGCCGGTTGCTTCCGCCACTGTCTCCTGCGGCGGCAATGGCGTCCCCGGCACTTACTCTTTCGCCAACCGCTTTGTAGAGGCGCTCGTTATGTCCATAGAGGCTCATGTAGCCGTCGCCGTGGTCGACGATCGTGAGTAGCCCCAGGCCCGGAAGCCAGTCGGCATAGATCACTCGCCCCTGATAGACGGCTCTGACCGGCGCTCCGCGCTCCGTGGCTACAAGGACGCCGTCCCATTTCACGCCTCCGGCGCGCGCCTGCCCGAAACGGGCCACGACGTGGCCGCTGACGGGCCACGCCAATTTGCCGCGGAGATGAGCGAAAGCGTCGTTGCCTTCGACCGGATACTTTTCCATCGCTTCGCGCAGCTCGCGCAGCAACTTCTCCAGACCGGCTTGCTGGCTGCGCAGTTTTTCGAGGCTCTGCGTGCGGGTGCGTGATTCCGCCTCGAGGTTCGCTAGGACTACAGTGCGGCGTGAGCGTGCCTGCTCCACCTCAGTCAGCTGCGTGCGCTGCTGCTTCTCCAGCTCCGCTAGCTTTGCGTCTTGCGCCACCAGCTCCGTGTCCAATTGCTCCAGCCGGGCTACGTTATCCTCGATCGAGTGGATCTGGTCAGCTCGCGCTCTGCCGAAGTAGCCGTAATAGACGAACATCCTCCCGGCCCGCGCGGGATCCCTCTGATTCAGCAGAAGCTTCAGAGGCTCATCGTGTCCTATCAGGTAGGCAGCCCGTAGTTGTGCCGCCAGCGCGACCCTTTCCTTGGCAACATTCGCCTGCGCGTCATGCCGCTCGGCGGCCAGGGCAGAGCGCCGCGCTGCGCACTCGGCTCGCTCCCGGCGTACGCTCTCCAGGCCCTCACGGGCTTTGCCGACCGAAATCTCCGCTGACCGCAGCTCTTGAGTCAGCCGGTCACGCTCGACTTGCTCTCCACTGATTTCCCGGGTGATACGGTCAATCTCCGATTTCACCGCCTGGAGCTGCATTTCAGTCTTCTTCGCATCGCTCTCGACGCGAGGGGCGGCCTTGACCAGGGGGGCAAAAGTCAGATGCACCAGGACCGCGAAAGCCAGGCCAGCGACCAGGCCCGGTAGAGGAAACGGACCTGCAGACATCGGGGCGCTATAATGCGCGCCCTTTTTCGGGCCGGATCGGCCTTCTGATCGCTCAACCATGGAACGTCTCATCGAGTACACCCATCACCACCCATGGCTGGCCGCGGCCCTGGCGCTGGCCGCCATCGTCGTGGTTTTGTACGAAATCCGGCTGCATTCGGAGACGAAGGCATCCGTTTCGCCGCAGGACATGGTCCGGTTGATGAATCAGGGTGCATTGCTGATCGATTTGCGTCCACCCGAGCAATATACGGCCGGTCACGTGGGCGGCGCGCGCCAGATGAATGGCGAGCAGATTCTGAAGGCGGGTGACACGTTGAAGAAGTACAAGGAGAAGGCTGTCATCGTGTATGACGACACTGGTTCTCTGGGGGCATCCGCCGTCCGGCAGCTCGCCGCGCAAGGTTTCACCAAGGCGTTCAATCTGCGTGGCGGTCTGGTCGCGTGGCGCAATGAGAATTTGCCGCTGACCCGCGGTTGATCTGAAACGTAGAGAGCGGCACATGAGCGAACCGAAGGTCGTAATGTATTCGACGGGCTGGTGTCCATATTGCGCACGAGCCCGTGAGCTTCTCAAGAAAAAGGGAGTCGATCTGCAGGAGATCGACGTCGATGCGCGCCCTGAGGCGCGTGCCGAAATGACGGCTCGCACCGGCCGTCACACCGTGCCGCAGATCTTCATCGGCGCAACGCATGTCGGGGGTTGCGACGACCTGCACGCACTCGAGGCCAGCGGCCGTCTCGACACACTATTGAAAACTGGAGTTTGAAATGGCGAATGAAACAGCCGGCGCCGGGCCGGCTCCCGGAGCGCAGGCGGAAACAGGGCCGCTGCTCGCGCTGCAGAACGTCTACCTGAAGGACTGCTCCTACGAGGCGCCCAATGGGCCGAGACTCGAAGGCAGCTGGAACCCACAGATCAACCTCGACCTCCACACCGCTGCCACGGGCCTGGCGCCCGAGCTGACGGAAGTCGTGTTGACCGTAACCGTCTCCGCGAAACAGAACGACGCCACCATTTTTCTGGTGGAAGTCAAGCAGGCTGGCATGTTTCTGCTGCGTGGACTCAACGAGAACGACGCCAAACGCGCCGTCGCGAGCGTTTGTCCGAGTGTTCTGTTTCCGTATGCACGTGCGGCTGTGTCACAGCTCGTCACACAGGGTGGGTTTCCGCAGTTCCTGCTGCCCCCTGTCAACTTCGACGCACTGTACGCGCAGAACCTCACGCAACAGCAGCCGCAACAATCCATTACGACCAACTGAGGCGCGAGCGCTAGCAAGGTCCTCTCATGACCGCAACAGAGTACGCGACCCCGGTTACCGTGCTCGGCGCCGGCTCATGGGGGACCGCGCTAGCGATTCAATTTGCGCGCAGTGGCAAGGCGACCCGCTTATGGGGCCGCGACCGTGCGCGCCTGCTGTCCATGGCGGAGGGCCGGCGCAATGAGCGCTATCTGCCGGCAGGCGAGTTTCCGGGCTCACTGACTATCGAGCCCGACCTGCAGCGGGCTTTGGCCGGCGCGCGTGACGTGCTGGTGGTTGTACCGAGTCATGCCTTTCGTACTGTTCTGAGCGAAATCGCTCCGCTCCTGGATCCAGACATGCGGCTCGCGTGGGCTACCAAGGGCCTCGAGCTCGAGACCGGCATGCTTCCGCACCAGATTGCGCACGAAGTGTTGGGATCGCAACGCTCGGTAGCGGTACTTTCCGGACCAACTTTCGCTCGTGAGGTGGGCGCCGGACTGCCGACGGCCATGACCGTGGCCTCCCCTGATGTCCTTTTCGCGAACGCTCTTGCCAAGGATCTCTCGTCTGCGAATTTCCGCGCTTACACCTCGGACGACATCACTGGCGTGGAAATCGGCGGTGCGGTGAAGAACGTGTTGGCTGTTGGTGCAGGGCTCTCGGACGGCTTGGGATTTGGAGCCAATACCCGTGTCGCTCTCATTACCCGTGGCTTGGCCGAGATGATGCGACTCGGCGTGGCCCTGGGCGCGAAGCGCGAGACGTTCATGGGTCTCGCGGGGCTCGGGGACCTGGTGTTGACCTGCACCGACGACCAATCCCGCAACCGCCGTTTTGGGCTGTTGCTCGCGGCGGGTGTAACGCCTGAACATGCACTTGGCGAAATCGGTCAGGTAGTCGAAGGTTACGCCGCTGCCAAGGCGGTCCGTACTGTTGCTATTCGCTGGAAGGTCGAGATGCCGCTTTGTGAGGGCGTGTTCCGCGTGCTCTACGAGGGGGTCCCAGCGAAAGATGCGGTTCGCGATCTGATGTCCCGCCCGATCAAGTCCGAAACAGAATAGCCGGCCGATTGCGTCTCGATCTCGGGGCGCGCACGCCGGGCGCACCGTGCCAGGAGTCGAGAGTCCATCACGCTCGCGAGTCGCCTTGGAATCCGTTCTGGCGCCACGCCTCGTAAACCACCACCGCCACGGCGTTTGACAGATTCAGGCTGCGGTTGCCCGCGCGCATGGGGATGGTGAGTTGCCGTTCGGGTGGAATGAGCTCGAGGACTTTTGCCGGAAGACCGCGGCGCTCCGAGCCGAAAATGAGCGCGTCGCCCGGTTGGAAGCTCGCTTCAGTATAAAGACGCGTGCCGCTTGTTTCGATGGTGAATAGTCGCGCATCTCCCAGCGCTTCAAGGCACGTGTGCAGTCCTTGATGTAAGCGCACGGTCGCCAGATCGTCGTAGTCGAGACCGGCGCGACGTGCGTTCTTATGGTGAAGGTCGAAGCCGAGTGGCCTGACCAGGTGCAACGTGGTTCCGGTATTGGCGCAAAGGCGGATTACGTTGCCGGTGTTAGGCGGAATCTCGGGTTGGAAAAGGATGACGTGGAACAACAGGATCTCGCGGCGCGCGCGGTCAAGCAATTTCTACTGGCGTAAGCGAGCTACCCAGCGATAGAGCAGCAGCATCGCGACGACGAAGACTGCGGTGCCGAGTACAACAGCCTCGCGCTCTGCAAAGTTATCGCCCACCAGCGCCAACGGAAAGTCCTTGCCGGAGAAAGCAACCAACGCGGCGATCAGCACGCCTATGAGCCCCTCACCGACAATCAGCCCGGAGGCAAGCAGCACCCCGAGCT
>CAZBTV010000192.1:0-12654 GCA_964494895.1 uncultured Steroidobacteraceae bacterium | reverse complement strand
ATGGTCGCCATGACGCCCATGTTCATCAGCACTTTGATGACTTCGGTCGCCTTGACGGCCATCCTCTGCGCGAGCTCGCTTACGGTGATGGTCTCACCCACGCTCACCTCGCGAACCACGGGCGCGGTGGGCATTTCAAAGCCATGCTTACCGCCTTCCGAAGCCGGCTGCATAGGCCGGCCTTTCGAGCGACGCTTCTTCTTATATCGGGAGCTGACGTCGCCGGCGACATGCAATTCCTGGCGCCGAGGAGCATTGGCGTCAACCGCCACTCGTGTTTCACGACCATCACCACGCGACTCGCGCGGCTGCGGTGCTGCGGGCTGCGGTGCTGCCGGCGCGGACGCAGCTGCCTGCGGTGGCGACGGCCTGCGTGGACCGCCCCCGGCAGGCTGCGGCGGACGCTCGCGCGTCTGAACCGGCGGGATAATCTGCGGTTTCTGGAACGTTGGGTCGAATACGGGCTTGGCCGCCTCCTTGACCTCTTCGCGCTTTTTCGGCTCCTCGCGTTTTTTGGGCTCTTCGGCCTTTTTGGGCTCCTCACGCTTCTTGAGCTCTTCGCGCTTGGAAGCCTCTGCAGCGGCCTTCGCGGCCTCCTGCGCACGCCTCAACTCCTCCTCGCGCTCACGGGCACGTCGCTCTTCTTCTTCGCGAGCTGCCTGCTCGGCGGCGCGACGGCGCTCCTCCTCCTGCGCCTTCTGCCTCGCGGCCTCTTCTTCGAGGCGACGGCGGTTATCACTTTCCAACCGCTCGCGCTCACGCTGTTCCGCCTCGAGGCGCTCTTTCTCGCGTCGCTGCGCGTCCTCGGCTTCCCGGCGCTTTTGATCGATCTCGTCCTGCTGCTGGCGTGCCTTCTCCTGAAGTACGTCACGATTGACGTACGTCCGCTTGGTGCGAACTTCGACATTCACCGTGCGCGCGCGACCCTGTCCGCCCGAAAGCTTGATTTCCTGCTGGGTCTTACGTTGTAGCGTGATCCTGCTCGGCGCAGCGTTGCTGCTTTCAGCACTGCCGTGACTGCGCCGAAGATGCGTCAACAGCTCGAGCTTCGCATCGTCGCTGATGCGATCGTCAGGCCCGGACACTTTGATGCCCGCCTGATCCAGTTGCACCAGCAACCGATCGACCGGCACCTTCAGCACCTCGGCGAATTGGGAAACTGTTACTTCTGCCATAGGCTATTCAACCCCGCTGATGGCCTCAATGGCCCGCGTCGAACCACGGTGCCCGAGCCGTCATGATCAGCTTGCCGGCCTGCTCGGCGGTCAAGCCTTCGATGTCCGTCAGATCGTCCACTGCCTGATCGGCAAGATCTTCGCGCGTACGCACGCCGCGACGCGCCAAGGCCAGCGCCAGGTCAGGGCTCATGCCCTCCAACAGCAGCAGATCATCAGCGGGCATCGACTGATCGAGCGTCTCCTCGCTTGCAATCGCCTGCGTCAGCAGCACGTCCCGCGCGCGGTTACGCAACTCCTTGACGATGTTCTCGTCGAACTCGGCGATGGAAGCGAGCTCCGCCTGGGGCACGTAGGCGATCTCTTCCACGGTGGAGAAACCCTCCTGCGCCAGGATAGTGGCAACGTCCTCGTCCACGTCGAGCTGTTTCATGAAATTCTGGACCAACGCCTTGGCCTCCGTCTCGCTCTTTGCCTCGGCATCGGATTCGGTCATGACGTTCAGGTCCCAACCAGTGAGCTGGCTGGCGAGCCGGATGTTCTGGCCACCACGGCCAATCGCCTGCGAGAGCTTTTCCTCCGCGACGGCGATATCCATGCTGTGCGACTCCTCATCCACCACGATGGACATCACTTCCGCCGGTGACATCGCGTTGATCACGAACTGCGCCGGATTCTCGTCGAACGGAATGATGTCCACCCGCTCGCCAGCGATCTCGTTCGAGACCGCTTGCACCCGGGAGCCACGCATACCGACACAGGCGCCCACAGGATCCACGCGCGGGTCGTTGCTGCGGACCGCGATCTTGGCGCGCACTCCCGGATCGCGAGCGGCGCCAAGAATCTGGATCAGGCCCTGGCCGACTTCAGGTACCTCGAGCTTGAACAGCTCGATGAGAAACTCGGGAGCCGTGCGCGTCAGAAAGAGCTGCGGCCCGCGAGGCTCGGAGCGCACTTCCTTCAGAAAAGCCTTGATGCGGTCCTGGGGCTTGACCTGCTCGCGCGGAATCATGTCCGTGCGCGGCACGAATCCCTCGGCGTTGCTGCCGAGATCGACGTAGATGCCGTTTCGATCCACGCGTTTCACCACCCCGCTCACCAGTGTGCCGACGCGATCACGGTAGGCGTCCACAACCTGCGCGCGCTCGGCTTCGCGCACTTTCTGCACGATGACCTGCTTGGCCTGCTGGGCGGCAATGCGGCCGAAAGCGACCGACTCCATCGGCTGCTCTACATAGTTCCCAATCTCCGCTTTGGCATCGATCTCCCGCGCATCTTCCAAGCGCAACTCACGCTCGGGGACTTCAAGCTCCTTGGAGTCGTCCGAAAACACTTTCCAACGGCGGAAGGTCTCGTAGTCGCCGCTCTTGCGGTCGATGGACACGCGCGCATCCCACTCCTCCCCGTGTTTTTTACGGGTAGCGGACGCCAGCGCGGCCTCGAGGGCCTCGAATATCACCTCTTTGTCGACGCCTTTCTCGTTGGAGACGGCATCGACCACCATCAAGATTTCCTTGTTCATGCTCTTTCCGCCTCTTACAGTCAGGCTTGAGGTTATTCAGGAGCCAGCCGAGCCTTGCCAATCTCCCCGAACGGGACCTCTACCTTTTCTTTATCAACTTCAACCGTGATCCCCGAATCGCTTACCGCCCGCAGCATCCCCGTGTAGCGGCGGCGGCCGGAGCGCGACGTCCGCAGCTCGACGAACACCCTCTCACCCACAAAGCGGGCAAAATGCGCGGGAGTGCGCAGCACCCGATCGAATCCGGGTGAGGACACCTCCAACGTGTACGCGGTGGGAATAGGATCCTCGACGTCGAGCAGCGCAGCCACCTCGCGGCTCGCGCGCTCACAGTCCTCGACACTGATCCCCTCGGGCCGATCAATAAAGAGGCGCACCTTCGCACTGTTGCGCCCAGCGGCGTATTCGAGCTCCACGAGCTCATACCCCAGCCTCCCGAGCAATGGCTCTATGAGGACGATGAGCCGCTCTCGCAAGGTCGCCGTCATCGCATCTTCCCGCCGCCACAAACAAAAATGGGCCGCGAGGCCCAAAAAAACAAAAGCCCCTCGGGGGGCTTTCTGGACAAGCACTTTCGGACGGTGGCCGGTATCGCAAGGCTCGCGCACCTCGGGACACCTTTGCTCTCCCCACCCGCCGCTCCCCCCGGCCGAGGCTCGAGGGGGCGCGCATTCTACCCAAACCAGGCGGGGAGCGAAACCCGTACGAGAGACAAAAGACGGGGTAGCTCAATGCTTTTTTGCTGGAGAGCTCGCCTATACCTGTATAGACAGGCTGCCCGGGCGATGGCAGGATGCGGATGCGGTCCTCCAACACCCGGGACCTGTCGAACGAGTCATTCGTGACCTCCCCTCCGCCAGCCGCCGCGCGCTATCTGAAGGTGAAGCAGTTCGTGCTCTCCAGGATTTCCCAAGGATCCCTGGCGGCCGGCGATCGAGTGCCCTCGGAGAACGAGCTCGTGCGGGAGCTGGAGGTTTCGCGGATGACAGCGAACCGTGCCCTACGCGAGCTTGCGGCCGATGGCGTGTTGGTTCGGGTAGCCGGTGTGGGGACGTTCGTCGCCGAGCAGAGGGTACAAGCCCACCCGCTGGAAGTCCGCAATATCGCGGATGAGATCCGCTCACGAGGCCATGAGTATCTGGCCAAAGTAGGCTTCCATGGCTCCATCAGCGCTTCGCGTGAGCTTGCCGAGCGTTGTGGCGTAGCATCCGGGGCAAGACTCGATCACACGCTGCTCATTCACTTCGAGGGCGGCTTACCGTTGCAGGTCGAGGATCGTTACGTGAACCCGACCGTGGTGCCGGGCTACCTGCAAAATGACTTTTCGCTGATCACGCCGCATGAGTACCTCATGAAGGCAGCTCCACTGCAACGGGCGGAGCACACGGTCCGTGCCATCGTGCCGGACAGGCGTATTCGCCGCATGCTGAAGCTCGAGGCAGGCGATGCCTGTCTTCTCATCATGCGGCGTACCTGGAGTTTTGGGCGGATCGCCACAGTCGCGGATCTATATCATCCCGGTTCTCGCTACGAGCTGTCCGGAGCTTTTCAGCGCTCCTTCGCTGAGGCTTCGGGAGGCAGGCTGGCATCCTACAGTCGAGGTAAAGCCGATGACTGACAAACAACCCCTTTCCCCTCTGCGAGCCCCACGCGGTCCGGTGATCAGCTGCCGTAACTGGCTCGCTGAAGCCGCGCTGCGCATGCTGATGAACAATCTCGACCCGGAGGTCGCCGAGCGTCCCGACGAGCTCGTCGTTTACGGCGGCATCGGCAAGGCCGCCCGCAACTGGCAGTGTTTCGATCAGATCGTAAAGTCCCTGCATGCGCTCGGCGAGGACGAAACACTGTTGATCCAGTCCGGAAAGCCGGTGGGTGTGTTCCGCACGCATGAGGATGCGCCACGTATATTGCTCGCGAATTCCAACCTGGTGGCGAAATGGGCGACCTGGGAGCATTTCAACGAGCTCGATCGCAAGGGCTTGATGATGTTTGGACAGATGACTGCCGGCTCCTGGATCTACATCGGCAGCCAGGGAATCGTCCAAGGCACATACGAAACATTCGTCGAGATGGGGCGCCAGCACTTCGGCGGCAGCCTCGCCGGTAAATGGATCCTGACTGCTGGACTGGGCGGGATGGGCGGCGCGCAACCTCTTGCGGCAACCATGGCGGGAGCTTCCATACTCGCGATCGAGTGTCGCCCCGAGCGCATCGCCAAGCGTCTGCAAACACGCTATCTCGATGTCGAGGCGAAAACGCTGGACGAAGCGCTCGGAATGCTCGAGCGCGCGCGGCACGATCGTCGGCCGATCTCGATCGGGCTGTTGGGAAACGTGTGTGAGATGCTTCCCGAGTTGCTACGCAGGGGAATCAGGCCGGACGCCCTCACCGATCAGACCTCCGCGCACGATCCGGTGAATGGTTATCTTCCGCGCGGCTGGAGTCTCCAGCAGTGGGATCGGATGCGGCGGGAGAATCCGGCACTTGTCGCCAAGGAAGCTCGCGCTTCCATGGCGCTCCACGTGAAGGCAATGCTGGAATTCCACCACGCCGGAGTCCCGACCTTCGACTATGGCAACAATCTGCGGCAGATGGCCTTCGACGAAGGGGTGCACGAGGCTTTTGCCTTTCCCGGTTTCGTGCCCGCCTACATCCGCCCCTTGTTCTGCCGCGGCGTCGGGCCTTTCCGCTGGGCCGCCTTGTCCGGCGATCCGGAAGATATCTATCGGACGGATGCGAAGGTAAAGGAACTGCTGCCGCATGACGCGCACCTCCACCATTGGCTCGAGATGGCCCGCGAGCGGATCCGCTTCCAGGGACTTCCGGCCCGTATCTGTTGGGTCGGCCTCGGTGACCGCCACCGCCTGGGACTCGCCTTCAACGAGATGGTGGCCCGCGGTGAGCTGAAAGCTCCGATTGTCATCGGTCGCGATCACCTCGACTCCGGCTCTGTCGCCAGCCCGAACCGCGAGACCGAAGCCATGCGCGACGGCTCCGATGCGGTGGCCGACTGGCCGCTGTTGAATGCTCTGCTCAACACCGCCAGCGGGGCGACCTGGGTGTCGATGCATCATGGCGGGGGTGTCGGTATGGGCTACTCCCAACACTCGGGTGTGGTCATAGTGTGCGACGGCACTCCCGGCGCGGCCCGTCGTATAGAGCGCGTGTTGTGGAACGACCCCGCCACGGGAGTGATGCGACATGCGGATGCGGGGTACGAGACCGCAATCGAGTGTGCTCGCGAGCAGGGTTTGCAGCTGCCCTTTTTGGATTAGGCACCGAAACGATGCAGAACGACTCTGTTACCCTCTGGCGAAACGCGCGGCTCGCCACCTGCGATGAAGCGACGCGCGTGATCGCGAATGGCGCCTTGTTGACCCGCGCAGGGCGCATCGAATGGGTTGGCCCAGAATCAGAGCTGGCTGCCGGGCCGACAGCCTACGACCACCAACACGACCTCGGTGGCGCCTGGGTGACGCCGGGACTCATCGACTGTCATACCCACCTCGTGTTCGCCGGCACCCGGGCGAGCGAGTACGCGCAACGACTTAGAGGGCGTTCCTACGCGGAAATTGCGCAAGAAGGGGGTGGAATTCTCTCCACCATGCGCGCGGTGCGAAGCGCCTCGTTACAGCAGTTGATTGACGAGAGCGCTCCCCGTCTGCAAGCGCTACTGGCGGAAGGCGTGACGACGATCGAGATCAAGTCGGGTTATGGCCTTACCCTCGCCGACGAGGGAAAGATGCTGCGCGCCGCCCGCGACTTGGCGGAAGCATTTCCTGTTACCGTCAAAACGACATTCCTGGCCGCGCATAGCGTGCCCCCGGAGTTTGCCGGTCGCGCGGATGACTATATCGACACGATCATACGCGACTGGTTGCCCACTCTCCACGGCGAGGGTTTGATCGACGCGGTCGACGTCTTCTGCGAGAACATTGGTTTCAACCTCGCCCAGGCGGAACGCCTGTTCGACGCTTCGCACGATCTGGCGCTCCCTGTGAAGATGCATGCGGAGCAACTTTCGAACCTCGGCGGTACCCAGATGGCGGCCCGTCACCACGCGCTCTCCTGCGATCACCTGGAATACGCAACGGAGAGGGACGCCATTGCCCTCGCGGCTTCCAAAACCGTCGCAGTCCTGTTGCCAGTCGCGTTCTACTGTCTCGCGGAAGACCGTAAACCACCTGTTCACGCCTTCCGCTCGGCTGGCACACACATGGCGCTGGCCAGCGACTGCAATCCGGGCTCCTCGCCCACAACTTCCCTTCTCCTCGCCATGAGCATGGGTACGCGTCTGTTTGGTCTCACTTCCGAGGAGGCGCTCGCCGCTGTCACACGTAATGCCGCACGCGCTCTCGGCCTTCATCGAGAGCGGGGTGCGCTCGCCAAAGGCTATGTGGCCGATTTCGTGATCTGGGACATACGCTCCCTGGAGGAGCTCGGCTACTGGATCGGCTTCAACCCCTGCCGGACCGTCGTCCGGGCCGGAAGGATCGTTGCATGAGCGACTCTTTCTGTTTGCAGCTCGGCTCGCGCACGCTCACCTTGAATGAGCTGCGGCGCGTCTACACAGACCCCGTTCAGGTGAGCATCGATGAGAGCGCGGTCCGTGCGATACGCGATTCACATACCGCGACATCCCGGCTTGCGGCCCGCGACCAGGCCGCCTATGGGATCAACACCGGATTCGGCCTTCTCGCACAGACCCGCATTCCGCCGGCCCAACGGGCTCTGCTCCAGAGAAACATCATTCTTTCCCACAGCACAGGGGTGGGGCCGTTGCTGGAGGATGCGGTTGTCCGCCTCATTCTGGTACTGAAGCTGACAAGCCTGAGCCGCGGGTTCTCCGGGGTGAGCGAGCCGTTGGCCAGGTTCCTCGAGCAGCTCGTCAACCACGAGTTATATCCATGCGTGCCCGCGCAAGGCTCGGTAGGGGCCTCCGGGGATCTGGCTCCCCTCGCCCACCTGTCACTCCCCGCGCTGGGGCTGGGAAGCATCCGCTGGCGCGGTGAAGTGCGTCCGGCCGCCGAGTGCCTGCGGCAAGTGGGCATTCAGCCACTCGAGCTCGGCCCCAAGGAGGGGCTGGCGCTTCTGAATGGCACCCAGGTCTCCACCGCCCTGGCCCTGGCGGGCCTTTTCGAGCTCGAAACGGTGCTCGGCGCTGCGGTCGTGAGTGGCTCGATCTCGCTGGACGCGCTGCAGGGAAGCGACGCGCCGTTCGATCCCCGCATCCAGGAGCTACGCGGGCACGACGGTCAGGCGCGCGTCGCGGCGGCCTATCGCAGACTTCTCGCCGGTAGCGAAATCCGGGAATCACACCGCACGTGTGAGCGCGTACAGGACCCCTATTCTCTCCGCTGCCAGCCTCAGGTGATGGGCGCATGCCTCGACCTCCTCAACCAGAGCGCGGCCACCCTCGTGACGGAAGCGAACGCCGTTACGGATAATCCCCTCATTTTCTCCAACACCGACGAAGTGCTCTCCGGTGGCAACTTTCACGCCGAGCCTGTTGCATTCGCTGCTGACATCCTGGCGCTGGCTGGCGTGGAGATGGGATCGATCTCCGAGCGGCGCATCGCTCTCCTCGTCGACCCGAAAATGAGTGGGCTGCCCGCCTTCCTTGCGCAAGACAGTGGCGTGAACTCGGGTTTCATGATGGCGCAAGTGACCGCTGCGGCGTTGGTGGCGGAAAATCGCATGCTGTCTCATCCAGCGAGCGTGGATAGCATCCCGACTTCCGCGAACCAGGAGGATCACGTCAGCATGGCCACACATGGAGCGCGGCGCCTGCTGACGATAGCCGCCAACACCCTCAACATCATCGCGATCGAATTCCTGGCCGGTTGCCAGGGAATCGACTTCAGGAAGCCGCTCAACACTTCACCCCTCCTACGACAGGCACACGATGCGCTACGCGCCCGGGTGCCGTTCGCAACGGCGGATCGGCTTCTCGCGGAAGATATCGAGGCGGCTGCGCGCGTGGTACGGCTTCCGGCCGTGCAATCGCTGGCCGACGGTCTTCTACCGAGCCACGCTTAGCACTCCATGACTTTGTATCCATACCACAACAGGGTAGATCGGACAGACTGAAGCGCGCTCGCACTGCAGGAACCATTGACTGCTCCGAGGGTTATAGGGTGCCGCGCCTGATCCAGGCGCGGCGACATGTTGTTGCGCTATTGCAACGCACATGTCTATCTTTTCGCGTTTTGCGTCGAGACCCTAGGAGTTGCAGATGAGACGTCTTCCCCTTTACGCCCTTTTGGCCTGTGCGCCCGTGGTCGCCGCGGCCGGCGATGAGGCCGGGCACTTCTATTTCGGTCCGGAGGTTGGCGGCATTGTCGCCAGCGGCAACCGCGGTACCAGGGAGCACGACTGGGTGTACGGGGCCGACCTTGGATATAACTTCAACAAGGACTGGACGGCCGATGTGAATCTGAACACCGTGCGCCTGAAGGACGAGCGAGATCCAGGCCACCTGCGTCTGTTTGCCGCCTCACTCGACGTTTTGCGCGTGTTCAATCGTTCGAGCCCGTTTGCGCCCTACATCGCCGTCGGTGCAGGTGTTCTGCATTACGACACCCCTTTCAACCAGCGAGGCCGGGACGATTTCTTCCCTCAGGCAGGCGTCGGAGCCTTCATCAAGCTATGGGAAAACAGCGATGCATCGAGCAGCTTCTCACTGAAACCTGACCTGCGGGTCCGCTGGGACGATGCGGGAGCGGCGGGCCACCTGCGCGACTATCTATATACCCTGAGCTTCGTGTTCAGCTTTGGCCCGGGCAAGCACGAGCCGCCTGCTCCGCCGCCCCCGCCCCCCGCACCGCCACCGCCTCCGCCTGCCCAGACATCGCCCGCACCGCCCCCACCACCGGTCGCCGCAATTCCCGATAGCGACGGCGACGGCGTACCTGACAACATCGATCGCTGTCCCAACACGCCCCATGGTGTGGCGGTCGACAAGTTCGGCTGTCCGCTCAAGAGCTCGATCGTGCTCGAGGGAGTTACGTTCGAGACCAACTCGGCGGTGCTGACGGCGGATTCACGACCGGTGCTGAACGAGGTGGCCGACGGGATAGCCAAACATCCGCGCCTGAGGATCGAGCTGCAGGGATATACGGACGCGACCGGTTCCGACAAGTACAACCTGACATTGTCGGACAAGCGTGCGAACGCGGTTCGCGAATACCTGGTCAGCCAGGGTGTGAAGCCAGAGCAGCTCACGGCAAAGGGCTATGGCAAAGCCGACCCGGTTGCCAGTAACGCCACGCCGGCGGGACGGGCGAAGAATCGCCGCGTCGTCATGAAGGTCCTGGAGAATCCAGGTGATGTGACTGTCAAAGGCGAGGGCGAAACGCAGTAAATATAGCCGCGCGCGGCATGCTGGTCGGGGTGCACCCGGCCAGCGTGCTGGCGGCCAATCCCAATCAGCTCCGTTGCGTTGGAACCTACGCGCCAGGCAGCCGGCTCAACGCCAATTTGTGTTCGTTATCCGCACCGTGGCGTGGCTACGGGCAGGGCCGCTGGTATAATTCCTTTGGCCCTTTGAGTCTCGCTTCAACCTCGATCGGAGCCGTTATTAACAAGCACGTTGTGATGCGCGACATCGCGCGCCCGGACCCAGGCGCCACTGAGGCGTTGGGAGGTTATGGAGTCGCCACGGTGCACGAGGCGCAGGGGCGAACCGGTCTTCTGGCCGCATACATGCGTCCCATCTATGCGGGTGCGGCTGTCTCTGGCGCTGCTGTCACCGTGCTCATGCCACCGGGTGATAACTGGATGCTGCACGTCGCCGTCGAAGTTTGTAAGCCGGGGGACATATTGGTAGCGGCACCGAGCTCGCCCTGTTCCGACGGATACTTTGGCGACCTGCTCGCGACGTCATTGCAGGCGCGAGGAGTGAGGGCACTCATCATCGACGCTGGAGTCCGCGATGTCGCCACATTGACGCAAATGAAGTTCCCGGTATGGAGCAAGAACATCTGGGCACAAGGCACCGTAAAGGCGAGTCTCGGCGCGGTGAATGTTCCTATCCTTGTCGCGGGACAAAGAGTCGAGCCTGGCGACGTGATTGTCGCTGACGACGACGGCGTCGTGGCGGTGAACCGCACCGATGCCGTGAAAGTGGCCCAAGCCGCCAAGCAACGCGTCGCGAACGAGGAAGAGAAACGCAAGCGACTCGCTGCCGGCGAGTTGGGACTCGACATTTATAACATGCGCGAGAAGCTCAAGGAGCTCGGGTTGGAGTATCGCTGAGCGCGGCGCCCTCCTTCAGCGGTCCAACGCCTCCATCATCGCCGGGGCGTGGCGCTCGCCGTGAACGGTAATCGCTTGAATCTGGCTGTTGATCTCTTTCAGCTCCGCGCGGGTGAGTGTCACGTTCAGGGCGCCAATGTTCTCGGCCAGATGCATACGTGTCTTCATCCCCGGTATCACCAGAACCCCTTGAGCCAACACCCAGGCGAGCGCCAACTGCGCAGCTGTGCAATTTTTGCGACGGGCAAGCTCTTTGATGAGGTCCGCAATCGCAGCATTGTGCTCGACGCTGCCCTCCTGAAACCTGGGTACCTGACGGCGATGATCATCCGGCGGCAGGTCGCCGAGAGTACGAAAATTCCCCGCCAGGAAGCCGCGCCCGAGCGGGCTGTAGGCGACAAATCCAACGCCCAACTCGCGGCAGGCGGCCAGGACCCCATTCTCCGGCTCGCGCGACCACAGGGAGTATTCACTCTGTACGGCGGCCACCTGATGGACCGCGCAGGCGCGTCTGAGCGTCTGCGCACTACATTCCGAAAGACCCATGTAGCGGATCTTTCCTGCGTCAATGAGCTCTTTCAGCGCCCCGACCGACTCCTCGATGGGCACGCTGCGATCGACGCGATGGAGATAGAACAGGTCGATCCGCTCGATTCCCAGACGCTGCAGGCTCGCCTCGCAGGAGGTGCGAATCGACTCCGGACGGTTGTCGATCCTGAGCACGCCTTCGGGCGTCCGGGTGATACCAAACTTGGTCGCGACAAAGACAGAGTCTCGTCGGTCGCGAATGAGAGACCCGACGAACTTTTCATTCTCACCGTTCTGATACGAGGCGGCTGTATCGAGGTGGTTCATCCCTCGATCGATAGCTTCGAGCAAGGTTGCGCGGGCCTCCGTGTCGTTGCGGGCGCCGTACCAGCCCACTAGACCCATACAGCCGAAACCGACCGCGGACACGCGCTCGCCAGTTCTGCCGAGAAGTCGTGCTTCCATAGGGATCTCCAATTGTGTTTCGTCAAATTGCCGTCGACGTCTGTGCCCGGGATCAGACGGTGCGCGCGTACGAATGCGGCCGATCCCTCCTCGAGCCGCACAGTGAACGCGCGCGTGGTCCAAACATATCCGAGCTGCTTGCGCTTGTCTGCTCGAAAAGCCGATAAACGCACGCAGTTTCGATGTGCGGGGCCGTTCGTTATCATCGCCATCAGCACCGTCTTAACGCGAGCTGGGCATACGCATGATCATTGACTGTCACGGGCACTACACCACCGCACCGGGCGAGTTGCAGAAGTATCGCGATGCGCAGATCGCCGGGCTCAAAGACCCTACCCTGACGGCGCCCAGCGACAATGTGCAAATCAGCGACGACCAGATCCGCGCAAGTCTCGAGGGCGCGCAACTGAAGCTGCAACGCGAGCGCGGTACCGACCTGACCATCTTCTCGCCCCGCGCCTCGGCGATGGCTCACCACATCGGCACCGAAGTGACGAGCTCGAGGTGGACACGTGTCTGCAACGATCTGATCCACCGCGTTTGCAGCCTCTACCCCGAGAATTTCGTCGGCGTCTGCCAACTGCCGCAATCCCCTGGCGTTCCTGCGGCCAACAGCGTCGCGGAGCTCACCCGCTGCGTGGAAGAGCTGGGCTTTATCGGCTGCAACCTCAACCCGGATCCCTCGGGCGGCCACTGGAGCTCACCGCC
>CAZBTV010000191.1:0-12767 GCA_964494895.1 uncultured Steroidobacteraceae bacterium | reverse complement strand
TGTCCGCCCAAAATAGCTCGGGACGCTTCGTCTCATTTTTTGCGGGACGTAACAGTGGGCGTTGGAGTGACATGCCCGGCATACGACCACACAGTTTTCAACGGTTATCGGACCGCCCATGTTGTGCGGTATGACGTGGTGACCTTCCGCCCGCTCTCCAAAACGGTGAAGTGCCGTCCCGGCTTCACCGACGGCACTGATCTGCGCACCGCAGCTGGCACAGCGAAACTTCTGCCGAACGAGCGCCAACCGTTTTACGTGTGTCGGAAAACGCTGGTGATCTGAAGTCGTCATGACCCTATCAAATCAACTCTGTTCGCGAGGATCATTTATTGTATCTCGATGCGACGTAGACTCGGTAGCGGTAAGCTGCGAACCCTGTCCTGACCAACCCCGACTTCTACTATGGATCGGCGTTGATGACCACTTGTTTGTCATCCTCAAACACGGGATTGCCTTGGACGAATCTACTCATGTTGCGACGCGGAGATTTCGGGGCCTCCTGTCGACAACCGGCCATGAGCGGAAGCTCAGATCTCTCGAGAACCTGCCCGATAGCGGCCGTTCCTTGACACTTGCAGCCCCGCCGCGCGAACACACAAGCCGTTCACGGCCTCCTACAGCGATTGTTAGGAGATGCAGTTGTCAACCGTGTCGCCTGGCATGCCATAGCATACCCGCAGCGGCCACCCATATGCCCAATACCCCTAGCAGAAGAAATCCGTGATGGTGAGCTACGATGAAAAATGTGTCCTGCTGAGCCGGCGGCGCAGTGGTAAATTCTGACAATATCGCGTGAGTTTTGTACGTCGCAAACAGACCCGATGCTACGCTAAGGAAGGTCGCCGCGAATCCAAGTGCAATCATCGCCGTCGCGGCCGAACGGCTGCGTCTCCAAAGAAGCACCCCAGCAGCCGTTAGACTGAAGTTCTGAGCGCCACCTGTTGTTATTACGTTGCGGGTCAACAGGTTGGGTCATTTTGCGATATCGCGTGAGTGGCTACACGGTGATAGATTGGAGGAGCTGTAGCGCGCGTTGCTGAGCGGGAGCCGGCAATGTGGTCATTTGGAAGGTCGAAGAGCCGGTCGCGCCGGCGAGTGGCTGACAGGTGTTGCGCACGATGGTCGACAGCTCCTGTAGCAGTGTTCGGAAGCTGTGTGCTTGTGAGCCATCTTCCAAAGTGTGGGTCGCAGCTTTTTGCGATGCTGCCTCAGAGCGCTGCGCGGCGGCGACTGGATCGCGACGCGCCTTGCGTTTCAAATCCTCATCTGCAAAAAGCAGTTCACGCCAGGCTTCCCGCATGTGCCACTCAACATAATAAGACAACATGCACAGGAAGATATGTGCACGGACCCGGGGCTCGAGCCAATGATGGATGGGACGGATATGAAGATCGATCGTCTTCATTGAGCGGAACGCGCGTTCGACCTGCGTGAGCGCCTTGTAGCTGCGCACCGCCTCGGCCGATTCCATTTGTTTCTTCGGCACGCTGGTGCGGATGACGTAGATGCCATCGAGCGCCGCTTCCGCGGCGACTTGCTCGGCGAGTCGATGGAACTCGAAGCGGTCGTCCTGGATGGTGAGCGCGAAGAGCTTGGCCACCTTGTACTTGTTCACGACCTTGCCGACGCGAACCCCGATCTTGTCCCGGCCGGCCAGCCAGCCATTCTCAATACGGGCGCGAACCTTCTCGAGCTCTTTCTCCGTCGCCGCCAACAGCGCTTCGCGCTTATGAGCGCGCCGTCTGCCAAGGTCTGCGTTGCGGCAGGCCATCAGCCGCTCGTTCGGATAATCCGGATGGGCGAACTCGAACAGATTGCGCTCATCGAACAGACCCAACTGCAATGCACCGCTGTGCATCAACGCGCGGATCTGCGCACTCTTGAGCGCCGTAATCCAGGCCATTCTCGGAAGCTCCCGCAGTGAGTCGATCGCCTTGTGCGAGATCATCCCCCGATCACCGACCAGCACCAGGCGCTCCAAGCCAAACTCCTCGCGTAACCGGGCCACTTGCTCGGGCAGTGTCTTCGCATCGGCCGTGTTGCCCTCATACACCGAGATCGCCACCGGGCAGCCGGCTCGGTTGGTCAACAGTCCGTAGTTCACTTGCAACGTGTTGCGCTTGCCGTCGCGGCTGTGGCCGATCTTTGCCAGCGGACAACAACGACCTTCGAAGTAACTCGAACTCAAGTCATACAGCGCCAAACCCCCTTCCGACAGATGCCGGGCAGCCAGCTTCTTCTGAATCATGCTCTGACGCTCAAGCAGCCAGTCCATCGCCGCGTACAGATCGTTCTCATCCATACTGCCGACGCCAAATTCCTCCGGGAGTGTTGTCGTGTGCCACCAGCGCGTGGTGGCCAGCTTCGTGTGGGGGGATAAGATCCTTGCGGCCACCATCGCACACACCGCATCGCGCTCAGGACCGGGGCGGGAGGCGATCAAGGAGTCGAATCCCAGCTTCTGCATGGCTACACGCACAGCCTGGACCGCCCCATGGGGTCGTGAGCGGATGGTCTGCCAGAGCTGCTCGACCGGACGCACGCTCTGTCCGGCGAGAACCGCACGAATGGCCTCGATCTGCTCGTCCGACAGCGCCGAAAGATTGGCCAGCGTGCGCTTGCGCACCTTCTTGCCGTCCCGATACGACTCCCGCAGCAGGTAGGTTGGGCGTGATGTGCGGTTCGGTACGCCGTCGATATGCATGGCTACATCATGCCATGCCCATCGGCTCCAGACAACCCACTACCCATAATTACATGGCTACATTCCGCAGTCGAAAATGCCCTCCCGAAAGCGCGAAGACCCTGCAATTGCAGGGTCTTCGGCATTCAACGCTCATTTAGCGGGGAAAGAACTTCCGGTTAGAACGGCACATGGCACAGCTAGGAGAGGCGGCAAAATCAGGATGTCTACGAAGGCGTCCAACGCGTTTCCTAACAACATTTAGGCGAGCCGATCGCGGCCTCTAATGTTCCTTGTTGCGTCGTATAATGTCCAACCCTACCCAGCGCCCTCCAGATAGCACGAGGCATGAGCGTGCCCGAAGCAGCCGTTCGCGACAAGCGACTTGGGCCGACAGCGCCAGCTCGAGGAACTTCCGGAGTCGGCCAGCTGCGGACATAGGCACGCTGATTGGTCTGCCAGGAACCCCGACGTTCGCCTGCGGCGGTTGCCGGTCGCAACGGAAATCGCCTACCTCCGCTGGCTTCGTGGTACGGCGACGGTGGCACATAGCGAAACCGCTAGCGGGCTCATGGTGTAGCTTCCCACACTAGATTGAGGGATTTGCATTCTGGGCAGTCTACTATCCCCACAGATTTGAGTGGCGTGCTGCATCGGTGGCACTTGAAACCATGACCTGCCAAGTGCAGGTAGGTGGCTTTGGCTTCCGCAACGCTACAACCGCTGAGCCGCCTCAATTCCCGTACAAAGGTGATGAGGTCCTCTCTGGAGGACAATGCATACAGCCGTATACGCTCGTCCGCTGAGTCACACCAAATGAGATCAGCTAGACACCCGCATCTGTTGCACCGAGGTCTACGTGCATTGACGGTGTCTATCAACATGAGGTCATCACAGCGCCAGGTCGCGAGGAGGTGACGCTGCATCGACTTGCGGATCGGCAGCCCGTGGATGGCGTAGTGTCGGTTGCGCGATCAGACTGTGTCCGCTGTCCTCATCAGCAGGTATGGGGCTATCAGAGCATATCAATGTAGATTTCAACGAGTCACGATGCCCTGAGGCGGAGGTCGCCGCATGTTCGGAGCTACCTGGAACGGAGTCCTTCGCATGAGGCGCTTGCGTCGGCTGTTCGAGATCATCGTGATGTGCACGCTGCGCTGGCAAGCTCGGCGCACGCCAAGATTGAATACACCGAGGCCCACCGGCGGCCGAGTCAAAGGCGAAGTCAGCAACGGGCTCGCCACCTTCAAGGCGCTGCCATGGCGCGCTTCATGGGCGGCTCGCACCCTGCTGCACGGAAGAGGGCTCAGAGTGGTCGCCGGGTGGTTGGGCGTGCGGCGTAGGTGAGTTGGAAGGCGGTTGCGAGAGTCCGAGCATGAGCACGTAACGCGCCCCCTCTCGCCGTTCGGCGACCGGCTTGACAGAGGATGCCGGAAGAAGCCGTCCGTCGCAGATGCGCTCAGTCAGGTCGGCATCCGGTGCTTGCTGCGATGCGAGCTCCACGGCGCTGTCCACTAAGTCGGTTTTGCGGGCAGCCGGAAGCTCAAAAACAGGCTTCAGCGACCCGCGGCTGAGAGCCGTGAACGTGTACAGGAAGCTCTCGGCGGCAGACCCCGGGGCACTCAAATCGGCGCACTGTCCGGTCTCGACCATCATCATCGCATTCAGGGCCAAATAGGCGACGAGGCGCTTCTCCACCGGATTGAGCCCGTTGTAACGCGGGTCTGCTAGCGCACTGTCGATTCGTTGGCCGAGATGGCCGACCGCCTCTATCCGGGCCGTCGAGCCCGCCGGTGCCTGTGCGTGGAGGCTGGTTGTAAGGAGCGAAGATACCAAGAGGCCACGGTAAATTGAGGTTCGCTGCTGCCCGTTCACTCCTGATTCTCCTTTACAGTGGTTTTCGAGCGTAAATTGTCAATTGAGCAGGCGCCTTGGCGGTTACCACAGTCGCTGCGACCTCACCAGCGATGGCCATCGAACACCATTAAGCGAAGGCACGAACTGTACTATTTTGTGCGTGCGCGCGCGAGTCAGTCAGTGCGCGGTGGCAACGCCCGCGTTGTCGGAGCTGCAGGTGTTGCAATGTCGGGTGACTCCTCCCCGCTATCAGGGAGCGTTCCCTCAAGGGGCGGTGTTTCCCTGCTCCCGCGGGTCAGGAAGTACCGGTGCCGCAAGTACGAGTTCCGCGCCAGCGAATGAGGATCGAACGCGGTGTCCTGCCGATTTGCGCCAAAGCGGACGATGGCGACCGACGGCAACGGGTCGAACACCGCCCTTTGTGTTGGGGCACAGAGTCTGCGGATCATCCACAACTGGTGGGAGGGCATCATCGAACTCTCGACTCTCATCGCCATATCTGTCCACGCACCACCAGTATGCCCGCATCGTGCGCAGTTGGATTCGGGAAATCGGTCTCGATGCCAGCGCATATGGCACGCAAACGCTGCCGGCGGACGAACGCATCTTTGATATATCGCCCAACGAAGAACCTACACGTCCTGGAGCTGCTCCTGGGCCACACGTAGTTGGAGAGCACGGTGCGTTACTTCGGAATCGAAGTTGACGGTGCGTTGGAGATCTCCGAACAGACCGAAATGTAGCGATTTAAGCGATTCGACCGGTTGACGGTACATCTAGTCGCCAACCGGCAGGGAGCAGTCATACAGAAGCGGCGCGTCAATCCGGACTTAAGGTGCTCGCAGTTGACGGGCTGCGAAGCGTAGCCGTATGCTTCGCAGTACAGTAATAGTGTAATTCATGCTGGACATGTTCTACGTCCGCAGAGGTCCCATGGGGCGAGCACATCAGCGGTACGGCGGCGCACTTGTCATTCTGATTGTTCTGACTGCAGGTTGCGCTAGCACAGTGCCAAAGGCGAATTTCACTCATGAAATCGCATCAAACGCGCGTGTGAGCTCCAACGATCAGGCTCAGGTCCAAGTTGACGCCGCCGAGACGGTCAAGATCCTGCCGTCAGAGCGGCAGCGACTCTCCGAAAAGATCCAGGCGCGAGTCGATTCCCGTAAACAAGCCAACACATCAGCTACAGGTGCCACAACTCGCACCTACGAAGTCGATCTGCACCTCACCCGGTATGACAAAGGTAACGCCTTTGCACGCGCCATGCTCGCAGGTCTGGGTCAGATCCACATTGATGGCACGATAACTGTTTATCAGATGCCGGAGCATACCGTCATCGGAGAGTTTCAACTTCAGAAGACCTTCGCTTGGGGCGGCATCTACGGCGCGGCAACGTCTATGGATGACATCGAGAACACCTTCGCAGATGCCGTTGCGGCCACTGTGACGGGCCAGAAAGAAGATCCGCAAAAGAAGAAGACCTGAGCCACTTACCCTACGGATCAATTCGCGCGGTTGACTTCGAATCGGCTCGTACCGCTGGTTCTGCCCACTCTGCGTGGCTTTGAACGGCAGGTATGGAGCACGGCGTAGGTCGCCGCTCGCCCTGCTCTGCCCTGCTACAGAACAGGGACCTGACATTGCGCGACCAGGCTGTCGCTGCCGGTCGATTTCTTCTGCCTGGGGCCGAGACGCCAAAATTGGGCATCTATCGCACGCCTTGGACCCACGCTTTCGGCAGGCGGGAAGCCAGTTCGTCGCGCACATCGAGCGACTGAAACAGAGATTGGCTACGGCACTCTGTCGTGATGTTGATGCGCGCGTAGGCCCGAGACGCTGAGTCATTGTGCATACCCGGGGTTTTCCCGGTCCAAGCGGCGCAACAAACCCGGCCAGATGAGCGAGGCACCTAGTCCGCGGGTCACCTGCCTGGCTGCGGCCTCCGCTCCTCGCAGTATAGGAGTTCGGATCGGGATCAACTCACCGCCTCCGCTGCGAGCTCGCACCTGAATCGTACAGGCGGCCTGGAACACATACATGGCCAGCAGCGCCTCAGCAGGAGATGCACCTACGGTCAATAGTCCATGGTTGCGGAGCATCAGGTACGTCTTGTCAGCGAGATCGCGTACCAGGCGCGGTTGCTCCTCTGGATTGAGCGCCACTCCTTCATAGTCATGGTAAGCGAGTGATGCGAGCACGAACAACGACTGTTGAGAGATTGGCAGCACCCCGTCTTTTTGCGCTGACACCGCGATGCCATCGAGCGAGTGGATATGCAGGACACACATGGCGTCCGACCGCGCAGCGTGAATGCAACTATGAATAATGAAGCCGGCCGGGTTGATCTCGTAAGGTGAATCCATCAGCTTTTGACCACTGAGATCCACTTTGACGAGAGACGATGCGGTAATCTCCTCGAACATCATTCCGTATGGATTGATCAGAAACTGGTGTTCCGGACCGGGCAGCCGGGCCGAAATGTGCGTGAAGACCAGATCATCCCAACCAAAGAGCGCCACCAGGCGGTAGGCCGCCGCGAGATTGACCCGCGTAGTCCACTCTTCGGCACTCACACGGTGCTTGACCTCGGATGAGACATTGTCTGGTGATTGCATGAGAGTAACTCCAACTTGATTGATCAGCCTACCGAGACCGGAGAGCTGCTGACCCAAGCGATGTTGCCTTTCGGCCGCCGTGAAAAGTCGCACTCCCGAAGGTCGACTTCGGCGACTTCCACATCCTCGAGCGTGAATCCAACCTTCGCCAATACGTCCTGCAGTTCTTCCCAGCCGGAGAAGGCATAGCGCTTCAGCCAATTCCCCTTGCAGAAACCACAGGCGGCCAGATCGAGTAGTCAATCTTACGGCCGGTAGCCACGCCCAGAATGATGCTCACGCTGCGTCCTTCATCTATCCGCGATTGAAACGCATGTCCTTCAGAAGTAACGGAACGACCGCCGCAACAGGCCAGACCGTTTACTCGCGCGCCGGTAGTATATACAGATCCCCTCGCAGCCGTATCTTCGGACAATACGCGGAGCGGGGCGCCGTCTTATCGCTCGAACCTCCGTCGTGATCATCATTGGAGTGCTGGGGTTGAAGATCGCCGATGATAAAAGCAGCTTAAGCGAGCTGCGCACGGGCTTCCGACACTCCACCAGTTCGACGGTCTTGGATGGTTGGGTTGAACCACACACGATCATGCCAGCCCGGGCAGCCCCTCAACGCCAATGATTGAGAACGTGAAATTCACCGGCAATCGTCACACCAGAAGTGTCGACCCGGCGGATCGCCGCCGCGATCTGAGCGTGATTCATATTCTTGCGCGGACCCGCCTCGCGATAGACGGCCATGATTCCATGATGGCCTGGCCGTTCTCGGTGTAGCTTGTGAAAGTCCTCCGTGTTGTGGGTCAACACCACCCGCGCCAGTGATTGGGCTAGATCAAACACTTCCTCGTCCGGTGTTCCATTCTTCTCGAGCTCGCCGATAGCCACCACATCGTGTCCGTCGCTGCGCAGAATGTTGAGTTGCGAGCGAGCCTGAGAGTCTTCACCCACCAGGATTCTCAAGCCCGCGCACCGGCATCGACGTCGATGTTCGCTTGTTTCAAGCGCTGCCGCTCTTCGTTGGCTTCGGCTTCGATGAGTACTTTATTGGCCTCGCAGTACGCGAAGATTTCCTCGCACGCTTCCAATGGCAGATCCCAATTCTCTGCAGCCTCGCGCGGGCCCATGCCGTTGGTCAGTGCGTCGAGCCACACAGCCGATGCCAAGAGCTTGCGCCCCTTTACCCAGAACTGCCGGCGCCAAGGATGGGGACGCTCGACCAACCAGCGCCATTGTCCGTGCGCGCGGCCCTCCAGCTCCGGAATCGCCAAGCGGACCGCGGTCGTAGGACTCTTGCCGACGAACAAGCGATTGCCCTGCTGCACCTCATCCAGGAGCAAAGTGGCCAGTTGCACCGCTCTCAATACGGCCTCTTTTGTGCTGGAAGCAGCCAATTGGGTGCGCAGATTCGCGAGAAGCTCTTCCTGCTCGGGAGAAAGATCGAAATTGGCGCGCTTGGTGGCGGCGTTCATGGCGATATCGGGTAATTGAAAATGAGTATAGTATACTCATTTTTTGAGTATTATCCAATAGAATGAATAAGCGCCTGATTTAGCGGGCGAGCGCGGACACCGAAGGCAGGAAGCAGTGCCTCGGAGCACGAACCGCCGTACGGGTTCGGATGCACAGAAAAACGCCCGTCAGCGTTGCCGCGTGGGCAGAGGGCCTCCGCCTCTAAGGGCGCGCCCTGCTGAGCGTACAAAGAAATCGCCCACCGCCCTCAAAAGGGCGATGGACGATGAGCGCTTACCACACCCTGCTGTCCTTCAGTTCACCGAGCAGGGTGCTTCGTTGAGCGTGAACGTGGTCGGCACCTGATTGGGGACGTTCGACATCGTCGTACCCAAGAAGCCCACACCTTTATCGCTCCCTCCCACAGGGATGTTGGTGTCTCCGGCTACCGCCACGTTCGCGGCGGCCTGCATGACGGTTCCGTTCCACAGCTGCGAGATCGTTTGTCCGTTAGCAAACGACCACGCCAGTGTCCAGCCCGGCGATATAGGAGTTGTTCCCGTATTGTCGATGGATAGCACGGCTTCGAACATATTGTTCCACTGACTGACTATGTCATAACTGATGTGGCAGGTAGCATCCACGATGGTTACCACAATGGGAATGGCTGCGTTCGAAGTTCCAAAACTGCCGACGACTATGATCGTGAAAGTGCCCAACGGCGCCGTGTTGCTCGCCGTTAGGGTCAACGTCGCGCTGTCCACTGTCAGGTTGTCGACTGAAGCGCTGACGCCCGCAGGTATGTCCAAGAGGCTCAGCGCCACCGATTCGCCTGTCTGCTGCACACAGGAGAGACCTATGATGTCCGTTATGGACCCGCCTCGCGGTAATGTCACCCCGTTGGCTGACGCCAAGATCGCAATGCAGGCTGGGCCACACTCACAGCCTCCGGCGGCCTGAACCATGAGCGCAATGGTCAGTGAATGGGTGATCGTCCCGTTGATTCCGGTAATCGTTATGCTCCGCACCGCACTGGGGGTTGCCACTTGCGCGAAGAAGCTCACCTCAACCATGCCAGTGCCACTCACCGAGGCGGGTGCAAAGTTCGCACTGACGCCAGGTGGCAGATTGCTCGCGCTGAGCGAGACACTTCCGGTCAGCGTACCCAGGAATTGGATCGACACGGTAGTGCTTACCTGCATCCCAGCCATCAAGGACAGCTCCGCGGTATTGGCGGCAATTGTGAAGTCCGCGTCCGTCGGGGCAGAAATTGCCGCGAGTGCAGAGCCGCCATGCCGCGCGGCTCCTGCGAACGAACTTGCCCTGTGCTGGGCAAAGATACCCGGCGCGGTCAGTACAAAAATCAACAACGCGAACGAGAGTGCGCAGCGCTTACCGACTCTGGTAGTACGCGCCTGCCAGGGAAACGAATGACCTTGCAGATACATAGACTCCTCCCTGTAGATCAATGAGAGAGCTGCTTGAATCAACCGCGTATGCCCGGCTCCACTATGCCCGCCAACCGCGATAGTCCACGACCAACGCCAATGTCTAGCGTGCTCCCACTCTTAGACTCCTGCTTATCGATGTTTTAGGTTAGCTCCTTTCTCCGGGCTGGCTGACTATAAGGCCAAACGCACACCCATTGATTACCGATATGCCCGAAGGTCGCCCCCCGAAACAAAAATTGCGAACGCACAACAGCGTTCCTTGCGGCCGACCGCATTGCGCGCGGCGATCACTACCTCAAAGCCCTCCAGCGCCGGTCCCAGCGCGGTTGCCTTACCCACGCCGTCCGTGGCGCCGGTGATCAGGCGGACGGGTCTCGCGGAAAAAGCGATTCTGAGCGGCATAAACCATCGATCGCTACGAAATAGGCGATCAGTCCTGCGAGTGCCAATGCTTTTCCGAGCGATCACTAGGAATATCCGCCAAGGCTCACGAGTTCGCCGCCACCAGCTTCCCGGCGCACAACCGTTCTACTTCAAGCGGGTTGGGGGCTGTTGGTGCGTCGTAACAGGCCAAAGCCGACCGCCAACATAGCCACGGACAGCGCCAGGTGGCCCCAGCTGTCATAGGGGTTGTTGGCGATCACGCCGCAGATCATCCCGCGGCCGACCCTGATGCCCCAGATTGCCAAAGCGCCGTAAAAGATTCCGAAGGCCTGAAAGCAAAGGCGCGCGAAGCGTGCGCCGACCGCCGAGGCGACGAGGAACACCACACCAGTGGCAATGTGCATCAGGTTGTGCGGCGGGTTCACGCTGAAGATGCCGAGGTAGAGCCCGTTCCGGACGACGCCAGGAACGAAACTGAGCAAGCCGCCAAACAGAAAGGCGCTTCCCATGAGAACTGCGACTCGCCCAATCATGGAAAACCCCAGGTCACAATTGCATACTGATCGCTATGGAAAATAGAGCTACTTGCCGGCCACGTCAACTGATTATATATCGATCCCTATGAAACGCCCGACAACACCGACCAAGGCGCGCGGACGGCCGCGCGAGTTCGACCGCGACCAGGCGCTCGAAACCGCCATGCGTCTCTTTTGGCATCGGGGGTACGAAGCGACATCGATTAGCGATCTGACAGCCGCCATGCGAATCACGCCACCAGCCCTTTATGGCGCCTTCGGTCATAAGAAGAGCCTCTTCCTTCAAGCAATCCAGCGCTACGAGCAAAGTGCCGGCGGCTTCGCTCGCAGGGCGCTCACGCAAGAGCCAACGGCAGAGTTGGCTATCCGGCGTCTGTTGGGTGACGCAGTGGAGTTCTTTACCGACCCGAAGAATCCAAGGGGTTGTCTCGTGGTACTCGGAGCCACAAATTGCACGGTCGAATCCAATGACATCTTTGAGGCGGTCGCCGAACGCAGACGCCTGGCGGAGGGCGCTGTGCGAGCGCGTATAGCCGCCGGCCAAACCGCTGGCGAGCTCGCCGACGGTGTGGATGTGGATGCACTCTCCGGTATCGTAACGGCGACACTCTACGGCGTTGCCCTCAAGGCGCGGGATGGCGCGTCCCCCGCGCGGCTGCGAGCGCTCATCGAGCAGCTGATGACGATGTGGCCCAGGAAAGGGAAGGCCAGGCAACGTTTGCGCGCTCGCGGCAGATCCAGGAAATCAGCGATACGATGATCTCGAGTTTGGCAGAGATCGCGGCACTCTCAGCTATCGAAAGCCGATGGCATGGATGGCTCAACATGGGGTTCTATTCGAATGTCAGCTACAGCTGCTCCGCCCTCCGATAGGAGCAAGGACTGTCGTCTGCCCATTACCGTCCGTATCAACACCTATTCCACAGTTCGCAGCGCCTTCAGGATGCGCCAACAGAGCTTTGGATTTATGGGCTCGTTGAGATGCGGCATAGAGAGCTGAAACAGAGCCCTTTCCAGGATATCGCGCCGGCTCGATTCGTATTCGATGCCTGGTCTGCCTTCGATCATATCGGCCCACGCTTGGAGGTCGGAAGCCGAGATTTCGTTGTTCAAGTAACGGCGCACACCTCGAGCCAGGTGCACGCAGGTCAATATGACGGGCTCACCCTCGTAGTCATATGACACGTCTCGAAACGAGATCTCCAGCGCTGCCAAGCTCCCCGCGAAACTCACCAGCGCCTGGAGGATCTCACGCTGTTTATTGCGCACTGGTCGCATTCTGGCGGCTCAAGCGGGGCGCTCACCTGGGGTACAACGGGCGGCTATGGCGCCATTTCTCCGATGTGCCATGGATCCCGTGTGGCCGCAGGCTCAACCGAGCTACGTCACTCGTGCAAGCAGCGTCTCAAGCGGCACCTGACTTTCGGCGCTCACCCGCACCGATAGGCGCTCCTTGGAATCAGCTTCGCGCGTCAACGTATAGCGCGCCCCGGCGTAGAGCTTGTCAAGAAAGGTTATCAATGCCGGTTCGAGCTCAGTGTACGCCGCATCCGTGTTAGGCGCGACAAGTCGGTCATTGGCGAAGAGCTCGAGGAAATTGCCGGGCACATTGACCGCGCCGTTGAGTTCCGGCTCCTCGCATATGAGTTGGGCAGCCCTGAGCGCCTTGCTCGCAACCAGCGAGAAGCGCTCTGACAAGTCGCCGCTCAGCCGGCGCTTGCTGTAGTAAACGATCCCGCGCTCATGACCTGTTTCATCCAGGGCATAGTTACCCTCGTGAGCGATGAGCA
>CAZBTV010000190.1:0-12789 GCA_964494895.1 uncultured Steroidobacteraceae bacterium | reverse complement strand
CCTGATGAAGATGCCGGTGTTCACCTGGACGGCCCTGTGCACGAACGTGCTGATTGTTGCTGCATTCCCGGTGCTGACGGCGGTGCTGGCGTTGCTGTCACTCGATCGCTACCTGGGCACGAGCTTTTTCACGAACGACCTGGGCGGCAATGCCATGATGTACGTGAACCTCATCTGGATCTGGGGGCATCCGGAGGTTTACATCCTGATCCTGCCCGCCTTCGGAGTCTTCTCCGAGGTCGTGGCAACCTTCTGCGGGAAGAAGCTGTTTGGCTATTCCTCCATGGTGTACGCCACCATCGTCATCACCATTCTTTCCTATCTGGTCTGGCTGCATCACTTCTTCACCATGGGCTCGGGTGCCAGCGTCAATTCATTCTTCGGCATCACGACCATGATCATCTCGATCCCGACAGGGGCTAAGATATTCAACTGGCTGTTCACCATGTACCGCGGGCGGATCCGCTTCGAGCTCCCCATGCTGTGGACGGTCGCCTTCATGATCACCTTCGCGATCGGCGGAATGACCGGCGTATTGCTGGCGGTGCCGCCGGCGGACTTCGTGCTTCACAACAGCTTGTTCCTGGTCGCTCATTTCCACAACGTGATCATTGGCGGCGTGCTCTTTGGCATGTTGGCCGGCATCAACTATTGGTTCCCGAAGGCTTTCGGCTACCGGTTGGACCCGTTCTGGGGGAAGTGCTCTTTCTGGCTCTGGGTCATCGGATTCTATTTTGCCTTCATGCCTCTTTATGTGCTGGGCCTGATGGGTGTGACCCGCCGCCTGAGCCATTTCGAGGACCCTGGGTTGCAGATCTGGTTCCAGATTGCTGCCTTTGGCGCCGCCCTCATCCTGCTCGGCATCGTCGCGCTCATCGTGCAGCTCGTGGTGAGCTACCGGCGCCGCGAGTCGCTGCGTGATGTTACCGGCGATCCGTGGGATGGCCGTACACTGGAGTGGTCTACGTCGTCGCCACCCCCAGCCTATAACTTCGCCTTCACGCCGCGCGTGTATGACAACGATTCCTGGGCGGACATGAAGAAGAATCATTATCGGCGGCCACGGGACGGATTCATCCCCATTCACATGCCGAAGAATACCGCCGCGGGTTTTGTGATTGCCGCCTTCTGCGCCGCTTGCGGGTTCGCGCTCATCTGGCACATGTGGCTTCTAGCCGTGGTCGCGTTCGCCGCGGTGCTGGCGGCCACGCTCATTCATACATTCAACTACAACCGGGACTTTCATATCCCGGCGGAAGAGGTGGCTCGTGTGGAGAGCGCTCGCACACGGCTGATGACGCTCTATGTCTGAAGCGATCGAAAAGCTCATTCCCGCCGATCCGCGCGTGCTGCCGCCACGGGTGGGCGCGCCCGTTGATAGCCGGCGTTATTATCTGGCACACGCGCATCATGCGGAGAACGGCACGCTGCTCGGGTTCTGGCTGTACCTGATGAGCGATTGCCTGGTCTTTGCGTGCCTGTTCGCCATATACGGCGTGCTCGGCCGCAGCTACGCCGGCGGACCGACGGGCGCGGATCTGTTTGACTTGCCGCTGGTCGCGGCCAACACCGCGCTGTTGCTGCTGTCGTCGATTACCTATGGTTTTGCGATGCTGCAGGCGCAGAGCGGCTGCTTGCGGGACACGATCGTGTGGCTGGCGGTCACCGGTGCGCTGGGGTCAGGCTTCATAGGCATCGAGTTACACGAGTTCGCACATCTCATCCACGAGGGTGCGGGACCGCAGCGGAGCGCGTTCCTTTCTTCGTTCTTCACGCTGGTAGGCGCGCATGGCTTGCACGTCACTTTTGGTCTCGTGTGGCTCGTCACGTTGATTGTGCAACTCGTGCAGCGAGGGCTCATCACCGCCAACCGGCGGCGACTGATGTGCCTGTCCATGTTTTGGCACTTTCTCGACGTTATCTGGATCGGCGTGTTTACATTCGTTTATCTGATGGGAGTGATGCAGTGAGCGAGTACGTAGGCATCGCGGCTTCCGGAGGCCGGTCGGCTCACCACGAGCACGACGGCCACGAGAATGGCGTGGAGCAAGGGACTCATGTCACGCTGAAGGATTATCTGACCGGATTTGTGCTGTCGCTTGTTCTGACGGCCATCCCGTTCTGGGTGGTGATCGGGAAGGTGTTCGAGCGTCCCGGCGTCACTGCCGCCGTATTACTCGGGTTCGCTGCCGTGCAGATGGTAGTGCATATGGTGTACTTTCTGCATATGAACGCAAAGTCCGAAGGCGGCTGGACGCTGCTGGCGCTGATCTTCACCCTGGTACTCGTGGTCATTGCGCTCAGCGGCTCCCTTTGGGTGATGGATCACCTGAACGAAAACATGATGCCGTCGTCCATGCCGGACATGCGTCACATGCCTTGAGCTTCAGGCGTATTCGCGCGTCGCCCACCGATTCACTCGAACCGGGAGTGCGGGGGCCCGCTGCGGTGGAGCGCAAGGCACGATCGGCGCTGACTCTGATCGTCGTAGCTCTGGCAGCGCTGGTGCTCTTCAGCGGCTTTGTCGCGCTTGGCACCTGGCAGGTGAAACGCCGCAGTTGGAAACTAGGCGTTATCGCCCGAGTGGAGCAGCGGGTACATGCAGCGCCCGTCGAGGCGCCGGCCGAGCCGCAGTGGAGTGCGTTGACTGCGGAGAATAGCGAATATCGCCACGTGTGGGTCACTGGCGCCTTCCTCAACGAGGCCGAGACTCTGGTACAGGCCACCACCGAGCTCGGCGCAGGCTTCTGGGTGCTCACGCCACTTCGCCGCGCGGACGGGACCGTGGTGTTGATCAATCGCGGCTATGTACCTCCCGACAGACGCGATCGGGTTACGCACGGCGCCATCGAGCCGACTGCTCCAGCCACGGTCACTGGGCTGCTACGGATGAGTGAGCCGGGTGGCGCCTTTTTACGCCACAACGAGCCTACGGCGAATCGCTGGTACTCGCGGGATGTAGGAGCTATTGCCGCCGCCCGTGGGCTGAGTCGGGTCGCCCCGTACTTTATCGATGCGGAAGCCCCGCCCGGAGCGGGATCCAGCCCAGCGGACAGCGGTCCTGTTGCCGGCCTGACGGTGATCACCTTCCACAATAGTCATCTGGTGTATGCGGTCACGTGGTATACGCTTGCGCTCATGCTCGTTTTGGGAACGTGGCTCGTATTCCGTGAAGAGCGTCGGCTGCGCCTCGGACTGGAGACGTCCCGGAGGGCTCCGCCTTGACTCAGGACGTGGTGGTGGCCCGCCTGGCCGAGCCCGTCGCAACACTGAGCGATGCCGCCAGCGGCGCCGCGACTCTCGACGACTCTTCCGGCCGGGAAAACATGCGGCAGCTCATCCAGCTGCGCTGGACTGCCGTAATTGGCCAGGTCATCACCATCACCGTGGCAAGCTTCGGTCTGGGCATTCGCCTCCCGTTACATGACATGTCCGTCGTGCTGCTCTGTCTGGCCGCATTCAACGTGGCCAGCCTGCTGCGCCTGCGCTTCTCTCGCGAAGTCACCAACGGCATGTTGTTCGTTGCACTGTTGGTAGATGTCACCACCCTGACAGCACAGCTCTATCTCAGCGGCGGCACGACGAATCCCTTCGCATTCCTCTATCTATTGCAGGTCATTCTTGGAGCTGTTCTGCTGGAGGCTTGGTCCGTGTGGACCATTGTCGTCATCACGAGCCTGTGCCTCGCCGGATTGACGGTGTTGTATCGGCCTCTGGCGCTGCCGCCGGCTGACTACGGCCGGTTGGCTGGTCCGTATATTCAGGGTTTACTACTGTGTTTTGTGCTCAACGCCGCCCTCCTGGTGATCTTTATCACTCGGATCAGTCGTAACTTGCGTGCGCGCGACGCCCGTCTGGCATACCTCCGCGAGCGCGCTTCCGAGGAGGAGCATATCGTCCGGATGGGTTTGCTGGCCTCCGGTGCGGCACACGAGCTGGGGACACCTCTATCGACAATGTCGGTCATCCTCGGTGATTGGCGGCACATGCCGGCCTTCAACTCGAGCTCCGACCTTCTACAGGAAATCGATGAGATGCAGGCGCAGGTCACACGCTGCAAGAATATTGTCAGTGGCATTCTGTTGTCGGCGGGCGAGGCGCGGGGTGACTCCCCTGTCGAAACGACGGTCAGGACGTTTTTGGATGATTTGGTTGCCGAATGGCGCGCGACCCGTGCCGTGACACACCTCAGCTACGACAACCAGTTCGGGGGCGACCTGACCATCGTCTCCGACTCGGCGCTGAAGCAGATGATCTGCAACGTGCTGGACAATGCATTGGAAGCTTCACCGCGGTGGGTTGGTTTCGATGTAACTCGGGAAGGCGACCTGCTCAGGATGGTGGTCAGGGATGCGGGCACCGGGTTTGCTCCGCAGATCCTGGCGCAGCTTGGCAAGCCCTATCAGTCCACCAAGGCGCGGCCAGGAGCCGGTCTCGGCTTGTTTCTGGTCGCCAATGTTGCACGCACTCTGGGCGGGAGTGTTGTCGCGACAAATCGTCCCGAAGGGGGAGCTATGGTCACATTGACCCTGCCGCTCAAGTCCATCACGCTGGAGGAGGAGAGCGCGACCGATGGAAACTGAGCGCTCGCTGCTCGTCGTCGAAGATGATGAAGCGTTTGCCCGGACGCTGACCCGATCCTTCGAGAGGCGCGGATACACCGTACTTCTGGCCGCGAGCCTGGAAGAAGTCAAGCAGCTCCTTCTGGCGCATAACCCTCGATACGCCGTTGTCGATCTCAAGCTCTCCGGCGGCGCGTCCGGGCTGGCATGCGTACAGACTTTGCACGCGCACGACGAGGAAATGCTGATTGTCGTGCTGACCGGTTATGCGAGCATCGCTACGGCTGTCGAGGCGATCAAGTTAGGCGCCTGTCACTATCTCGCCAAGCCGTCGAATACGGACGACATCGAAGCCGCGTTCGGCCGCGCCGAGGGAAATGTGGAAGTGAGCCTCACGGAGCGACCTACCTCCATCAAGACGCTTGAATGGGAACGCATCCACGAGACGCTCGCCGCCACGGGTTTCAACATTTCGGAAGCCGCGAGGAGGCTCGGAATGCACAGGCGCACGCTGGCGCGGAAGCTGGGAAAGCAGCGGGTGAAGTAACGTCGCTGCTCAGGCGTCAATCCGCCGCGTCAGCCTGACGAATGCTTTCGAGCGGCGGGAAGGTCGGCCGGACCCGCGAATCAAGCTGGGTCCGCCGGTGATGCACCGACGGACCCAGACTCGGCCCTTTCGTTACTTGATCGTGTAGCTATATGGGAATGCAGCAACCTCGTCCCCAGTGAGCTGCTGGTACGGAGGCAGGCCATTGACCACGGTATCGATGTAGAGAGTACCTCTCACCTTTGTACCCGACGCTCCCGCCGGGGTGATGGTCACCGGAATCGTGACAGTCTGGCCCGGATCGACGAGCACCGCCTGGAAGGTGTTCAACGTGTTCGCATCCAGGGCCGCCAGCCATAAATCTCCACCCGCGGTCGTGACTGTCGGGTCAAAGTCCAGGGCGGTCGCCGTGAGTGTCATGTTCACGGACCCAGCGGCGGCCGGTGCCGAATATGGCCCAAACTCGGATGGCGTGGCAAACCAGACTCCCTGTTGTACCTTGCCGCCCGCGGGCGCGTAAGCCGCTGTGGCGCGGAATGGATTGAACAGGTTGGGTATGCCTACGAGATCCGGATCGCCTTGATTTGGCCCATAGTCGAACATGATGGGCAGCGTGGCGTTGGCGGCCACGTGCACCCCGGACGTCTGCGTCGGTACGACCCACAGCGGCCCGCCTCCCGTAAGCGGTAGCAAATAGCCCGCGCTGGTCGCAGGCGGAGCGATGTTCGCCAGAACGAGGTTGGCTTTGCTGTTGAGTCGCGCATCGATAAAGAATGCCTGCTGAGCGATGCCTTTGTTCGTGATCTTTACGGGCACGGTGACCGGCACACCGGCGGCCAAGGAGATGTGCTCCCCGCTGGGGATTCCGCTCACGCTAACGTCAGTGTCATCCAACCTGACATTGCCGCTGAACGATTGCGAGATCTCATTTCCGACTACGGGATTCGCGAAATCCACGATCAACGTCCACCTTCCCGGCGTCGGATTGAGCGTGTAAGCCGTGAGCGTCGTGCTGCCGGTCGTGAGATTGTTCTGGCCGAAGCCGAGGGCCGTGCCGTCGGGAGCGACGAGATAGGCACCGACGGGGTCGGTCGGATCGTTTGTCAGCGAAACATTCGCTGTGATGCTGTGGTGGCTTGGCGGCACATTGAACTCGTAGTACTGGATCTGGCCCTCGCCTGGGGACCGGCCGTTACCTCCGGTCAGGACGCCCTGAAAGCCGCCGCCGTGGACGAGGTCCAGCATGCTCCGCAGCGTCACCGGGATCGAGTTGCTTTCCTTGCCCAGGAAAGGATCGACACCGCCGCCAGTCGAGGTCAGGACGATTGATCCGGAGGTGTCACCTGGAGTCCACGGTGTCTGGGCGCTGACGTGGATTGTCTTGCCTTCGCCCGGTGCAAGAGTGAGCACTCCAGGCGATACCGTAGCGAACGGGACGAACTTCTGTGTGGACACTTTCCACGGGACGACTCCATTCGTACCTCCGCTGGAGGCAACGATTCCAAAGATCACTCCCGTCCAGGTGCCGGCCGCTGGGGCACGCACATCCACGCTGCCGTAATTGCCCACACCCTGGGGGAGCGAGTGGGCCGCAAAACGTCCCAGCGGATCGACAAGAATCAACCGCACGCGCGCGTTGTTGCCGGCACCGGGCTTGGAATCATAGGCGATCTGGGCGAAGAGGCGGTCCTGTCCGGCAGGCACCGTGAATTTGAACACGCCATAGTTGTTCTGACGGGCTTGGAAGCTGAGGTACTGAGGGCTCGTCGCGTCGTTCAAGGTTACCGAACCCTGTTGCACGTTTTCGTCAGGGCCGAGCGTGCGCCCACTGGCAGCGACGACTTGTGTGGACACCCCGGTGTTGGTCACTGTTACATCCCAGCTTTGGGTGGCTCCGGGGGTCGCGACCGCGTTGAGCTGACTGTGTGACAGCAGCAGGGTACTCCCGGCCGGGCTGGTTCCATGGTTGATGGATTGCGCAAGCAGCACTGCCTTGTAGCTGTTGACCAGTCCGGAGCCCTGCTCGCTGGCCGGCGCGCCGAGGTCTGTCGCGGTGCTGGTGAGAATCTGTTTCACCAGAGCCGGGGAGGGTGAGGCGCCGTGATGCGCTTTACGATAAGCCTCGATGACGAGCGCGGCAGCCCCGGCGGTCAACGGGGCGGACTGGCTCGTGCCACCGGCTTCCTCGATGTTCGATGGCTTCCCCAGGAAGTTCGTACAGCCGGAAAACAGGGGGCTCGCCTCGCAGGAGGCGAAGCCCAGATCACCCGGGGCCACGAGGTCGATGGTGCGGCCGGTCTCGGTGAAGCCGCTCGAGCTCAGGGAGCTGATGTTGTCATTCAGCCAGCCGGTGGTGGCGAAGTAGCGGGCGCCGACATAGTTTGTCTGCGCATAGAAGCGGAACGCGGTCGAGCCGCCTGCCGAGATGACTTCAGGGTCGCTGGCCGGCGAGCCGATGGTGTTGGTACGGCCGGCGTCGCCGCTGGACACGACCACCGTGATGCCTGCCTTGACGGCTGCTTCGTTGAAAAGCTTCGTAGCATCCAGTGAGGTGACGTCGGGGAACGGATTGGAGCCGAATGACTCATTCAACACATCGACGTGATCGACGAAGATGGCGTAGTCGATTGCCTGGAGGAAATTGGATTCGGTCGTGTCTTCATTGGTGCCGAAGACTTTCAGCCCGACGAGCGAGGCGCCGGGGGCCATGCCTTCGATGCGGATGTTGCAGGGGCCGGGATCGGGCTGCGCGCTGAAATTGTTTGCGTCATAGACGACCAGGCCCTGGCCGGCGATCGAGTTCGCATCGAGGAAGGCTTCGTCGCCGCTCGTCGGTACGCCCGGTCCGTCGCCTGTGAAGTCCTGGTAGTCAATGAAGGCGGACTTGCCATCCTTGCGGATGAAGTTGACGTTGTTGGGATCGAGGCCGTCGGCGATCCAGGCGACCTTCACGCCGGCGCCCGTGAAGCCGAGCGCGCGCGCGGTTTTCGCTGCTGGATCATCCGAAGCGGTGTTTGTGGTTTGCAACGCTTCGGGTTCGAGCTGGACCTTGCCGTTCGCGCCGCAAGCACCCGGAATGACGTTCGGAACGAGGGAGGCATTGGTATTCAAGGTCGGGCTGCCACTTTGTGGGCTCGCTCGATGGATCACCACATCGGGGACGACCATGGCCACGGCAGGATGTGCCTTGAGGCGCTCGATCTCGGCCTCCGTGACTTCCGCGGCGAGTGAGTTGATGGTCTTGAATTGCTTGATGCGTTTGGTCGTGAGCTGGCTGATCTCGCTGACGAGCGGCGCCTGATCGTTCAGCGCGTCCGCTCCGGAGAGCTTGTTCTTCATGATCACGATCACCGGATGTGTCGTGCCGGCTGAGAGTTGCTGGACTTCCGCGGTCGTCAACGGCACGGCGAAAGCTCCACTCGAAAGAAGGAACGAGAGAGCGGCGGCGCCGCCCCCGAGCAGTATCGAGGGTTTCATCGAGTTTTTTCCCTTTGGTTCTTGATTGGTTCTTGCGCTCCTGCTCCCCTTCCAACCCAATCGCTGCCGGCTCGGACGCCAGGAGCGCAACACATGCGCGTCGAGGCGGAAGCGAATGGACTATCCCTTAGCCGGGCTAAACGTACGCCCGAAGCAAATGATTAGTCAACGTCATCACTGAAAATAAAACAGCGGGAGATAGCTTCGCATTTTTCCTGTTATGCCCTGTACATACCGCCAAGCTCGCCGCATGTCACCGTAATCTCACCCGCTGTCGCGTCTGAGCCGGAGAGAGTGTAAAGAAGCCCGACGGCTGAGCGGGAAGGATTGCAAAACGCGCCGTGGCCCTCAACAATTCCCCATCATTGCAATCGAGCCTCTACTGTCATGAGCACCTTCGATTTGACACCCCCTGACGAGTCGCAGCGTCGCCAGATCATTGCCGGGCTGGATGGGGCTGAGCGTCGGGTACTCCTCGATCACGGCACAGAGGCGGCTTTCTGCGGTGTCTTCCTCGACAATAAGCGGGAGGGTATCTACACCTGCCGTTTCTGTGGCTTGCCGCTGTTTCGTTCTAGCGCGAAGTTCGATTCGGGCACCGGGTGGCCGAGCTTCTTCAAACCGTATGACGAGGCGCATATAAAGCGAGTACGCGATACGAGCTACGGCATGGTTCGCGTGGAGGAGGTCTGCGCTCGCTGCGGCAGCCATCTCGGCCACGTATTCCCGGACGGGCCGCCGCCCACGGGCGAGCGTCATTGCCTGAACTCCGTCGCGCTTTCTTTCACGGATGAGGGAGACCCGCTGCCGGACGTACTCGGGCGCGGCGCGCCCGAGGGCCTGGCGGATTCCAGTCCCGATTAAGTAAATTGGGCGCCAGATCATCTATATAGGACGCTGGGAGCGGAGCTGGCCTCCCGACCTGACCAGGTGTGTTGAACTTTGCTAGACTGTTGGCCGCGGCCAACGCACTCCCGGTAGCTCTTTCCCCGATGTCCGACACCAGCTGGCAACTTCTCGTCTGTGCCTCGGATGTCCCATCGGCCCGTCTCTTGACCGACATGCTCGCGAACGAGGGTATCGCGACCCGTGTGGTTACGGATGCGGCCGTGATGGGTCAGGCCGCACCCTGTCGGATTTTCGTCGACGCGAGTGAGGCATATCGCGCGCGGCGTCTGATCGCGCAAGAGCCGTTGACCGAGTCGGAGCTCACTGTCCTCGCCATGGGGGAGACCAAAGGCGAGGAGGGCGGCGGGTGAGCCGCGCTGGCGGCGCCAGCGCTAAGGGCGCCGAACAAAATCCAACACGGCAGCCGCGCCAGACCGTGTAGTCCGTCACGACCCTCCGGAACGAATTACGTAGACTTCGCCGTCGCATCGACTTGCCCCCACGACGGAGTTGTAGACGGACATGAGAGTACCTGTAGCCGGATGGGTTATTTTCGGGTTGGTCGCACTTGTGTTGGCGCCGCTGTCGCATGCGCAAGGAGAGCCACGGGGTCCCGGTCATTTTGGCGCGGTGTTGGAAGCGGCGGCGGAGTTCGGTGGCGATGACGTCGTCAGGGTGTTTTACACCAACGGCGACACACAGGATCTCAGGGCGGGGCAGGGGGTGACCCTCTCGGGCGGCATCCATTACGAGCCGACCTCGTTCCCCGTCGATTTTGCCGCGACGATCGGTTATAAATTCGTGAGAACGCGGGATTTCAACAGCGATCTCGGCATCAACCGCGTCGTTCTCAAATTCACTGGCACGTATGCGCTGCCGAATCACTTCTGGGTGGATGCTGGACCGGTGCTGCACACCTCGACCAAGGTGAACGGTGATGGCTTCATTCCGGATGTCAACTTCGACGATTCGGTCGGTGTGACCTTCGGCGCCGGCTGGCGTTGGTTCGGCATCAGCTATACGAATATCACCTACCATAGCGCCGCGACCGGAAATGTCGACGCCAGCAATGCAGGTATCACGTTCACCTGGAAGTTTTGACTGCGAGCTCAGTCATAGCGGAACAGCGCCTTGAAGCCGAAGTCCATGTGCGCCTGGATGTGGCAATGAAAGAGGCTGAGGCCGGGTTGGTTTGCGATCAGGCCCACGCTGACCCGGCCAAACATCGGCACCACCACCGTATCTTTCATTATGCCGCGGGAGGGCTTGCCGTTGACATCGATGAGCTCGAACAGATGCCGGTGCAGGTGCACCGGATGCGAGTCGTCCGTACGGTTGCGGAAGTTGATCCGGTAACGCTGGCCTTCCCGCAGGACAAACTCCCGGCCGTGCGGGTAGGGCCTGCCATTGATAGTCCACAGGTTGAAGGGCCGTGCGCCGCCGGGAATCTTTTCGAACAGCATGTCGATGACCTGCTCCGGCGCCCGCACCTCGTTCCTGTCGCCGTGTGAGGCGGTTCTCGCCGAGCCGGCTATGCCATACCGCGTGTAGTCCCAGAACTTCCCAGGCTGTGCCATCCACTGCGGCTCCCGGTGCTGGTTGGCGTATTCGATCACGACTCCCAGCCCGGCGGCGCGGGTGGCGTCGTCCGTCGCGCCAAGGATCCAAACACCTGGCCGGTTCATCTCTACATACGCGTCCACCCGCTCCCCCGGTCCCAGGGTGATGACCTCCGCAGGACCCGGCGTTGGGACTGGATTTCCGTCCAGCGCCAGAACGTGGAATTCGTGACCCGCAAGGGCAATCGTTCGATTCTCCAGCGCGCTCGCGTTCAGGAGGTGGAACAGAACGCGCGTCCCCGGGCGCACCCGGATGGGCTCTCCGGCTCCGAGCGCCTTGTCATTGATTGAGTAGGCCTGTGATACCGCTTCCAGTCCGTTCGCATGCGTATTGAGCCGGGCGGGCTTCTCGGGCTGCGGCCCTGGCACGTCCGCGTCATCCATGTCGACGAACTGATCCGTATAGAACGGTTCCCAATCACGGAGCGCGAGAAAGACTTCCTGATCGTAGCGCCCTGGATCAGTGCCGGACTCGACGATCAAGAATCCATACTGACCGGTGTAAGAGCCACGATGGAGATCGCCCATCGCCATGGCGTGTGAGTGATACCACCGGGTTCCCGCGGGTCTCGGAATAAATTGGTATCGCTGCCGGCCGCCAGGAGGAATAGGCTGGGTTCCTTCTTCTTCGGCGCCGTCGATCTCCGGAGGCAGGAACAACCCATGCCAGTGAACCAGCTCGGCCGCTTCGGAGTCATTGATGACATCCACGGTTACCGGTTTTCCTTCACGCATGCGCAGGACCGGGCCCGGGGAGCTCCCGTTGTAACCGATGGTGCTGACGAAATGACTGGGCGCGATCTCGACCGCCACCGGAGCAATGCGCAGGGTGATATCGGCACGGGCCGCGGTGGGGCTTGCTGTCGTTTTTGGGGCAGCGCCGTGCGGGGCTTGTGCAAGCGTCCGCGGCATTACCGCCTCACAGAGCGTCGCGGCTGTACAGGCTACAAAGTCGCGGCGCTTCATCCTCTTCCAGGGCCAGCAGGTGGTTCGTTCGACGCAAAATGCTCTCACGCTGCTTTGGCCGGTACAAGCTATGGACCGAGGGACGCCATGGGTCATCGAGGCTAGGGAAAAGATGCAACTTCGTCGACGTCAATGGATGGCAGCGCTGCTGCTCGGTCTGGGTTGCGGGCTGCTGACCCTGTACTGTCTGCGCGCTTCCGGCTCTGATGCGGGCGACCCGCGCAAAGAGAAGGCGGAATTCTACTGGTCACGATTGCGCTACACCTCCAGCGGCGGAGGTGGCTTCGGGTTTGGATTCGGTTACGGATACGGCGGATGGGCGGGTTGGTCGCGGGATTATCCCAAAGCTGACCGACAGTTCCTGCTTGCGCTGAAGCGCCTCACGCGCATCCAGATGCGTCCGATCGAGCAGGTGGTCGATCTCGACAGCGACGATATCTTCAATTATCCGTGGGTATATGCTGTTCAGGTGGCGAACTGGACGTTCACCGACGCGCAGGCGGGGCGCTTGCGGGACTATCTGCTGAAGGGAGGCTTTCTCATGGTGGATGATTTCCACGGCACCGCCGATTGGGATCGATTCATGGTCGGCATGCGCCAGGTGCTGCCTGACCGTCCGGTCGAGGATTTGAGCGACGACGATGAGATCTTTCACGTGCTTTACGATCTCAGCGAGCGCTTCCAGGTGCCGGGCGAGCAATACGTGAACACGGGACGGACCTACGAGAAG
>CAZBTV010000189.1:0-12803 GCA_964494895.1 uncultured Steroidobacteraceae bacterium | reverse complement strand
GGAGTCGGATCAATTGCGCGGAATATTCACTGCGGCGCTCGGAGGTGCTGCATGAGCCAGGATATCAAGCCGGCGCGTCCGCGCCAGATCACACAGGCAGTGCGAGCAGGGCTGGAGTGTGACGATACCACCGGTTGTGTCGTTCCCCCGGTTCACCTCACCTCGACCTTCGCTTTCCGTGGTTTTGGCCAGAAGCGCACCTACGACTACACGCGCTCGGGAAATCCGACTCGCGATCTGCTGGCCTCCGCGGTCGCCGAGCTGGAGCTGGGTGTTGGGGCGGTCGTGACCGCGACTGGCATGGCTGCAATCACTCTCGTTGGATATCTGATTCCGGCGAACGGGCGCATTGTCGCGCCTCACGACTGTTATGGCGGCACGTACCGCTTGTTCAACGCGTGGCACCAGCGGGGCGAGCGTGAAGTGGAGTTTGTGAACTTCGCCGATGAGGCCGCCGTTCGTGCCGCCTTATCGAAACCAACGGCATTGCTGTGGATCGAAACTCCGAGCAATCCGCTGTTGAGGATCACTGATATCGAGGCGTTCTCCACGCTTGGAAGGCAGAGCGGCGCGCTCGTCGCCGTGGATAACACATTCTTGTCGCCGGCGTGGCAACAGCCCCTGACTCTCGGGGCGGACCTGGTGGTGCACTCGACGACGAAATACCTGAATGGTCATAGTGACGTCGTCGGCGGCGCGGTGGTCGCCAAGGATCCGAAGCTCGTGGAGCAACTCGTATGGTGGGCGAATTGCTTAGGGATCACCGGTGCGCCCTTCGACAGCTATCTGACCCTGCGCGGCCTGCGCACTCTGCATGCGCGCCTCGATCATCATGGGCGCAACGCGATGGCTCTCGCGCAGTGGCTGGACATGCAACCGGGGGTTCGAAGGGTTTACTACCCAGGCCTTCAGAGTCACCCCGGCCACGAAATCGCTCGTCGCCAGCAGACAGGCTTCGGTGCGATCGTCAGCGTCGAGCTCGAAGGCGGCCACGATGCCGTACGCGAGTTCGTCTCGGATCTGCAGTATTTTTCTCTGGCCGAGTCTTTAGGCGGTGTCGAGAGCCTCGTCGCCCATCCGGCGACCATGACCCACGCCGCCATGGACCCGGTCGCCCGTCAGAAAGCCGGCCTCGTCGACGGTCTCATTCGCTTGTCCGTCGGAATCGAGGCGCTGGAGGACCTGCGCGCCGATCTTGCCGCCGGCCTCGAACGTGCGTTAGCCGCTACCGAGATACCGGCCCGGCGAGTTGGAACGACGGGCTGAATGTCGGCCCGTCCCGGGAGATTCGACACCTGAGGGTTGAGGTCAACGCTTCGCCTCCGGCAACCTCGCCACAATCGCATCGCCAACCTCGCGCGTTGACAGCGCCCTGGCACCGCCGGGGGTGGCGATGTCCGGCGTGCGTGCGCCGTCGGCAATAGCGCCAGTGACTGCGGCTTCGATGGCCTCAGCCTCAGTCGCCAGTCCCAACGAGTGCCGGAGCAACATCGCGACGCTCAGAATCGTCCCGACGGGGTTGGCGATTCCCTTGCCGGCAATGTCCGGTGCGGAACCGTGGATCGGCTCGTACAGTCCGCGCTTGCCGTCGCCCAAGGATGCTGAAGGCAGTAATCCCAACGACCCCGCCAGCATGGACGCCTCATCTGTCAGGATGTCACCAAACATATTTTCGGTTACGCAAACGTCGAAGTCGCGTGGACGCCGGATGAGATGCATGGCTGCCGCATCGACCAGCACGTGATCCAAAGCGACGTCTGGAAACTCAGCTCGCATCACGCGCTCAACTACTTCGCGCCACAACCGCGACGTCTCCAACACGTTGGATTTATCGATCGACGTGAGCTTTTTCCTGCGTCCTCGCGCCAGGCGAGCCGCGACCCGCGTGATTCGCTCTACCTCTGGCACCGTATACGTGCAGAGATCGCTGGCGCTGGTGGCGTCGCGCTTTTTTTCTCCGAAATAGATCCCGCCGGTCAGCTCGCGCACGAACACGAGATCGACGCCTTCGAGAGCTTCCGGCTTCAGCGTGGATGCCCCGATCAATGCAGGCTCGAGCTTTACCGGCCGCAAATTCGCATAGACGCCCAGCTCTTTACGCAGCCTCAGCAGTCCCTGTTCCGGTCGCACCTTGGCACTGGGAGACGACCATTTGGGACCGCCGATCGCGCCCAGGAGAACGGCGTCCGCCTGCAAGCAGACGCGCAGTGTCTCAGGGGGGAGGGGATCACCGTGGGAATCGATCGCCACGCCGCCAAACGGCAGCTCGGTCAGCTCGAGCTCGTGCCCATGGACCTGGGTCACTGTGCGCAGCACACGCAATCCTTCCGCTACGACCTCGGGCCCGATGCCGTCGCCGCCCAATACCGCGATGTGTGCTTTCATAGGCTGAGGTGCCGCTGCTCGAAGGCTTTGATTTCACCGATGCGCCCGAGCAGAAATCCGAGCTCATCAATGCCGTTCAACAGGCAATAGCGGGAGAATGCCTCGATCGGAAATTTCACCCAGTCACCGGTAGGAAGAGTCAAAGTGGTGGACTCCAGGTCAATCATTACCTCGGCCCCTGGATGCTCCAGCAGCCAGCGGCTGGTGGCCTCGTCGACCACGACAGGCAACAGGCCGTTCTTGAGAGAGTTGTTCCGAAAGATGTCGGCGATCTCTGTGCTCACGACCGCACGAAAGCCGTGATCCAACAACGCCCAGGGCGCGTGCTCGCGGGATGAGCCGCAACCAAGGTTGCGACCGGCCACCAGGATCTGGCATCCCCGCGCTTCAGGACGGTTCAGGACAAAGTCCGCGCGCGTTGCGCCTTGCGCATCGTAGCGCCAGTCCGAGAACAGATGCTGCCCAAGTCCTTCGCGTGTGGTCGTTGTAAGGAATCGCGCGGGAATGATCTGGTCCGTGTCGATGTTCGAGATAGGCAGAGCGACTGTACGCGAGCGGAGAGTTTTGATCGGTTCCATGACTACGAGGCTCAACCGTTCATCAGCTCACGAGGGTCGGTCACCCGGCCCCGGACAGCGGAAGCGGCGGCGGTAAGGGGGCTCGCCAGCAACGTGCGCGCGCCGATGCCCTGCCGGCCTTCGAAGTTACGGTTGCTGGTGCTGACGGAGTAGTGTCCTTTGGGCACCAGGTCGCCGTTCATGCCTATGCACATCGAGCATCCGGACTCACGCCACTCGGCACCGGCTTCGATGAAGACCTTGTGGAGCCCTTCGGCTTCGGCCTGTTGCTTGACCTGCTGCGATCCGGGAACCACCAGCATCTGCACGCCCTTGGCCACTCTGTGCCCGCGAAGGAGACTGGCGGCGCTGCGCAAATCGGACAATCTCCCGTTGGTACAGCTACCCACGAAGACCACGTTCACGGAATGATCCTTGATGGGCGTTCCAGCTTCGAGACCCATGTAGGCCAGGGACTTTTCGAATACCGGATCGTCCTTCGTTTCCGGGATCGAGCCCGAGATCGGGATAACCATTCCGGGATGCGTGCCATAGGTGATCATGGGCTCGACCGAGGATCCGTCAACAGCCACCTCTTTGTCGAAACGTGCCCCTGTGTCCGTGGGTAGCTGCCTCCAGCGCTCGAGCGCTCGCTCCCAAGCGGCGCCCTGAGGTGCACGAGGTCGTCCGGACAAATAAGCATACGTCGTCTCGTCCGGCGCGATCATGCCGGCGCGTGCTCCCGCCTCAATCGACATGTTGCATACGGTCATCCGGCCGTCCATGTCGAGGGCGCGAATGGTTTCGCCACGGTATTCGATAACGTGTCCCGTGCCCCCCGAAACGCCGATTTTGCCGACAGTGGCCAGAATGAGATCTTTGGCGGCGACTCCTGGGCGAAGCTTGCCGCTCACATTGATTGCCAGAGTGCGCGGCTTACGCTGCAGCAGGCACTGCGTCGCAAGGACGTGTCCTACTTCGGTAGTTCCGATGCCGAAGGCTAGAGCCCCAAAGGCGCCGTGGGTACTCGTATGACTGTCACCGCATACGACTGTCTTGCCGGGCTGGGTGATTCCCAGCTCCGGCCCGATGACGTGCACGATGCCGCGTTGCGAATGCCGCAGACCGAGCAGCTCAACCCCGAATGCAGCGCAGTTGCGTTCCAGCTCGTGAACCTGCCTGGCCGCGGATTCAATGGCAATCGGGGCGCCGCCAAACACCTGCTCCGTCCGTGTGGGGGTGGAGTGGTCCATGGTCGCCAGTGTGAGGTCGGTTCGGCGAACAGGCAGGCCTCGCTCGCGCAACACGGCAAAAGCCTGTGGCGAGGTGACCTCATGGACCAGGTGAAGATCGATGAACAGGACGGCGGGGGTGTCGGCGGCCTCAGCGATGACCTGGTGTTGGTCCCAGATCTTCTCGAACATCGTTTGCGGGGAGCGTGACATGAGCTATGGATGCGTATGCTAAGCCGTCGTCTGCGCCGCTCGGGCGCCACCGGCGCGTTCCTCGCGTGAACGGCTACCCGCCTGGGAAAGCTCGATACGGTTGATTACTTCAAGGAAGGCTTTCGTGCTCGACTCGATGATGTTGGTACTCACGCTCGAGCCGCGATAGGTACGTTGGTTGTACTCCACGTACACCACAGCTTCGCCTTGAGCATCCTCACCTTCCGTGACGCCGTGCACTTCGAACTTGCGCAGCATCACGTTGATTCCCGTTGCGGCCTCGATCGCCTTGAATGCCGCATCCACCGGGCCGTCGCCGGTGCTCGTGCATTCGGCCATGCGCCCATCCGCATGGCGCAAGCGAACCACGGCTTCCGCCGGAACGTTCATGTGGGCGACCGTCTGCAAATCGACCAGACTCCACGGTCCAGTGGCGGAGCTCTCCGCCCGCAGCACCAACGCCTCGATATCGCCATCGAAGAGCTCCTTCTTCTTATCGGCCAGCGCTTTGAATTCCTCGAACACCCGGTTGAACTCCAGCTCGTCGAGCTCGAACCCCAACGCCTTGACGCGATCGCGGAAAGCATGCCGGCCGCTGTGTTTGCCGAGGACGAGATGGCTGCGTGACAATCCGACATCCTCGGGGCGCAGAATCTCATACGTGGAGTGATGCTTGAGCATGCCGTGCTGGTGGATGCCGGCCTCGTGAGCGAAGGCATTCTCACCGACGACGGCCTTGTTCCGCGGAATCGGCATGCCCGTGATGCTCGAGACCAGCCGTGAGGTCGGGTAGAGGCGGTTGGTCTGGATACCTGTGGTGACGTTGAAGAATGCCTGGCGCGTCTTCAACGCCATCACGACCTCCTCGAGCGAGCAGTTGCCGGCGCGCTCGCCAATTCCATTGATCGTGCACTCCACCTGGCGTGCGCCTGCGACCACGGCCGTAAGGCTGTTCGCCACCGCCATGCCGAGATCGTCATGACAGTGCACCGACAGCCGGATGCCTTCGATTCCCCGCACGTTCTTCCGCAAGTACCGGAACAGTTCCGCGAACTCGTCGGGAACGGTGTAGCCGACCGTGTCCGGTATGTTCACGGTGCGAGCGCCTGCTTCGATGGCGGCCTCGACGACCTGCGCGAGGAACTCCAGCTCGGTGCGCGAAGCATCTTCCGGGGAGAACTCGACATCGTCGCAGAGATCGCGCGCGATCCGCACACCCTCGACCGCGGTACGCAGGATCTCCTCCTGAGCCATGTTGAGCTTGTATTGGCGATGGATCGCGCTGGTGGCGAGGAAAACATGGATTCGATGCTGAGGTGCGTCCTTCAGGGCGCGCGCGGCCAGCTCGATGTCTTCCCGATTGCAGCGAGCCAGGCCGCAGATCGTAGCGCCTTGCACCTCGCGGGCTACGGCGCTGACGCTTTCCCAATCACCGCGCGAGGCGGCCGGAAATCCGGCCTCGATGACATCCACACCGAGCTCCGCAAGGGCGCGGGCCAGACGCAGCTTTTCCGGCTGGGTCATGCTGCAACCAGGCGATTGCTCGCCATCACGCAGTGTTGTATCGAAAATCAGCACTCGGTCGGGATTGGGCGCCATGACGGTTCTCCTGAAAGCGCGCTCTTGCGCGCTGATGTCAATCCAAGGTCAGCCCATCCAGGGCTGACCAGTGCGAGATCGGGCGTCGCACTTACGCTCGCTTGTCGTTCAGCCAGGGCATGCGGGCACGCAGCGCGCTGCCAACTTTCTCGATCTGACGGTCCTTGTCCTCCTTCAGCATCCGCTGATAGTTCTTGCCGCCGCTGGCGCTCTCCTCGATCCACTGCTTCGCGAACTTGCCGCTCTGCACTTCCTTGAGCACCTTGCGCATCACGTTCTTGACCCGATCATCCACAATGCGAGGCCCGCGCGTGAGATCCCCATACTTGGCGGTATCGCTGATGAACTGGTGCATCTTGGTGAGGCCGCCTTCGTGCAGCAGATCGACAATCAGCTTCAGCTCGTGGAGGCATTCGTAATAGGCCACTTCGGGCTGATAACCGGCTTCCACCAGGGTCTCGAAACCCTTGACCACCAGCTCGGTGGCTCCGCCGCACAGCACGGCCTGCTCGCCAAAAAGATCGGTTTCAGTCTCTTCAGCGAAAGTCGTCTCGAGGACACCGCCGCGCGTTCCACCGATACCATGCGCATACGCGAGGGCCTTCGCATGTGCTTCGCCGGTTGCATCCTGCGCTACGGCGATGAGACAGGGAACTCCGCGGCCTTCCTGGTACTGACGACGCACGAGGCCGCCCGGGCCCTTCGGGGCGATCAGTACAACATCGAGGTCCTCACGTGGCTCGATCTGCTCGTAGTGGATGTTGAAGCCGTGCGCGAACAGCAGCGTGGCGCCCTCCTGCAGGCTCTCCTCGATCTCCTCGTAGAGAGCTTTCTGAGCAAGGTCTGGGACGAGCATCGCGACCAGATCCGCACCGGCGACCGCGTCCACGGGCTGGGCGACTTCCAGACCATCCTTCTTCGCTTTCTTCCAGCTCTCGCCTTTTTTACGCACTCCTACAACGACGTCGAACCCACTGTCCTTGAGATTCAGCGCGTGCGCGCGACCTTGGCTTCCGTAGCCCAGTATCGCGATCCGCGCCCCCTTGAGGGCTTTTTTATCGACATCTTTCTGCGAATACAGCCTCATCTGCAAACTCCCAACGGCCCCGTGGGGCGACAATAATCCAGCCACGCTCCAATTACCCGACCGGCGTGTGGTCAACGACGAATCGGTTGACCAGCCAATAAAAACAACCCCGCAGCGGCGGTGTGCCGGTGCGGGGTTTTCGGTGTCTCCGCTCGCTTGGGCCTTGGTTCTCAGGCGTTCGCGAGTGCCCCGCACCGGCTGCTCCGGAGAAGGAGCAGAAGTCCTACAGGCAATGCGAGCAGAACAGGTAGCGCAAGCCGTGACGCCAGTGCGTCGGGACTCACGTTGATTCTCGCGTGCGGTGCCATGGGCGCCACGGATAAGCTGAGGGCGAACAAGATGATGGCTGGATGTGATCACAACCGCCGCGACTTTGTCAACGCGCGACACCCCCGCCGATTCGCAAAACGCCTTGCTCGCAGCTGCAAGGATCGGGATGCGCTCTCGGAAGTGCCGCTATCGGCTCAGTAGGACGAACGATCAAGGGTCAGACAGACTCCTTGGACTTCGCTAAGCTTCGTGCCCCGTGACCCAAACTGAAATGTTGTTGACATCGGACCCTGGTGACAGCCGGCCGCTGTGGCTGATCACGGAAGCAGAGCTGCCGCGCTGGCTCGATGCGCAGCCTGCGGAGGCGGTCGCGTGGGTGCGCGCGAACGGTTTCCAGGGCGAGCGGCATCGCGTTCTGACACTGCCGTCTTCCGACGGAGGTATCGCGTCGGCGCTGGTTGGGCTCGGCTCTCTGCGCGCTCCTGGGGATCTGAAGCTATGGCATGTGGCGGGTCTGACCGACCGGCTCCCCCCACAGCAATACCGGCTCGCCGCGGGGTTGCCTGCGCAGGCAGCCACTCAATTCGTGCTGGGCTGGCTGATGGGCTCTTACAGAATGAGCCGCTACCGGACGGCAGCCGCGCAAACCCTGCGCCCCGCGTTGGTCCCGCCGCAAGAGGCGGATCTCCTTTATGCGCAGAGTGCCGCGGCCGCCACCTCGCTGGCCCGCGATCTCATCAACACACCGGCCAATGACCTTGGGCCCGCTGAGCTGGCCATGGCGGCTACCGAGCTGGGCACGCGCTACGGTGCGCGATGTGAGGTGCTCATTGGTGAGGAGCTGAAGGCGCACGGCTTCCCACTCGTGCATGCGGTCGGAGCCGCAAGTGCCCGTGAGCCGAGATTCATCGACCTGCGTTGGGGTGATCGGCAGGCACCCCGGGTGACTCTCGTTGGAAAAGGTGTTTGCTTCGATACCGGAGGGCTCGACCTCAAGCCCTCCGCGGGCATGCTGCTCATGAAGAAGGATATGGGCGGCGCTGCCTGCGCTCTCGCACTTGCTGAGATGCTGATGCACCTCCGCGCTCCGGTACAGCTGCGCGTCTTGATTCCTGCCGTCGAGAACTCCGTTGGCGGACGTGCCTATCGACCGAGCGACGTACTTCGTTCCCGCAAGGGTCTGACTGTGGAGATTGGCAACACGGATGCTGAAGGTCGTCTCGTCCTCGCAGATGCGCTCGTCGAAGCAGACAGTGAGCGGCCGGACCTGCTCATCGACCTGGCCACTCTGACAGGTGCGGCACGAGTGGCGCTTGGACCGGAGCTTCCGGCGGCTTATTCGACTGACGACGCGTTGCTGGCCGAGCTGAGGCTCATAGGAGAAGAAGAGGCCGATCCCGTCTGGCCCATGCCGTTGTGGTCCGGGTACGACGACGAGCTGGCCAGCAAGATCGCCGACCTCAGCAATGTGTCGGCGGCGCCGTTCGCCGGCTCCATCATTGCCGCCCTGTTCCTGAAGCGCTTCATCAGCAACACGACTAACTGGCTGCACATCGACCTGTATGCCTGGAACGCACGGGAGCGGCCCGGCCGACCCGTCGGAGCGGAGGCGCAGTGTGTGCGCAGCCTGTATCGGCTCATCCGCTCTCGATTCGGCTGAGTGTCGCCGCGCGCCACTACCGTGGATGGAGGGGCGGCGGCACGCCTGTCCATACATCCAACGCGAAAGTGGTGCGACGAGTTTGATGTGCCGATGCACCTTGAAGGTGCGGGCGCGAGGGTAGTCTTCGGCTGCAATATGAATTCCAACGATCGAACGAGACCATAGTCAGATGACGACGAAGAAACACGATTCCCGCGAGTACTCGAGGCTGGTGGTGGACGGGGTAAAACAAGCTCCCTCGCGTGCCATGCTGCGGGCGGTAGGGTTCACCGACGAGGACTTCTCGAAACCTCAGATCGGAGTGGCCTCGACCTGGGCCAACGTCACACCTTGCAACATGCACATTGCCGAGCTCGCGCGTGAGGCAGCGGCGGGTGCGGATGCAGGCGGTGGGAAAAGCGTGTTGTTCAATACCATCACCGTCTCGGACGGCATCTCGATGGGCTCCCCCGGCATGCGATATTCGCTGGTCTCGCGCGAGGTGATTGCCGATTCGATCGAGACGGTGGTGGGGGCGGAAGGGTTCGACGGCTTCGTGGCTTTCGGAGGTTGCGACAAAAACATGCCGGGCTGCGCCATGGCGATGGCACGGCTCAACCGTCCCGCCGTCTTCGTGTATGGAGGAACGATTCGTCCGGGCGCGCAGAGGCGCGACATCATCTCGGTATTCGAAGCGGTCGGTGCCAGCGCCGCCGGGAGGATCTCGGAAGGCGAGCTGAAGGAAGTGGAGCGCACCGCCATCCCGGGCCCTGGCAGTTGTGGCGGCATGTATACAGCCAACACCATGGCTTCGGCGATCGAAGCGTTGGGTCTGTCGCTGCCTGGAAGCTCCGCGCAGGAGGCGATCAGTGCGGAGAAGAGGGCGGATTCGCGTCGGGCGGGCGAGGCGGTCGTGAAGTTGGTTCGCGACGGTTTGCGTCCACGCGACATCCTCACGCGCAAATCGTTTGAGAACGCCATTACCCTCGTGATCGCGCTCGGCGGATCCACCAACGCCGTCCTGCACCTGTTGGCCATCGCCAAGGAAGCGCGGGTGAAACTTTCTTTAGACGACTTCACCCGCATCGGCAGGCGCGTACCCGTAGTGGCGGATCTCAAGCCGAGCGGCCGCTACATGATGTCTGAGCTGGTCGCGATCGGCGGCATCCAGCCGCTCATGAAAATGCTGCTCGACGGCGGACTCATGCACGGGGACTGCCTGACAGTGACCGGCCGGACGTTGGAGGAAAATCTTGCAAATACAGGTATGTATCTTGCTGGACAAGACATTGTGCGGCCGCTGTCAGATCCATTGAAGAAGGACAGCCACCTCGTGATCCTCTACGGGAATGTGGCGCCGGAGGGTGCGGTCGCGAAGATTACCGGCAAAGAAGGATTGTCGTTTACCGGCCGCGCTCGGGTTTTCGAGGGTGAGGAACGCGCGACACAGGCGATCCTCGATGGCACGGTCAAGGCCGGCGACGTGGTGGTCATAAGGAACGAAGGACCCAAGGGCGGTCCCGGTATGCGCGAAATGCTCAGTCCCACCGCCGCCATCATGGGGCGAGGGCTTGGTGACAAAGTAGGGTTCATTACCGATGGGCGCTTCTCCGGAGGCAGCCACGGATTTGTCGTAGGACATATTTCACCCGAGGCTGCCGTGGGTGGCCCCATCGGGCTGCTCCGCAACGGCGACCGGATCACCATTGATGCTGTAAAGAGGGAAATCACCGTGGACCTGTCAGCGGCGGAGCTACGTCGGCGCCGGGCGACCTGGAAGCCACGCAAGCCCTACGCCGAGGTTGGCGTGCTCGCCAAGTACGCCAGTTTGGTGAGCAGTGCTTCAACTGGTGCGGTGACCGAACCCGCACGGCCTGACTAAAAAATTCTTCAGCATTCGCGGAGTTGTCAGTGCACAAAGCAGCGGTTAGAGTTAACGAGGCACCTATCAATGCGCGCCGCGTGCTCGTTGGGCGTTACCTTTCCGCACGTCGCGGCAGAACCAGTCAGGGGGATTTAAAACTCACGCGCATCCCAAGCCCGAGCGCCAGGGGTTGTGCGTTGTCAGTATCAAACGATCCGGTGGGGAAGCACACCGGAGCGTTCGGGTCCGGATCCGATAACAGGTTGCGGGCAAGTAGAAAGACGGCTACTTTGCTCCGCTCATGTTTCGATCCGGTTCGTCCGGACAAGTAACACGCGACATTTCAACTCATGGCTGCCTACGTACAAGACTCAAATTTCTTTACCCGCAGAAGCCTTATTCTGTTCCTGATCATCGGGCTGCATGTCTTCATCGCGTGGGCCTTCGCGACCGGGCTCGCCCGGCGCGCGATCGAGCTCGTCGCGCCGCCGATCCAGACAGAGGTCGTCGAGGAGGTCCAGAAGAAGGACGAGCCACCGCCACCGCCACCGCCACAGATGGAGCGGCCGCCGGTCGAGATCCCTCCGCCCGACGTAGCCATCGAGGTTCCGGTGGAGACACAGTCGACCGCTATTCAAGATGTCACTGACAAGCCGGTGCCAAAGGCACCCCCACCACCCCCGCCGCCGCCACCGCCGAAGAAGGTCCTCGTAGCGGCCCGCCCCGGAAAAGGGTTCCCGAACGCGGAGGAATACTATCCGCCCGCGTCGAAACGTCTGGGCGAAGAAGGGACAGCCAACGTTCATGTCTGTGTCGGACCGAACGGCAAGCTCACGGAAGACCCGACACTCGCGCAGACATCCGGAAGCGCCCGACTCGATGAAGGGGCGCTCAAGCTTGCCAAGGCGGCCTCGGGCCATTACACGCCCGGTACGGAGGATGGTCAGCCGGCAACGACATGCACAGTCTTCAAGATCAAGTTCGAGCTCCGTAACTGATTCGATATAAACGCCGCCCAACCACCGGGCGGCTTTTTTGTGTTTCGAGGAAACTATGGAAAATCAAGCCACCACAACCGTCGATAATCCTTATGGTCTGCAAGCGCTGTGGACCACTGGGGATATCATCTCCAAGTCCGTGCTCTTCATTCTGCTGGCCATGTCTCTCTCGTCCTGGTACGTGATTCTCACCAAGCTGTGGGACCAACGCAGGCTGAAGCAGTCCGCGCGGACGGTGGAAAAGCAGTTCTGGACCGCTCCTTCCTTGAAGGACGGCGTCGAGCGTTTGAAAAAGGGCGATGACTTCCGTTCGATCGCCGAGGATGGTTTGCGTGCGGCGTCCCATCACGATGGACGACTGACAGACCGCATCGACCTCCACGAGTGGATCACCATGTCGCTGCAGCGCGCTGTGGACAGTGTCAACAGCAAGCTGCAAAGCGGCCTCGGCCTGTTGGCCACCGTCGGCTCGGTGTCTCCGTTCGTGGGACTGTTCGGTACGGTGTGGGGCATTTTGAACGCCCTCGTCCGTATCGGTATCGCCGGCCAGGCGAGCATCGACAAAGTCGCGGGTCCTGTCGGTGAGGCGCTTCTGATGACGGCCTTCGGTCTGCTGGTCGCGGTGCCCGCGGTCATGGGCTACAACTGGCTCCTGGGCCGCAACAAGATTCTGCAGGACGCGCTGCGGAACTTTGCCAGCGATTTGCATGCCTACCTCATCAGCGGAGCTCGCGTAGGGGTAACCGGGAACGAAATGGGCGGGGCACGCCCCAGCGCCGCGCCCGCTGCCGCCGCTATACGGAAGTAACTTATGGCGATGAATGTCGGGTCTGGATCCGGTGAGGAGCCAGGAGTGATGGCCGTCATCAACACGACTCCGCTCGTGGATGTCATGTTGGTGTTGCTGATCATCTTTCTGATCACGATCCCGGTGATCAACAAGACGGTCAAGGTGG
>CAZBTV010000188.1:0-12843 GCA_964494895.1 uncultured Steroidobacteraceae bacterium | reverse complement strand
GTCGTACCCGCTCAGGGAGGGAAGCGGGGAGTGCCGTAGCACTCAGTTACTCAGACGACCTGCGCGACCAGAAGTTCCGAAATTTTTTGATGGATAAAATTTAATCAAATCAGGCGGGTAGACTCTGGGCTGTGTCGCCCGCGCTACAGAATGGAATAAGACACGCCCAAGCTATAGATCTGCACGTCACCGGCTTCACGAACGCTGTAATGCTCGTACTCGAGCCTTACGGCGAAGCGGCCCAGAAAGTGCACCTGACCGCCGATGCCCCAGGCGAAGTCCGTTCCATTCTCCGAAACCGAGAACAGGCTGGGGCTCGTGTAGTGACCGTCGAGCTGCCAACGCGCCAGGCCAGCTTTCGCGTAGACATCGATATCCGGCACGGGCAGGGGCAGATAGCCTACGGCGTAGGCGGCGAACGCTTTCGAATTCGCGTGGGCAAGCCCCCGGAAGGTTCCGGCATCCGCACTCCCCAGGTCTACGTAATCCACATCGACGCCGACGGGGAGCCCGATGGGCTTGAAGCCAGCATAGATCTTCCAGGACGTGTTGTTGAGGTTGAAATTCGTGTGAAAGACATCCTCCATCTTCGCTCTTGCGATGCCGGCACCGGCGTACAGGCCGAGCAACTCGTCGGCATGCGCTACGCTGGCGGACAGGGCCAGTGTGCTGGCGAGCAGAAGTTTTCGCATGTGACAAACCTCGATGGTTTCGGTTGGAAGAAAGCCGTTGTAATCGAATGTTGGTGATGTACGTTCCAGCAAGAACGTCGAACGGGCCACTGGTAGATGTGACTGACCGGCGGTAAAGCCCGAAGTTCGCGCCCGCGCTGATCAGTGCGCTTCGTCCCAGTTCGCGCCAGTGCCGACATCAACTCGTAGCGGCACCTTGAGTTCCGCAGCCCTCACCATATGCTCGCGTACGCCGATCGCAACGGCCTCCGCCGCGTCCGCGCGCACCTCGAGAACGAGCTCGTCGTGGACCTGCATGATGAGACGTGCCGGAATATCTTCCCGCAAGCACCACGCGTCTACCGCGATCATCGCACGTTTGATGATGTCGGCAGCGGTGCCCTGCATTGGGGCGTTGATGGCGCTGCGCTCCGCGTACTGTTGTGTTTGCTTGTTTCCCGAGCGGATGTCAGGAAGGTAGAGCCTCCGCCCATAGACGGTTTCCACATAGCCGACTTCCCGCGCGCGCGTCCGCGTCTCATCCATGAAACGCCTCACGCCCGGATAGCGCTGAAAATAACGTTCGACGTACTTCTGTGCCGAGCCACGGTCGATCCCGAGCTGCCGCGCCAGTCCAAATGGCGACATGCCGTAGATGAGGCCGAAGTTGATGGTTTTCGCCAGCCGCCGCTGATCCGCCGAGACTTGGGAGAGCGATACTTCGAAAACCTCCGCGGCCGTTGCCTGGTGCACGTCGCGGTCCTCGGCGAAGGCCGCCAGCAGGCCCTCGTCGGCCGACAGATGCGCCATGATTCGCAGCTCGATCTGCGAATAGTCCGCCGCCATCAGTACGTGGCCTGGCGGGGCGACGAAGGCCTGGCGGATTCGCCGCCCTTCAGGGCGACGGATCGGGATGTTCTGCAGATTGGGGTCCGCGGAGGACAGGCGTCCTGTCTGCGCCACCGCCTGGTGATATGACGTGTGGATGCGCCCGGTGCGCTCGTTGATCTGTTCGGGAAGCTTGTCCGTGTAGGTGGATTTCAACTTCGCGAGCGCGCGGTATTCGAGCACGATCCGCGGTAATGCATAGGAATTCGCCAGCTCTTCGAGCACGTCTTCAGCGGTCGAAGGCTGGCCGGTCGGGGTCTTGCGCGTGACCGGAATCTGCAGCTTTTCGAAGAGCACCTGTTGGAGCTGCTTGGGTGACTCGATGTTGAACTCGAGGCCGGCCTCCTTGTGCGCCTGGCCGAGCAGCACCTGCAATTGCGCGGCAATCTCCTGGCTCTGCCGCCGCAGCAGCTCCCGATCTACGAGCACCCCGCGATACTCCATCCTTTGCAGAACCGGGACGAGAGGCTGCTCCAGCTCCTCGTACAGCCGGCGCAGCGGCGGAATCGTTTCCAGCTTCGACCACAGCTCCTTGTGGATGCACAACGTGACGTCCGCATCTTCAGAGGCATAGGCGGCCGCCTTGTCTATCGGTATTTGATTGAAACTGAGCTGCTTGCTGCCCTTCCCGGCGATATCCTCGAAGCTGATGGTAGGCATTCCGAGATAACACTGGGCCACCGCGCCCATTTCGTGCCGCGTACCTACACTGTTCCACACGTACGACTCGAGCATGGTGTCATAGCGCATACCAGCGAGATGGATCCCGTGGTTGGCGAGAACGTGCGCGTCGTATTTGAGATGGTGCCCAATCTTGCCCCGCTCCGGGTCCTCGAGAATCGGTTTCAACGCTGCGAGCGCGCGCTCGCGCTCGAGTTGCTCGGGTGCGCCTGTGTAGTCGTGACCCAAGGGGACATAAGCCGCCACGCCCGGCTCGATGCAGAAAGACACGCCCACGACCTGGGCTTTCATGTAATCCAGACTGGTCGTTTCTGTATCGAAAGCAAAGAGATCGGAGCTGCTCAATGCGTTGATCCAGCGCTCGAGATCCTCCCATTTCGTGATGGTCTCGTAACGGCGCTCGATTTTCGTGAGGGGATGCGCTGAGGCGGTACCTGCCGGCCCAAATGCCGAAGCCGGTCCGGGTGCGCCAGCTACTGCTGTGTCTGCACTGCCGGAGATGGAAGTTGCTTTGTTCGGCGCGGCGCCCGCGCCGCCGACACGCGCGGTCTGATCTCTGGCTCCAGCCGCGGCGCCTCCAACACCTCCGGCGGCCGTGTCGGGACTGCCTGGCGAGATGCCTGACTCGGCTTCGAGTTGCCGCAACAACATGCGCAACTCGTAATGCATATATAGCTCGCGCAACTGCTCGACATTCGGATGCGCGGGTGCGAGCTGCTCGGGAGACAAAGGCAAGTCCAGATCCGTGTGAATCGTCGCAAGCTTGCGTGAGAGCTCGAGTGTCTCCAGGCCCGCACGCAGATTTTCGCCGACCTTGCCGGAAATTTCCTGCGCATGCGCGATCAGGTTGTCCAGCGTCCCATACTGGTTGAGCCACTTCGCCGCTGTCTTGGGTCCTACTTTCTCGATGCCCGGTATGTTGTCCGAGCTGTCGCCGACGAGCGCGAGATAGTCGATGATCTGTTCCGGGTAGACATCGAACTTTGCCTTGACCCCGGCGCGGTCGAGCATACTGTTGCTCATTGTATTGATCAGGGTGATCGAGCCGTCGACGAGTTGGGCCATATCCTTGTCACTGGTGGAGATGAGGACACGATACCCTTCGCGCGCGGCACGGCAGGCAAGCGTGCCGATCACATCGTCAGCCTCGACACCTTCCTCGCGCAGGATCGGCAGCCCTTGTGCGCGCAAGATCGCGAGCAACGGCTCGATCTGTGAGCGCAGATCGTTCGGCATCGGCGTGCGGTGCGCCTTGTATTCGGCGAAAAGGTCGTCGCGAAAAGTCCTGCCGGACGCATCGAAAACGACCGCGATCCGCTTTGGCTGGTACTCCTTGACGAATTTCACCAGCATATTCAGCACACCGTGGACCGCGCCAGTCGGCTCGCCACGGGAGTTGGACAGCGGCGGAAGCGCGTGGAACGCCCTGTAGACGTAGGAGGAACCGTCGACCAGGACCAGATCAGGGGGAGAAGTGCTCATGGATTGATTCAACTCGGGCGGGCCGGAAGTATAGCGGACTTGTGACCCCGATCCCGAAGCGCGCGGAACCCACCTGCTCGCGCCGCGCTGGCGGTCAACCGCACCCGTGGTTCCGCGCTATGGGGTTATCCGCCTCAAGCTGAGGTTTCGGCAAATGCTCGATGGGCTCACTTGCGCCATTGCGGTCAATCGCTTCGGGCTTGGCGCCCGGCCGGGTGAGCTGGGCACGGTTGGCGGCGACGCGCGCGACTGGGTTCGCGCGCAGCTCAAGGATCCACCCCCCAATATCAACAGCGCGCAACTTCGAGCTTCGTCCGAAATTCTCACGGATGCTCTGGACCTCCGCCGCGAAATACGCGCGTCCCGTCGGGAAACGTCGACCGGAGACACCGCCGCGCGGACCCAGATGGCAGCTCTCATGAAGGTCCCGCAACTGCTGCGTCCCATTTATGTCGCGGAGGTCACCGCGCGATTGCGGCAAGCCGTCACGACGGATCGCCCATTCCTCGAGCGGCTTACGCAGTTCTGGACGAACCACTTCGCGGTCTCTGTGGAAAAGAACCCGGTGCTCGGGCTGGCGGGCGCTCTGGAGCGGGAGGCTGTCCGTCCCCATGTACTTGGAAATTTCGAGGACATGTTGCTCGCGGTCGAGAGTCATCCCGCGATGTTGCTATACCTCGACAACCATCTCTCGGTCGGCCCCAGCTCGAAGGCCGCGCGTAACATCGAAAGGCGACACACCGAGCGCAAGGTGGGGATCAACGAGAATCTGGCGCGTGAGACGCTCGAGCTGCACACGTTAGGCGTTGGTGGCGGCTACACGCAGACTGATGTAACGACTTACGCCGAGGTGATCACAGGCTGGACCATCGGTGGGGAGCAGGGACGTACTCCTGAGGGTCAATCGGGGAGATTCATCTTTCGTGAGGAGATGCACGAGCCTGGTGCGAAGATTGTGTTGGGCAAGCGCTATCCCGATACGGGTTACGAACAAGGCGTTGCCGTGCTCCGTGACCTTGCCAGGAATCCATCCACCGCCCGCTCTATCGCAACCAAACTCGCGCGGCACTTTATTGCGGACGACCCGCCGCGGAAGGCGGTCGATCGAATCGCCCGCGCTTACATGAGCAGTGGCGGCCACCTGCCGACTGTGTATCGCGCGTTGATCGATTGTCCGGACGCTTGGGCAGAGCCTCTCACGAAGTACAAGACGCCCTCTGACTACGTCATTTCCACCTTTCGCGGCCTCGAGATACCCATCGATGCCCCGCGTGCGTCACTGGGATCATTCGAGGTCCTCGGTCAACGCCCTTACGCCCCGGGCTCGCCGGCCGGATGGCCGGATCGAAGCGCCGAATGGGACGGGGCGTCAGCGCTCATGAAGCGCATTGAATGGGCCGATGCGGTAGGACAGAGAGTTGGAAATTGGCGGGATGCCCTGGATCTTGCGCCGCAGCTGCTCGGATCGACCCTGACCAGCGCGACACGCGAGGCGATCGCTCGCGCCGCTAGCGGCGCCCAAGCCATTACTTTGCTGTTGGCGGCGCCTGAGTTCATGCGCAGATGAGGCGCACTGGCAGACGCGCGAGGACCTCTCGATGAAGCGACGCGACTTTCTGACCGCGACGGCGCTGGCCGCTGGCGGCGTGCTGTTGACATCACGGCTTGCCTTCGCGAATGCACCACCGGGCAGTGGGAGCTCGCGCTTCGTGTTCGTCATCCTGCGCGGAGCGTTGGATGGCTTGGCGGCCGTTCCGCCGTACGGCGACCGGGACTATCCGCTGTTGCGCCATGAGCTGGCGATGTCCGCCGGAGATGTGCTGCCGCTCAATGATCTCTTCGGCTTGCATCCATCGCTCGCCTTCATGAAAGAGTCCTACGCGGCTCGCGAGCTCATCGTCTTTCATGCCATCGCGAGCCCCTATCGCGAGCGCTCGCACTTCGATGGGCAGGATGTATTGGAAAATGGCTGCGCGCGCCCGCACGCCGCGCAAAGCGGCTGGCTGAATCGGGCGCTGGCCGCCATTTCGACGAGCGGCTCGGGTAAGGAGTTGGGTGTCGCAATTGGCCAGAGCGTGCCATTGGTCATGCGAGGTCCGGCCGCAGTGACCTCGTGGTCGCCATCGAAGCTGGCGACGTTGGATGGTGACACACTGGAGCGAATCACCGACTTGTACGCCGGGGACCCACTTCTCGCCAGGCGTCTGGGCGAGGCTCTCTCGGCTGCCGCAATCGCGGAGTCGCCGCTGATGAGCGCCGGCATCGGCGAGGCGGCGGGCAATATGACAGGGGTCAACCCTGTCAAACCCTCCGAGGGTGACCGTCCCACCGAGCTTGCCGCCAGTCTTCGCAACAAGAGCGCGTCGGCACCAGGCGCCCGCTATACCGAAGTCATTCACGCGGTCGCGCAATTCCTCCGACGGGAGGAGGGTCCCAAAGTTGCGGTGTTCGATACCACCGGTTGGGACACGCACGCGAATGAGGGGAGTGCGCAGGGCCAGCTCGCGGGCCGTCTTGCGGCGTTGGACGCAGGGCTTCGCACCCTGAAGGAGCAACTCGGCCCTGTATGGAAGGATACCGCCGTGTTACTGGCGACCGAATTCGGCCGCACAGCGGCCATAAACGGGACGCGCGGCACCGATCATGGCACAGCCGCGGCGGCGTTCTTGACAGGTGGCGCAGTGCGAGGCGGACAGGTCATCGCAGATTGGCCTGGACTGTCGACGCCCGCGCTGTATCAAGGGCGCGATCTCATGCCGACGTTGGATCTCCGGTCCGTCCTCAAAGGTGTTTTGCAGGAGCACCTGCGGATTCCGTCGCGGGCGCTGGAGAGCACGGTATTTCCAGACAGCCATAGGGTGAAGCCGCTAAGTGGCTTGCTCCGAGCGTAGCGCTCGAGGCCAACGCGATGCCGACCACCAACACCAAGGCTGGTCATTCGGTGGGTAACCCTACGTCGATATAAGCCCCATTTCGTTGCCTGAGTCCCCGCATGGTTATCTTTGCGGCTGCGGGGGTGGTGCAGCCTTGGAATCGCTCTTGTCCTTGTCTTGCGGCCGGTCGGGTGTGATGGTGCCCTGCGAAGTGGGTGACGGCGGGGGCGCAGGTGCCGCGCCTTGCGGCTGCTGCTGCCGTGACGGCGCGCCGGGTGCCGGAAGGGCGGGTGTTGTGACGCCAGGGCCCGGTTGCGTCGGCGAACTCGTGCTCGCACCGCCGGGGCGCGTAACCACAGACGCATTCTTATCGGGCAGGTAAAGGGGGCCTTTCTGGCCACAGCCAGTCACAACTATGCTGCCGCCGAGCAAGAGTGCGCTGACCAGTGTTCTCATAGGTACATCGGAGCGCGGTCACGTAGAGCCAACCACCCGCGGGCCACCCTGTAGATGATCCAGATCGCAAGCGCGCCGAAGCCAGCGTAGAAGAGTGGGAATCCGACCAACACCAGCATCAACGGCACAGTCACTGCTCCAATGATCAACGCCCAGAGCAGGGCATACCAGAATGTGCGGATCTGCCACCGAAAGTGCGTCTCCAGGAACGTGCCGCGGGTCGCCGAGCGCCGGGCGTAGTTCATGATGACCGCGACGATGGATGGAATTCCGCCAACGAAGCTCCCTACTACGGTCGCCGCTGTGGTGATTCCGATGAAGACTGACAGGGCGTGCAAGGCGTAGATGGCGTGCGTGTAGGTGATCAGTCCTTCGTCAGCGGTCGGGAGCCCTGTTGTGCCCGAGCCAAGGTTTTCTGACATACCTACCTCCGTTCTATTTGCGCTCGACCACAGCCATCGTCAGACGCGATATGCAGACGAGCTTGTTCTGCTCGTCGCGAATTTCGATTCCCCAGACTTGACTGCGGCCGCCTATGTGAAAGGGACGTGCGGTTCCGGTCACCAGTCCCGAAGCCACGGGTCGTAGATGGTTAGCGTTGATCTCTTGTCCAACGCATGCATATTTCTCGCCGTCTACGCACAAGTTCGCGGCGAGGCTGCCGACGGTCTCTGCCAACGCGACCGATGCACCGCCGTGTAGAATCCCCATCGGCTGGTGCGTATGTGAATTCACCGGCATGGTCGCACGCAGGTAATCTGGACCGATCTCCGTCACTCGAATCCCGAGGTGTGCGGCCAGCGTATTACGTGCCCGCTCCTCGAATTGCTCGAGCGTCACATGATTGCGCCAGATGGGGGTGTGGCTGGGGGTCATATGGGTGGGTAGTCTAGCCCATGCCGCTTTCATCTGACGCCGCTTCAGTGGCAATCTGCGCTCCTTCGTCGCATGGAGCACACCAAATGACCGATTTTGCATTTCCGCCACCTGCGGCCCCGAGCGTTGCAATCTCCGGGAGCGCTGAACGCTTTCCCATTCACCGGATCTACTGCGTTGGGCGGAACTACGCGGAGCACATACGGGAAATGGGGGGCGAGACGGGGCGTGAGCCGCCGGTGTTCTTCACCAAGCCGGCGGATGCAGCGACGCCTAACGACGCCGCGGTTCCATATCCGCCCCGCACATCCAATCTGCATCACGAAATCGAGCTGGTCGTCGCGATCGGCCGTGGTGGGTGCGACATCCATAAGGACAAAGCGCTCGAGCACGTCTTTGGCTACGCTGTCGGCAATGACCTGACTCGTCGCGACTTGCAGCACGCCGCGAAGAAAGGCGGACTGCCTTGGGATACGAGCAAGGCGTTTGATTGTTCGGCGCCCATTGGGCCCATTCGGCCTGTTTCGAGAGGCCACCTCACCAAGGGGAGGATCTGGCTGAGCGTCAATGGTCAACTCAGACAGGAATCGGACATCGCGGAGATGATCTGGTCCGTGCCTGAAGTGATCGCGGAATTGTCCACGCTGTTCGAGCTCAAACCGGGCGATCTCATTTTCACCGGCACGCCCGCGGGCGTGGGTGTGCTGAAGCCGGGTGACCGCATCGAGGGCGGCATCGAAGGGCTCGAAGTTCTGCGCCATGCGATCGCGGAGCGTGGTCAGACAGGCTCACGCCCATAGACATGGGTACCACCACTGGACCGCGGAGGGCTTCCGCGGTCTCGAGCAAGAGGCAATACGTGCCTCCGGAGAGGGTCGTCACATGTTTGGTACAACCGCGACGCTGGCGGATATCTACATCGTGCCGCAGATGTACAACGCCCGGCGCTTCAAGTGCGACCTCGAGCCGTATCCAACCCTACGCGCGATCTGTAGTTACCTGGAATCGCTGCCCGCATTCTCAAAGGCGGCCCCTGAGGCGCAGCCGGACGCGCAATAGCGCCAATGGTGTTGACGCTTCCGCAGGTTGAGCCGGCGGGCACGCCAGTATCGGCGCGGGCTCCGGCGGGCTGCGACCTTTCTTGGGTGGGATACCACCGCCTCCGTAGTTACCCGAGCCGTTGATTGAGCGGCTGCCCGGCCAACCCGCTATACTGCACGGCTATTCAATAGCCCCTGACGCGGATGACATCGTGAGTAAGCAGGATACGCACTTCTTCAACGTATTCAGTCTGGTTATCGGCCTGCTTGTGGCTGTCGCGATCGCCCTGTTCGCTCTGGCGCGCGTTGTGGCAAGCGAGACCCAGGATAGAGACATCCTGGATGATGCAAGCTATGTAAGGAATGTGGAGCAGCGGATCGCGCCCTTCGCCAAGGAGGCCATCGCGGGGCAGGACAATGCGGCGCTGGCCATCAAGCCCGAAGCTGGCAGTGCCCAGCCTTCTGGCGCCGACGCCGGCGCGGGGACCGCGGAGATGCCGAAAAACGGTGAAGCGCTCTTTCAGCAGACCTGCAGCGCATGCCATGGTGCCGGCATAGCTGGCGCGCCCAAAGCTGGAGACAAGGCCGCATGGGGTCCTCGAATTGCGAAAGGCATGCCGACCTTGTACGACCACGCCCTCAAGGGCTTCCAGGGCAGCTCCGGAGTCATGCCAGCCAAGGGTGGCCGCACCGAGGCCCCCGATGACCTGGTGAAGCAGGCCGTCGATTACATGGTGAACATGGCCAAGTGATCCGCGTCGGCGCTGGAGTCCTGGGCAAGGGTGAGCCGACCGAGTCACCGAGCTACTTGCTGCTGAAGGAAGCCATCGCTTCTGTGCGCCCCCTGTCGAGCGTGCGGAGCATGATCGCCTGACTGATATGAGAGGTGGTGAGGGTTTCTTCACCATCGAGATCGGCGATCGTACGTGCAAGCTTTAAAATCCGTGCCCGGCCGCGCGCTGAGAAGCCCAGGCGTTTTATCGCAAGCTCCAGTACATGACAGCCCGGCTTGTCCGGGCGACACAGACGTTCTACCTGCGAGTCCTCGAGCCGTGCATTACAGACTCCTTGGCGGAGGAGCTGTAAATGCCTTGCGCGAGCCACCCGCGCGGCGGCGGAAGCGGTGCTTTCACCTCGGTCGGCCTTATCGTCGAACTCACCATTCGCGACGTGCGCCAGCTCAACGTGCATGTCGATGCGATCGAGCAGCGGGCCGGAAATCCTGGAACGATAACGCTGAATTTCCGTGGGGGTGCAATTGCAGTTGCCCAACGGATCGCCATGTCGGCCGCATGGGCAGGGGTTCATTGCGGCGATGAGTTGGAAAGCAGCAGGATATTGTGCTTGCACGGCAGCCCGCGACACAGAGACCACCCCCGATTCCAACGGCTCGCGCAGCGCTTCCAGGGTCGCACGCGGAAACTCGGGGAGCTCGTCGAGAAAGAGAACGCCGTGATGGGCGAGACTGGCTTCGCCCGGGCGTGCGCGCGGGCCACCACCCACGAGAGCTGGTGCGGATGCTGTGTGATGTGGAGCTCGGAATGGGCGACGCCCATAGCAGCTCTCATTGAAACCCATCGCACTCACCGACGCGATACAAGCAACTTCAATCGATTCGGCGGTGGTCAGGGCCGGGAGCAACCCCGGTAACCGCTGCGCCAGCATGCTCTTTCCCGCTCCGGGTGGGCCGATCATCAGCAAGCTGTGGCCGCCAGCGGCAGCAATTACCAGCGCGCGCTTTGCGTGAAACTGTCCCCGCACGTCGCTGAGATCTGGGAAGGAGCCTCGGGTTACGGACCCAACGATCTCGGCAGCGCTGCCCAAACTGCAGTCGGGCAGCAGGTTTGTGCCCGTCACGTGATTGCATACTTCCCGCAAGTGATCGGCGGCACGAACCGACGTACGACACGCGAGGCGCACTTCCTCTGCGTTGCCGCGCGGGACTATCAGCTCATGGCCCCAGTGAGTTGCATTGGCGGCTGCAAGCAACAGGCCCTTGACGGGCTTGAGCTCTCCACCGAGGCCTAGCTCTCCATAGAATTCAGCCGGCGTGAAGTGAGGCGCGACCGTCATCTGCCCTGAGGCCAACAGAATACCCAACGCGATCGGCAGATCGAATCGCCCGCCCTCCTTCGGAAGGTCGGCGGGCGCAAGATTCACGGTAATGTGGCCCGACGGGAAGTCGAAGTTGGAGTTGGTAAGTGCGGCGCGGACCCGCTCCTTGCTCTCTTTCACCACAGTCGCCGGCAAGCCGACGATGCTGAAAGCCGGTAGTCCGGCCCCGATGCTGACTTCGACCTGCACGAGAGGTGCATGCAGACCGATTTGCGCGCGGCAAGCGACCGTGGCGAGTGCCATAACATCCCTGCGGGTACCGGTGAGCCATCGGCAGCATCGGAGCCGTTGCCGAGGTCCATTCAGCATTGTGGACCTCTCAACCGGCAGGGTCAGCCCTCAATATCGGGTGCGTTTGTTCAGATATGCGCTTCGCACGGGAAACACGCTCCTCTAGCAGCGCTCCTGTCAGATTGCAGCACCGGAAATGGTGCCGGACCCCGAAGTCGCAGTGGCCGTTCCACCTCCTGAAGCGCTGGCACTCTCCAGCTCCCGCACTCGGGCCTCGAGCGCCTCGAGCCGTGCTCGAGTACGCTCCAGAACCCGGCTTTGAACATCGAATTCGTCCCGGGTCACCAGGTCCAGCTTGCTGAGGCTCGACCGCAGCACCACCCTGAAGTTGCTTTCCAGGTCACGCTGTGTCGCCCGAAACGCAGGTGGCAGGCTATCCAGCAGCCGCCGAGCGATCTCGTCTATCCGGAAGGATTCCATCTGTATTCCTCAAGGGTTGCGCCCTGGTTTGGGGCGGACGTCGGAAAGAGTGCTCCAAAACGGGGCGTGAACGAGTGGGGCACGCACGCAAGCTCCGGAAAGTGCACTGAAAACTGCTATGGCACGGAAACTGCACTCCCATCGCGCGTGCCACAAAGTCTACGCGCGTCAGGGCCGCGCGTGCACTGGGCCTTTGTGACGCGAACCGCTGGAAATGCCTACCCACGACTAGAAATGGCCGGGAGATAAAATGCGCACCGCTCCAAGAACCTCTCCAAATTACCGCCGGCTGGCAGCCTTCGGGCTGGCGGCCCTCGGACCCACCCTTGCCTGGGCGGCCGACGCGCCGGTTCCCAACAAGGGTGATACGTCATGGATGCTGACATCGACGGCGTTGGTGCTGCTGATGTCGGTGCCGGCACTGGCACTGTTCTACGGCGGTCTGGTCCGCACGAAGAACATGCTTTCCGTGCTGATGCAGGTCTTCGTCGGCTTCTCACTGATCACCGTGTTGTGGTGTGTCTACGGATACTCCCTCGCCTTTACGGAAGGCAACGCGTTCATCGGGGGGCTGAGCCGCTTGTTCCTCAACGGAACCTTCGATCCGAAGACCGGCGCCTTCTCCATGGCGGCGACGTTCTCGAAGAACACACCGCTGTACGAGTTGGTCTATGTCGCCTTCCAGGCAACCTTCGCGGCAATCACCTGTTGCCTGATTCTCGGCTCGGTGGTCGAGCGCATCAAGTTCTCGGGCGCGTTGTTGTTCCTGGTCATCTGGTTCACCTTCAGTTACCTCCCCATCGCGCACATGGTCTGGTTCTGGGCCGGTCCGGATGCGTATACCTCTGCCGACAAGGTTGATGCGGTCAATGCGACCGCGGGTCTGATCTGGCAATGGGGCGCTCTCGATTTCGCGGGCGGCACCGTCGTGCACATCAACGCCGGCGTGGCAGGCCTCGTGGGAGCCATCATGCTGGGCAAGCGCACCGGCTTCGGCAAAGAACCCATGCCGCCGCACAGCCTGACCATGACCATGATCGGCGCTTCGCT
>CAZBTV010000187.1:0-13019 GCA_964494895.1 uncultured Steroidobacteraceae bacterium | reverse complement strand
TAATAATAACATAACTTATTGAAGTTACGATCTATTATGCCTTAAAGGCATTGCCCTTTGACCATCCAGCCCAGGACGCATTGGCCTGTGGTGTTGAGATCGAGGCCGTCCCAACGTCCCAGGAACAGCCGTCCCGAATGCCACAGCCCGTCGTGGGGCTGTGGCATCCGGCGATCCACCCAGTAGATGTACGGTACCGCGAGGGCCGCCCAGGCGGGCAGTACCACGGCAGTCGCCGACCAGTAACGTCCATAGAAGTCCTGCCCGTGCGCGTACTCCGGAAATATGCGATAGAGCAACGCCAGGCAACCGACAATGCCGGCCAGGCCAACGAGCTTGGTAAGGGACCGCGACCAGTTGCCGGCGCCAGGCCTGCCGGTGAGAGCGCGACGGTGCACCTTGTGCCAGAGCAAGTCCGGCACGAAGACACCCACGGCCGTTGCGCCCATCACCAGCAGCGCCTGGTACTCGACCGCGCTGACCGGCGACCAGAAGTTCAGCATCGTGACTGACAGGAGCATCATTGCCACGCCAGTCCATGCCGAGAGGGGGTGGGTCGCCGAGCGCGGTAAGGTCACATCGGACTTTTTGGCAGCTTGCCTCATTTGGTTAGAACGGTTGCACGCTGGTGTTTGCCAGTGTTATGGGCGCGATGAGTGGCACTGAGACGTCCAGTGCCGCGGCCGACGTGGTTCCAGTGCCGTCGACGGGGCCCAAGGAGAGGAATTCCGGAGAGCCGATTACGTTTGATTGCGGAAGAAGGATGGCAAGCTCACCCACGGGCGTGGTGTATGCCCCGCCACCGGACAACGTAAATGCTGCTGTTGTGTTTGTGCCAACGTCGTAGCGTAGCAGAGAGCCTCCTCCATAGGAGACGCCGACATCCGTAATCCCTCGAACCTGGACCACGGAGCGGTCGAGGTCCATCGGGCTCAGGAACGCTGAATTCGCGGTGGGTGCCTGCTGAATGGTCCCGTCGAGTGAGACCGCGGCGCTCGAATAGGTGTTGGAGGAGCCGGGCGTTCCGATCGTTGCCGTTGCGAAGACGACGGAGGCAGAGAGATTGCCTGCGGGGCTGGCCATGAAGCCGCTAATGGCGCTGGCTCCCGCGAACGAGGCAAGCTGGTGAGCGGACGCTGAGGCAGTACCAACCGGTACGGCATTCACGGCTGGCGTGCCGCTTCCTTGAGGTACCGTGGAAAAGCTCACCTGCGAACCGTTGGAGCCAATCATCATGGTCGTGCCGGCTGAGGCGATACCATAGAGCTGGATAGCGCTGCCCCCAGCCAGTGGCACCTGGACTATCTGCTGCACACCGGAGTCCGTGAAGTAGCTATTGTTGGTGTCGACCACCAGGGAGTCTATCCTGCCGGTCGTCGTGTACTGTACGCTGGCAGTACCCGATGCATTGATTCGCACGAGCTCCTGGGACTGTGCTCCACCGGCGGCTGCCTGCGTGAGAACGAACAAGGAAAATCCGGTACCTAGCTGACGGAGCGGCGTCGCCTCACTCGTGAGCATGGGCAACAGGGTGGTGCCGCTCATATTCAAATTCGTTGGATTGGTGAAGGTGTCGTCCGCATAGAAGAAGGTCGTATTCTTTGTTGTATCCAACAAAACGAGCCCGCCCAACGCGCCGCCGACTTGATAGATTGGGTTGATGTTGTTGTTCGTGATACTCAGGGTAACGGGAGCCACGCTCGCTCCGTCGGTGTAGTGCACGAGCTCAAAGACGTCCCCGCCCGTGCCGCAGCCGTTCGGGCCTGCGATTTGCATGACCACGAATAGGGTAGTGGGGTCGGTGAGAGTCGTCTGCGCTTGTTCAGCGCTGCAGATTGCATCGAGCGAAGCTGCCGAGAAGCTGCTGACCTGCATGGCGGCGGGTGTGCCGGAGGTCGTGGCCAGATTGAGCCCATAGATATGGGCTTTGCCGTCCGAACCCAGACCTGCGTAGAGCAAAGCGGCAGGAGAAACGTCTGTGATGACGCCGGAACCATTGAGAGAGAAGTTACCGGTGAGACCGACGAACTTGCTCGCGGTCGTGGAGACGAACGCGGGCGTTGCCGTCAGATTGTTGGATGGAATGACAAATACCCCTGTCTGACCGCCCGAGCCTGTTGCGTTCGCGGAGAATGGGAGGAAAAAGCTAGCGGATCCGCTCGTGCCACCGGAGGTGCCACCGGAGGTGCCGCCGGAGGTGCCGCCGGAGGTGCCGCCGGAAGTGCCACCGGAAGTGCCACCGGAGGTGCCGCCGGAAGTGCCACCGGAGGTGCCGCCGGAGGTGCCACCGGAGGTGCCGCCGGAAGTGCCGCCGGAGGTGCCGCCGGACGTCCCACCGGAAGTGGCGCCAGAACTGGCGCCAGACGTGCTTCCCCCAGGGTTCGATGACTTATCAGAGTTGCAAGCGGCCAATAGCAGAGCGCTTGCCAAGGCTACAACAAGACGACAGGTGGACATCGATTTCTCTCCGTGGCGCCGTAGGGCACCGACAACAAACATGTGAGATAGGGACCGTGCGGCTTCGACCGTCGCCGCGTTGTATCGGAAGTGTGAGGATGAGTTCCCCCGATGTCTTTCCCGATCCCTGAAATCTTCTGCCACCCCGGGGTGAATCACAGTCGTCCGCCGAAGGTTTGGCGTATCGGCCGCCGAATAATGTATGCTTGAAGTTGAGTCTCAGGACCTTTCGGGCGCTGGAGTGCTTCGATCGTGGACTCCCACCGGTGGCAATCCATCAAAGAAATCTTCGCGGCCGCGTTGGAGCGCGAGGCTGATGCGCGGATGTCATTTGTGGCACAGGCATCCCGCGACGACCTGGAGCTGCGGGCCGAGCTGGAATCCCTGTTGAGAGCTCACGAGGAGGCGGACGACTTCATTGAGCGCTCCGCCGTCGAAGTGGCCATCGATCTCGAGGGCGAAGTATCTGAGCCGGCCTGGGTCGGCCGGCGTCTCGGGCCTTACCGGATCGTCGGGGAGATCGGCCGCGGTGGCATGAGCGAGGTGTACAAGGCCGTTCGCGACGATGACGAGTACCACAAGGAAGTCGCGATCAAAGTGCTGCGCAGAGGTTTCGGGACCGCATCGCTCCTGAGGCGCTTTCAGGTCGAGAAGCAGATTCTGGCGACCTTGGACCATCCAAACATAGCCCGGCTTCTGGACGGTGGCCGTACGGAGGAGGGCTCGCCGTACCTGGTGATGGATTACGTACAGGGACGACCTATCGATGAGTATTGTAAAGAGCGCGCTCTCGGCCTCGTGCCGCGACTCGAGTTGTTTCTCACCCTGTGTGACGCGGTTCAGTTCGTCCACCAACACCTGATGGTGCACGGAGATCTCAAGTGCGCCAACGTGTTGGTATCCGAGGCAGGCGCAGTAAAACTCCTGGATTTCGGTATCGCCAGGCTGTTGGGTCCCAACGCGCCGCAACCGGGCGGGTCGGCAACCACATTGGTGGCCCTGACGCCCGAGTACGCCAGTCCGGAGCAGATTCGGGGTGGACCGATCACGACGGCAAGCGATGTGTATTCGCTGGGGGTTGTGTTATTTCGTCTGTTGACGGGAGTACTTCCGCACCGTGTTTCGGACCTATCCTCGTTCGAGCTCGCAAGGAAAGTCAGCGAAGAGGAGATCCCTGCGCCAAGCGCCACGGCGAAGGTCCACGAAGGAGCCTCCACGAGCGGCTTCTGGCGCGAGCTGCGCGGGGACCTGGATAATATTGTACGGATGGCCCTGCAAGGCGATCCCTCAAAGCGCTATCAGACAGTCGAGCAGCTACGCGAGGACGTGCGGCGTCATTTGCAGGGTTTTCCGGTGCACGCCCGCCCTCCAAGCGTACCCTACAGGGTCGGAAAGTTTCTGCGCAGAAACAGTGTGGCCGTCGCGGTGACCGCCGTCATACTGCTTACGCTGGTCGGTGGAGTTGCCGCAACGGCCTGGGAAGCTCGGATCGCCAACCTGCAGCGCGCGCGTGCCGAGCGCCATTTCGGCAGTGTCAGGCAGCTTGCCCATGCGCTCATGTTCGATATCCACGATTCCATTCAGGATCTTCCCGGCTCCCTGCAGGCGCGCAAACTCCTTGTCGATCGGGCGCTGGAGTATCTCGACAGACTCAGTCAAGAGTCCGGCGGCGATCCCGCCCTGTTGCGGGAGTTGGCCGCGGCCTACCAGCGAATCGGGGATATCCAGGGAAATTTCTACAGCGGCGCGAATCTGGGTGACACCGGTGGGGCATTGCAGAGCTATCGAAAGAGTCTCGCGATCCGGCTTCAGCTTGCCGCCAGGTCTGGAGGTACGGCCGATACCGTGCGGTTGGCGACTGCGTATCGCCTGGTTGGCCAGACACTGCTGATCTCCAATGACTCTGCGGGAGCCTTGCAGAATGTAAGCCATGCGGCAGAAGCTTGTGAACGAGCCGAGCGAGCTCACCGGGACGATGCCGACATTCTTGCAGAGCTGAGTTTGGATTACGAGGCTTGGGCAGATATCTATTCCGGGACCTTCAACGCCTCCAGTCTCTTGGATAGTGCCGCAGCACTTGCGCTGCTACAGAAGGCGCTCGGGAAAACCGAGCAACTCGTTCGAGTGCGGCCGCAGGATGCTGGAGCTTTCAGAGTAGTCGCACTGACGATCAAGATCGGGGATCAGCATCTCCTCGAAGGCCATTGGCACGCCGCCGAACCTTATTACGCGCGCGCCGAGCGAGCGCTCGAGCAGTCAGCGGCCACTCGCGCCGCTAGATCGTTCATTCTCGCAAGGATTCAGCAGGGCATCTACTCGCGTTGGGATGCTGTCAAAAAGATGGACGGCGACGCCCAGAGTGCGTTGGCAATCGATCGCGCAGCCCTCACAGCGGCGAACAAGCAGATCACGGCGGATCCCAACGACGCACAGGCCCGTTTGTCGCTGGCCATTGATGAGGCCAACTTGGCCGATACGCTGTCGATGCTCGCTAGAAACAGGGAAGCTCTGGAGGCTGTCAGGGAGGCCTTGACTGTATTGAGGAAGCTCGTCGAGCAGGATCCGAAGAATGGCGAGTTCCGCGGCGTATATGCTGGCACCTACTCGGTGGCTGGTGACGTGTATAGGGTATCCGGTAACGCATCGGAAGCATTGCGTAATTACCGGCAGGCAGCGGCCATTCTCGAAAGCATCAGGGCTGAAGATCCTGGCAACGCCGACGCGCGCTTGCGCCTGGCCGCTACGGACAACGGCGAGGCGGCGATGTTGGCGCGCATGCGAGAGGTTCGGGCGGCAACCGACCTCTATACCAAGGCGCTGGAGCTCGCCAAACCGGAGGTCAGCGCAGACCGTCCTAAGGAGCAAGCGCTCTACTCAACTGCGGATTCGTATTCCGGACTGGCAGAGTTGGAAAGCACACTGGCTGAACAGGAGCGCCTCCCCAGAAATCGGACTCTGCACCGGGCGCAGGCCTGCTCTTGGTACAAGCTCAGTCTCGAGACTTGGAGCCGGGTCAAGGAGCCAGCGCAATTGAGCCCCGACGGATTTCACCCCACACCGCTGAGTGTCGTGAAACGGGAAGCGGCAACCAGGTGCGATAAGCCCGCCGCGGGAAGCTAGTCCGTCACGCCGTCCTGGGCGGGCGATCATTGCCCGATCAGGGTTACACGGAACGAAACCGTCTCCCGGTCCCACCTGCGGGCCCGCCGCGGCGCTTTCCGCGAACGCCGTGGTGCCACTCGCAGCGCTGAGCCGATTTGCCCGCGTTTCCCGCGTCTAGTTCGTGACAGGGGCAGAAATCGTTCTGCTTCACATCGAGGCAGGGAAACGCAGCAACAATGGCTCCCACAGAACCGAACCCGTGCATGGGGCAACTTCAGTGCCCGGGTATCTTACTATCGGTGTTCTTACTCGTGACGGCCGCCCTGACAGGCTGCGGCGGCGACGGGACATCTGTCAACTCGAGCAGCACGGGGGGGACGGCAGGAAGTCCGTTGTCTGTCCATGTCACCACGGATGACACGTACACAGCGCAACAGGCGCTGACTGCGGCGTCTGGCGGTACGATCACGGCCACGGGCGCCGATGGAACGACCTACGTCCTTGCCATCCCGGCGGGAGCGCTGCCCGCCGATACAACCGTGTCGCTGACTCCTATCGCCAGCATTTCCGGACTGCCGCTGAGCGGTGGGCTGGCCAACGGAGTGCAGTTCGGACCCGAAGGGCTGGTCTTGAACACACCGGCGACGCTGACGATCTCTCCGGCAAACCCCATTCCCATTGCCCAACTCGTCGGCTTTGGATATACGGCCCTCGGTGACCACTTTCACCTCGAGCCGACGGGCGGCGACGGTACGACGATTATCATGGCGGTTCCACATTTCAGTGGCGCGGGTACTGCCAAGGGGACTGCGGCTGAGGCAACCGCGCTCGAGCAACAGTCCCCGCCGTCTTCGCAGGACGACATTCTCTCTGAGGATGAGGCGGTATTGGTCACGCAATACCGTGAGGGGCAGATCCCCGTGGCAACCTACCAGTCAGAGATTGGGCAGGCCATCAGTGATTACTACCAGAGTGTGATCAACCCGCAGTTGACCGCTGGGCTCAATAGCGATGCGGCTTTCACGAGTGGAGCGCAAGCCGCCCTCAGTTTCCTGAGGCAGCTTGAAATCACCGGGCTCATTGCGGATGCACCGCCAAACCTCGAGTCCGAGATCACGGATCTGCTCAAACAGGGCTTCCTGAACGGGATGGATCGCCTGACCCAGGCGTGCACCAACACTCAGGACTATAGCCTCGCGACCAAGATCGTCGCCTCGGAACGTCAGGGCCTGCTGCTAGGATTCGTGAAGGAAGAAGATGTGGATTTCAGCAAGTTCAGTGCGTGCCTGATTTTCTCTGTCGTGCCATCCCCGGCTGCCGCTACAGTCAAAGTCAATGGCACGCAGTCCTATGAGGTGAAACTGCTGAACCAGCAAAGCCAGCCCCTCAATAACGCGGATGCTGTGGCAGTCAACTGGGTTTCCGAAAACGGCGCGGTCGCCAGTGTGGTCTCACAAGGCAACCAGCAGGCTGTGGCGACAGGCTTGCAGGAAGGCTCGACCATCCTCCTTCCGTCGCTGCCCCAGACCGCATTTACCGCAACGAGCTTGGGAATCGGCAACACCGAGGTCGGCACGGCCACACTCACTGTGACAAACTCCAGCGACTGCACGGCCTACTTGTCCGTCAAGAAGTGGACGGTCAACATTGTCGCGTCGTTTTCTCAAAAGGCGTCGGGTACCAATCAGACTTCCGCTGTGGAGACCGACTCCGATAGTGTCAGTCATGAGTTGAACTACAATTTCAACATTTCCGGCGGACCCACCGGCGTGTGGCAGGGCTCGGGAGCCACCGGGCAAGTGAGTGTTGCGGATAAAAACGTCGCCTCATTCACCACCGGCCAGCGTCCGGTTACCACCAATGCGACGGCGACGGGCGTTGGCGGGGGAGCTGCGTTGTCCAGTTTCACCCTGACGATCGATCCCAAGGCATGCATATACAGCTTCGCGGCCGAGATGAATGCGGAGGTGACTTTCACATATGATACCGGGCAACCGCCATCGACGACCTCGCTCCTGGGAGATGGTGTGAGGCGTGCCGGCGACTCACTGGTTACCTTGGCATCGGGGACGACTCCCAGTATCACCGGCCAGGCACAGATTCCGGGTTACAACGTAAGCTCGCCCCAGCTTGGCAGCAATCCCAACCTGAGTGCTTATGTACCCCAGTTGGGAACTGGGCCGGTGTTGTTCAACATCCTGGGAGAAATGCTCGGCAGCAGCGCGGCTGTGAGTTGGACGCTGACAGCGGTGCAATGATCTCTCGAGCATGGCGAATGGCGGGGGGTTCGGAGGCCCCCCGCGCGTCTGCGTCAGTCCGAACGGGTAGCCGCGTATTCGACTCGATCTCGACGCCCCGCCGTTGGATGTAGCCGCGCGAGTGGAATCCCAGCTCAGATCATATCGCGAAGGCGGCCCCAGACTGGTTGCCTGGCTCTTCATTGGGCGTTCCAGCGTTTTCTTCAATCCTCCTCTTCCTGCTCCCGGCGATTGTCACTACAAACGAAGCTCGCAGCACTGTTGGGATCACCACTTCCCTGATACACAGCGATCTGAGGGAAGGGGCAAAGGCGTCGTGTGAACGTGTTGGGCTGTGTGGGATTTTCCGAGGCGTGCAGCGGCTGCGGGTCGGTCGTCGCGATCAAGTCTTCGGGGGCCGTCCCTTGCTCAACCCACCGCTGCAGCGCAATGACCGCATCATTCTTGGCATCACGCGTTGCCGGAACGACTCCCCATTGACCGAAATTCACCGCCCCGGCGCCACCGGCGCAGTGATTCATGCCGGGCACCATGAACAGACGATAAAAGTCGCGCGTGCGCTCGGGTCCGCCGTTCGCTGCCCTCACACGCCGGAAGTAATCGATGGATCCACGTGGAAAGATAAGCGGGTCGGTCCAGCCATGATACGTGATGATTTTTCCACCGCGACGCTGGAAGACGGTTAGATCCGGGTCGTCTGTGCCTATGACCGCGTGGAACTTCTCTTGCGAGTCGCGGAATCCCTCCGTAAACGACTGCACGGTCAGCGTGTGCCAGTCGAAGTCCGGATTTTGCTTGATCCACAGCCGCCAGTCATCGAGTGTGATCGCAAAGGGAAAGGGACCGGCGAGGCCCAGATAGTTCGCGCCCGGTTCGAGCCCGTACCAGAGGAATTCACCGTCAGGTCCCCGGGCACCTTCGCGAATTTTCTGGACGGCGTCGGCTTCTCCAGGTGTGAGGCAGTTGCCGTCGGTCGGTACACCGGGTTTGCCACATTGCAACTCATGCGCATCGAAGCGACACCGGCCGGGACTGGAAATCACGCCATCCACGATACCATCGAGGGCGTCACAGGCCGTGATCGTTGCGGCCCTGACTACGGCGAGCTTGCTCGTCGCGATCGGTTGGCCCACATCGAGATTCATCGCTAATTCCGGCCATAACTCCGCAGGGACAAACCGATCCCAGTTGTTGGCGGGCGACCCTGCGAGGATGCCGTCGTAGTCGTCTGGGAAACGTTGCGCTTCCATCAAACCCTGTCGGCCGCCGGTCGAGCACCCGGTCCAATATGCGAACTTCTGTGGCTGTCCGTAGTAAGCGCGAATGAGCGCCTTGGCCTTCTCGGTCATCTCGTGCAATGAGCGCGATGCGAAGTCGACGATGAGACCCTGATTGAGGGTGTGTGTCGTGGGGTTCAGCGCGAAACCGCCGTCACCTTGCGCGCCATTGGCGCCGCCCTGGCCGTTGGCGGTGCCCTCTGCGGGATGACCAGTATCGGTGGAAGCCGTGGCAAACTGACCGGTGACCGCATCGCCCGTGACCGCCATCGAAAGCTCTGAATAGGAGAATACGCCCGCGTAACCACCACCACCTTGCGCCTGGAAGCGATGATTCCAATTTTCAGGCAGCGGCAGCCACACTTCGATGTTGATTTGTGGGTCCACCGTGAGTTGCACACGGCAGAAGGTCACGGGTACAGGCGGCGAGGGGGGCGCGCCTGGAATCTCTGGCGGCGGCGTGAACGTGTTTGCGGGCACCGTCGCAGAGGTGATAGATGTCACGCCTGGGAGTGACAGGTTGGATAATGCGCTGCATGCGTCCCCGGCCGCAGCGTGCGCCGGGCCATTGAAAAGTTGCATGGCGGCAAAGACAGTTCCCACAACGAAACCCGACGCCAACTTTCCGCCAAAGGGCCTATATGAGCACATTGTCAATATTCCGTAGCGTCCGAAAATTTCTGATTGATGTCAGGCAGACTGTGGATGAGGTACTGGAGCACTCCGCTGAGTGTGTCTTTCTCCCTGATTCTGGAGGTACTCTCACGGACGATAGGAACAGGTCTCGGAATCCGATTCTCCAATGACCGAGCTCCGAGGAGACTGGCGACATCAAGAGAGCATCCGAAGAGGCAGTGGCAACATTCGGGTATACACCCACAGGAAGGCGATATTGGACATCGTTCGAGTTTTTTATGACTCAACGCCGCCTGTAGAAGTTCCTGGTTCGCCGGGATCTTTTTCGACACTCCTCCGCAGGCATGAAAGATGATGGGACAATTGGGACTGCGTAATCAGGATTTCGCCATGGTCAAGTGGTACTCCGAGTGACTGCCACCATGTGTTGCTGCCAGAAACATCTCGGCAGAAGGCGTCGGCGCGATTGCCGACGCCTCTATCCGACAGCGTTCAGCTCGACGCCATGGCCCGGGAGCTCTGCGCGTCACGGACGGTAGCTACGCCTCCTTGCGCCCGCTCCTGCGCGTCGGCGTCCATTTCCATGATGAGGCTTCTGGGTCGCATGTCGGTCCAATGCTGATTCACGTAATCCAGGCACTCCCGACGGCTACTGGCGGGAAGGGCAATGTTCCAGCCTCGTGGCACAGCGACAAACGAAGGCCACAGAGAGTGTTGGCCTTCGTCATTGACCAGCACCAGGTAGGTCTCGTCGTCCTTCTCGAAGGGATTCGTCATATTCAATTTCCTCGCCTGTTTCCATTGCGTCTCCGGCCGCGTCCGGGAATTCCTGTGAGAACATTGAAGAGGTGCGTCGCGGCTCGCACCTGTGCGGCTGCATGAAGCCCTCACTGCGACCTCATGGATTCCAACTCGGCGCGCAGAATGGATCCGATCTGCGCCAGCGATCCCGGCTCCATCATGAGCTGGTGACGGCAATGGATCTGCTTTGTCCGGATCTCACCGCCGATATGCGGTCCCCAGCTTTCCGGCGGAGGCTCTTCTCCGGTCCGGTCCGCCATGGCAATAAAGAGGAGCAGGTCGCCCTCGAATCGGCCGGGCACGAAGCGCGATGCCAACAGATGATTGTTCTTTGCTACCTCGTACATCCTCCAGATGTGCTGCTCCTGCAGGGTGGACAAGGCATTCGCGTCACGCCGTAGAAATTCCATGACGGTGGCGACATCCAGCGGGTCGTTGCCCGGATTGCGACCGAGGTCCTTTACCAGTCCCGACAGGACCTCCTGCATGGATGGAAACTGTAGCAACTCGTGTTGGAAGAGCGGATATGCGTCGAGGAGCGCAAGCAACGCCACCTCGGCACCCTGTCCCTGGAGTTGACATGCGACGGCATGCGCGATCAGGCCTCCGAGCGACCAGCCCAATATATGGTAGGGACCAGCAGGTTGAGCCCGCCGGATCTGATCGACATAATAGGCGGCCATCTCCTCGAGGCTCGCCGGCAGCGGGGCTGGCACGCTCATACCGCGTGACTGCAGTCCGTAGACCGGGTATCCGGGCGGCAGATGTTGGAGCAGGCCTGCATAGCACCAGCTCAGTCCACCCAACGGATGCATGCAAAACAGTGGCGGGCGATGACCGTGAGGCCGTAGAGGCAACAGCACCTCCAGCGGGTCCGCGTTCTCGGCGGCGAACATCCGTTCAGCGAGGCCTGCCACGGTTGGTGCCTCGAACAACGTACGCAGGGATATGTCCACCCCCAAAGCGGTCCGAATCCGCATCAGCAGGCGTGTCGCCAGCAGCGAATGGCCTCCTAGCTCGAAGAAGCTGTCGTCGATGCCAACATGGGATACCCCCAGCGTCTCTGCGAAGAGAGAGCATAGGACTTGCTCCTGGGGCGTGCGCGGCGCGCGCGCTTCCTTGGCGCTGGCCACGTCGGTAGGAGCCGGGAGCGCATTCCGATTCAACTTTCCATGAGGAGTCAAAGGAAAGGATTCCATCGCAACAATGGCACTTGGAACCATATAGTCCGGCAGAGCGCGCGCGGCATGCTGGCGCAGCGCAGCTGGGTCAATCAGCCGTCCGGGGGCTGGAATCGCGTAGGCAACCAGACGCTTGTCTCCTGAGCTCTCCCGGGCCACGACGGCTACCTGCCCCACATCGGAGTGCGTCGCCAGAACCGCTTCGATCTCTCCCAGCTCGATGCGGAAGCCCCGCAGCTTGATCTGCGAGTCGGTCCGGCCCAGATATTCCAGCACGCCGTCCGCGCGCCACCGGGCCAGATCGCCGGTGCGGTACATGCGCACGCCCGGCTGTCCAACAGGATCCGGCACGAAGCGTTCTGAGGTAAGGCCAGGCCGACCGAAATAGCCGCGCGCGAGTCCGGCTCCCGCGATATATAACTCTCCGATTGCACCGACCGGAACGGGTTGTAGCTGGCTATCGAGCACGTAAAGCCGGGTATTCCAGATTGGTCGGCCGATGGGCTCAGTCGCACCCTCGCCATCGCTCAGACACTCCCAGTAGCTGACATCGATGGCCGCTTCCGTGGGGCCATAGAGGTTGTGCAGAGGCACGTCGGGAAGGATCGAGTTGAACTGGGCTCGCAATTCCACAGGGAGTGCTTCGCCGCTGCAGATCACACGGCGCAGTCCGCGGCAGCGCGCGGCGCGAGGCTCCTGTAGGAATGCGGCCAACATGGAGGGAACGAAATGGACCGTCGTGACCCCCTGGTCCTGAATGATGTCGGCGAGATAGCCGGGGTCTTGATGTCCGCCCGGAGCGGCGACGACCAGACTTGCTCCGTAGAGCAGGGGCCAGAAGAACTCCCAGACCGAGACGTCGAACCCGAACGGGGTCTTCTGCAGGACGACGTCGTTGGACTCGAGTTGATATTCAGCCTGCATCCAACTCAGACGGTTCACGAGAGCCGCGTGCGTGTTGATCGCCCCCTTGGGTTTGCCAGTCGATCCCGAGGTATAAATGAGGTAAGCAGAGTGTTGCGGACGCAGCGGGCGCGTGCGGTCGGCATTGCGGGGATCGGTTGCGCGAAGACCTGCGAAACGGTTGCGAGCGAGAGAGTCATCGAGCACGAGCTGTCGCGGGAAGATCTCCCGCACGCGGCGATCTGTCGTCGCGCTGGTCAGCAACAACGATGGATTCCCATCCTCGAGCATGAACCGGATCCGATCAAATGGATAGTCAGGATCCACTGGCAGGTAGGCGGCCCCGGCCTTGAGGACCGCGAGCAATGCGACGATGAGGTCCAGGGATCGCGGCAGGGCGAGGG
>CAZBTV010000186.1:0-13203 GCA_964494895.1 uncultured Steroidobacteraceae bacterium | reverse complement strand
AGTGGCATTTCTGGCTGTCCACGATTTTCGTGAACGTGCTGTTCTTCCCGCAGCACTTCCTGGGCTTGGCGGGGATGCCCCGGCGTATCCCGGATTATGCTGTGCAGTTCACTGACTGGAATATGGTGTCCTCGATCGGCGGTTTCGGCTTCGGCCTGTCACAGCTGCTCTTCCCCTACATCATCTGGAAGTGCGTGAGGTCGGGCCAGCGCGTCACGAGCAACAAGATCTGGGAAGGAGCGCATGGTCTGGAGTGGGAATTGCCTTCACCGGCGCCCTATCACTCCTGGCAGGAGCCTCCGTCGGACAGCGTGATTGCGCGTGGCGCATTCCATTAGGCCTGTCGCGAAAAGTATAGATGAGCACTGCATTGGCCCAGGACAATGAGGCAGAGAGACGGCGGCGTGGTATTCGGCGCACGACTATCGTGGTCGGGCTCATCGCGCTGTTCTTTTACGTCGGCTTCATCGTCCTGATAGTCGTTCGAGGATCGCGGTGAGCCCGAACTTGAAAATGACCTGGAAGCTGTTGGCCATTGCGGTCGGCGCTTTCGGATTTGGCTTTGCGCTGGTCCCGCTCTATAGCGTGTTGTGCTCGGTAACCGGCTATGGCGATGCTTCCAAACTGCTGCAGCAGGCGAAGGCCGTCGAGAACCCGGACCCGAGTCGCACGATCACGGTCGAGTTCATGACCAGCGTCGCCAGCGCCGGCAGTTGGGATTTCCGCCCTGTGAAGCGCGAAATCCAGGTCCATCCGGGGCAGCTTTATTCAGCCGACTTCATTGCTCATAACCTGACGGGGCATGCGAGCACGGCGAACGCCGTCCCTGACATCGCCCCCTCCCAGACGGCAGCGTACTTTCACAAGACAGAGTGTTTCTGCTTCTCGCCGCAACACTTCGCTCTCGATGAGCAGCGAAAGATGCCGGTGCGCTTCTTCATCGATCCGGCCATCCCGAAGCACATCGACCGCATTACGCTCAATTACACCTTCTACGATGAATCTTCGCGGGTATCCTCGGCACGATGACGACCGCGCGACGCTAAAAAGCCCCCTGGTCTATTCGGAAAACATGGCAATGGCAAACGCACACGCCCACGACAGCAGTCATTACTACGTCCCTCACGACAGCCCGTGGCCTATCCGTGGGTCCCTGGCGCTGTTTGTCATCATGGCCGGCGCGGTCGCATTCTTCAACGACTGGGCTGGCGCCTGGGCCTTCCTCCCGGGCGTAGTGCTCCTGGCCTATATGTTCTTTGGATGGTTCTCGACGGTGATCGGAGAGGGCCAGCACGGCGCCTACAACACTCAGGTGGACCGCTCGTTCCGCATGGGGATGATGTGGTTCATCTTTTCCGAGGTCATGTTCTTCGCTGCTTTTTTCGGCGCGCTCTTTTATGCCCGCACGCTCTCGGTGCCGTGGCTCGGCGGACAAGGCGTGAAGATTTTCACGAATTTCCTGCTCTGGCCGAAGTTCGAAGGCACATGGCCGACCAACGGCCCGGCGCACGTGGGCGGCCACGCGGATTCCACGTTCGAGGTCATCTCCGCGTTCGGCATTCCGGCACTGAACACAGCTATCCTCCTGACGAGCGGGTTGACCATTACGATCGCGCACCACGCATTGCGCGCCGGCAAGCGGGGCACCCTGACATTGTTCCTCGCCCTGACGTTCCTGCTGGGATTCACGTTCGTGGGATTCCAGGCCAGCGAGTACGGCGAGGCTTACAGAGAGCTGGGTCTGAGGCTGTCAACGGGCATCTATGGCTCGACGTTCTTCATGTTGACCGGCTTTCACGGTCTGCATGTGACTATCGGCGCGATCATGCTGCTGGTCATCTGGTTCCGCGTCTTGCGCGGACACTTCACGCCCAGTAAGCATTTCGCCTTCGAGGCAGTTGCCTGGTACTGGCACTTCGTCGATGTGGTCTGGCTTGGTCTGTTCGTCTTCGTGTACTGGCTATAACGGCCGAAGCGGTTGGCGATCAGCGAGCCGCGCCGGGAGCCGGTTGCAAGGCGTGCGGCGAGATCAAGCCCATGTACCACGCAATGAGAAGGAGCGCGAAGAGTACGAGTGATAGAGAGATCCGGATGGTGAGGGCGCGCGCCATTTTGCGCGAGTCCTCCTCACTGCCGCCGCGCGAAAGATGCCTGAGGGCGGAGCCCAGGCTCACGAGGATCCCGATAAACAGGACGAACACCAGCAGCCGAAGAATGGGTTCCATGATACGGGTCAGTGTATAGGAGCCTCTCTGCCTGATGATACGGGCTAGCGCGGCTGGTTCCGGCTACCGAATTTTGAGCAATTCACATACCCGTGAGGACGACAGGTGGAAGCGGGCCGCGAAGGTGCGTTTTGCGCCCTCCTGGGCGGTCACCCTCGGCGCCCTGCTGCTGTGCGCCGTATTTGTCAGGCTGGGGTTCTGGCAATGGGACCGGGGAAACATGCGGCAAGCCGAGTGGTCCCATTTCGCGCGCGGCGCGGATAAGGTGCTGGATCTGGGCTCCGCGGCGATCGACAAGGCACCGCGATTCCAGCGCGTGGGCCTCGCCGGCCGGTTCGATGCCGAGCATCAGTTTCTGCTCGACAACCGCACTCACGACGGAAGAGTGGGATATGAGGTTCTCACACCGTTTGAGCGGACAGGCGGAACCGTGGTCCTCGTTGATCGTGGATGGGTGCCGTTCACCGGCCGTCGTGACAGGCTTCCGAACATAGCCTTCGAGTCGCAAGGCCCGGTGCGGGTGATCGGGCGCACTGACGATCTGCCCAGCGCAGGTCTGCCCGCGGGCCGGGCGGCGCCCGAGGTCGACGGCAGTTGGCCGAAGGTAACCAGTTATCCGGATATGGGCGAGTTGAGCAGGGCATTGGCGAAGGCGCTGGAGCCGCGCATCGTGTTGCTGGATCCGCAGGAACCGAACGGCTATATCCGCGACTGGCGGCCACCGGGAATGCAGCCGTTGCGACACTGGTCCTACGCCATCCAATGGTGGTGCTTTGCTGCGGTCACCGTGATTTTCTGGGCATTCGTCAGCCGCCGCCCCTTGAAGAGTAACGAGTCATGAGGCCATCTTTGACGGCGCACGGCGACGTTAGCCTGCGCGCTCGAAACCTGCGCCTGTTGGCGGCGATGGCGGCCCTATTCCTGCTGCCGCTGCTGTTAGCGTTCTACATGTACTACGCGACTGACTGGCGTCCCTCGAAACGCGTCAATCACGGCACGCTGATCACGCCCGTCCGATCGCTGCCCATCGTACATCTGCCGCGGGTGAGGCTGTCGGAAGGGGAGCCAGATCCCGCCGCGGACTCGCCGTCGGACGAGCTCCGATCGAAGTGGTCGTTTGTCTACATTGGGGCTGGCAATTGCGATGAGCCTTGCCGCCAGGCCCTATATGTCATGCGTCAGACGCGCCTCTCCCTCAACAACGACATGTCGCGGGTCAACCGCGTCTTTCTTTCGACCGGAAACTGTTGCGCCCGGGAGTTTCTGGTACGCGAGCACCCGGGGCTGGTCGTGCTGGATGCCAGCGGCGTCGGCGGGGGACGCGTGCTGAGAGAGTTTCCCGCCGACGGGCGGCCCTACTCCGTATTCGTCGTCGATCCATTGGGGAACCTGATGATGAGCTACGATTCACGGCAAAATCCGAAGGGACTGCTCGAGGACATGAAAAAGCTCCTGCGGCTGTCCCACATTGGTTGAGTAGTGTTGCTCGAGGAAGGTTTGGCTGCAGGCTACAACAATACGGTTGACCGCTGGATCCGCCGCCTCGCGTTGGCCGGCGTCCTGTTGTGTTTTATCGTGGTCGTGCTGGGCGCATACGTGCGCCTCAACGCCGCCGGTCTAGGCTGTCCCGATTGGCCTGGATGCTATGGGCATGTCACCCCTCTGGGCGCGGAGAACGCGGCTGCCCAGGCAGCTTTTCCGAGCCGACCTCTCGATGTCGGAAAGGCGTGGAAGGAGATGATCCATCGCTACGCCGCAGGGACGCTGGGCATGATCATCGTTGTGCTCGCAGCCATCGCGATCGCGTATCGGCAGAAAAGGCTGATGAGCGTGCCATTTGCAGTGGCCTTGCTCGCAACCGTGGTGGTGCAAGCCATCCTGGGAATGCTCACGGTCACCTGGCAACTCAAGCCGCTCATCGTCACGCTTCACCTGATCTTTGGGATGACCACTTTGGGACTGCTGTGGTGGCTATGGCTCTCGCTGCCGAGCCGATCCTGGGGCGGCATGGGGTCTGGCGGGACAGGTTGGGCCACTTCGGGCGCCAGTAGCAATGCAAGCGCAATGGCGGCGATGAGGCTCGCACATCTCCTTGCACTGGTTAGCCTCCTCGCGCTCGCGGTGCAGATTGCACTCGGAGGCTGGACGAGCAGCAATTATGCTGCGGTGGCCTGTCCCGACTTTCCCACCTGCCAGAATGCGTGGTGGCCACATACCGATTATCGTAACGCGTTCGTCCTTTGGCGCGGCCTCGGCATCAACTACGAGGGCGGTATTCTCGACAATCCGGCGCGGGTGGCGATTCATCTCACACACCGGATCGGCGCCGTCGTGGCAGCGCTCGCGGTTTCGATTTCATCGCTTTTTGTCATCAGCCGAAAATCCGCGACGGTCGCCCTGGCAGCAGCCTATGCAGTGCTGGGTGCCCTGGCCCTGCAGCTCACCATCGGTGTGTCGATGGTGCTGAAAACCTTTCCACTCCTGCTGACCACGGCGCACACGGCCGGTGCGGCATTATTGCTGCTAGCCACTCTGGCTTTGGTCCGCAGAACCAGGAGGGTGCCGTTGTGATGATCGCTTACTGCGGCCGACTCGTGCGACGATCGGTTACTCTGGGCTCTGGCCCACGTGGCCCGGCGTCTTCGTAGTATCGTGGCGACCACATCCCAGCTCGTATCGACGGCGCCACCGATCTGGCGGCGTTACCTGGAGTTGACCAAGCCCAAGGTCGTCGCGCTCATCGTATTCACGGCGATCGTAGGGACGCTCCTCGCCAGTCCCGGCTGGCCTCCTCTCGATGCTCTTGTGTGGGGCAACCTGGGCATTGCGCTCGCCTCCGCGTGTGCCGCGACCATCAATCATGTCCTGGACCGGCGCATCGATGAGCAGATGGCCCGAACGCAAAGCAGGCCCCTGCCGGCAGGGCAACTGACGGAGCGCAAGGCACTCGTATTCGCCGCCGTACTTGGCGTGACCGCGATGGCCATCCTGTCGTTTCTCGTCAATCTCCTCACAGCGGCGCTGACCTTTGTCTCCCTTATCGGCTATGCCGTCATCTATACGGTGTGGCTCAAGCGCGCGACCTCGCAAAACATCGTGATAGGAGGTGCGGCGGGTGCCGCTCCGCCGGTGCTTGGCTGGGCGGCGGTCACCAACACCATCGACCCGAACGCACTGCTGTTGTTTTTGATCATCTTCATCTGGACGCCACCGCATTTCTGGGCATTGGCAATCGCGCGGCGTGACGAATACGCGCGTGCAGGCATTCCAATGCTACCGGTAACGCACGGCCTCGCTTACACGCGCTTGCACGTATTGTTGTATACGGTGTTGCTTTTCGTGGTGACCCTGATGCCGTTCCTCACGCACATGAGTGGCTTGCTTTATCTGTCCGTCGCGCTCGTGTTGAACGTCATTTTTCTCTACTACGCACTCGCTCTGAAAATCACGGCGCGCCAGGAACTTCCGATGCGGGTCTTCAAGTTCTCGGTAACTTACCTCATGTGGCTGTTCGCGGCGCTCCTGGCCGATCACTATCTATCGACCGCCCTGGGCGCAGCTACCTGATCCCGAAGCCCGGGATGCAACACCCGATCCGTACCGTCGTGCGAGTCAGGCCGCCGTAGGTTGCTTGCTGGTGACCAGGCGATCGAAGGCGGCGGCAATCCTGTGCGGCTCGATACCCACCGTGGACTGGATGAGGGCGAAGGGCTTCGGTTGATTGATCATGTGCTCGATTTCTTCCGAAAATCGGGCTCGGTCTTCCGGAAAGCGAATCGAGTGATGCAGGGAATCGGGCTCGCACTCAATGACTTCGTAGTCTCGCCCGCCCTCGACTTGCGTAGCTACGTAGCCCAGCAAGTTGTACTCAGAGGGACGTCGCTCCGCGAGAAAGCGCTTCACGAACTTCTTGTATCGCCCTCGCCGCTCGAGCTCCGCAAAGAGAGCGGCGCCGGTGGAGCGCCGAAACAGGCTGGGTGAGTAGATGTAATCAAAGAGCTCGGTCACTTGCTGAAGGGGATTGCCCATGATTTCGTGCGTTGCAATGTCGAAATCAAAGCCCTCGGCGTTCGTTGCGCGCCGTCGAAACAGCTTTAGCCGGTCGTGGACGTAGAAGTAGTCGGGGGTCAGCGGGCGACAGACGAGCACGTCGGAATCGATGAAGACTGCAGCCTCGTACTTCAAATCTGGCAATGCGAATAGCTTCATCAGCTGCTGAGCGTGCCAGCCTTTGATCAGATCCTTGTGAAGCCACTTCCCTGTCAACCATCTGGGGCCCGACTTGCGCCTGCGACGCTCGATTTCGCCTGGCAAAACGTCCGCGGAACGCAGGAGCTCGAGCCCCCGATCACGTCCGAACCGACGCGCGAACTCCCTGTGATCCTCGGTGTTGACAACGGCGATATGGGGAATCGTCGGTGCGAACCTCTCTATCGATCGGCGCAGCAAGGCGAAGCGTTCGATATCCCGAAGGAAGGTGGGAGTAAAAAAGGCTATCGGTGTCGAAGCGGAGTCAGTTGGCATCTGCGGAAGTCCTACGGCAGATCAAACATCAGCACCTCGGCATCGCGGCCATTCTGGAAGGCGAAGTGCCCCGGTGCCGTGATCTTCACGCCATCACCAGCATTCAGGCGGGTTTCGTTAACGGCAATCGAGCCACTCGCCACGTGGGCGTAGGCCCGCCGGCCCTTGGCAACTTCGAATTGCGCGCGCTCCGAAGCATTGAACAGGCCGCTGTAAAGACGGGCATCCTGGTGAATACGCACGGAGCCATCATCACCCGTGTTCGAAGCGACGAGCCGCAGCCTGCCGCGCTTTTCGCTGGCCGCAAAATGCTTGCGCTCGTAGCCGGGAGCGAGGCCGGGCGCTTTGGGCCTGATCCAGATCTGCAGGAGGTGAGCTTCCTGCGCCGCTGAAGGATTGAGCTCGCTCTGCGTCACGCCAGCGGCGACGCTCCATCGTTGAATCTCCCCTGGCCGCACGACACAGGCATTGCCCAGGCAATCCCGGTGCTCGAGCTCACCCCCGAGCAGGTACGTGAGTACTTCCATATCCTCCGGAGGGGCGGTGTCGTAGCCTCTGCGCGGCTTGATGCGATCCTCGTTGATCACCCGCAGGGCGCCGAAGTCTTCGTACACAGGGTCGTAGTACTCTCCGAAGGAGAACGTGTGATATGACTTCAACGCACCGTTGTCGGCGTAGCCCCGGTCGAGGCTGCGGCGTACTTCCAACATTCGTGTCCGCGCTCCAGCTTGGTGATGACTTCAGGAGCCGCCGGGCTCCCGGATATTGTGACGCCGCAGGGTGACCTGCCAGAACGACAGGGGGCGGTCTTCGAGGAAGAGAATTCCAGCGCTGCGATAGGCGGCAGCGTCCTGTTGCTCGAAATGCTCAGCTCCGTGGTAACCGGAGTCGTGGCACCGATATACGCAGAAGATGCACGTTCCGATGATCGAGAACGTGCCGTGGAGCTTGCCGAAGGTTGCATTCTCGGAAGTCCATTTCATGGTTGTATTATGGCGTCCGCCCGGAGGCTCGATGCAGTACGCATTGACGAACTCCACGGGCGGCGATCCGAGGACTCTGAGGCTGCCCGCCAGCAGCCAGCAATCCTCGCGATGCGTGATCTCGGTCCGGCCTTGCGCCTCCATCGGCTCCCCGTCAGCGCGCCAGAACGTGCCCGAGGCGGTCCATACGGCTGGCTCGAACAAGAACGTATGCGTCATAGGACCTCGCTCATGAGGGGGTGTCGTCCTTCACTGAATCCTCTCAACTGGCGGCGGGGCACGGTTGCTCCCATTATGGCGCGTTGGAAGCGTTCAGGGTACGTTGTGGGGCGGCCGGCGTCGATTCGCGAAGATCTGGTCAGGACAGGCGGCCGGTCCGCAGCGGCTGCAAAGTCTCCGGAACGTGGCATGCGACGCCTGGGGCCGCCCCCGAGCGACGGTAAGCAGACAGTGTTCGCGCAAGAGGAGGAGCCATTTATGTTGATAGAGCGGATCTGGTCGGCGAATCCCTATCGGAACTTCCACTACCTCATCGCGTGTCCCGAGACTGGCGAGGCCTTGGCCGTGGATCCCCTCGAATGGCGGCTGTGCCTGGACGCCGCGCGTCGAAAAGGCTGGGAGATCACCCAAATCCTCAATACCCACGAGCATCGCGACCACACTGGCGGTAACGAGGGCCTGGTTGCCGCGACCGGCGCGAAGGTTCTCGCGCACGCCGGTGCCGCGAATCGCATCGGCGGGGTGGACCGCGGGCTCAATAAGGGCGACGCCGTCCGCGTAGGCCGTACGGTCGTGCTCGAATGTCTGGACACTCCAGGACACACGATGGCCCATATCTGCCTTTATGGGCACAACGACAAACCCGCGCTCTTTTGCGGTGACACTCTCTTCAATGCCGGTGCGGGAAACTGCCATGGCGGGGGCAATCCGGAGCTGTTGTACGACACCTTCGTGTCCCAACTCACCCGACTTCCCGACAGCACGCGGGTGTTTCCTGGGCACGAGTATCTGGCGCGCAACCTGGAGTTCACCCTCGACCGCGAGCCCGACAATTCGGACGCCGCGGCGCTCCTGGAGCAGGCGCGGGCTCAGGAGCCGGCATCGAGCACCATCACCACCCTGGGGCAGGAGAAGGAGATCAATACATTCTTCCGCCTCAGGAGCCCCACGGTGATCGCCCGGCTCCGGGAGGCATTTCCGGACATCGGTGAGAGCCCGGACGCACGCACCGTATTCATCAAGCTCCGCGAGCTGCGCAACCGCTGGTAAACGGCGCACCACCTGCCCAGGGGAATGTGCATTGGCGAGCGCGGGTCCGGGCGCTGGATGCGCGCGCCTCCGCCCACCCCTCTTTCGGCGCTCGTCAGTCAGCCGGGCTCCCATGCCGCAGCTTCTGATATAAACCGCGCAGCCCGTATTTCTTGCGTGCAGGTCCTCATGTATTCATCCTTCTATCAGCGTAGCTTCGCGATCGCGACAGTAGTCATCATCGGTTACCTGCTACTGCATCTGCTCGAACCGGTTCGAACGGCGCTGGGGTGGGCTGCTGTATTGGCCTTTATGTTGCTGCCTCTGCATGAGCGGCTGACGCGCAAGCTCAATGGCCGCGGTGCGCTGTCCGCCAGCATCCTTACTACCCTTACTCCATTCTGTGTGATGGCACCCGTGGCCATGTTGGCCGTCGCTTTCGCCGGCCAGGTGGCCGTCCTGCTGGGCTACATGCGCAGCCATACTCTCTTGTCGTATTCCGAAGTATTACAGCGCCTCGAGAGTTACTCGGTCATTGGCAATTTCGTCCGCTGGGCGCGCGCGAGCGCACCGATCAGCGCCGAGGACGTGCAGGGCTGGATCACCAACGGTGCGCAGACGGTGTTGAAGTCCGCCGCCGCCATGGGAGGCTCGGTTGCGTTGGGTGTTTTCGGCACCGTAGTCAGCTTTGTCATGATGTTATTCCTGCTGTTTTTCTTCCTGCAGGACGGCCGCGCCATGCTGGGCGCCCTGATTCGCCTCATCCCGATGGAGCCTGCCCGCCGGGGGCAGCTGATGCAGTACCTCGCCGACGTGATACGGGCCGTGGTGTTCGGATCGACTGCGACAGCCCTGGTCCAGGGAATCTTCGTAGGAGTGGGATTCGCGATAGTGGGGCTTCCCTCGCCTGTCGTTTTCGGCGTGCTTGCCACGATCGCGGCATTTCTCCCAGCCGGCGCCGCCGTCGTCCTCATCCCTGCGGTCATCTACCTGGCGATCGATGGACGGTGGGGAGCCGCTATTTTCATGGCCGTGTGGACGGCTGGCATGTGGATCGTGGAGAACGTACTCCGCCCTCTCCTGACGGCGCACCGCGCGCAGGTCTCCACTTTGGCGATTTTCGTGGGGGCTATTGGGGGCGCCGAGGCTTTCGGCGTCCTGGGACTGGTGATTGGACCAGTATTGCTCAGCTTCGCCGTCGCCCTGCTGCGATTTGCAGGGGAGAACATGCCGAAGCGTTCCACCCCTCCTATCCCGTAGAATGCGGCCCCCCATGGATTTAAGCCCTATCCTCAATCCCCTGAACGACGCGCAGCGCGCGGCGGTTACGGCCCCCCTCGGGCCGGTGCTGGTGCTGGCCGGGGCGGGTAGCGGCAAGACCCGCGTGCTGACGCACCGGATTGCCTGGCTCATTCAGGCCGAAGGCGCATCTCCGCACGGCATCCTCGCGGTGACTTTCACAAACAAAGCTGCGGCGGAAATGCGCGGCCGGGTCGAGCACCTTCTAGGCGTGCCGGGTGGTGCGCTGTGGATCGGTACGTTCCATGGGATCGCGCACCGCCTGTTGCGGATACACTGGCGCGAAGCCAAGCTCGTGCAGGGCTTCCAGATCCTGGATTCCGAAGACCAGCAGCGCCTGATCAAGAAGCTGCTCAAGGCGCAGAACCTCGATGAGACGCGCTGGGTGCCGCGCGAGGTGCAGGCATTCATCAACTCGCACAAGGACGAGGGTCGCCGGCCGAAAGACCTCAAGGACCGCAACGACCCGACGACCGCGCAATTCGTCAGACTGTACGCCGACTATGAGGAGGCGTGCGCGAAGGCTGGCGTGGTGGACTTCGCGGAGTTGCTGTTGCGAGCGTTCGAGCTATGGCGCGACAACACCGAATTGCTCGCGCATTACCGCCGGCGCTTCCGTCACGTGTTGGTCGATGAGTTTCAGGATACCAACGCGATCCAGTATGGCTGGATGAAGCTGCTCGTTGGACAGGAAGGGTATCCGTTCGTCGTTGGGGACGACGATCAATCGATCTATCGCTGGCGGGGCGCGCGAGTGGAGAACCTCCACCAGTTCCGCCGCGACTACGGCACGGCTCTCCTGTGCCGCCTCGAGCAGAACTACCGCTCTACCGGAACCATTCTCGCCGCCGCCAATGGACTCATTTCGCACAACTCCGGGCGGCTGGGAAAAAACCTCTGGACGAGTGGAGCACAGGGCGACCCGGTTCGACTCTACGCCGCCTTCAACGAGCGTGACGAGGCGGAATTCGTTACTCATCGGATCCGCGATTGGGTAGCTCACGGCGGCAAGAGGCGCGAGATCGCCATCCTTTATCGCTCGAACGCGCAATCGCGGGTGTTCGAGGAGGCATTCATCTCGGGGCGCATCGCATACAAGGTGTACGGCGGCTTGCGGTTCTTCGAGCGGGCGGAAATCAAGGATGCGCTAGCCTATCTGCGCCTCATTTCCAACCGCAGCGATGACGCCTCATTCGAGCGGGTCGTCAACCTGCCGACGCGCGGCATCGGCGCGAAGAGCCTGGACGCCATCAGGGACTATGCGAAAGGCGCGGGCTCCACTCTCTGGGAAGCGGCCGCCGCTTGCATTGGCGATACGTTGGGCCCAAAGGCCTCGCAGGCCCTGCATGGATTCATGTCTCTGATCGAGCGGCTCGCACACGAGGCAAGAAGCCTGCCACTGCATGAGCAGGTGGATCATGTGCTGCAAGCAAGCGGGCTCGTCGATTTTTATAAACGCGAGAAAGCGGACCGCGGCGAGGCGCGCGTTGAGAACCTCGAGGAGCTCGTGAGCGCCGCACGAGGCTTCGCTCCCGAGGGCACCGATGGTGAGGCGCCATTACCTCCTCTGGAAGCGTTTCTGGCACACGCGGTGTTGGAATCGGGCGAGGGACAGGGTGGAAACTGGGAAGATTGTGTGCAGATGATGACGCTGCACACGGCCAAGGGGCTGGAGTTCCCGATGGTATTCCTCTGTGGAATGGAAGATGGCCTTTTTCCACACCAACGCTCGCTCAACGACATCGACGGTCTCGAAGAGGAGCGGCGTCTCTGTTATGTCGGCATGACGCGAGCGATGAAGCAGCTATTCCTCACCTATGCCGAGCAGCGTCGACTGCACGGCGTGGATAGCTATGGCGCGCCATCGCGTTTCATCAAGGAAGTTCCGGAAGAGCTCATCGAGGAAATCCGCCCACGCGTACAGGTCGCCCGTCCGGTTGCCGTCGGCCGCTTCCGGCCCGAGGAGCCCGCCATTGCGGGAGTACGACTAGGCGCACGTGTTCGCCACGGCAAGTTCGGCGAGGGCGTCGTCCTGAACGTCGAAGGTAACGGGGCACATGCACGGGTGCAGGTCAGCTTCGAGAGCCAGGGCACGAAGTGGCTTATGGTGCAGTATGCGAACCTCGAGCCTCTATAGGTCATGAAGATCGTCATACTCGGCGCCGGGCAGGTCGGCCGCACCGCCGCTCACCATCTCTCGCGCGAGGAGGCGAACGAGGTCACGGTGGTCGACGTCGACGAAGAAATCCTGCGCGATCTCCAGGACCGCCTCGACATCCGCACGGTGGCGGGAAACGCTTCGTTTCCAACGGTGTTGGAAGCGGCGGGCGCGGCCGAAGCTGACATCATCGTGGCACTTACCAACAGCGACGAAGTGAACATGATGGCCTGCGAGATCGCCTTCACACTGTTCCGTACGCCTACGAAGATAGCGCGTATCCGCTCATCGGAATACACCAGCCGCCCCCAGCTTTTCAGCGATGAAGCTCTGTCGGTCGACGTGTTCATCAGCCCCGAGCAGCTCGTCACGGACTATGTAGAGCGCCTCATCCGCTACCCAGGCGCGTTGCAGGTCCTCGAATTCGCCGACGGCAAAGTGCGGCTCGTTGGCGTGCGCGCGCTCCGCGGCGGTCTGCTCGTCGGCCATTGTTTGCGCGAGCTGCCGCAACATCTGCGCAAGCTCGATACCCGGGTCGTTGCAATCTATCGCAAGGGGCGGAGCGTCAGTCCAGAAGGCGGCACGATCATCGAAGATGGCGACGAGGTCTTCTTCCTCGCGGCCAGCAACGACATCCGCCGCGTCATGAATGAGATGCGCAAGCAGGATGATCCGGTGAAGCGGATCGTCATCGCCGGCGGCGGCAACATCGGCTTCCGCCTCGCGAAGGCGCTCGAGAAGACCAACCAGGTGAAGCTCATCGAGC
>CAZBTV010000185.1:0-13476 GCA_964494895.1 uncultured Steroidobacteraceae bacterium | reverse complement strand
CAAGCGCTACGCGTGACGCAAATGACCAGTCGGGTGACATCAAAAAGAGTCCCTGTGAGGACTAGTCATTGATGTCACTGGCACGGAATTTCGCGTAAGCCCATGACTTTCAAGGTGAAATCAGTGACAGTTATTTTTAGTCCCCGGCCCCATCCAGGCGCCAAATGCCACTTTGGTGCCTTCCAAAGTGGAAAGTGACAGTAATGGGTAGTCTGCTTTCCCTCGCCGAGGGTCCGATGGCGGGGTAGAGGGGGGTCAAAGCACCATGATCCGGCCCGGTCCCTGGGGACCGCCGCCATGCCTCGATCGCTAATTAAGACCTCGCGGGAGAGGTTGGGGGCACGTAAAGCTACGGTGGCGGCCGATGGCGCTACGGTGTCCGGAACGAGCAGCCCGCAAGGCCTCCGGCGAAGCCCTGCCGAGGGTTCTCCAACGATCCTCGCCAGTAGATTCGACTCTCGTGCGGCTTACGCCGTCGGCGATTGGGGGTCCTTCGCGTAGTTCCACTCGAAGAGTTCTTTGAACGATTATGGTGGTAGTTCAAACCCTCTGACCATCGAACCATTCTTCCACAAACGTTCCCTCGTGCTGCTGCGAGCATTCCGCTGCAGTTGCAAGGTCAGAGAAGACTTCTGCTCGTGTTGGGTCGTCTACCCACAAAACCCTATCGTAGTCGTCTCGTAGGAGATACTTCGGTTCTGATATTCTGCGCACTCGGAATTCCCACCTGGGCCGCGGTTCGTTCATATCAGTTACCGTTGGAAAGATTCGTGATGAAGACGCCCCAATGTGCACCGAGCAATCAACGCTGCACATCCTCGCAGAACTTCAGCATGGATTCCATGGTGACTGGCCGCTGGTATCGCCAGACAGGTTCACCTGAGCGGTGACCGGACAGCCACTTGACGGTATTCATCGGCATTTCTTTTTCCGTCGCAGCAACGACGAACCCCGCGCGTAACGAACGTCCCGTGATATCCGTCAGCCCCGCCTGCTGAGCGCGCCTCACGATGATTTTATAGAACCCTGGTGGCGAAAATGCCGTCGTCACACGCCCATGTTGTATCCGCCGCCACAGCGGCCCACTTCGGATTCCGGACGCCGTCAGCCACGCATCAATATAGCCCGAGACCCGAGCATCCAAAGTAATCGACCTGTCTTGTTTGGGACGGAATGGATCTCGCCAGACAATGCAACTCAACTGATCCTGATCGTTCGTGACCCGCTCGAAGGACTCGACCGTCGTTGCCGCGAGTTGTCCACGCCCTCCGTGGCAAAAGCAGAATGCGATGAGTGCGCGATCCCGAATGCCGAGCAGGCTGCCGTCACACGTATCAATCATTCTGCGAACATCCTCAACCGTGACGGCCGTCGTACGACGGGGTTGAATGCGTGCCGCCTGTTGCTGACGTCTCAGCGTGCGAAGTAGCTGAACGACCTCACGGTTATAGAAAGGGGAATCTAACCTTCTCCAGCGATGGGCTGCTGCGAGCGCCGCCAAGCGCATCTTCACTGTGCTGAGAGACCACGGACCGAGAGCACTCTTCACCCGTGCTCGCACAAGCATGTCGTCGAGATCCTTCGGTAGCGTACATCCCCATTGCCGGGCAGCGCTTCGAGGGTTCAATGGGTGCGCGATGAAATCGAGAAGGAACTGTTGCACAACGGACGACGGAACCGGCAGCTTGAGTTCTGTGCCATAGCGGATCTGGTGCCACAGGATCCACGACCGCAGCGCCTGTCGATACGCCCGCCTGGTATTGTCAGTGAGGTCTTCTATCAGGAGTCCTTCTGCAAGGGCGAATGACTCCGCACACACCCGTGCGAACCGCGGATTAGAGCCGAGCTTCGTTGCATCAGACATGCTTGCGTGAACGCTCGTCACAAGGCACTCTTCCAGTAGACTGCGCTTCAATAAAGAAAACTTCCACTGTTGGCAAGTGCATTGTTGGATACACACGAAGGTGCGTATGAGGAGGTGATCAGCTCTCAGATCACGACAGAATACTTGAGCTGAACATTGTAGGTTCGGGGAAAGGGTGCAACGGACCCGCACGGTGACGCGTACGGGTCCGCCACGGTGACAAAGACGTTCTTCAGCGCATCTGTGTCATCCGTAGTATCTGCGCCTTCCTTATCCGACGTCAATAATCGGGCAAGTCCCCGAGGGTTGTGTACACCCACAAGGCGCACGCGTTGAGCGACGCGCTGGATGGGTGGTGGTGAGGTGTCGCGTGCGGTGCGCGCAACACCGAAGGGGATTCTATGGATTCAAACAGCACGCCAACTCCGACGCCTTCGGCTACCGAACAGGCCACGGCGGAAGCGGAGAGTGATCCGGAGCGTGGGCTTGAAGTCGAGCCAGGTGCGAAGCCCTTTACGAGCCACCCGGCAGACCTCCAGTTTTCTCCCGGCACACGCTTCAAGCTGGGGGAACTGACAGTCGAACTCGTCCATTGCCTCTCATTGGACCGAATTGTGGTCACTGAATTGCGCACTGGCGAAACGCGTGTGGTCACGCGGAGTGAGCTACGCCCGATCAACACAACGTTTGAGGTTCAAGTTGAGCGCTCAGTCCAGCTCGAGAGCCTCGGCGAGGAGCAGCTTGCGGAACTGACTGCGCGCGAGGAACTCCTCAAGCCCTATATCTGCGGGCGCGTGATGAGTAGCCTTGAGGCACAGCTTCTCGCAAAAAAACTCGGCGTCTCCGCACGCACGGTTCGCCGTTGGTTAAGACGTTACCAGCGGCGCGGCGATGTGACAGGCCTGCTGCCCGCCCCACGGGGCGTACGATTGGGACAGCGCTCGCTCGACCCGTCCGTAGAAGCCATCATCCGCTTTTCGGTAACGCGTAAGCTTGAGGAGAGCGGCAATTGCTCGGTACGATCCGTCTACGAGAGGATCCGAGGTGACTGCGAAGCCATTGGGAAACCCGCCCCTGCTCGCAAAACGATTCTCGAGCGGATCAAGGACCTGAAAGCCGATCCGGAAGTATTACCGCCGGAAATTGGGCGTCGCATCCGCGATCGAACCCGGCTCCTGCGGGGTTCGGCGGAGGCGGCACGCGCGCTCGCGCGTGTGGAGATCGACCACACCCTCGTGGACACTCACATTGTGGACGCGAAGGATCGTGGGCCGCTGGGCCGTCCTTGGCTTACGATTGCCATCGACGTGGCCACCCGGGTCATCCTCGGATTCGTTCTCACACTCGAACATCCCAGCCGATTGAGCGTCGCGTTGTGCCTGCGGCACGCGATCTTCCCAAAGGAAGAGGGGCTCAGGAGCATCCGCGCGGCAGGGTGCTGGCCGATGTTCGGCCGGCCGGAATACATCTATACCGACAACGGTGCCGAATTCCGGTCGCCGTCCTTTCTCATCGGTTGCAAGCGACAACACATCCAAAACGGGTGGCGGCCTCCACGGACTCCTCGGTATGGGGGAACTGTTGAGCGTCACATTGGCACCTTCATGAGACGCATGCGCCTGATCCCCGGAAACACCTTCAACGAGATCCTCGGCAAGCGAAGTCCCTACCCGGCGCAGGACGCCGTCCTCACGCTCGAGGATCTGCAATTGTGGCTGACCAACGAAATCATCGCATACCACAACGAGCCACACGGGACGCTTCACATGGCGCCGATTGCAGCATGGGAGGCTGCGTGGAAAACACCGCGGGGTGTTGTGGTCCCGCCGCACCCGACCGACCCTCACACGCTATTCACGGATTTGCTTCCGCACGAGTCTCGTGTGATCTCTCCGAAGGGAATCGAGTTGAACTCCTTGCGGTATCGCTGCGATGAACTCGCCGCTTATGTGAACCCGGATGTGAAGCGCATCGTCCGCATCGATCCTCGAGACATTTCCGTGGTGCGTCTGGAATTACCCACAGGGGGATACCTGCAGGTTCCGTGGGTCAACCAGGGTTGGCCTCGCATGTCCTTATGGGAGTGGAATGAGATCCGGAGCCGAAACCGAAAGCGAGGCAAGGGCGCGGATCCAGAAGTGGTCCGACGCTGCTTGGCTGCAAACGACGAGTTGATCGCGCAGCGCGCTGCGCAAGGGCAGCTTCGCGCCCGCCGTCGTCGAGCGCGGGGCGAGCGCTGGCGGTCAGAGAACGTCACGGAGTCTCGCGACGCCGTGAGCGAACCAACGGACACCGTCTCCACGCAGGTGCGGAAACCGCGACGTCGTCAGATAGTTCGCAAGCCCGCCGAAGGACTCCCACCCCTGCCGCGAACTCAGCTCGAGGTGACGACGACGTCCATCGAGAGCCCGGTCTCCTTTGAAGTGCTGGAGTGATGCCCATGAACAGGAGGGCTGCCAAATCCAACCATGCGACTGTTGGACAGGAAATGAACGGGCCGGCGAACGCCATTGCTGCCGGAAACGGCACCGAACCGCGGATAGAATCCGGCAGGAAGGAGGCGGGTGACGCGACGGTCGCCAGTCAACCCGCTAACGGCAAGTGGCCGCATCTGGATCCGGTGATCGGTCCCATCGCTGCACAGGGCGACCTCGCACGCGCCCACCATATTTTGAAGGACCTCTATGTAAGTCACCCACCCGCCCAGTACGTCGAGCGGCAGATCGAACAATTGATTCGCCTGCCACGGCGAATCCGCATGCCCGGTCTGTTTCTGTGCGGCGATTCCGGCATGGGGAAGACCCACTTGCTCCGGCGCATCGAACGGCGCCATCCCGAGCGCGAAGACGCTGCAACGAAGCGACACATTCGCCCCGTGCTGTATGTGCAGGTCCCGGCGGCTCCCACGGTGCGCACTCTCCGGCGTACCTTGATCGACGAAGCCAACATACCGTTTCTGGACCATCCGTCCAGACCGTTGCCCGAATCCGTGCTGCGTCGCGGCCTGGCCGCGGCCGGTACCCAGCTGATCGTTCTGGATGAAGTCCATAACATCGAGCACATGAAGTGGGATCATCGAGTGCTGATGCGAGACTGGGTGCGTTGTCTATCCAACTCAACCCAGCGTCCGATCGTGCTCTCCGGCACGGAAGAATTCGAATCGGCGATTCTCGGAGATCGTCAGATGGCAAGCCGGTATCCTATCGTGCGGCTGCCGCGCTGGACAGCCGGCCAGGACCTTGCGGCCTTTCTACAAGGGTACGAGAGAGCGTGTCCGTTACGTCTCGCCTCCCACCTCGGCGATCCGCAGCTCATGCGCGCGCTGCTGGACGAGACGGATGGCATCACCGACTCCATCGTCCGCAGTCTTCAGGCGGCGGCCCTGGTGGCGATTCGCGAGGGGACCGAACGCATTATCCCCGAGTACTTGAGCTGGTGGCGTGATCCGCCGCTGCTGACGCACTATGGCGCAGGCGACGATGAACCGGACGGCGGTGCCGAGCTCGCCATGGCGTGGCTGCGGGATCACCGCCGTGACGTGCAGCCGGTGCAGAAGGCTCCGGCTCCCAAGTTCCACAATCGCGCCAAGCTCTCGACGGAACCCAAGTCATGCGACGGGCCTTTGTAGCCAGCGCGCCCACCGCAACGCGCGCACGGCTGAACCTGGCTCCGCGCCTGCGAGTCGACGAAACGCTCTCGTCCTGGTTGGAGCGCTTCGCCGGGGCCTACGGGTTGAAACTGGGCGAGTTCATGCGTTGGCTGGGCTATCGGAATCCTTTCTCCTATGGTCAAGCCTTGATCGACCTGGATGCTGCGCCGCCGAGCGACCTGGCCGAGATCATGCAACAACACACTGGAATTGCGGCCCACGCGATCGACGATCACCGCTTGGTGGGGACCGCGACCCTGCCGGTCCGGCTGCGTCGTGCATTCTGTCCAAAGTGTTGGATGGAGGAGGGGCCGTATCGCCGGCGTGAGTGGGCCAGCGGCTGGTCACTGATTTGTACGCGTCATCGCAGCCTTCTGCGTGAAAAGCCGCCACCGCCGCCGCCGCTCCCCCGTGACGCAGAAGACTCCTGGCTCGAGTATTACGAAACCCCTCGCCTGTGGCGCGAGGTTTCTCCATCTTGGGAAAGTGAGCGATGGGTGGCCATTTGCGAAGTACTCGGGGTGAGTCCACGGACCGAATTTGCGCGCGCCTTTTTCTGGTTGCGCGATATTCAACACTTCGCGCAACCGATCATGGTCCCTGCCGAGGCCGCCCACGAGCACGGCAGCTCTACAAGGAGGAGGGCAGCGCGCCGGGCCCAGTCCTGCGGTAACCCGGATCGGACCGCGATGGGCACAGACCGGCGGCGTGTGCAGCGGGATCTCGTGCTCTACGGGCTGCTGAAATTCCATTCCCCATCACTCCTGGAAACCTTGGACCCCAACATCCCGGCGTCGCGGCTCATCCAGAGCGGATACAATGCGGAGATCTGTGGCATCGGGGTTCCAGAAGCTGATTATGACATCAGACTCTTTGCCGCCATGGTTGCGTACCACCTCTGGGAGAGGCTGACCCAGGGGCGCTGGCGCTGCCGGCATCACACCAAAATCGAGGCGGTGTTAGGAAACCCGGAGCGCTGGAACGACGAGGACTGGTGGCTCGAACGGCGGCTGCATTCCTGGCCCGCGGGGCTGCAAAAAGCCGGCCGAGAACTGTTTGGCAAGCAAGACCGCTGGGCCCAGATGCCACCATGGTCGCCTTGCCGTGAGCATTGCACCCGTCACCTGCCTCGCAGCGATCGGGGTAACCTAGTCATTCGACTCTCGGAGAATTGGCGATGCCGGTGGAGTGGTCCGGACGACACTCGGGAGTGGATCGCAGGCCGTCAGCGCAGGCGGTTGGCGGCGCAACCTCGCTGAACGGCTCAAGATGACCCACGTCTCTTCTGACTCTTACACAGCAGAGCGCACTGCGGATGAAAACCCGTGCAGACGTTGTTTCATTGGACTGGTTTCATACCGACAACGATTGCCGGCGTATCCCATACCGTAGAACTGCCCGGAGGCCTCAGAATAAACGGTAATCTGGCTTCATCTAACAGCGTGATCAATTGCCGGGTTTGAGCCGGCACATCATCTAGCCGCTTTGTGCCGTTAGGAACGATAACGCTCAATCCATACAAATTGGCATCAAGCGAGTAGTCAGTGACGCGCTCTCCGTCGAACCCATTTTGGTGCAGCACTGTCGATAGATCATCGCCAAACGTGTGTGATTGGGTACTGGCCGGGAGCAGCAAGAGACGGACTTTGAAGCGAGATTCGGACGGAACTTTCTTTAGGGCATTGTCGAGACGTTCTATCTGATTTTGCGGCATCCTCCAAACAGTGGGATCCCCTAAAGGGGTAATAACCCTAGGCGTGAAGACGAAAGTCAGCACGAAAAGAGCGAGTGCGCCGCCTGCTCGAATCACAAGACCACCGCGTACCTTCCAACCAACACGTAGGAAGCCTGGGATCGTCGCGCCTAGGACAGCTGTTGACAGGGAGAGTATCACTCGAATGAGTACAACGAGATTGGGATCTGCGAAAGGCTCGTTTCGGACTACGAGGTAGGCGATTAACGCAACCACCAGAATCGACGTCAGAACTGTGGCGGCCCTTTCCCATCCCAATGGGGCATATGCAGGGGCGTTCGCGTCAGCCATACGGGAGGGGGTTACTGGAATTGGTAACAACGGCCGCAGTGTTCGCCGTGTCTCTGACCGGCTAGAAGCGGGCACCGGCACGATACAATCATGCAAGTCTGGAGACAAGGTGAGAGCTCAATGGATGCGAGATTTGTACCCTACGTCGAACAGCTCGATGTAAAACTGAAGGCATTGGTTGCCATGGCGCCCCATGATCCACTCGCGCTTCCCTCGAGCATGTGCAAGCGCGGGGTCTATCTGCTTACCGAAGCTGGTCGTCATCTCTACGTCGGACGCAGCAATCGGCTGCGGCGGAGAATCGGCAATCACTGCAGCGAGTCCGCTAGGGAGAACATCGCAGTTTTTGCTTTTCGACTGGCGAGGGAGGCGACTGGAAATATGAAGGCCGTATACAAGAAGGGTTCTGGCGGGACACGCAAAGAGTTGATGCTCGATCCAATCTTTGTGCAAAGCTTTGGCACGGCGAAGGAGAGAATCCGCGGCATGCAAGTGCGATTCGTCGAAGAAGACAATCCAGTACGTCAGGCACTCCTCGAAGTCTATGTGGCCGTCGTACTCAACACGCCCTACAACGACTTCGACACCCACTAATGAGCCCGTACCGCCAACGCACCCGGATGGGGATGCACCCAGATCTCGATTGCCGCCATCTGTTCGTCCGTTGTACCAGCAGCCTGTACTCTCTGCACAGCCTCATTCGCTCCAATGCCATAGAATAGGTAAAGCGCCCGTTGATAGCCGAAGCCGCGAAACTGGACCAGCTTTTCGATGTCGTCGCGGATCCCCTCGCCATCGACCATTGCTGACTTTACCTCCACAACGGCGTAATTGTTGCCGGTTCCGGGAATGTGGACGATGAAATCCGGTTTGGGTGCTCCACCATCGTGTAGGAAGTACGGATGCGCTCTCTTATCCACTTCGCCGTTGAGGAAGTACGGACAGCCCGGAAGCCATTGACGTCGCAGCTGATGGTATAGCTCGTAGCAATATACGCGCTCTCGGTATCGCGCCTCGGCATTGTGAATCGGCAGCAAAAAGTACTCAGGTGAGATTTGCGCCGCCGTGTGCATAAGAAAACCTTCAAACTCCTCCATCATTCAGCCTCTTTCCTCTAGTTCATTGTTACTCTGCCGATAAAGTTTGCGCACCGTCATATTCCCTTCGCGATGGTCTCCTTCGCCAGACAGACAAGTTGGTTATCGTTTGGTTGAATTCCCCAACAGGTTGGCGGCCTGTGTGTTCTGCACCGCCCCGGTCTGGAAATACCGCATGAAGGTGACCATGCTGCGATGCCCGGTCAATCCCATGGCCTCTTTGATCGGCACATTCTGCCGACCCGCCTCCGTCACATAACCGGACCGCAAGGAGTGCGCGCCGAAATCCCCCTCCAGTCCGGCCAGCTGCGCCCGCCGCTTCACGATATGCCACACCGCCTGGGGCAGCAGCGGCTCGACGGCTTTCGTCTTGCGGACCCGCCGGAAGATCGCCCCGGACTTCACCCCCGAGGCGTCCAGCCACGCGGTGAGGGCCTCGGCCGCCGGCCCCACGATCGGCTTGTCCGCGTCCGCATTGTGCTCGGTGCCCGCCTGGTCGGTCTTGGAATGCGTCAGGCGATACACGTAGGTCTGCTCATCGACCTTCACCAGATTCTCCATGACGGCCGCCGTCACTTCCGAGCGTCGACGACCGCCGCTGGAGAAGGCAAAGGTGAGGAGGGCACGATCACGAATTCCGATCAGGCCATCAGTGCAGGTGGCGAGCATCGCTTCCAACGGATCCTTCGTGAGCGCGGTCTTGCTCGCCGGCCGCTCGCCGCGCGCGGCATAGGCGCGCCGAATGCGCCGCACCAACTCCTGGACGGCCGGATCGCGCGTGGGATTGAGAACATCGCGCATCTGGTGGGCTTTGGAGAGCACCGAGAGTCGGTGCAGCACGGTGTTGAGCGCCGGCGCGCCGAGCTCACCCTTGAAGCCGCCGTCGACGAGCGCGTGATCGATGGCCGGCGGCAGGTCGTGCGCCAGCGTGCCGTCCTGGGCGGTGCGCTCCACATGGTCGACCAGAAATTGCAGCACCGCAGGTGCCGGGACGGGCAGGGCGAGGGCGGCTCTGTAACGTAACCGGAACCACGCCGCCCAGTAGCGCAGCGCGCTCGCGTAGGAGCGCACGGTGTTGGCGGATTCGCCTTCCTGGAGCAGCGCCCGCACCGAGGCTTCGGCCTGGTCGTGCAGGACCTGGGGATCGAGCGCGAGCACGCTCGCGTGCGCCACCAGGGCGTTCGGGTCCTTGGCAACGGTTGCCCGGCGGCGTTGTTTAGTCATATTTAAGGTAGAATATGATTTAGATATCTTAAATCTCAATTTCCACTCCCGATAATTATACTTTATCGTGAGTTCTGAAACCAAAGGGTAGGGCGCGAAATGAGCACCATTGAGAGCGACGTCGACATCGGGCCTGAGGACGGCCCCGCCGGGGACGCGACGCCCTTCGGCCGCCGCGCGCCGCGGATCTCACAGGCGGATGTCTTTGCGGCCGCGGACGCGCTGCTGGTGGCAGGGCACCGGCCGACAATCGATCGGGTCCGCATGCGCCTGGGGCGGGGCTCCCCTAACACCATTAATGATCATCTGGATGCCTGGTGGGCCAAGCTGGGCTCTCGCCTGCGAGATCTCCCCGGACATGAATTCCCGCAGCTTCCGGAACGCGTCGCCCAGACCCTGCAGCACCTGTGGAACGAGGCGTTGGAGGAGGCGCACCAGGCCCTACACGACACGCTCGCCGAGCGCGAACGGACCAGTGCCCAAAGGGAGCTGGCGCTGCAAATGCGCGAACGCGAGCTGGGTGAGCGAGAACATGCTGCGACCGCTCGTGCGACTGCTCTTGAGCAGAGCCTGAGTTTTGCGCGCGAGCAGTTGACGGCCGCCAATCAGCGCGCCGAACGCCTCGAATCGGCCCTTCAGCAACGCGACACCGAAGTCGGTCGACTCCAAACCCGGATCGAGGACCTCGAGCACACCCTCGCTGATTTCAGGACGAAACTGGAGACAGCGGAAACCGAACATCAAGCCGAACGGACTCGACTGGAAGAGCGTCACGCCGCCGCGGAGGGTCGCTGGTTGCGGGAAGTAGATGGTGCCCGGCAGTCGGTGAAAGATGCGGCCAAAGAGCACGAGCGTCAGTTCAAGGCTCTGCGGAACCAGCTCGATTTACACCAGAGCGAGCGCGAGAATTTAAGACAACAGCTCGGGGACGCGCGCTCCGAGCTGAAGGCGGCCCACGCAGTGCGCGCGCATCTGGAGGAGCGGCTCCGCCGGCTTCAAGATGTCGCGCCACACCCGAAGAGCCCGGCCGCTGCAACCAAGCGCGCCCGACGGCCTGCGAAAAAGGCTCGTCCGGGATAGCATTCGACCCAACAACTGGAATCCAGGTTCGAGGTTCCGGAAACGGGTTTACACTACGCAACGTCAGATCGCTTGGCCAGTTGTTGTGATGGATACGAACGATCCCTTGTATCGTCTCGAATAAGAATTCGAGGGAAGCATCTACATGCCGACCATTCGACCCAACATTCTCGGGGACCTTCGCGCCGAAGCCGACCAGATGATGCTTGATAAGGCTTTTCTGGAAACAGCTGACTACCGTACTCTGATTGAGACGTCAGATCGCGTCTTGGTGGTCGGACGTCGCGGTACCGGAAAGAGCGCACTGACTCGGGCATTACGCAGCTACTGGGGTACAGCAGACGCCGCTGTCATCAGTTTGGCACCTGAGGAGCACGAGGTGATCGGAGCTCGCCCACTGGTACAGCTGTTCGGTGAGAAGTTCAACAGAGTACGCGCCGGCTCGCGTCTTCTCTGGCGCTATACGCTCATGATGGAAGCGGCGCACGCTTTAGCGCCGAGGACTGGTTTTTCCAAGAGCGACGAGTTCAGCTTTCTCAGGAGCCACCTCGAACGGTGGAGAGCACGAGGAGAGGGCATCCTCGACCGTTTTCGCAACCTCGCGCGGGAGACAGTGAAAAACGACAGTTCTCCCGAAGAACGGATCGGAAATCTAACCGTTCTACTAGACCTCACCGCAGTCGAGCGCGCGTTGGCGGGCGCTTGTGCTTACGTGACCGTGCCCGTCGTATTTCTGATCGACCGACTGGACGAGGGATATGAGCCCGACGATACAGGTGTTGGCTTGGTGGATGGAATAGTACAGGCAGCTATCGATCTCAAGTCACGGATTCCGAATGTGCGCCCGGCGATTTTTCTACGCGACAACATTTTTCGCTCGGTCCAGACTCTCGACCCCGATTACTCGCGTGCGATCGAAGGCCATGTGTTGCGGCTCCACTGGGATGAGACCTCCCTTTTGAACTTCGCCGCCGCGCGGCTCAGCATTGCCTTCTCAACCAGTGGGGAGTCCAGCTTAAAAATTTGGAACTCGTGCACGGTTGGCGACCTACGCGGGAAAGATGGGTTCGCTCGATGCTTGCGCCTGACGTTATACAGACCCCGCGATGTATTGGCGCTGCTGAACGAGGCGTTCTTTCTCGCGCAGCGGGTAAACCAGTATCAGCTCACGCTTGGGCACATTGAAGCCACCGCACGGCAAATTTCTCAACATCGTCTCGATGACTTGCTCAAAGAGTACGCTGCGATTCTGCCGAGTCTTCCGCGCTATCTCGGCCTGTTCCGCGATCGTAGTCCAGAAAGAGGTGTTGGTGATATTAGCGAGTCGATCCAGAACCTATTCTCTCAGGGCTCGGACGATTCACTCGTGCAACAGGACTTTTTTATATTGGAAGATGCTAAAGCAGTTATTCGCGGCTTGTACAGCATCGGGTTTCTGGCTGTCCGCGATCAATCTTCGGGACGCTTCGTGTTTTGTCATGATGGACGTGCCCCGGATCGCGAATTTACGGTGGGAGACAGCGTGCTAGTCCACCCTTGCTACTGGATGGCCCTGAACTGTTCGAAGAGCGAACTCAGCATAGATCTGGCAGAGGAAATACACGACGAATACGACATTGAAGTATCGTCCGAAACCCCGGACATTCGTAAGCGCAAGATCTCGGCGCTCATCGCGCAGTTAGATTCAATTCCTGAAGGCGCAGATGGCGACGAGGACTTCGAGATCTGGTGCCACAAGGCTATCCGCATCTGCTTTGCTAAGGGACTCCGCAACGTGGAGCTGAAGCCCAACAAGCTGGCGAGGCAACGACGCGACGTTGTGGGGACTAACCTCGGTAAGGACGATGCATGGGAGCGCATCCGGGATGATTATGGGACACGGCAGGTAACCTTTGAGGTCAAAAATTATAAAGGCATTACAGCGGCTGATTACCAGCAGATTCAATCGTATCTCCAGGGCGAGTATGGACGACTTGCCTTTGTCATCACGCGCGATGACAGTGTCGATCTCTATGCCAACCGTGATGTCGAATGGGTCCGAGATGTTTACATGCAGCACAAAGTGCTGATCGTAAAGCTCACCGGATCATATCTGCGGAGGCTCCTGCACAAGCTCGCGAGTCCGTTGCGACACGATGACGTGAATGATGCAATTCATAAGCTTCTCGATACTTACACACGGCTCTACCTGGCAGGACAAGTGATGACCAGTCAGCAGCAAACTCAAAGGATGAGCCGCAAGAAATTGCGCAAACTTGCCGCAGAAGCTCGTCGGGCCGATGCAGCGCGATAATCGCGTCAGACACACGACCGGACTGCACGGCCGCGCGAACCGGCTTGGTTCACGGCGCGCACTTTCCACGCTCAGACTCGCTACTGCCAATAAAGATGATTCAGCGCGCGGACGCCATCATCACACCTTGGCAAGTACCTGATCACACTGGGCGATTCCCTGACATTAATTAATTCTGCTTTGTCACTTTGAAATGCAGTCGTATCAACCAGTTGCGCGATGGTC
>CAZBTV010000184.1:0-13577 GCA_964494895.1 uncultured Steroidobacteraceae bacterium | reverse complement strand
CCGCTCATCATCGTGCGAGCCTAGCCTGCGGTGCGCGAGCGACAGCCCGAACCAAGCGTCCGCTCCCGCGCCGGACGCGGTGGCCCGACCGAAGAGCGCGCTCGCGGTGCTCGCGTCACCTCGCTGAAGGGCATCGAATCCGGCGCTGGTTAGAGAAACCGGATCATCAGTATTGGCAGCCATGATTGCCTGCAACCCTCGATGCCCAACATCGCCGAAGCATGATTCTTGGCTTCGCAGGCATCACAAGCATCATACACATTGGGCCTCCCACGCTATACTCAATGAATGAAGCTGCACAGACCCGCGTTGCTCATGGCGGTTTTCCTCGTGATGGGGTGCCCGTGCTGGGCGGAGGAGCCGCCGGTCAGCGCCATACTGGCGTGTCGCGGTGTCGTAGACAACGTTAGCCGTCTCGCTTGCTTCGATCGAGAATCCGCGGCTCTTGCGGCCGCCGCAACGCATTCTTCGGCAACGAGCACTCCCGGGGCGTCGTCCGTTCCGCAGCCGGGGAGCGCGGCGGCGTCTTCCTCGTCTTCCGCCGCGTCTTCAATGACTTCGAGCGCCCCCCCGCGAGCTGCGGTGGCGTCTCCGCCGGATGTAGCTACTTCTTCCGCAGCCGCTGCGGCGCTGGATCCGCGACGCACGTTCGGTCTGCAGTCGGGTGCCATCAAGGATCGTGAAGTTAGCGCCGGCATTCGTCCGAAAGACCTTCCCAGTGTCTCTGCACATATCGCGCGCATCAGCTCCGCGGAGAATGGCCGACTGCTGTTCACCCTGGACAATGACCAGACCTGGCAGCAACTGCTCGCGGATGGCGATCTGAACGCGAGGCCGGGCGACGAGGTTACGATCTCTCGCGGCATGCTTGGCTCATATTGGTTGGAGGCTTCCACCGGGCGTGGTTGCAAGGTAAAGCGAGTGCGGTAGCTTTTTGAAGAGGCGGCGCGAAGAGCGATGGGTGGAGGCTCAGCGGCTTTGTGAGCCCATCGAGCCGACCGAGTAGGAACGAGGCGACGGAAAGGGATCTCCAGTGCTACGCACCCCGCTCACGTACAGGTCATGATGCTTGAAGTCGATGCCGAGCGCGTTCACGGTACCCAACACGTCCATTCCGATGATCAGCGCTGGTTTGTCCTGCATTCGCCAGCGCTGGAAGATGTAGAAATCACCACATACCAGATCGACATTCGTGATCCGCAGCGATCCGACGGCGATGGTCGGCGCCTGTACGAGCTCTCCCGTGGCGGTCTCCTCGGTGGCTCCATAGACCGAGGTAAGGCGCACCGTGGCCTTGCCAGTTCGCCGTCGGTCCAACGCGTCGCGTAGCGGCTGATTGCACAGTGTGCGCTCTGACCCCGTATCGACGACGGCCTTCACCCGAATTCCACCGACGCGCGCATCGACCCTCATCAGCCCGTCAGTCAGACGCTCCGCGTGAACTCGCGCGGCTTCGGAGGCCAAGGCATGGTCCACCGTCCCTGCGATCAGCACCCTGTTATGCTGGAAATCGATCACCAGGCTCTGCTCAGAAAGTCCGGCGGCTCCGAGGATTCCCTGGGCTCCGGCCATGACCGGTGCCCACAACACCGGCGTGGCGACATCCTCGATCGCCCAGGCGCCCGCTTGCAATTTGTCGAGGGTGACGGCGGAGACTTCCGCAGTACCCGTGATGCCACTCAACTCGATCGGTTTCGCGGAGCCCGGCTGCAGGCCAAGGGTCGTGGCCAGCGAAGGCGAAATCGTTGAATGGCTTGCTCCGGTATCCACGATGAAGGCAAAAGGCCCTTGGCCGTTGACCATCACCTTCACCAACACGCGCCCGATATGATCGTGCGTAGTGGGGGCCGCTAGCAAAGCAGGTATCTCCCGCTCTGTTGCGGCTCCGGGTTGCGCGGCGCTCTCGAGCGTCTGAGCCCCGAGGCCGGGCGGCAACGCGCCGACCGTGAACAGCACGCTTAGCGTGACTGCCTTGAGCATTAGCCGCCGCTGATGGCGTAAAGACCTGATGAGTACCACCTCATGTAACCTTATCACGGGGGCCGCGGACTGTGAGTGCCGCGCGCCGCTTCGGCCGGTCCAAGTGGGACGTATAGCACGCGCTCCTGCTTTGGTTGAGAATGTTGCTGAGCGGAGCGACCTTTCGAGATCACATGAATGCCAATCTCACCGTAGATTCCCAGCTGAGCGCTTTGCTGAGCGCGGCCGACCGCGCTGACCTGGAGGGGCAGCCACAGGAAGCTGCCAGATTGTTATCGGCGGCACGCACGCTGGCGCCGGATCATCCCGCGGTGCTTGGCGCATGCGGCACGCACGCCTTGCGCGTCGGCAATGCCAGTGAGGCAAAGGAGTTGCTCGAACGTTCCATAGCTGGCGATCCAACCAAGCCGGCCATGTTCCTGAACCTCGCCTCCAGTTTGCGGGCGCTGAACGATGTCGAAGGCGAGAGCAGAGCGCTCGAGAGCGCGCTGAAGCTCGATCCGCACTTCTTTCTCGCACTCATCCAGAAAGGATCGCTGTTGGAACGTCAGGGCAAAGCCAAGCTCGCGGCGCGCACCTATCACCGGGCTCTGAATGCGCTGCGCCCAGGTACACCGCTGCCAAAGTCATGGCAGCCGTTCGTCGAGCATGCGCAGCGGACCGTGTTGGCGAGCTTGAATCAACTGGATGAGTGGCTGCGCGAACGGATGTCCGGCGTGCGAGCACGGTACCCGGCCTCCGAACAGGAGCGTGTGGACGACTGTCTCGGGGCGCTCGTCGGCAAGAACCGCATCTACGTACAACAGCCAACATACACCCACTTCCCCCGTCTCCCTGCGATCCAGTTCTACGAGCGCGCCGATTTCCCCTGGCTCGCCTCGCTCGAGGCGGCGACCGCGGATATCCGCGCGGAGTTGCTGGGACTCCTTCAGGACGCGCGCGGAGAGTTCTCGCCTTATCTGCAGCATGCGCCGGACGAGCCGCTCAACCAGTGGAAAGACCTCAACCAATCCCGACGCTGGAGCGCGCTCTTTCTATTCAAGGACGGCCGGCCTCAGGAAGCCAACATCGCGCGTTGCCCCAGGACGGTGGCCGCGCTCGAAGCGGCGCCCGTAATAAGGATCCCGCAGCGCGGGCCCACCTCGTTCTTTTCGCTCCTCGAGCCGAAGACCCGGATTCCGCCCCACACGGGTACGACCAACATCCGGCTCACGGCGCATCTGCCGCTGATCGTGCCGCCCGGCTGCGGTTTCCGGGTTGGCACCCAGGTGCGCGAATGGGTGCCGGGCACGGCGCTCATTTTCGACGACACCATTGAGCACGAGGCCTGGAATGACAGCGATCAGGATCGCGTCATTCTGATCTTCGACATCTGGAATCCCTTGTTGAAGCCGGCGGAGCGGGAGTTGATGACGGTGGCGACGGCTGCGATCGCCGACTTTTACGATACGTGAAAGCTCGAGAGCTCTCGCGCGACGCGATCGAATACTTCGGGCCAATCCCCCGCCGTGCGCTGCCGAATGAGGCGCAAGGTCGGGTACCAGGGACTGTCGGGCCGCTCCAGCAGCCAGCGCCAGTCTGGAATCGCGTGCAGGACGACCCACGCCCGAGCTCCCAGCGCGCCGGCCAGATGCGCGGTCGACGTGTCTGAAGTGATCACCAGATCGAGCGCGCTCATGAGCGCCGCCGTTTCCTGAAGAGCTGCCGGGCTCGTGTCGAGTGGATCTGTCAGCTGCTCTATCGCTTGGCCGAATGCGACTTGCTTGCGCTGCTCGGCCGCCGCGCCTTTCTGCAGCGATATGAGGCGTACACCCGGCACACGCACGAGTGGCTCGGCGCAGGCGAGCGCGAACGACCGTCCACGGACCCAGGGTTGTTTCTCGGCCCCGACATGTCCCTGCCAGTTGAGCCCGATCTTCAATCCTGGGAGCGAGCTCAGACGCTGGCGCCACTCCTGCACCGCCGCTGGGTCGGCAGCGACGTACGGCACACCTCCGGGGATCGTATCGAGTCGTGTTCGAAACGCGAGCGGCAAGCTCAGTAGCGGACAATGAAAGTCCGCCTGAGGCAAGGCGTCGCCCCGCGAAATGAGAGTGCCTCGCATGGCGAATGAGCGTAGAAGTCCGACGAGCACCGGCGGCACCTCCAACACGATGTGCGCGCCTCTTTCCTCCAGGAGTGTCACATACCGGATGAACTGCAGGGTGTCTCCGAGGCCTTGCTCGGCGTGGACCAGGAGAGTCTTGCCTTCGAGCGATTCCTCACCCGACCACCGGGGGATCGTAAATTCGCGCTGGTACGGACGCAGGTGATCGAGGCGCAGCCGCGCCTCATACAACGGCCAGCCTTCCTCCAGCTCCCCTTGGGTCAGCTTGAGCAGCGATTTGCCCCAGAGAGTCGGGGCGTGCCCGGGCGCAGCCGCCAGTGCCCTATCGAAACTGTCCAATGCTTCGCCGAAGCGGCCGAGGCCTTTCAGTGTGTTCCCAAGATTGGTGCAGGCCTCGACATGATCCGGCTTGTGTCTGATGGCCGCCGCGAACGACTCCAACGCATCGTGCGGCCGATTCAACTCCTGCAGCACGACACCGCGATTGTTGAGCGACTCGGCCGACGTGGGCTCGAGCGCCAATGCGCGATCGAAACTGGCCATGGCCTCCGCGTGACGTTCGAGGGCCGTGAGCACTACCCCGCGATGAAAATGTGGGGCAAAGCGCTCGGGTGCCAGAGCCGTCGCCCGATCCAGGCTCGAGAGCGCCTCCGCATGCCGCTCCAGCGCCAACAGGGATAGTCCCCGTTGGTGGTGTACCTCGGCCTGCCCTGGAGCGATTGCCAGAGACGAGTCGTAGCTCGCGAGTGCCTCTTCGACGCGGCCTGATGCCCAGAGCGCGTTTCCCCGCTGGGCCAGCAACACGGCATTTCGAGGGTCCAGCTGTACCGCCTGTTCGATGCTGGCAAGCGCTTGCTCGTAGCGCCCCCGGGCCAACTCGAGCTGGGCGCGGTTGTAATGGGCCTCCACGTGATAGGGATTGAGGACCACGGCCTGTTCGAACTGCTCCAGGGCCTCGTTTTTCTGGCCGAGCCTCTCCAGAACCACGCCCAGGTCGTTATGGAGCTGCGCTTCCCCCGGTGCGAGCCGTACGGCCCGCCGCAGACTCTCGAGCGCTCCCTCCAGCCGATCGAGCTTCGCCAACGCGACGCCGCGGCCGCGATGGGCCGGTACGAAGTCCGGTTTCAACTTCACCGCCCGTTCGTAGGATTTTACTCCCTCCGCCTCGCGCCCCAGCTCGCACAGTGCATTGCCGAGGTTCGCGTGCATGACGGGATTGGAGGGCTTCGCTCGCGTGGCCGCCGTGAGGAGCTCGACTGCTTCCTGCGGGTGTCCCATGCGGCCCAGCGTGATCCCAAGAAGATGCAACGCATCCGCATTGCGAGGCTCGCTCGCGAGCACCTGGCGAAAGAGAGCCGCCGCTTCGGCAAGCCGGCCCTGCCGTTGCAGAGCCTGACCTTGCGCGAGATGCGCGCTGGTGTTGCTATTCATATCCAGGCCTTCAGCCAACTTTCCTCTCGGTCGAAACGGTTGCGCGCGCGGCGCGCCGGTCAGAAATGCGCTACTTCACTGCCGCGACTGTGGGCCGTACGTCAAAGGCGATGGACAGTCGCGCCTCGCTGCCGTAAATCGGGTTCGTCCCGTGCCACATGTAGGAAGGGAATAGCACGAGACGGCCCGGTCTCGGCTGAACCAGGCGCTCGGGTACGAGCTCCGGGACCGGGTAGCGGGGCTCGCCGAATTTGATCCATCCCGCCTTCAAAGCCTCGTCCTGCGCCTCGCTGGGGATTTCGATGTAATACGCCGAGCTGATCAGTCCCTCGGGGTGGAAATGATTTACGTGGTAGCCGTTGCGCTTGAGACGCACGGACCAGGCGCCCACGAATTTCGATGCGCCGACGTTGGCGCGGCTCAACGGGTGCTCCGGGGGCAGGTCGAGCGAACGCCGGTAGTCTTCGATTGGATCCTGAAAAGCCTCGAGGACCGACTGCACCGTCGGGTCTGGGTCCATCAGGAGGCTGCGCGAGGTTTGCGAGCCATGGCGCAGGGTCTGGTCGAGCGGATGGTTGGTGAAGCGATGACGGTCGTTCAGCACCTCGGCGAGCGCCCGGTTGAGCTCGGCCATGGAGGACCACCCCGGCGGGGGCTCCAGGTCGTATACCCGAACGAAACGCTCGTAATCATATAGCTCGCGGTAACGCTCCGTTCCCAGCAGGCGGGAGGCCGTTGCCTCGTAGGCCAGCCAGGCTTGTGAATCCGGATTCTGACGCCGCTGGGCCTCGATGAGAGGAATCGCGTCCTCCACTCTTCGGCCCGCTATGAGGATCGTCACCGTGTTGAGTAGAACGGCTTGATCTTGCGGGCGCGCCGCGGCGGCCTCGAGCGCCTGTGCTTCCGCCTCCTCGAGCCTGCCTTGCTCGAGAAGAATCGCCGACAGGGTAGACTGCGCGGCGGGGCTTGGACCTGACTTGCGCGCGATGACGTCGCGAACGACCGTTTCGGCCGCTGTGAGCTCGCCAGCGCGCCACAGCAGCTCTCCCAGGAGAAGCTGCAACCGCACATTGCCCCGGTTGGCCCGTAGTGCGTCGCCGAGAGTCCGCGCGAAATGCGGGTCACCCCGCATGAAGCGGACTTGTGCCAGCGCCAGTTGCGCATCGAGGCTGCCCGGCCGCATTTCCGCGGCGCGGGCGAGCTCCTGTTCCGCCTCGTCAAGGTTGCCCTCGTTGAGCGAAGCGCGGCCGCGGTTATAAGCAGTTGTATAGCCGTCCGCCCCCAGTCGCCGGGCGGTGTCCAAGGCTTGCACGGCTTCTGTACGTTCGAGGCTGGCCAGAAGCGCCCCGAGATTATGGTGCGCCACGCGGTTATTGGGATCGAGCCCGATTGCCTTGCGATACGCCTCCTCGGCTTCGGCCAGGCGGCCAAGACTCTCGAGAGCGATGCCCAGGATCACCCAGGCCTCTATGTCAGCCGGGTCGCGCGACAGTAGCGCCCGACATTCGCGCTCAGCCTCGTCGTAACGCTTCAGCTCATTCAGCACGAGGGCGAGCCCGTGCCGCGCCGCGCGATGCTGTGGTAGCAGCGCCAGGGCCCGCTCATAGCTCTGCCGTGCCGCTTCGTGCTGGCGCCGCTTGCGGAGCAGATTCGCCAGATTCGCGTGGAATTCGCCCCGCTGCGGCTCAAGCTCGATGCTGAAACGCAACCAGCGCTCCCCCTCGACCCAGTCTCCACCGTCCTTGAGGGCCAACCCCAGCAGGTGCGCGGCGGCGGCATTTCGCGGCTCGCGTGCGAGCACGGCACTGCTTACGGCCGCGCTTCCGCGGTAATCTCCGGACTGCAACAGCGCGGAGGCGCGTGTTATGTCTGTTTGAGGGGCCATCTGAAGAGCCACCGGGCCATTATCCATCCTCTGCGGCAACACGGTCCAAGCTGTTGCTCATTTTCCACAGTTGTCGTCAAAAATGGTGCAACGACGCGCGTGATGCCCGAATCTCATGCAATTTCAAGGAGCCACGTCACTTTGCGCTGCCGTATTTAGAAAATGTCTTTGAAGTTGGGAACCAACAGCGTAGTCTTCCTGATCATCAGGTGCCCTGCACGGCTTTGGTCGTGCCGCATCGGAGAAAGAATACGCTCAGTAATGGTATGAAGGGAGTGTAAGTAGATGAAGAGCAACGAAATTTTACGAAGAGCAATCCGCTTCGCCCTCGCTAACGCGGCCATTGTGTCAGTCGGTCTGCCGTCCTTGGCAGCCGCCGCTGACGCGCCCGAGGCGACCGGCCCGGCGGCGTCCAATGACGAGGCCGTCCAGCCGACCACGGAAGTCGTAGTCACCGGTTCGCGCATCAGCGAGCCCGGCCTTGCAGCGATCAGTCCGGTCACCACGGTGAGCGAAAAAGACATCGCGCAGCAAGGATTCACCACGGTCGAGGACGTGCTCAACAACATGCCGCAGGTCGTGGCCAACCAGGGAAGTGCCATTTCGAACGGCTCCACCGGAACCTCGACAGTGGATTTGCGCGGCCTGGGACCGCAGCGCACGCTGGTGCTGGTCAACGGGCGCCGTCTCATGCCCGGCACCCCGAACAACCAATCGGTCAACTCGGGTCCCGCGGACCTCAACAACATTCCGATTTCCCTCGTCGACCGGGTCGACATCCTCACCGGCGGTGCCTCCGCCGTGTACGGCGCGGATGCGGTCTCCGGTGTCGTGAACTTCGTCATGAACGACCACTTCGAGGGGTTCCGCGCCGACGTCAACGCATCGGCGTACCAGCATAGCCAGCACAACTACTACGGCCAGTTCGCTCCCAAGGCAGGAGACGGCGCCGCCGCCAGCGATGTCTGGGACGCCGCACAGAAGGATGTTACCTTCATCCTGGGCAACAATTTCGCCGACGGGAAGGGAAATGCCACGGCGTACCTCGAGTACCGCAAGCAAAACCCGCTGTTGGAGGCGGCCCGCGACTTCAGCCGTTGCACACTGAATACGCGCAACGGCAGTCCTCTCTGCCTCGGCTCCAGCACATCCGCTACCGGCCGCTTCCTCGCCGTAAACGGCAACAACCTGCACCCGAGCTTGACAGTCGATACGCAGACGGGCCAGTTCGTGCCGTATACAGCAGCCGACGCTTTCAACTTCGGCGCCCTGAACTACTATCAGCGGCCGGATGAGCGCTGGAACGGCGGAGCGTTCGCCCACTACGATTACGACGACAAGAACCAGGTCTATACGGAGTTCATGTTCATGTCGGACCACACGCTGGCGCAGATTGCGCCCAGCGGCGCGTTCATCGGGTCCGGCACGGGTGTTGATCCGGTGACCGGTAATCCGACCGGTGCCTGGACGGTCAATTGCGGCAATCCGTTGCTCTCCACGCAAGAGCGGGCAACGTTGTGCGGTGGCTCGACCGCAGGAAGTGCGCAAGTGTCCTTCGGCCGCCGTAACGTCGAGGGCGGTAACCGCACAGACGATCTGACGCACACCTCTTTCCGCCTGGTGATCGGCACGAAAGGAGAAGTCGCCGATTTCATCAACTACGACGTCTACGCGCAGGAAGGCATGACACTGCTGGCTGAGAACTTCCTGAACGACGTCTCCAAGTCGCGCCTCACGAATGCCCTGCAAGTTGGCGGCACGGCGGCGAATCCGGTCTGTCTGGCCAATGTCAATGGAGCGAACGGGGCGCCAGGGTGCGTTCCCTACAACATCTGGGGCACCGGTCCGGTGAGCCCCGGCGCAATTGCCTATTTCACGACTCCTGGCTTCCAGGAAGGCTCGACCGAGGAGCGCGTCTATCATGCTGACGCAACTGCCGACCTCGGACACGTTGGCCTCAAGCTGCCGACAGCCAACAGCGGCCTGTTCGTCAATGCCGGCCTCGAGTATCGCGAAGAGTTCGAGACGCTGCGTCCGGATATCGAATTCATCACGAACGATCTGGCCGGCCAAGGCAGCCCGACGCTGCCGCTCAGCGCCGGGCTCGGTGTGAAGGAAGGCTTCGTCGAGGCGCGCCTGCCCATTCTGCAGGACCAGCCCTTTGCGAAAGAGCTCTCCTTCGAGACCGGCTATCGCTACTCCCACTATGACGTAGGCTTCAACACCAATACCTATAAGTTTGGTGTCGACTTCGCGCCGACGGAGGACTTTCGCGTGCGGGGTGGGTACAACCGCGCGGTGCGCGCGCCGAATCTCACGGAGCTGTTCTCAGAGCGATTCGTCGCCCTCGACGGATCCCTCGATCCTTGCGCAACCTCGTCCGGGTCGCCGGCTGCTGCAACGCTCCAGCAATGTCAGCGCAGCGGGATAACTCCGGCACAGTACGGTGCAAACGGTACTCCGGGCAATCCGGCGGGCCAGTACAACGGCAGGCTCGGCGGAAACCCGAAGCTGCAGCCGGAAATCGCCGACACCTACACGGTCGGCATTGTCGCGACGCCGACCGCGGTGCCTAACTTGATCGTGACCCTGGACTACTTCGACATCAAGATCCGCAACATCATCACCACCTACGGCGCGAATCTGATCGTCTCCCAGTGTGTGTTCAACAACAACCCGTTCTTCTGCTCCATGGTGCATCGTGATGGCGCCGGCTCGCTCTGGTTCAGCCCAGGCGGCTACATCGATGATCCGCTCGCGAATCTCGGGTTCCAGCAGACTCGTGGCCTGGACATCACCTCCAGTTATCGCCTCGATATGGGGACCATGGGCCGCATGGACGTTCGGCTGACAGGGACATACACCGCCGACTTGATCACCCAGCCGTATCCCGGATCGGGAGACTACAACTGCGCCGGGTACTTTGGCGGGACGTGTGGCAACCCGGTGCCGAAGTGGCGCCATGTCTTGCGCGATACGTGGACGACACCGGTGCGGGGATTGGATGTGTCGCTATCATGGCGCCATCTGAATTCCGTGGTGATAGACACCGCGAACCCATCGCCGTTGCTCCAAGGAGCCATTCCGGTTGGTGCGGGCCATATCGCGAGCCGCGACTACTTCGACCTCACGACCTCGTATCAGGTCTACAAGGGAATCGGGTTGCGGCTGGGTGTGAACAACCTGTTCGACAAGGACCCACCCATCCTGCCGACCAACGCACTGACCAGTGCGTTCTTCAACGGAAACACCTATCCGCAGGTGTACGACACATTGGGAAGGTTCGTGTTTGCGAATATCACCGTCGATTTCTGAGGGCGAAAAGGGTTAGGATGACCCAGGACAGCGGGCCGAAAGGCCCGCTGTTTTTTTTGAGAGCACGGCCCGGACTTGCTCGTTGGCACCGCGCCTGGACCGCTCGGGTGGAGCGGCGCCAGGCTCCTTAGCCCTCGCTTTTCAAGGGCTGAATTGGGCGGCATACTTTTCACGCATGCAGGCCCCCTCCCAATCTCCTGTCGACGAACCGTTGGCGCGCGTGCGCCACCTTAGAGAGCAGGGCGATGTCGCGGCGGCACTCGCGCTGCTTGGCGAGTTGGACCGGCAGTACCCGCAATCGGGCCGGCTGCGGCAGGAGCGGGGTGATTGCCATCGGGCACTCGGCGATATGCCCTCTGCGATTGCTGCATATTGCAGCGCCGTGGAGTTGAACGACACTCTGGTCGAAAGTTGGCAAGCGCTTGCGCAATGGTATCGGGCGGCCGGACAGTCCGCGGACGCACAGCGTGCTGCGGCTTGCCTCTCCAAGCTCACGAGCCTGCCGGCGCAGCTCTTGAACGCCTCGAGTCTTCTGAACGAAGGCGAGCTCGTACCTGCCGAGGACCTCGTACGCGATTACCTCCGCCGTCACGGTGCTCACGTCGAGGGGATGAGGCTGCTCGCGCAGCTTGCTGTGAAGCGTGACGTACTTGACGACGCCGAATTGCTGTTGGAAAAGGTACTCGAGCTCGCGCCGGACTATCACGATGCCCGTCATGAGCTTGGCGCAGTCCTGACTCAGCGGCGTCGCTACCTGCCCGCGTTGATCCACGCACGTCGGTTGCTGAGTATTGATCCGGCGAATCGGGTGTGGCGGCTTTTGTATGCCAAGGCGTGCGACGGTCTTGGCCAGTACGAAGAGGCACTGCGTGCCTATCGGCAGTTGGCGGCTGATGCACCGGATGACGTGAGCTTGCAATTGGCCATCGCGCACGCGTTACGCGCGGGTAGCGGCGCGCCGGCAGCCATCGAGATTTTCCGTCGAGCCACGGGGATGCCGGGTGGTACCGGTCCAGGTTTCCTCGCGCTGGCCAACATGAAAACCTACCGCTTCACGGATGAAGAAGTCGAAAGCATGCAGCGGGCGCAAGCGCATCCCGGTATCGGCCTCGCCGAGAATTACCAACTCTGCTTCGCGCTCGGAGCAGCCTTGGAGCATCGTCGGGATTACGAAGCTTCGTTCCGCTACTACGACCAGGGCAACGCGCTGAAGCGGTCTGAGCTCACGTACAATCCCGAGATTGCCGAGCGCAACCTGCGCCTGCACTCGCAGGTGTGCACGGCCGAGTTGTTCGCGGCACGCCAGGGCACCGGTTGCCCACGGCCTGATCCGATCTTTGTTGTTGGATTGCCGCGCTCCGGCTCCACTCTGATCGAGCAGATCCTGTCCTCCCATTCGCAGGTGGACGGCACACTCGAGTTGCCGGAAATACCTCGCCTCGTGCACCAGTTTCGTACACGTCGCGAAGGAGAGCCGCCGCGATACCCCGCCGTGCTCGCCGAGCTCACAGCGCAGGAGCTACGTGCCTTCGGGGAGATCTACCTCGAGGAAACGCGTGTCTACCGGCGCAACGCTCCATTCTTCATCGACAAGATGCCCGGCAATTTCCGCGACATCGGTTTCATTCATCTCATTCTACCGAATGCGAAGATCATCGATGCGCGACGTGAGGCGATGGCTTGCTGCTTCGGAAACTTCAAACAGTTGTTTCCCAGCGGGCAGGAATACACCTACAACCTGGCGGAGATCGGGCGCTACAACTACGTCGAGCTCATGGAGCACTGGGACCGCGTGTTACCCGGAAAAATCCTACGCGTGCGGCACGAAGACGTCGTCGCCGACCTCGAAGGCAGCGTCCGGCGGATACTGGAGTTCTGCCACCTGCCTTTCGAGCCCGCTTGCCTCGAGTTCTACAAAACCGAGCGATCGGTGCGCACCGTCAGCTCCGAACAGGTACGCCGCCCCATCTACACCCAGGGCCTGACGCAGTGGCGAAACTTCGAGCCCTGGCTGGGGCCGCTGAAGCTCGCGCTCGGCTCGTTGGCGGACCCGCGGATTCAAACACGCGATTTGCCGATTGTTTGCTAGCCGCGCGTGATACCGCGCCTCTATGTCGGGGGAACCGCGTCCTTTGATACGACGGCGCGCACCGCATTGCTTTTTCTCAACGGTCTGGCATCCTGCCGTCGCTTCGAGCTGGTGAGGCCGATGAATATCCCCACTCTCGCAGGCCGCAAGGCCGCGCTTGCCTTTATCTTCGTCACCGTGCTCATCGACATCCTGGCCTTCGGCATGATCATCCCGGTGTTGCCGACATTGGTTCAGGAATTCATGGGCGGCAGTGCGGCGCGCGCCGCACAGATGTATGGTCTTTTCGGAACCGCGTGGGCGCTGATGCAATTCATTTTCGCGCCGGTGCAGGGATCGCTTTCCGACCGCTTCGGCCGGCGCGCGGTCATCCTGATTTCGTGCACCGGGCTGGGCCTCGACTTCGTCCTGATGGCGTTGGCTCCCAACGTGTGGTGGTTGCTCGCCGGTCGGGTGATCTCCGGTATCACGGCGGCCAGCGTCAGCACCGCCACCGCCTACATCTCGGATATCACCCCGCCGGAGGGACGGGCCGCCAGCTTCGGCATGGTGGGGGCCGTGCTCGGTGTCGGATTCGTCATCGGGCCGGTTCTGGGGGGGCTTCTGGGGCAGATATCGCCGCGATTCCCGTTCTGGGTCTCCGCAGGCATGGCGCTGGCCAATGTCTGCTGTGGTCTGTTAGTCCTGCCGGAATCACTACCACGCGACAAGCGGGCACCCTTTTCCTGGAGCAGCGCGCATCCATTCGGCGACCTCAAACTCATGCGCTC
>CAZBTV010000183.1:0-13795 GCA_964494895.1 uncultured Steroidobacteraceae bacterium | reverse complement strand
CATCGAGTTTGAAGCCGGCACGGAGGAGAACAAGAAATTCCTCGAGCTCTTCAAGCAGGCGTTTCCGAAATCATACGCAAAGATCCGCTTTCCTGACTCTTCCGGCATCGGCATCAAGCCCGTATCGAAGGAAGGCTCGGAACGACTCATCCGCTCGGCCATCGAGTACGCGATCAGCAACAAGCGCAAGAGTCTGACGCTGGTCCACAAAGGCAACATCCAGAAGTTCACTGAAGGCGCGTTCCGCAACTGGGGCTATCAGCTCGCCGAGCGGGAGTTCCCCGCCCAGACCTATACCTGGGAACAATGGGAGCGCACCAAGGCCGCCAAGGGCGAGAAAGACGCGAACTCCGAGATGGACGCTGCCAAGAAGGCCGGCAGGATCATCATCAAGGACGCCATCGCTGACATCGCTCTACAACAGGTGCTCACGCGCTCGGACGAGTTCGATGTGATCGCGACACTCAACCTCAACGGCGACTACATTTCGGACGCGCTCGCGGCACAGGTCGGCGGCATCGGCATCGCCCCGGGCGGCAACATCAACTACAAGACCGGGCACGCGGTCTTCGAGGCAACGCACGGCACTGCGCCCAAGTACGCGAATCTCGACAAGGTCAACCCCGGCTCGGTCATTCTCTCGGGCGAAATGATGCTTCGCTATATGGGTTGGTTCGAAGCCGCCGATGCGATCATCAGCGCGATGGACAAGACCATTGGAGAGAAGATCGTGACATATGACTTCGCACGGCTCATGGAGAGCGCAAAGGAAGTATCGACCACTGCATTCGGCGACGCGCTGATCCGCAACTTGTAAGCATGGCAAGCCCGGTGGACGACCTCAGCGTCCTGATGTGGGCGCGCAAAGTACAGGCCATTGCCCAGAATGGCCTGGCCTTCACAAACGACACATTCGATCGCGAGCGCTTCACCCAATTGCAGGACCTGGCGAATGCCATCCTCTCCGCCGAGCTCGACATCCCGCTGGGCAGGGCAAAGGCTTTCTGGGACGGAGAGGATGGTTACGCCACGCCAAAGGTAGACGTGCGAGGTGCCGTTTTCGATGGCGACAAAGTGCTGCTCGTCCGCGAGCGCTCCGATGGCGGCTGGACCCTGCCGGGCGGATGGGTCGACGTGAACGATGCGCCGTCAGAAGCTGTTGCCCGCGAGATCTACGAGGAGTCCGGTTACAGAGCGAAGCCGACGAAGCTGGCGATGCTCGTGGACAAGAACCGCCATCCTCACCCGCCCTCGATTCATCACATCTACAAGTTGTTCTTTCTCTGCGAGCTGACGGGAGGCACCGCCACGATCAGCAACGAGACCGATGGAGTCGACTTCTTTCCAGTGACCTCACTCCCACAGCTCTCGACCGGACGCACCCTGAGCTCGCAGATCGCCCGCCTCTACGAGCATCACCTCGACAGAAGCTTGCCAACCGACTTCGACTGACAACCACGGTTGCTATTTGCGCTGCCGAAGGTGCTCGTTCATATAGGCGCGCAGGAGCGCGTTGATCTGTGTCTGGTAACCGGGGCCGCGAGCGCGAAACCATTCAAGAACGTCGGCGTCCAGTCGCAACGTGATCTGCTCCTTGGGCGGCACTGGCTTGAAGCCGACGCGAGCCACGGCCCGCGCGAACATCTCCGGAGTCCAGGGAGGACTGTCAGAATAATCGATATCCTCTTCGCGCATTGCATCGACGCGCTTCCAGTCTGTCTTTGAACGTTTCGAAGTAGCACGTTTCTTCATACTTATTGGCCTTTCGCAACGAAATTATCCGCACCCGGCCATCGCCTTCCTCCGTGTGGACCGCAAGCACCAGGCGCCCTTTCAGCAACCCCAACGTCCGATATCGCAACTCGCCGTAGTCAGCACGATCATCGACAGTCGTCAGGGTCGGCCCCACGAACACGTCGGCACACTCCGCGAAATCCAAGCCGTGCTTCCGCAGATTGCTGCACCGCTTACGCTCATCCCATTCAAATATCCTTCCCGTACTACCCATTGTAGCTACACCTTGTAGTTACGCAAGCTCTTCCGCAACGAATGGCAGCCTAACGGCCCAGACCCTTCCTGCCGACTGGAAAAGCCTCCGCGTTTGTGCAGAAATACGTCCATGGTCGCCGCCTCGCCCGACAACTCACTGCAACCGCACGCAGCGCGCGACTGCGCGAGAAGCATTGCCGAAGCGTTCGAGCGCTATAACGCGGAATTCCGCACCATCACACGGCGTGCGCCGATGCGTTTCGACGCACGCGACGCGAAGGGAAGTCAACGTGACGCGGTGGAGCGCATCGAGCTCTATGAAAGATTCGTCAATCGAACCGTCAGCGAGCTGCGCACGCGTTTGGGCGGGCACGCGCTGGATCGGAGCCTGTGGATGCGGATCCGGCAGGAATTTCCAGCGCAAATCGAATCACTGCCCGACCCGGAGTTCGCGAAAACCTTCTTCAGCTCCATGACACGACGCCTGTTCGGGATCATCGGCGTAGCACCCGAGATCGAATTCGTCGCGACCGACCTCGATCCGCTGGCCAATATCACTTCAGCCGTCGGAACCAACATCTATCTCAATCACGGCTCACTGCCTCTGCTGTTCGAGGACGTTCTGGGAGACGTGCGCTTCCGCTCACGCTGGCGCGACCTGGACAAGAGCATTCTTTACGTCGCCAACGAAGTGACCGCCCATCTGCATGGGCAAGGCGAGCGCCGGCCGGTGCTGCGTGTTGAAATGATTCGGCCGGTATTCTACCAGACGACCCGCGCCTACCTCGTCGGGCGGGCAGTAGGACGTGGTTTTCTCGTCCCACTGGTCATTGCACTGAAGAACACGGATGGCGGCATTCTCGTCGACGCGGTCATGCTCGCCGAAGGCGACGTCAGCATCGTATTCAGCTTCACACGCTCCTACTTTCACGTCGATCTGGAGCGAGTAGGGGAAGCCGTCCTTTTCCTGAAATCCATCCTGCCGCGAAAACCGGTGAGCGAGCTCTTCACCGTGTTGGGGCGGGCGAAACAGGGAAAGACAGAGCGCTACCGCGAGATCATGCAGCATCTGAGCCAGACCCGCGATCGATTCGTGCATGCGGCCGGCGAGCGTGGGCTCGTGATGGTGTGCTTCACGCTGCCCTCCTTCGATGTGGTATTCAAGGTCATTCGCGACCGCTTCCCCTACCCGAAGAATGTCCTTCGCGAAGAGGTGATGGCCAAATACCAGCTCGTGTTCAAACACGACCGCGCCGGCCGGCTCGTCGACGCGCAGGAGTTCAGGCGCCTGCGCTTTCCCAGGGAGCTGTTTGCCCCCGAGCTTCTCCACGAGTTGCTGAGCGAGACCGCAATGACAGTCCACGAGGACGGATCCAGCCTGGTTTTCGACCACATGTACGTCGAGCGCCGCATGACCCCTCTGAACCTGTACCTGCGCTCGGCGTCCGAAACAGCGGCCGAGCGCGCGGTGCTGGACTACGGTCAGTGCATCCGTGATCTCGCCTATACCAACATCTTCGCCGGCGATCTGTTGTTGAAAAACTTCGGCGTGACACGGCACGGACGCGTGATCTTCTACGATTACGACGAGCTTTGCGCCGTGACCGACTGTAACTTTCGCGACCTGCCACAGCCAACGAATCCGGAAGACGAGATGCGGGGTGAGGCCTGGTTCTACATCGCTGACAACGACGTCTTCCCGGAAACATTCATCCGTTTTCTGGCGTTCACGGAATCACAGAAGGCGGCGCTGCTCAAGGTGCACGGAGAAATCCTGACCGCGGCATTCTGGCGCAATGTGCAGCAGCATTTGAAGGCTGGGGATGTCCTGGAAGTCCTGCCCTATCACCCGTTCAGGGTTCGGATAGCCAGCAATACCTGACCCTGCATGCTGCCACTCACGTTGATTTTTGCCTTGTCTTTTCTGGCGCAGGTAGTGCAAATCGGAACGGTGCCGGCCGCAATCGCTCTGAAACTCGCAGCGGAGGGAGCGCCCTCCGATATGGTGGGACTCGTTGCTGCCGGGCCGTGGATCGCCATTCTGGTTGCCGGCAACCTGGTGCCGCACCTGCTGCACAGGTTTGGTGTCGTCCCCTGTGTCGCCGGGGCGCTGCTGGCCTCGATGCTTGCGGTCTTCGGAATGGCTGAAGCTTCGCGCCCGCTCCATCTATTTTGTTTGAATCTCCTCTTTGGAGTTGGGTTGATTGTTCGCTGGGTGGCTTGCGACACGTGGGTGGTGGCCATCACCCCAAACCGCCTCAGAGGACGCGTCATCGGAGCTCAGGAGACCCTGATGGGGTGCGGCATAGCCGCCGGCCCGATAATTTTGTCGCTCTCCGGAACCCGAATTGACACTGCGCTTGCAGCATGTCTGATGCTTCTCACCGCCAGCTCGATGGCGTTATGGGTGGTTAGACGCCATGGCATTACACCGGAGCAGCAGCGCACTGGGGGCACCGTCGCCGTGCTGCGCACGATACCAGTTGCCATCATGGGGGGAGGCCTGGCTGGTTTGGTCGAGACCTCATCGATATCCTTCCTTCCGGTCATGGCAAACCGAGCTGCTTTTGCCGTGGGCGCGACTGCAGTCCTGTTCGGATTCGGGCTGGGCGGCACAATCCTGCAGATCCCGCTTGGCTGGCTTGCTGACAAAATCGGCTACCGCCGCGCACAGCTCGCAACGGCTGCGGTCGTACTGGCGGGTGCCGTCGGCATCGTCATCTTTGCGAAGTCGGCTGCCGCACTGGAAGTCGCGCTGTTTGCCTGGGGCGGGGCTGCCGGAGGAATGAATACGCTGGCGGTCATTGAAGCCGGAGATCGCATGCATCAGCGCGACATGTCGACCGCGATGACTTCCATTGCCATGGCGTACACGGTTGGGAGCATTGTCGGCCCGATTGCGACGGGCATCGTCGAGTCACATGCGCCTGCCTTTGGATTGACCGTGGCGGCGGGAGTTTCGGCAGTGACATTTCTGGCGTTTCGGGTCCGAAGGTCCTGGAAAGCTCCATCTGCTGACCCCACGACCTGAACACCGGCTCAACAGGCTGTCTCATCGCAACCAGGCCGCCCTATCCAACACGAATCGATCCCTATACAGAATAGCTCTGCTCGATATCAGAGATAAGATCCAACTCTTGCGGCTCCCACCCGAGCCGCTCTCTGGTTTGCAGATTGGAAGCGGGCCCGTTGCCACCGACAGGCATCGCCAGGCTCTCTTCAGTGAGCTTCCCCCGCGAGGCAAAACGCCGATCCCGATCCGTGAGAACCGCTGTCAACGCTGCATCGGCCTTTGTAACAGCAAACTTCTTCACCGCGCGTTGTGTTCCCGCTCGTCAATCATCATAATCCAACGTCACCTTGGTGAGGTCAGGATATGTATCACCTGGCTCGAGTTTGTAGCATTTCTGTTGCAGCATGCGCATTCTGCACGCTGACGGCTTGCGGCGGTGGGAGTGGAGGGACATCCGCGCCGACATACAAAATCAGTGGGATGGTCACCGGCCTGTCACAGTCTGGCCTGGTGCTCGTCAATGGGAACGACACCGTCACGATAACAACAGGATCGTCCGCGCCAACGCCCTTTGTATTTCCCACGGCTGTTCCCAGCGGCTCAGCCTATTCTGTAACGACACGAGCTCCACCGGGCGGTGAGACCTGTGTAGTTACGAACGGGAGCGGTACGGTCGGGAATGCCGATGTCACGAATGTCACGGTAACCTGCGGCTATACGGTAGGGGGAACCATCACCGGCCTGGTCAACAATGGGTTGGTTCTGGTCAACAACGGCACCGATGAGGTTTCTCCCGCAGGTGGGGCGACCTCATTCACCTTCCCAACACCGGTGGCACCGCCGCCATCGCAGGGAACAGTCAACGTGACCATCGGTGCTCAACCCTCGGGCCAACTCTGCGGACTTACCCAAGAAGCCGCAAGCAACGCCGCCGCGTTACCTGCAAACCAGGTCTACAACGTCTTCGTGGTTCCCTGTGCGCAGCAGAATGCGGCGAGCGGGTCGTGGATCTTGCAATCGACCTACACGGGAAATGACCCGGTTTACGGAACTCAGGGAGTGCCGGCGGCCGGCAATCGACCTGCCGCCATTGCCGCCGGCGCGACCTGGATAGACGCTTCCGGCACGCTGTGGCTTTTCGGAGGCATCGACGCCTCCGGAGCCTTCAACGACCTCTGGAAATACGATGCAGGTACGCAGTTATGGACGTGGATGGGCGGATCGACGGCGCTAAACGCGACCGGCGTCTACGGTACTCGCGGAGTGGCTGCGCCTGCCAATATCCCCGGAGCACCGATGTTTGGGAATTCAATCCGACTACCGACCAGTGGACCTGGGTGAACGGTTTCTCGCGCGGGGACACTGCGACAGTGTCGCAGGGCGTGGGAGCCGCGGGTATTCCCGGATCGGGCATTGGAATGTACTGGATCGATAAAACCGGGACGGTCTGGGTGTGGGAAGGGAATGGGACTGAGACGGTCAACAGCACCACGTATTTGTGGAAGTACACGAGCCACTAGTGAAACTCTGCCTGTCTACTCCCATTGCCCCAGAGCCTCTGTCACCCTCAGCGTCTCAAGAGCCAGCTGAGCAGGGATATCACCGCACTCAACAGCAACATGGTCGTCAGCGGGAAGAAGAACTTGAACCCCGGACGGTCGATGACAATGTCGCCTGGCAAATGAAACAACGGCAGCCGCCGCAGCCAAGGCCAGATGAGCCCGGCAACGATCAACACCGTACCGAAGATGATGAGGAGGCGGCTCATGATGGATTGGGCCTGGCTCCCTACCCCGCCGCCGCCACCGCCAACGCCTGTTGCACGTCCTCCAGCAGATCATCGACATCCTCGAGCCCGATGGACAGGCGGACCGTGCCCTCGGTGAGGCCCGATAGTTTGTATTGATCCGCGCTCAAGTCGCGCCCTCCCATCATCTGCGGGGCGACGACCAGCGACTCCGTGGAGCCCAGGCTGGCGGTCAGCGCAAAAAGCCTCAGTGCGTCGGAGAACCTCGCGCCCGCATCCGCGCCTCCTTTGAGATCAAAGGTAACGACGGTCCCGAAATCCTTCATCTGCTCCCGCGCAAGCGCATGCCCGGGATGACTCGGCAGGCCCGGGTAGTGCACGCGTGCGACCGCGGGATGCGCTGCGAGCAACTCGGCGATCTTCATGGCGCTGGCCGACTGCGTCTGGTAGCGCACGAAATAGGTCTTCAAGCCTCGCAAAATGAGAAACGCCGCATGGGGGTCGAGCATTCCTCCCAACGCCCCGAAGTCATTGCGCATTCCCCGAATGAGATCGCTGCGGCCGATGACGGCGCCCCCCATCACGTCTCCGGCACCCGAGGCGTACTTGGTAAGGCTATGAATAAACACGTCGATGTCGTATTCGCCGTGCTGGTGAAAGCCGGCGAACGTGTTGTCCATGACCGTCAACGCGCCGGCCGCCCGCGCCAGCCGGCACAGCGCCTTGATATCGGCAATCTTTGTCACCGGGTTGGTCGGGCTCTCGAAGATGACCAGCCGCGTCTTATGGGCCGCGAGAGCCCGCTCGATACCGGCGACGTCTTCGATCGAGATCAGCGTATGCGTCACCCCGAACCGGCCGAGCAGGCGCCGGACCAGATAACGGGTGGGATTGTAGGTCTCGATGAAGCAGAGAATGTGATCGCCCTGCTTGGTCAGGGCAAACAGCGTCTGCGAAATGGCGCCCACACCGGAAGAGGTGACCAGACACTCCTCCCGACCCTGCAGCTCGCCCAACAGCAGCTCCAGCTGCCGGGTGGTCGGGTTGGAAGCCCGTGTGTAGAAGAAGCCCGGGCGCTCGCCGCGAAAGTACTTCTCCGTCTCGTCCAGGCTGTCGAATTCGAACTTCACCGTCTGATAGATCGGGGCAACCACCGGGCGATTGCCTGGTGGCAGCTCGACGGTCGGAGGATGATTGACGCGCGTGGATTTCTTCATACTGTTCAGGCACCGGCCTTACCCAGCCGTGCCGCAAAACCATTGATCCGCAGGACCGCTTCATCGAGCGTGGCGTCGCGCTTGGCGATACATAGCCGCACCACCGGAAGCGCCGGCGGCTGCGCATAAAACGGCGACAGTGGAATCGTGGCCACACCCGCTTCGGTCAACAGCCGCTCCGCGAAGTCGAGATCATCCGGCGGCCAGAACTCGCTGAAATCCAACAGCTGGAAATACGTGCCTTCGGCGGGTGGCAGCCGGAATCCCGATTTTGCGAGCGCGTTGCGCACCCGGTCGCGCTTGGCCTGAAAAAAGGCGGGTATCCCACGCCACATATCCGGCTTCTCCGCCAGATAGGCGGCGATCGCGTGTTGCGTAGGATGAGAGATGCTGAACGTGTTGAACTGGTGTACTTTGCGCAGCTCGCGGGTGAGCACCGGCGCAGCGATACAATAACCGACGCGCAGCCCCGTCGCATGCATCGTCTTGCCGAACGAGAACACGGCGAAACTCTTGCCGGCGAGCTCGGGCTGCATGAGAACGGAGGCATGCTGGCGTCCGTCATACACCACGTGCTCGTATACCTCATCCGACATGACCAGAATGTCCCGGCCTCGGATGACATCCGCCAGAGTATCGAGATCTTCACTGCTGGCCGCCGTACAGGCGGGATTGTGTGGGCTATTGAAGAGCACCAACCGGGTACGCTCGTTGATGGCCGCGCGCACCCGATCCCAGTCATAGCGGAAGCCAGGTGGCATGAGCGGAATGCGCACGCATCGCGCACCCGCCAGTCGTACCGCAGGATCGTAAGAGTCGTACGAGGGATCGAACGCGATAACCTCATCGCCAGGGCCAACGACCGCCTGGACCGCGGAGTAGATCGCTTCCGTCGCTCCAAGCGTTATCGTGATCTGGGACTCGGGGTCCACATTCAGCCCGTAGCTCGCGCGGAGCTTGTGCGCGATCCGCTCCCGGAGGCTGATCAACCCCTCCATGGGCGCGTACTGGTTGTGCCCCTGAGTCATGGCCGCGGCCACCAGCTCCGACAGGCGCGGATCGATATCGTAGTCGGGAAAGCCCTGCCCGAGATTGAGGGCGCCGAGCTCGCGAGCTCGGCGCGACATCACCGTGAAAATGGTGGTGCCCACGTCCGGCAGCTTGCTGCGATGAAAGGTGTCCATCGGCGGCTCAGGTCATGTGAAGCTAACCGGGCTTCGCCTCGGCGGCAGCCAATGCCGCGCCGATGACACCCGACTGACTGGCAAAGTGCGCTGGAACGATGCGGGCCGGCGAGCGCAACAGAGAAGCAAAGTCGTCGAAGCGCTCACTCACAGCGCCGCCCAGGATGAACAGGTCCGGCCAGAACAAGGCGTGCATGCGCGCGAGATACTCGTTTACACGCTCAATCCACGCCGGCCAGTCGAGATTGAGTGCTGTCTTTACGTAGGCCGATGCCCATTTTTCGGCATCCATCCCACGCATCTCCAGGTGCCCCAGCTCGGTATTCGGAACCAACCTGCCTTCATAGAACAAGGCACTACCGATTCCGGTACCGAAGGTGAGCATGAAGACCACCCCCTTCTCGCCGCGCCCAGCTCCCCAACGCATTTCGGCTACGCCCGCCGCATCAGCGTCATTCAGACAATGAGCGGGCCGACCGAGCAGTGTCAAAGCCAGTGCCGCGGCATCAGTGCCGATCCATGAATGATCGACGTTGGCAGCCGTACGGACTATGCCGTTCTGCACGACGCTCGGGAGTGCTATTCCGACCGCGCCACCCGCTTCGGGCATCCGCATCGAAAGCTCACGAATCACCTGCAGGACACCTGCAGGCGTCGCCGGATGGGGTGTGGGCGCCGATATCAACTCGCCTTCCAGCCTGCCACCTTGCACGTCCACGAGCCCGGCCTTCACCGACGACCCACCGACATCGAATCCTTGTATCTTGCGCGTCATAACAATAACAACTCAAAGATTGGCCGCAGCCGCGAGCTGCTCATCGCGCTCACGGCGCCTGTTCTGGTAACGCATCCACACGGCGGAGCTGATGATGCCGAGCGTGACCAGCAGAACCATGATGGTGGCAAGCGCATTCACATCCGGACTCACTCCGAGCCGCACCTTGGAAAAAATCACCATCGGCAAGGTGCTCGAGCCCGGACCCGCCACGAATTGCGTAATGACCAGATCGTCCCATGACAAGGTGAACGCCAGCAACCAGCCGGACACGATCGCCGGCGCAATCAGCGGCAGCGTCACACGAAGGAAGACCGTGGCCGGACGCGCTCCCAGATCCATTGCCGCCTCTTCCAGCGACTCATCGAAACCGACCAGTCTCGACTGTACCACCACCGTCACATAAGCCATGCAAAACGTTATATGCGAAAGCGTAATCGTGAGCGCTCCGGAACCTTTCGGCCAGCCAATGAGCTGCTCCAGTGCGACGAACATGAGCAGGAGCGACAGGCCTGTAATGACCTCCGGCATCACGATAGGGGCGGTAGTCATTCCCGACAGCAAGGTACGTCCGCGAAATGGTCCGAACCTCGCGAGAGCCACTCCCGTGAGAGTTCCCAGGATGACCGCTCCAGTAGCCGCAATCAGCGCGATCCGGATCGACAGCCACGCCGCACCGACGATCTGGCCATTCGACAGCAGCTCCCCGTACCACTTGAACGTAGGAGAATGAGCAGCGTCCCAGACCGTCACCAACCGGGAATTGTTGAACGAAAACACAATCATCGACAGGATCGGCACGTACAGGAACACCAGCCCGAACACGAGGGCTGTGCGCGAGAAGACGCCGCGCGAGGTCACTTCTGCGCCTCCAGCTCACGCCGCTGATAGCGCTGAAACAGCATGATCGGGATGACAAGGGCCAGGAGAATGAGAATCGCCACCGCGCTGGCCACCGGCCAGTCACGGTTCTCGAAGAACTCATCCGACAGCACTCGCCCGATCATGAGCTGGTCCGTGCGCCCGAGGAGCGAAGGCACGACGTATTCGCCCACGGCCGGGATGAACACGAGCAGTGAGCCGGCAATGATTCCCGGCACCGATTGCGGCAGGGTGATCCGGAAGAATGCAGTCACCGGGGCTGCGCCAAGATCGGCCGCCGCCTCGAGCAGGGTGTTGTCATGTTTCTCGAGGTTCGCGTACAGCGGCAGTATCATGAACGGCAGGTAGGAATACACGATGCCGATATAAACCGCGAAATCACTTTGCAACAGGGTCAATGGCTCGTGGATGACTCCCAGATACATCAAGACGTTGTTGATCACGCCGTTGTTCTTCAAAAGGCCGATCCACGCATACACTCGCAGCAGGAACGAGGTCCAGAACGGCAGGATGATCATCATCAGCAACACGTTGCGCCATGTCGCGCTCGAATGCGCGATCGCGTAGGCCATTGGATAACCGATCAGGAGGCAGCACGCGGTCGAGACCAGCGCCACCTTGAGTGAATAGAGATAGGAGCTGATGTACAGCGGATCGGTGAACAGGAAGCCATAGTTCCCAAAATGCAACTTTGGCCTCGGCAGGCCGTGCACCCACTGGAACAAAGGGGCGTACGGCGGCATGGCGAGACGGACCTCCGAGAAGGAGATCTTCAAGACAATGATGAAGGGAATGAGAAAGAACAGCAGCAACCAGAACAGGGGTATCCCTGCGACGAGCCGCCGGCCGGCGCCGTTGTCCCGCTGCGCCATCTATTCTGTCAGCACGATCGGGCTGGAGCGGTGCCAGGAGAGGTATACCGTCTCATCCCGGCCGATGCGCTGCTCGGCATCCCGCATGACGTTTGGAAGTGTCACGCGCACCGTCTTTCCAGAATCTATCTGCACCAGATAGATCGAGACATCGCCCATATAAGCGATCTGCTTCACCACGCCGCGCACCAGGTTCTCCTCTCCTCCACCAGCCCCCTCGCGCCCACGGCTGATGCTGATCTTTTCGGGCCTGACAGCCGTCCACACGGCCGAGCCGCGTGCACAACCCAAGGCGCGATCGATCGCCACGACGCAACCGAGCTCGTCAGATTGGATGCGGCCTGCGCGGCCCGCATCTGAACCGTCCTCCAACACGCGCCCTTCGAAAAGATTGACGGACCCAATGAAATCCGCGACAAACTTCGTCGACGGCGACTCATAGATAGCGGCTGGGGTTCCCACTTGCACGATCTTGCCGTGGTCCATCACCCCCATGCGCGATGACAGCGTCATGGCCTCCTCCTGGTCGTGCGTGACCACGATGAACGTAACCCCCAGACGTTTCTGAATGTTGAGCAGCTCGAACTGGGTGTGCTCGCGAAGCTTTCTATCGAGCGCCGCCAGCGGCTCATCGAGCAACAGCAACTTCGGCCGCTTCACGAGCGCGCGTGCCAGAGCTACGCGCTGCCGCTGGCCACCCGAGAGTTGGTGTGGTTTGCGCGCCGTGAACGACGTCATCTTCACGATATCGAGGATCTCGTGCACCCGCTCTCGGATCTCCTGCTTGCCGAGCTTCTCCTGCTCGAGTCCGAAGGCGACGTTCTTCTCGACGGTCATGTGCGGAAACAACGCGTACGACTGGAACATCATGTTGACCCGCCGCTCGTAAGGCGGGATCGTGCTCACGTCCTGGCCGTCGATATAGATCGTGCCGGCCGTCGGCGCCTCGAATCCGGCGAGCATTCTCAACAAAGTCGTCTTGCCCGAGCCCGAGCCGCCCAGAAGGCAGAAGATCTCACCTTGATAGATATCGAGGGATACGCCGTCCACCGCCACGAAGCCACCGAACTTCTTGGTGACGTTCTCGATGCGAACGAACGCTGTGCGATCGCTCTGTTGCGATTCGGCCGACACGCGTGCTGGCGCTGGCGCGTCCACTTGCGATCGTGCGCTCACTTGCCTGTTTTGAAGCGGGTCCACGCCCGCGTGAGCATGCGAGTGTACTCCGGCGTTCTGGGCGGCTCGGGGTGCAGCTTGGCCAACACTTCCGGCGGCGGATAGATGCCCGGATCGTTCCTGACACTCTCATTGATCGCGGGTGTCGGGTTGTCACCGTTCGCATACTTGATGAGGTTCGTGTTGCGGGCAGCGATCTCGGGCCGCAGCAGGAAATCGATGAACAGATGCGCGTTGTTGGGATGCGGCGCATCCGCCGGAACCGCGAGCATGTCGTAGTTGCTGATCGCGCCTTCCTTCGGAATCTGGTAGCCGATGTCGATGCCTTTGCCGGCGTCCTTCGCGCGATCGTGCGCCTGTTTCACATCGCCGGACCACCCCTGCGCCAGACACGTCTCACCGTTGGCAAGATCATCGATATAGCGGGATGAATGCACGTAGCGGATGTACGGACGAATCGCCATCAGCGTCTTCTCGGCTGCCTGCAAATCCTCTGTCGAGGTACTGTTCGGGTCCTTGCCGAGGTAGATGAGCACGGTGGAGATCACCTCCGACGGCGCATCGAGCAAAGACACGCCGCAGTCGGCAAACCTGGACACTACGGCCGGGTCGTAGAGCATGCGCCAGCTATCCACGGGGGCATCCGCCATGCGCTCTTTGACTTTGGCGACGTTGTATCCCGGGCCTGAGGTGATCCACATGTAGTCGGCTGCGTAGGCGTTGTCGGGGTCGTACTGCGTCACCTTCTTCGCCACTTCGGGGTCCAGGTTTTTCCAGTTGGGCAGCAGCGCCTTGTTGAGTTTCTGGAAGACACCCGCCTGGATCTGCCGTGCCAGGAATGCTCCGGAGGGCACCACCACGTCGTAATTCGTGTGTCCGGTGAGGAGCTTGGTCTCGAGCACCTCGTTGGAGTCGAACACGTCGTAGTTGACCTTGATTC
>CAZBTV010000182.1:0-13811 GCA_964494895.1 uncultured Steroidobacteraceae bacterium | reverse complement strand
TCGCGGGCGCCTCGGTCACCGCCGCTTCCGCTGACGTGGTTACCGGAGTGCACACGATCGTCTCAATCACGACTCGTCCTCGCCCAGCAGGGACTGCAATTTTTTTCGCGCACGCCGCTCCAACATCGTAAGCGGTAACTGCGCGGCGTATACCGTATGCGACGAGAGAGCACAGAGCTGAGCGCAGCGGGTTAAAGCTGTGACTGAAGCTTGAGGGCCTTCACAGCCCAAACGGATGGGGTATCGAGCACGAAATTTGATTGCTCAAGCATATTCGCCACGCACCCTTACCGCTGCGGTTCGACCTGCCGCTCCGCGGCTTCGCTACGGGTGAGGGTTGTATTTTTCGTTGACTTCCTCGCACGCGTCGCCGTGAAACAGATCAGTGGTATTGATGATCGAAAACGGCCCGAACTCCTCGGTGAACTTCCTTGCGTTCTCTGTAACAGCTACGTCTACCTTGAAATAGAGATGATCTTTTTCGGTGATGAAGCCCAGGTCAGACCGCTCAATCGTCTGGTTCTTCAGATAACCCGCGACTTCCTCTTCCTTAGTAATTTCCAACCAGACTCGCTCGGTTGTCTGCGCGATCTGGACATCGACAATTGCAGGGTCAACCCAACGTGGATAGATCTCCTTCAAACGGCTGAGGATACTCAACGCGCTGAACACTGGGAGACGGCACATCGTCTGAGAATCTGTGTTGGATCGGTACATCGCCTGATCCGCGAAGGCATATTGCCGGCGAAGCAACTTATGCACTCCGCCCCGTGGGAAGTGCCGGTTACAGCACTGAGCAGTGAAGCGCTGAAGATAGGCGTGCAGAAAATCGTCGCACGTCGCCCTCGTAACAGCGCTGATTATCAAGAGGAAAGAACACTCAAGCTTCCAGGGTTCTAAGGGGATAGATGCACTATGAAACACGATCTGCTCGCCTCGAGATGAAGACGATAGATCGCCGCTCAGTGGATCCTCCCGTAATCCCTGTACGGTCAGCGCGTACAACCCGGGAAAGGACTTGCGCATATCGCAGGGATGGCCATACAGGTGAACCCGGATCTGGCCTTCGCAAAGAACATCAGCCGCGGACCAGGTGCAGCAACACACCTCCACCCAGATCCAGCCGCATCTCGAACCGAGATCGGCTCGAGTCCAGTGCGCCCAGGTCGATGAACTCTCCTGTGGGCTTCTTCGACCGCGGCTTCCTCGGTGCGCTCTCCGTCGAGATCCTTCCTTGAGACTCCTGCTGTAACCGCGAGCGCCATCCGTAAAGGCTGGTCGCTTTGATCCCTTCACGCTCACAGAAGGCCGGCACTGACAAACCACTCTCGGCTTGGCGCGACACGACCTCACGCCAGGCACTCTCGCTCCGTCGCTCCCGTCCGATCTTCTCCATCATCCTCTCCAGTAATTGTGAATCTGGAGCTCATTGTTCGCGCCCTTCGCGTGAGGATGAAGTACGTCTCAGAATTAACGCTTACCCAACATCGCCTCTCCGTAGGCTTCCTGGAGTATTCCGGCGGCACGACCGACGCGTTCCGATGCGATGACGGACACTTTGGCGATTTGAGCGGAATCTGTCCGCTTTGGCCGGAAGGGTGTCCGGCATGCTTCGGAACAAGGTACGCGCGTAAGTGCTCGAACAGACAGGGCTGCCTTGCCGGCAGCCGTCAAACCGGGGATAAAATTCCCCCAGCCTACTCTCGAGCTAGGTGCTAACCCGCATACCGTACTCCGCCGCGCTGTCGATCAGCTCATGCCAGAAATTCACCGCGAAACTGCGAGGAACGGCAATCTCGAACACCGGAGCGCCGTCAGTGGCGTCGGTTAGCCGCCAGAGGGTGACACCGATGTGTGCGACAACGGTAGAAGCCGCGGCATGTGGCGTAAAAGCCTGCGGATGAAGGTCCAGCGGTATGAGCTTGGCCAGTGTGTCGTACAACCTGGGCCCGCTCAATCGAAGTACGGCGTAGCCGTCCGTCTGATCAACGATGCTAGCCAAATCACCGAGTGATTCACGCAGCGTTGCCGGGAGCGCGTTACCTTCATACTCATGCGTGACCAGCCACGTGGCTGGCCCGATCGCGACGATAGCTACATCCCCATTGCTGGTCCGGCGACTCGCTGTGGGTAGTTCTAGACCGAAAGACGCGCTCAGTCTCTTAGCAAGAGCGGTAAACTCTGGTCCTCTGCCGAGGAGGATCGCGATGCCGATGCCATCGCGATCGATGACGATGACTCCGTCACCATGCGACGCGGAGGCGGGGATCTGGTTGAATGGCGTCCGTGGTTGCAGCTCATGGTCAAGCACGGAGACGATCTCCTTCAGGGTCAAAGAATACTGGCGAGACTACCTCCACTTGCAAGTCACCCTGGCGCACAGGGTCGTACGCGCGGATGCACTCGCCGAGGCGATGCGGCCCTCGCTTGAGGAGGCTCAAACCGATCCAGTGCCCAAGCATCGGCGAGAAGGCAACCGAGGTTACGTAACCTTCGTCGTTGCTCAGTGTCTTGTCGACACCTGCGGACAGGAGGTGAGCCCCCGCATAAAGTCTTGCTGAGCGGTTCACCGGTTTGATTCCGACAAATGTCGGACGCTCGGGATCTGTAAGGCCGGGCCTGGCGGCGAGGACACGGCCGATGAAATCCTTTCGGGGTGACATCAGTTGGCCCAGGCCAAGATCGTGGCAAGTCGTTGTGCCATTGATCTCATTGCCTGTGATGTGCCCTTTCTCAACACGGAGAATGTTGAGTGCTTCAAGCCCATACGGTGTGATATTGAGCGCTTCGCCGGCTATCATGATCGCGCGAATCACCGCATCCCCATACCGGGAAGGGACTGCAAGCTCATAGGCGAGTTCCCCTGAGAATGAGATTCTGAATAAGCGAACAGTGAGTCCCTTCCAAATGAATTCGGCACACGCAAGATAAGGAAACGACGCGTTGGACAGATCGATGGATCCATCCAGAAGTTGCTCTAGTAAACGACGCGAGTTGGGTCCGGCTATGGAGAATTGCGCCCATTGCTCTGTGACCGAGATCATTCGCACGTCAAGCTCCGGCCACAAGACCTGCCTGGCGTGCTCGAGGTGCTGCATGACACTGATGGCGTTGGCTGTCGTGGTCGAGATCACATAGTGTTGAGGCCCAAATCGTGCAGCCGTACCATCATCCATCACGATCCCATCTTCTCTCAACATCAATCCGTAGCGGACTTTTCCGACGGGCAGGCTCGAGATCATGTTGGTGTAGATACGGTCGAGAAACTCTGCAACATCAGGACCCGAGATGTCGATTTTGCCCAATGTCGAAACATCGCAGACGCCGACGTTGGCGCGCACCGCTCTTGCTTCTCGCGAGGCTGTTACGATCCAATCCCTTTCACCGGGAGCCGCGAACCATTGAGCCCGGAGCCATTGGCCGACCTCGACAAACTTCGCGCCTCGTTCCGCGGCCCAGGTGTGAGCGGGTGTCAGTCGCGTCGGCCTGAAGCGTTTGCCTCGATGGCGCCCCGCAATAGCGCCAAACGCAACCGGGGTATACGGTGGCCGATAGGTTGTTGTCCCGACTTCTGGGACTGTTCGTCCTGTAAGGGTAGCCATCAACGCCTGACCGTTCAGACTTGAGGTCTTTCCCTGATCCGTAGCCATTCCCAGGGTTGTGTATCGCTTGAGCAGCTCAGCTGAGCGAAAGCCTTCCTGGGCTGCCAAAGAGATATCCTGTTGCGTGACGTCGTGCTGAAAGTCAACAAACGCCTTCCCTCGGGAGTCGCTCACGAACCACAAAGGCGCGATTGTCGTTGCCTCATCGTCCGCGCGCCAATCCGACGGAAACTGGGCAGCCGCACCGGTGCCGTCGACTGCCTCGACGCCTGCTGCCCAACCCTGACGGAGTGCATCCTTGAGAGAGAGGGAGCCAGCAGCCGCACCTACTACGGCCATGCCGCGAGGCGTATCTCCGGGAACGAAGGCAGAAATGGCATCCAGCCAGCGCGGACGCATGCCAATATGCGTGGAAAGCGCAATGTTCGGATTCCACCCCCCGGACATTGCGAGGACATCGACAGACTGTTTGAGGACTCGCTCCTGGCCGTCGAGCAGCTCGATGCTGTGCAATCGTCGTCCGCCGTGAGCTGCTGTTACCTGTGCTCCGCAAAAAATCTCAGCGCCCGTGCGCTTGGCTCGCTCAAGCAGTCCGGCCTCGACAGTGCGTCTCGCATCAATAACGGAGCGGATAGAGATGCCAGCCTGCGCCAGATCGAATGCAGTCTTCCATCCGTCATCTGTGGTCGTGAAAACTGCAACCTGTTTTCCGGGTGCGACGGCGAAACGATTGACATAAGTGCGGACGGCCGAGGACATCATGATCCCTGGCCGATCGTTGCCACCAAAGGCGATTGATCTTTCATGCGCACCGGCTGCGAGGATCACCCGTTTGGCCACGAGCTTCCAGAAGCGCTGACGGGGGGTGTGAGGCGGAGGCACCGGGAAGTGGTCTGATACGCGCTCGACTGCGCCGAAGGTGCGATGTCCTGAAAGGCCGCCGTCGTACATGCCGAATACCGTCGTTCGACACATGAGGCGCACTGCGGGAAGCGAAAGCAGTTCGGCTCCTACGCGGCGAGCCCAGGCGCTGCCGCTGTCCTCACCGATCTCGTGTTGGTCGCCGTTGAGCCTCCCTCCCGGAAGGAAATCTTCATCGCAGATGATGACGCGGGCGCCGGATCTGCCGGCGGCGAGGGCCGCCGCCAAACCGGCTGGTCCCGCTCCGATGACCAACAGGTCACAGAAGGCATACGCTTTCTCGTAACTATCAGGATCGGGCTCTAGGCTTGCCCGGCCCAAACCGGCTGCGCGGCGGATGGCCGGTTCGTAAATCTTCTCCCACCACGAGGCCGGCCACATGAAGGTCTTGTAGTAGAATCCGGCGACGAACAGCGGCGCCAGCAAGGAGTTAATCGCCCCAATGTCGCATTGGAGTGACGGCCATCGGTTCTGACTGAAAGCCTCCATCCCATCGAACAGCTCAACTACGGTGACCCGAGAATTAGGCTCTCGGCGAGCGCCCTTGCGGACCTCGACCAGCGCATTCGGCTCGTCCGAGCCGGCTGTAAGAACACCGCGTGGTCGGTGATATTTGAACGATCTGCCTAATAAGCTCACTCCCCCAGCAAGCAACGCGGATGCAAGGGTGTCGCCGAGGAAACCTGAGTAGGGCTTGCCATCGAATTCGAAGTGGAGCGGATGTCCTCGATCGATGAGACCGCCACCTTTGAGACGGTTCAGCTGCTTCAGCGACGAGCCATCCGACCCCACGCTTTCGCGTGCGAGGTGGGAGGGAATTGTTGCACTCATAGAGGATGATTGTCGTTCGCAAATCTTACTGCAAGGATTTCATGCGACAGCGTATTTCGTGTCACACGCAACCAAGCGCGACATCCGAATACGTGATACCACAACTCTTCGTGCGGACCTGCCGGATTATCGCGAAGATAGACAGCCTCGAAGAAGCGCTGTTGAGCCTGTGGGTCCTGAGAATTCGGGCGTGCGAAGCTTGCGTCGCCGAGGTACCGAAATTCTCCGAGATCACGCTCGCCGCAGAATGGGCATTGAATACGCATGAAAGGTTCTGTCAGTGCCGGTTGGGTTGCGGGCCCGAGCCTTTCTCGTCGATAAGGTGGCCGCTCGCGAAGCGATCCAGGCGATAACTTAGTGCGAGTTCGTGCGGCTCATCGCGGGCGAGCAGGTGCGCGAAGCACCAGCCCGAGGCCGGAGTGGCTTTGAATCCGCCGTAACACCAGCCACAGTTGAGGTAGAGTCCTGGGATGGGGGCACGATCGATGATCGGTGATCCGTCCATGGACATGTCCATGATGCCGCCCCATGAACGCAAGATCCGGATCCGACCCAGTAGCGGCATCAGCGCGAGCCCTTCTTCACAGACATCCTCGATGGTCGGCAGGTTGCCGCGCTGGGCGTAGGAGTTGTAGCCATCCAGGTCGCCGCCAAAGACAAGGCTCCCCTTGTCGGATTGACTGATGTAGAAGTGGCCCGCACCGAAGGTAATGACGCCGGGAATGAGCGGCTTGAGTGCTTCGGACACAAATGCCTGCAGTACGTGACTCTCGATTGGCAGACGCAACCCAGCTAACTTGGCCACTCTCGAGGTGCTGCCAGCCACGGCCATACCTATCCTGTTGCATCTGATGGTGCCACGTGTCGTCTCGACTCCTGCGATGCGGCCGGCTTCGCGCAAGAAGCCAATCACCTCGCAATTCTGAATGATGTCGACTCCGCGATTGCTGGCTGCCCGCGCGTAGCCCCACACAACCGCATCGTGTCGGGCTGTGCCGCCGCGGCGCTGCAACAGTCCACCTTGGATCGGGAACCGAGCGTTTTCGTAGTCTAGGAACGGGAGCATGCGTCGGACGGCGGTAACATCGAGAAGCTCCGCGTCCACGCCCAGCATGTGCATGGCATTGCCCCGGCGGGCGTACTCATCGTGCTGAGCATCCGAGTGACTCAGGTTCACGATGCCACGTTGGCTCACCATCGCGTTGTAATTGAGATCTTGTTCCAGGGTCTCCCAGAGTTTCAGGGACCACTCGTAGAAGGGATTATTGCCCGCCAAAAGATAGTTAGACCGGATGATGGTGGTGTTGCGTCCAGCGTTACCCGAGCCGATCCAGCCTTTCTCTAGCACTGCGACTCGCGTTATTCCATGATTCTTTGCCAGGTAGTACGCGGTCGCCAGACCGTGGCCACCACCGCCGATGATGATGGCGTCGTAGACGGGTTGGGGAGACGGGTCCCGCCACGCGGGCTGCCAGCCGCGGTGGCGCTGGAGCGCCTGCCGCATGAGGCTGAATACCGAGTAACGCATCTGATCACCGTGCTAGTAATGGGCCGGCAGCCCCATTCGGTCGCGATGCTAAGACCGCCCTCGCAGCACGCTTTGTCATTTTGCGACGCTGAGTATACATTGAGCGTCCCGATGATCTGGGCCGTCGATGTATCGTGCGTGTTACATAAAAGAATTAAAGCACCTCGTCCGAAGATCAAATCAGTGGGTTTTCTCCTGATTCCTGGGTTTGCCCTGATGTCGTACGCGTCGGCGATCGAGCCGCTTAGGGCTGCAAATCATCTGTCAGGAAAAACCCTGTATCATTGGTGGCATGCAGTGCCCGAAGACAAACCTGCGATTGCTTCCAGCGGTGCTGCCATCTTCCCCGACTTCAAGCTCGGTTCGGATGTGGGCCGGCTTGATCTTCTCTTGATCTGCGCGGGGGGTAATCCCGCTTCCTTCCACGACCATGCCAGCTTCACATGGCTACGCAAGCTTGCGCGGCAAGGCGTGGTGCTCGGCGGGATATCGGGAGGCCCCTTCATTCTCGCGAGAGCGGGCTTGCTCGCGGGGCGTCGATGTACCGTCCACTGGGAGCACCTACCGGCTTTCCAGGAATCCTTTCCTGACATCAATCTGTCTCGATCGCTGTTTGAGCTGGACGATGATCGCATTACCTGCTCTGGAGGAGTCGCCGGTTTGGACATGATGGTCGCGCTCATTACACGAGATCATGGTCGCGAACTCGGTGCGGCTGTCAGCGACTGGTTTCTGCATACCGACGTACGGAAGGGAGAACGCCCTCAGCGAATGGAGATGAGGTTCCGGCACGGTGTCACGGACCAAAGGCTTTTGGTGGCGTTGGAAGCAATGGAGGGAAATTTGGAAACGCCGCTTCCAAGAAACAAACTCGCAGCTCTCGCGGGCGTGTCACTGAGACAACTGGAGCGCGCTTTTCAGCGGCAAATTGGTCGAGGTATTCACGAACACTACTTGTCGTTGCGCCTGGAACGCTCGCGCCGGTTGCTGCTGGAGACGTCGTTGTCGATCCTCGAAGCCGGTCTCGCTACAGGGTTTGATTCCGCGAGTCAGTTTGCGCGTGCATTCAAGCGGACCTTCGGTGTGTCGCCCCGCAAGGTTAAGTTTAAACGATAATTCAACAGCACTCGGTTGTGAAAGTTGGTGAATTTGAATTCGGTTTTCTTCTGGGGCACACGTATAGACTATCCAAGATTCTTCACGCCGCTTGCACCGATTGCGGAGCTTGTCTACGCTCCGGTAGCGATCTCTTTGGACGGGCACCACGCGGATACGGACACGGTTAGGAAACCGGAATTCTGCGCGCGTCCGAACCCGAAAAACGGCAGGAGGCCCTCATGTGTTCGATACTCGGAGTGTTCCGAACACGCTCTGACCTTGACGTCACCGCCCTCAGACGCAAGGCGTTAGAGCGCTCTCAGACGCAGCGACACCGCGGCCCCGACTGGAGTGGAGTGTACGTCGATGAAGGAGCCATTCTCGTGCACGAGCGCCTCGCGATCGTTGATCCAGAAGGGGGGTCGCAGCCGTTGTGCACAGCTGACGGAAATCTCGCTCTCGCTGTTAACGGCGAGATCTACAATCATCGCGAATTGAAATGTGAGCTGCGCGAGTCGCATGTGTTCTTGACTGGTTCCGACTGTGAGATCGTTAATGCCTTGTATCGCGAGGACTCTCCTGGTTCATTCTTGAACCGCCTCAATGGAATCTTTGCCTTCGCACTATGGGATCGGGTTAACAGCCGGGCCCTAATCGCACGTGATCCGATCGGCGTATGCCCTTTGTACTGGGGACACGACCGCGACGGACTGTTATGGGTAGCATCGGAGATGAAAGCACTGATTGGAATTTGTGCCGATGTCGCACAGTTTCCTCCGGGGTACTTCTTCGACACGGCCACCGGTGCATTGGTTCGGTACTATGTAAGGCCTTGGCGCGACTACGCTGCGACACAGGGTGTAAGCGTCTCTCCCCTAGAGCTTCGGGATGCGTTGGAGCATTCGGTGCACCGCCAACTAATGAGTGATGTGCCCTACGGTGTTCTGCTTTCCGGCGGACTAGATTCGTCCATTGTCGCTGCCTGCGCAGCACGTTATTCAATGCGCCGCGTTGAGGATGATGATCGTACGGATGCTTGGTGGCCTAGGTTGCACTCTTTCGCCATCGGGCTTGAGGGCTCGCCGGATCTCGCGGCCGCCGCAACTGCGGCCGCTGCTGTCGGTACAGTACATCACGGCTTCCGCTTCACTTTTGAAGAGGGTGTGGACGCCTTGCCGGAAGTTATCCGACACATCGAAAGCTACGATGTAACGACTGTCCGTGCTTCCACGCCTATGTATTTGCTGGCGAGGCGGATCAAGGCAATGGGTGTCAAGATGGTGCTCTCTGGCGAAGGCGCCGATGAGATCTTTGGGGGATACCTTTATTTCCACAAGGCTCCTTCAGCGGAAGCTTTCCACGAGGAAACCGTGAGGAAATTGGATGCACTGCACATGTACGATTGCTTGCGGGCGAACAAATCTATGATGGCCTGGGGTGTGGAACCGCGCGTACCTTTCCTCGACCGCGAATTCCTCGACGTCGCGATGCGTATGGATGCCACCGAGAAAATGAGCCGCGGGGGCCGTATCGAAAAATCGATTCTCCGGGAGGCATTCGCCGGCTACCTTCCCCAATCCATTCTTTGGCGACAGAAGGAGCAATTTAGCGACGGCGTCGGATACGGCTGGATAGATGGGCTCAAGGCGTACGCCGAGTCACAGGTCAGTGATAAGGATCTTTCCCTTGCGGCTACACGATTTGACATCAATCCGCCTCAGACCAAGGAAGCTTATTGGTATCGACGGATTTTCGAAGAACACTTTCCCGGGGCTGCCTGCGCAAGGACAGTACCGGGGGGAATATCAATTGCGTGCTCGTCGCCGGCGGCGATCGCCTGGGATGAATCATTTGCGGCCGCGGCTGACCCATCCGGTCGAGCGGTAGTGGGGGTCCACCGTGCATCTAGTGTGGGGAAACCGACAGCCGGGTGCATGCCTACGCGCCTCGATCCCAATGCACCAGCTGAACTAAGATCCTAAGATCGCGCGATGTACAAACGAGCTAAGCACCTACGCTCTGTACCAGACGGGGATGTCGAGGTATCTGCGCAGAGCTGCATGCGTGGGATGTTGCGCAATAACTTTTACAAGACGGTCTGTCACCGCATCTGAAGTCCTAACGCACGTAAACAACTAGAATGGGGGTCAAGTGGCTTGGAATCGTCGACCTGAAAATCAAACCCATTTATTTGCGGAAGGGCACTCGGTGACTGCTCCGCCTCAGTCTTTGGATTACCGGGAACGTTCGGGTGTGGGAGGTGCCGGAAGCCGAAGTATGGAGGAATTGGACGCAGCGGTTCCTTATTGGAATTCGCGCGGCTCGTCGAAGCGTGGAGATCCTCATTACGTGACTCATGCTTCCGTGGCAATTCCGACATCGCTTGGAGCATTATCCAATGCTCTCCTGTTAGACTTAGTGTTTCCGCTTTCAGATCTAGAAGTCGTTCGAAGTTGACCCAGGTCCAAGCTGGAGTGCGTTGATGGCAGATTGCAATAAGCATTTGGCGGGCAAGACTGCGGTCGTTACGGGCGCGACTTCCGGAATTGGAAATGCGATACTGAGATGTCTCGTTTCCTCGGGTGCGAACGTGGTAGCGGCCGGCAGAAACTCGGAGAAGCTGGAGGCGTTGCAGACGGAGCTGGGAAGACAGGTCATTGGGGTACGAACGGATGTACTGATTGAGGATGACATCGAAGCGCTCGTGTCTACGGCAACAGAGCACTTCGGGGCACTCGATCTGGCGTTCAACGTGGTGGGAGGTGCTGGGCGCGCTGGGGCGATTGTCGAGACCGTGCGGGAGAACTGGGAAGCGGTAATGGATCTCACGCTTCGTAGCGTATTTTTTGGCATAAAGCATCAAGCAAGGAGGATGATCGTGCAGGGGACAGGCGGTGCGATCGTCAACATCTCTTCGTTAAATCAACTCGTTCCGTTGTATGGGAGCGCAAGTTATGCGGCCGCGAAGGCCGGGGTCGGGCTGCTTACCCAGAATGCGGCGCTTGAGCTCGCCAGATACCAGATCCGCGTCAACGCCGTATTGCCCGGTGTTACGGATACGAGACCAACGCAACGATCAAAGGTGCCAGAAATTCGACGTGCATATCTGGAGCGAATTCCGCTAGGGCGTATAGCGAGTCCCGAAGAGATTGCACGTCCCGCTCTCTTTCTGGCTAGCCAGGACGCACGGTACATCACCGGTGTTAGTCTAATCGTGGACGGCGGATGGGCGCTGACGGGCTACCCGGATGCGAGCCGGTGGTTGTGAACCAAGGCAAGGCCCCGTCCAGAATCCACCCAATCAGGTCAAGCGGCGCTTATAGAGCTCCTCCACCGACCGTTGCAGAAGTTCGGCTGTCTGGTTTTTACCCTCAAGGGCTGATGCGACGAATATCGCGTCAATCACGGCGAACTGCGTCACACGAGAAGCGAGTGGGGCCTGGAAGTACTTGATCTCGCTCGGCGTGACTTACAGACAGTAATCGCTGTGTGCGGTAATGGGAGAATCGTAAGCGTCTGATTCTGGCCGCATAATCAGCCGGGGCAGGATGTGCCGAGATGTGCTGGCGGGCACATCTACGTGTCCACGTAGGAGCTAAGTGGACATCTCGGCGGATGAGGCGGTAGCGACGGATACCCTCGGTCGACGCAGCGGCCCGCGGCGGCAATACACGGTAGAGGAGAAGCGGCGTATCGTCGAGGAGACGCACATCAAGGGCGCGTCCGTCTCGAACGTCGCACGGCGCTATGAGGTCAACCCCAACCAGGTGTTCGCCTGGCGGCAGCTGTATCGTAAGCGTGCTGCCGTGGCCCATGGAACATCCTCTCGCGCGGGAGTGAAGATGCGCCTTCACAACGAAGACACTGCAACGGTGTACGGAAGGCGCAAGTGGACGGGGTGCAGATAGACGATGAGGTTGAGCCAGTTCGCGAGTCGGTCATCCGGCGACGACGGAAGTGGTCGGTGCAGGAGAAGGCACAGATTGTGCGGGAGGCACTGCGTTCTGGAGCGGTCTTGCAGGAGGTTGCCCAGCGCCATGGCCTGCATCCGAGTTTGCTGACGCGGTGGCGCACGCAGCACCAGGCTGTAGTGAAGAAGGTTTCCCGGCGGGAAGCGCACCTACTGCCAGTGAGGGTTGAGCGTGCACGACCGCGGGCCCGGTTTGCACAACCAGGTCATCCGAGTGAGAGCTCGGCGAAGTTGGGAACCATCGAGGTGGAGTTCTCTGCAGGCCGCCGCCTGCACATACAAGGGATAGTAGATGCGCAGATATTGCGCGCGGTGCTACAGGAGTTGTCCCGGCCATGATCGGCATACCGACAGGCGTACGGATCTGGTTGGCGGCGGGGTTCACGGACCTTCGCAAAGGCTTTGATGGTTTGAGCGCTCTGGTGCAGACGGCACTGAACGACAACCCATTTTCAGGTCAGATTTTCGTCTTCCGTGGACGCCGTGGCGACAGAATAAAGTTGCTTTGGGACAGTCAAGACGGTCTATGTTTATTCCAGAAGCGGCTCCGGCACGGCAAGTTCGTATGGCCGCAAGCCCAAGGAGGCGCGGTGTGCTTGAGCGCGGCGCAGTTGTCGATGCTGCTGGAGGGGATTGACTGGAGGCAGCCGAAGCGGACGGCACTCTCACCGCAGGACCCGGATCGTCCGCCTCCTCCAACTCGCGCGGTGTAGATCGTTTCGAGTTAAGTTTCTGAAGCGACCGGTGATTGTCGCAACAACATAACAGTGCTTGCTCATCGAGCATCATGCCGCTTCCCAGGCCAAAGACATCCAGCTACGCGAACAGCGTCAGCAGATCGAGCACCTGCAGTTCCTGCTCGCCAAGCTGCGCCGGGTCCACTTCGGGCAGTCCTCTGAGCAGCTCGAGAGAGCCGGGCAGCTCCCGCTGATCTTTCAGCAGCTCAAGGCTGCCCTCGCCGAGGCCGAGCGCCAGGTTCCCCCTGCAGCGATCCCAGCGGCGGAAAAACCTAAAGGTCAGCCGGTACGGCGCAAACAGCTGCCGGATCACTTCGAGCGCACCCGCAACGTAATCGAGCCGAAGGAATGCGCCTGCCCCGAGTGTGGCGGGCCGTTGAAGGGGCTGGGCAAAGACGACGAGGCGGAGGTGCTGGAGGTGAAGACCGTGACGTTCACGGTAACCCGGCACATCCGCCCCAAGAAGCGCTGCACGAAGTGCGCGACCATCGTGCAGGCGCCAGCGCCCTCGCGACCAATCCCGAAGAGCTTCGCGGGGGCCTCACTGCTCGCCTTGGTTCTGTCCTGGAAGTATGGTTTTCATCTTCCGCTGTACAGGATATGCCAGATCTTCGCCCACGCGGGACTGAAGGTTACGCGCACAACACTCATGCAATGGGTCGCCGGATGCAGTCTGTTGTTTGGTCCGCTGGCGGCGGCACTGGGCAAATATGTTCTGTCAGCAGCCAACATCAATGCAGACGATACGCCGTTTCGGGTTCTGGCTCCCGGAGCGGGTAAGACCCGCCGCGGCCACATCTGGACTTACGTTCGCGATGGAACGGCGTGGGGATCCACCGATCCACCGGCAGTCTGGTATCGATATTCCCCGAGTTGGGATGGGAAGTATCCGCAGAAGCATCTGGCGCAGTTCAGAGGAAAACTGCAGGTCGACGGCTACGCGGGCTTCGAACCGCTGTTTGTCCCGGCAAAGCCTGGGGAGTCTCCGCGCGTGGAGGAGATTTCATGCATGGCGCACGCGCGGAGGTATTTTTTCGAGCTGTACGACGCGGTGAAGTCACCGCTGGCCAGGTGTTACGTCCGTCTCTCTGTAGGGCGTAACTGACTACTTTGTCCCGAGTACT
>CAZBTV010000181.1:0-13833 GCA_964494895.1 uncultured Steroidobacteraceae bacterium | reverse complement strand
GCATCAGTATCAATTTTCAAAGCTCTGTACAGGCAAGTCGCCCCAGGGACTCACACAACTATAGTGCCGTGCCCTGAGATGAAACTCACAGTCTTGCAGCTTGTGGATCAGCACCCGAGTAGACATGCGAGACTCGTATGATCAGCCGCGACGCTGTTCCAGCGCGACTCACCCGGACCTGAATTGGTTCCGACGTGAAAGAGCCTGCCTTGCCTGCAAACATGAATTTTCGACGGCGGAAGTTTACGAGGCCCAACTGCTCGAGTTACTACGCCGGGATGCCGTCCTAGCAGCGTTCGAGCAGCTTATGCGCCGGATTGGCAAGAAGGTCGAACGGGCCATCCATCCACTGCCGCGACCGGATTTCGGCGGGCACTTCATCGCGCGTACTTTGTGGAAAGGTACGAATTCACCAGTTCCATCAGTTCACGCTTCAGGTCCCTCAAGCGCAGGGTACCGTCGCTAGCCGCGTCGTGGACAACGCCTGCCACGGCTGATGCAAGTACTCGGGCGGTAACCCGAGCATGCTCGGCCGAGATGCCTTGGCAATTGACCCCTACAATAGCTTCATAGTGTTGCTGAAGGATCTTTGCGAATCGATCATGACTCGGAGCCGCATCTTCACTGCGCGGAGCCTCCTCGAGTAAAACTCGATGTGCCGCAGGAAATTGGCTATGGACGTTGATCATTCCATCGACGAGCGACTCGATACGACGCGCGCGTGGTAGCTTGTTATCAGCAGCAGCCTGCAAGACGGCTAACACCTGATCGAAATGCCGTGCTCGCACTGCTTCGACCAGTGCGAGCTTGTTGGGGAAATACTGATAGAGCGAGCCGATGCTCACTCCAGCGGCCTCGGCCACGGCGTTGGTCGTGAGCCCGCGCCAGCCGCGTTGTCCCAGAATGTGAGCTGCAGCTTCCAGGATTGCGTCAGTCGTTGCCACCGAACGCGCTTGTCGCGGCTGTTTGCGCATCAAACTCACGCGCGGGGAAATGCGAGTAGCCATGGAGCCTGCTCCGTAAGAATATGAGCATTATGCTCATATTCGCGCGCCGCTGCGACAAGGGCGCAAAGAGGCCCTAAGCCGTGACAATGGGACGCGGACAACAGATCCATCGTCGGCGAAATCTGTCGATCTTTCTGGCGATGACCTTTCTTTCGGAAGTTGCAGCCTCGTCGCAGGCCGTCGCCATTGGCTGGACCGTTTACAACCTCTCAAATGCGCCGATCTCGCTCGGCGTCGTGGGGTTGGTCGAGTTTGTCCCGATGACCCTATTCATGCTTCCGGCGGGCGAGATCTGCGATCGGGGAGACCCGCGACGTGTGCTGTTGGCTGGTCTTGCCCTGCAATTGCTTTGCGCAGGCGGCTTCCTGGCTTTGACGTGGTTGCACACTACCGGGCTGTGGCCTTTTTACTCCGTTCTGGTCTTGTCAGGCACAGGGCGTGCGTTTGCCGAGCCGGCAAGGCAGGCTCTGTTGTCACTGCTGGTGCCTCCAAGACGGCTCCCAGAGGCAATCGCCTGGGGCGCTTGCGTCTGGCAAGTCGCGGTGATTGCAGGTCCAACTCTCGGTGGTCTCGCCTATGCCTACGGCCCGATCACAGCCTACACGATCTGCTGCTGCGGCTTCCTGGCGGCCTTGCTCGCTGTTGAAACAGTGGCGGGCCGACGTTCCGCGCCGGTAAACGGATCGACAGTGAGGGCTCAAATCAATCGCATTCGGGACGGTATGCGCTTCGTTCGATCTTGTCCCGTTCTCATTGGGGCGATCTCGCTCGACCTGGTCTCGGTGTTGCTCGGAGGAGCGACCGCACTTTTGCCGATTTATGCCCGTGATATCCTGCAAGCGGGACCGATCGGGTTGGGACTGCTGCGCAGCGCGCCTGCTGTCGGTGCTGGCCTGGTAGCGCTTTACCAAGTACGCCATCCTCCTGATCGTCACGTTGGACTTCAGCTATTCGCGGCCGTCGCAGTATTCGGCGTTGCTACTGTCGTGTTCGGACTCTCGACTTCATTGGATCTATCCATAGCAGCATTGTTTGTCATCGGCGCCGCCGACATGCTGAGTGTCAATATCCGCTCGTCACTGGTGCAACTCGCAGCCCCGCATGACTTGCGCGGGCGTGTGTCGGCAGTCCACATGCTGTTCGTCGGGACCTCCAGCGAGCTCGGCGCCTTCGAATCCGGTCTCCTCTCATCGCTCATTGGGACGGTGCCTTGCGTCGTCATCGGAGGCATCGGCGTAGTGATAGCTGCGGTAGTATGGATACGTTTGTTCCCCGCGCTTCGACGAGTCGATCGGATCGCGCCCGCCGAGTCGTGATGGGCTGGCCTACGCATTGCTCCTTACCAGGCCCTCAGACGTGCACGCCACGCGACATCTGATCGATGAAGACAATCCCGTCGAAGACGCGGTCCGCGTCCCGGATCGCCACGTCGTCGTACTTCGGCATCCGAACGTACTGGCGAAAACGAAACGGGTTGGCGTGTTCGCCTCTGGCCCCCCGGAAATCCACAAACGCGGACGGGTAGCCCAGTGCGTGCAGCTGCGCCTCAACGCTCCCTTCCGGGGCGCGAGGAATCGGAGTTGAGGGGCCGCCCATGGCGAAGCCGTCTTCCCCCTGGTAGGTCGTTATTCCCAGGCTGTAGACGCCAGAACCAAGCCAATCGGCCATCCAGACGCCCATGGGCTTCATGTCGCCGCGTTGTTCCTGGAGGTGCAGGGCACGGAAGTCCGGGCCGTAGTACGCCTTCATGACGTGCACGTTGTGGGCCCAGACCAAAGCCTTTCGCCCTGGGTATTTCTGCTCCAGCAGCCAGCGTAGATTGGTTGCATTCAGCGCGTCCCTGCGGCTTTCGTTCGCCGGTGTTGTCTGTGGTCCGTGGGCCCTGTCGAATCTCAACATCGCATCAACGCGCATGTTTTCGATTGCGCGGTCCATGAACGAGGTCTCCAGCGCATCGTGGACCTGTTCGAACTCCGGACGCCGATCGCTGACCATCGCGCGCAATTTCTCCGCCGCGGTGATCAGCGTGCTCAAGTCTTGGGCATTCGAGAAGCTAGATGCGAATAGGCGCGCGCGAGCGTCAGTGGCTTGGTCCGCCAGGAAAACCGCACGTCCACGCAGGACCGGCTCGCGCAAGGCGCTCGTAAAGTCATGCAGATCCGCCGCAAACCACTGAGGAACGCCGTCCGCCGTAACCTGAAGGTCGCAGCCGGCCATCTCGAGCGGGCGTAACGTGGACTGGCTCGCCTTGACGTAGTCGAACAGCGGCTTAACCTGGGAGGCGTCAGACCAGAGCGAGAATATCCCTCGGCGTGCAGCGGCGATGCCGTCATCTGCCGAGCGCATGCCAGCCTCGGCGAGACAAACGTCGTAAAAGCCGGACTCCCAGACCAGGATGTCGAAACCGCGTCGCTGATGGAGGAATCTCGCGATCCGTGCTTTTGCCGCGAACGCCGAACCGGCGCCGTGACTGGGCTCTCCCAGCATCACCAAACGCGCCGAGCCGATCGCATCTCCAAGTGGTTCGAGATCGGTGAAGTTGTCGCCTGATGAGTCGATCCCGCTGAGGCGAACGGCCTTCTCCTGCAGCCACGACCTAAGATTGTCCTGCGTTTGAACTGCGGTGGCCAAATTGCTGGCCGCGACCGCAGTCGAGGCACCGGCGAAGAGGAATCCGCGCCTTGACAGCGTGGGCATTGGTTCAACTCCGTGAAGGGATTCCAGGCCTTGGAATTTCGCGATCGCAGGGCGATCATGCATGAGCTCCCCTACCAGGGTTAGTAGGTGACACTGGACGTTAGATGCACAAGGAGCTGTTTTGGTCGCAAGGCACCTTGTGGCGCTCGGCGCCAGGTGCTTGCAACCAGGAGCTCGCAAGCTTCCGGGTCACACACAACTCTCCCCAGAATTCCGCGAGAGTCTCGATATACGGTATCGGGTCGGCTGCGTGCGCCTCGTAGAGTCTCCTTGTAAACGATCAGTTGGATCCCGCCGGGCGCCGCTCTCGGCAGCCTGGACCTTCAGCAACAGGGGTAATGGGGTGGGTAGGGCGCGCGGGCGCGGAAGGAAAATGACCTTGTTGCTCAATGCTTTAGCGTAGGACCGGAGCCCCTCTGCCGGCGTACTTCTTTCAAGCAACTTGGCTTGGCTAACCTACTCGCCCCCGAAGCAAGGTGGATTGCTGGAGAATTGTGGGACTTTCCCTCCGCGCAGACTTTCTCATCGGCGGAGATCACGTATCGTAGCGTTCATATTGACTCACCCAAGCGTCGGCCCCGCCTGCGACTTTCGTATGCCATTGCTGATGCCCAATTCAGATCCCACCTGGGATTGCGCGACCGGCAACCGTCTGTCTATGAGCAGGTACGTGCGGATTGCAGCGGCCATCAGCATTCGCGCCGCGAAGCGAATGATATTCTAGGGAATGCCGACAGCGGTGGAGCTCCTGAACTCTGAAGTTTCTCTACAAGGTTGTCGAGCACGCCGAGCTCGATGGGGCGGTGGCCGAGCTGTGCGAGCGGGCCGCTGCCAACGCCATCCTGACGACGCGAGCCACGAAGGAAGCAATTCGATGCCCGACTCGCGCCACCCTGCGGACATCGTCGACCTGACGGATCTCGTGTACGGGAGCGACGACTTCAAACGCGGAATGCAGGCGTTCCTCGAAAAGAAAGGCAAAAGGGAGCCGCCCGAGTGGACCGGCTCGTAGCCATACCGACACCATCAACTGAAACTGACATGCATGAGGGGTTTGCCCATGAGGAAGTCCACGCGACGTGACGCATTGTTGTTATCAGCCACGGCAGGCGTCGGTGCAGCGCTTGCCAGACCGCAAACAGGCTTCGCAGGCAGCGAAACCACATTGCAACAGCGCTCGGGCCATTGCAGCACTCCCCGATCGGCGGTGGCCCAGACCCAATATGGCAAGGTACGGGGCTACGAAGACGGGGGCGTACTGACCTTCAAAGGCGTTCCCTACGGTCAGGACACGGGAGGGGAGAATCGCTGGCTACCTTGCAAACCACCGGTCCCCTGGGATGGAGAGCGGCCAACATTGGTGTACGGAGCAAATTGCCCCCAAACACTACATGACTTCACCGCCGTGGAGCAGTCGTTTTTGCAGCAGTGGGTCGACGGCTACTTGAGCGAAGACATGCTCAAGCTGAACATCTGGACGCCGAGCCTGAGTGGCAAGCGCCCCGTTATGTTTTACATTCACGGCGGCGGGTACAGTTTCGGCTCTTCCTACGAATTGGCCTCACACCATGGTGCCCAGATGGCCCGACATCATGATGTCGTGCAGGTCTCGGTGAATCATCGCCTCAATGCGCTAGGCTTTCTGGACGTTTCGGAAGTTGGCGGCGAGGCCTACGCGGAATCCGGAAACCTAGGCATGACCGACCTGGTGGCCGCATTGCGTTGGGTGCGTGACAACATCGCTAACTTCGGTGGCGACCCGGACAAGGTGATGATCTACGGTCAGTCTGGCGGCGGCTCGAAGGTCACGACGCTCATGGGCATGCCTTCGGCGGCTGGGTTGTTCCACCGCGCCAGCGTTCAGTCCGGCGGCGGCGGAAATCCACCGAGCAGCGAACAAGCCAGGACCCTGACCCGCCAGCTGATGGTGGAGTTAGGCCTCGAACCCAAAGACATGGAAGGATTGAAAAAGACCGAGTGGGCCAAACTCTACAAGGCCGGCAACGCGGCCATCTCCAAGCTCAATCCCCCGCTGCAGGGTTTCGGCCTGGGCTCACCGCCATCGGCAACCCCGCGCATCGGGTGGGGACCCATGGTGGATGGTCACGTGGTAACCATGCGCTCCTTCTTCGAGGAAGCCCCGGCACTGTCGAAGGATATTCCCATGCTCATCGGCTCGGTGAGCGAGGAGGGCACCCGGATGCATTCGCGCCCTACCGAGGAGCAATGGCTCGCGACCTTGACCCAGTCATTGGGCGCAGCCAAGGCGACGGCGTTGATCGCAGCCATGAAGAAGGCCCACCCGGACAAGAGCATCCGTACCCTGTCGTATGGAGTGGGCGGCATCGGACAACGAAACAACGTACAGCGCATGTCGCGAATGAAATTCGAACAGCACGCCGCACCGGTCTACCAGTACTACTTCACCTGGCAGTCCTCCATGCTCGAGGATGCGGGCGCCTGGCATACGGCCGAACTGGCGTTCTGCTTCGACAACACCGAGCGTTGCAAACAAGGCACTGGCAACACCCCGGAAGCCCAGGCGCTGGCAAAGAAAATGGCGACCGCCTGGGCCAACTTTGCCCGCACCGGCAACCCGAGCCAACCTGGGCTCGTCTGGACGCCCACTGATCCGGCCCGCTGGCAAACCATGGTCTTTGATAATGACTGCCGCATGGTCGATGACCCGGAAGGCGAGATTCGCAAAATCCTGGCAAGTTAGGATTCGCCATGCCGCCGGTCGCACAGCGTGGGTGCGGCACCGGCGGCAGATCTCTTGTCACGGTTATGTCTCGTGAAAGGCTGACATTCCGCTTAGCGCTCCACTTGCTTCTTGAGGTTCGCTAGCCCGCTCGAATAAATGCCGGTGATGACTTTCTTGGCGGCATCGTCTGTCTGGTCATCAGGCGGGTTGTCGGCGGAGTTCTTGCGCTTGAAGGTTCCCGCCCAGTGGACGATCGCGGTGTTCTCTTTGCCGGCTTTCACCGTGAAAGTCGAAACATAGCTGGTGACAGGCAATGGTGACTCCAGAATTTTGTACTTGAAAGAATGCGTTGGTTCGCTGAAGGCCAGCAGTTGCTCCCGGATTGTCCCGCCACCCTTTAACGATAGCGAACGAACGGCTCCCGGCACGTTGTTTGTTCCTTTGACGATTTCGTCTTTCTCCAAGGCCGGATGCCACTTCGCGAGACCGTCGAAGTCCTTGGAGGCCGCCCAGACTGTGTCGACGGGTGCTTTGATCACGATCGTTTGCGCGACGTGCAGCGCCTTGGGCGCATCCCCCAGCACCGCGCATGGTATCCCCAGCGCGATCCATATCAGGATTGTCCAGTTCATTCTCATTGGTTGTCTCCCTTCTGCATTGGCTGATCCGACGGTTCCGTTTGCCACGTGGAGCCGCGGCAAACGCTCTGGGGAGCGACTATAGCGCATCAAACCACGGTCCTAACGCATGCGCACCCTTACGCGCGCCACGCAGCAGCTACTGCGGTGTGCTGGTGCCGTTGTGTGTTAATTGTTAAGCAGAATGCGCCAGAAACGGAACAGTGATCTGCGGCACCCGGCAGCGTCCGGCTGGCTCCCTCGAGCATCTGCAAGAAGCGCGCTAGTCGCCTCGACAAATTGGTCGGCGAAGACGATATTCGCCGAATGCAGCGACTACTCGACGGACGTCCCGGCGGAGTGCGTCACCGAATTCATTTCGCTGCATCAAATCCGAGTGCGGCCAGCGCGGCAATCGCCGCGTCGTGATCCTGCTGGGCATTACCGCCCGAGATGCCGATTCCGCCGACGACGTGTCCGTGCGAGATGATCGGCACGCCACCGCCAACTGGCATCAGGCGGGGATGATGTGCAAGCGGTGCGGTTGCAGGTTGCGAGACAACATGATTCCACCTTTGCGTGTCGAGACCGAAAGATGCGGCCGTCCACGCCTTGTCTATCGCGACACCGATTGTCAGAAACGGCGCGGCGTCGGAGCGCTCGAAGGCGGTGAGATGACCTCCGGCATCAGTGATAGCAATGGCCACTTCAATACCGATGTCGGTGGCCGCTTTGCGTGCGGCTGCTGAGAGCGCCAGCGCTGTGTCGCGTGTGATGGAGGCTGCAGCATAGGTCAGGGGGTTGGACTGTTGTGTCATAGAAGGACCTGTTGACGATGAAGGGGACTCAAGTGGATAGGTGCCGCTATTCGATCAGAAGCCTTCGAGCACGACCTTGCCGATGGAGCTGCCGCTTTCGATAAGGGCATGCGCCTTCTGCAAGTGGGTGGCGTTGATCGTCCCCAAGCTGGTCCTGGCCGTCGTGCGCAAGCGCCCGGCGTCGGTCAGCTCGGCGACGCGAGCTAGCAAGCGGCCCTGTTCGTGCATGTCAGGGGTTTCAAACATAGGTCGTGTAAACATCAGTTCCCAGTGCAGCGAGATCGACTTCGGCTTGAGCGCTGACGGTCGAGACCACTGGATGAACTAAATCTAGATCTTCCAGCACAGATTGATAAGATCGTCGGAACGAGATTCATCTTCAAATGAAAATTGAAAATCTTGCCGACTTGCAAGTTCTGCTGCACGCCGCCCGCGGTGGCTCATTGACTGCGGCGGCTCGCACCTTGGCTATCACGCCGGCTGCGGCCAGCGCGGCACTCAAACGGCTGGAAGCGCAACTGGGCACGCGCCTCATTGAAAGGTCAACGCGTGCGATGCGTCTGACGCTGCCAGGACAAACATTACTGGAATACGCGCGCCGCGCCTTCGAGTTGCTTGCAGAGGGCGAATCTCAGCTCGATGCCGAGCGAGGCGCACTGGTGGGTACAGTACGCGTCGCGGCCCCGTCCGACCTTACACGTGCAGTGCTGCTACCGATGTTCGACGCGTTCCTGCGCCTGCATCCGGGTGTCGAACTCACTCTGAATGTCGGTGACCGTGTACTCGATGTATTGCGCGACGAAGTGGACGTCGCGCTCCGTTACGGGAGCCTCGCGGATTCCCGCTTAGTCTTTCGCACGTTGACGGTTGCGCGCCCCATCCTCACGGCGTCGCCCAATTATCTGGGCCGGCGCGGCACGCCGCGGACCCCACTGGATCTTGTCGATCACAACTGCATTGTGTTCATGCGTGGCGGACGGCCTTTCCGAACGTGGCGCTTCGGCCAGCGCGGCCAATGGACGACAGTCCGGGTGGGGGGCGACCGCACGGTCGATGATGCATCGCTTGCTCGCGAATGGGCGGTGGCGGGTGCGGGCATCATTCTCAAGACCGAAGTGGAGCAGCGGCGCGACCTCCTCAGCGGCGCGCTCGTACCTCTGCTGACAGAGTGGGCGACTGAGCCCTATCCGTTGCACGCGCTGCTTCCCAGCGGCCGTTTCGTACCTAACCGCGTGCGTGCCCTCGTGGATTTTCTCGCGAAGCAGTTTGCCGATCTGACACCGGACGTTGAATAAGCTGTTTCGACCCAGCGCGGACCTTCGCGACGTCACGCGGAACATCCGAATTCGGCGCCTAGCGCCGACCAGCGAGAAAAATAGCTTGGCTTGTGTCGGGAAGGGCGTTTGCAAGACGTCTTCATTGAGTGGGAATCACCAGCAGAGGCGAGCATGATCACGGTTTTTGGTGAAGGCAGGGGCTTCCGGGTCGTCTGGTTGCTAGAGGAGATGGGGCTGCCGTACCGGTTGAGGGGTGTTGATCTGCTGGCCGGCGTTGAGAACGACTCGGAGTTCCTGGCTGTGAACCCGGCCGGATTCATCCCCGCCATCCAGGACGGCGATGTCACCATGGTCGAGTCGATCGCGATCATGGAGTACCTGATGGCCCGCTACGGGCCCACGCCGCTCGCGCCCGTATCCACCGATCCGGCTTTCCCTGCCTACCAACAATTCCTCCACCTCGGTGAGGCCGGGCTTGCGGCCTCTATGTACTTTGTGTCCGGCGCCCGTAATCTGGCGCCCCCGGAAGAGCGGTGGAATTGGAGCGCGAAGCAGGCGCTGGAGACCTTCGAGAGTCGCCTGGGACTCGTGACGCGACAGTTGGAGCGCACACCCTATCTGGCGGGCGAGATGTTTACGGCGGCCGATATTTCGGTGATCTATGCCCTGGAGCTTGCCCGACGGGCCGTGGGGTATCCGCTGGGCGCGATAGAGACTGCCTATGTGGCTCGCGCTCGTGCTCGCGCGGCCTACCAGCGCGCGATGGAGACCTGTCACGCGACCCGGGAATGGGCTTCCAGGGTCGAGAATAAATCACCGACATCCTGAGGGGTGGCCGCATTTTCGCGCGTGTATGGAGGTCCGCTCCTGGCCGAGGCTGTGTAAAAACGCTCGTCGACCCAACAGAATTCGCCCAGGTGTGGCGGCGAGGACGATCGCTTGAAGCGATGCATCGACGGCTGGGTCCGGTAGCAGCGTGGCAACAGATTCAATCCTCGGTCGTCGCGGAGGTTTTCGGTTGTCTCCGTCCAAAGGGCTGGCGAGAGCCCTACCCCGGCGGGTTATTTTCGTCCCCGCCAATACCCCTCTAACCCTGGCGCCGCCGCCTGCGAGCCCACCGCCTACCTCCACTTTGGACGACCTGCGTGGGTTTCCATGTCGGCGACGGTGGCCACTATCGCAGCCAGAACGCCGTGCAACGTGATGACGCGGAGACGGTGCGTTGTCACGTTGCAGCGCGATCTTCCCTTCGTTTCGTCGGCGCAGAGGGATTCGAACCGGATTCATTGCCTGATCAGCCGCTATCGTGGGCTTGTCAGAATCTCGAGCATTTCCTGGGCACGCCCGAACAGCTCGTCGAACCCAATGACCGAAACACCGTGCAGACTCTCCCGCAGCCTCTCGAAGCTGCGTCGCTTGGCACTGGTGTTTAGCTGCTCCCCAGTGTTGCCAGCAATTACCAGGCCCCGAAGTGCATCGGACTCGATGTGCTCGTCGACGCCATCCCGCAATTGCACCACGTTGCGAGAAAGAGAGCTCTGGTAATGAAGTACCTGGCTGATAGCGCCGCTGACTTCTGAGGACCAGGGAAAGACGTCCTGGCGGTATTCACGGTCCAGCAGCCGCGTGCGTGGGGTCTTGATCTCGATGATGACTGCCGCACCGGTGTTGCGGTTCTTCGCCAGAAAATCGGCAACGGACCCACAGCGGTTGTTGAGCAACTTGCCGCCAACATAAACCTTGCTCCCAACAATGACGATGGGGTAGTGGAACAGCTGTGCGATTAGAAACGGGCGCTCTTGGAGGGCGCTGTGCCAGAACTCCTCGTCCTCGGAGTCTTTGTGCTGTTCCCAGAAGGAGATGGCTTCTCGCAGTGTGGCCACTCCGATGGTTGCGTTCAGCGCGGAGAGGTTGTCCGAGCGCTGCTGTGAATCCTTCGGAATCTGGTATCTCAGCGGACACTGGCATCTCAAGTTCAGGTCGCGGATCGTCGGCATGGCGACGACGAACAGATAGCAGCGTTGCACAATGAAGGCCATGAGCGAGTCTCTTCGATCCTCCTTCATGACCTCGAGCTGTGAGCGAAAAAAGCACGCGTTCTCGGCGATTCGTTTCTGACTGCCCTTGAGCCCGCTCGGTTCAGGAAGGTTGTTCGTGGCATCGAGCGCTTGGACGTATTTCATAAAGAATTCCCGATCGCACCTTTGCACGACCAAGCGATAGCCCTCCTTCAAGCCCCGATCCACATTGGGTCTCTGATAGACGTACTCGAGACGTCTCAAGCGGATCTCATCTTGGGTAGTCAGATCGCGCAGTACGCTGAGTAGAATGGTGAGGGTAATGAGTCGCTGTTGGCCGTCAATGACGTTTGATTGCGCCTCGGTCGGCTGCTTCACCAAGACGATGCTGCCAAGGAAGTACAGCTCACCGTCGGCGCCCTGATTATCCATGGCGTCAAGAACATCACTGAGGAACTCGCGTGCTTGCTTGTTCCCCCAGACGTATGGACGTTGGGAGGGTGGGATCTCAAACTCATAAGCCTCACTGAAGACGTCGCCGATCTTCTGTTCTTGGCCTTCTATTTTAGTTGCCATGTAGAGGGAACTTTGGGGATTGATCCGCAAAGCGGAATGACGCTCGAGACAAGACAGTGTAGTACGGCTCGTTGGGGAGGCGGAATCGCTCTTGGGACATGCGCGCCCACTTCAGTCCAGATCGAGCTGGTCGGGAGGTCTGCTTCGGCGAATCATGTACCGATGGCCGGCTAATGTAACCAGTCAGTACACCCGCGCCGGCCGTAATCGTTGCGACCACAACAGCCTGGAGTGCCGAGATCCTGGCGACCTTGATCTGGGGTTCTTCGTTCGGTGTTCGCTGAGTCATGGTAAATGCTGGTCGCTGCGCGAGTCCTGACAGACAGCTGGTATCCCCGGCCGGCTCACCTATCGTGTGATTGAGAGCGGCTTTCGCGTGCGGGATAGCACGCCTGGTCTTGAGGTTCTGATGCCGAAAGCGTTTGCCGCCTTCCCAGGTTGCGGTGGCGGCATGGTGAATGGCCAGCTCGAGGGATGGCAATTTCCTGAAGAACGTTCTGTCGGCGTCATCTCCTTGGGAGCTTCTCAAGAACTCGGCGACCAGTTTCTTGAGGCTTCACCTCTTGCCCATGGTGGCGCGAGGACAGGGAGGTACGAGCAGGGTGACAGGGATCCATTGTTGGCTCGTATGGACATTCGGGGCTCCAGCAGCATGAAGGCATACACCGGTACCGGCTGTTCGGGGTCTAGCAGCCGTCCGCTGGTGTTCGCGAACTCATCGCAGAACGTCTTGACGGTCATGGAAGGTCGAGAGTAGCTCAGGATCGTGCCCCGGGACGTGGTGTATGAGTCGGTGATTTCCGGCTCGGTTGGACTCGCTCAGCTGACCACTGCGGACAGCCGCGCTGGCTGATTGTCGGCGAGGGACTGCAGCCCTTCAAGAGGCAGATAGCGTCGCTGTAGTTGCCACTCATCGTTTTGCTCGAGCAGCAATGCGCCGGCCAGGCGCGTTATAGCCGCCTCATTGGGGAAGATTCCCACGACGTCTGTCCGGCGTTTGATCTCGGCATTGAGCCTCTCCAGAGGGTTCGTACTGTGGATCTGAACGCGATGCGCCTTGGGAAGGACATGAACGCCAGCACGTCGGCTTCAGCCTCGTCCATGAGCGCTGCGAGCTTGGGGAATTTCTCCCGCAACTGATCGGCGACCACACGCCACTGCTCACTGGCGGTCTTGTACGTATCCTGCGCGAAGGCGGTGTTGATCATCGCGAGCACCATCTGCCGCTGGCCTTTTCCAGCGTGGGCCAATGCGTTTCTCAGGAAGTGCACTCGACACCGTTGCCAGGTGGATTTCAGCACTTTCGCCACTGCCGCCTTGATCCCCAGGTGAGCATCGGAGATGACTAGCTTTACACCGCGCAACCCAAGGCGCATCAGCGAGCGTAGGAACTCCGTCCAGAAGGGCCGCTAATCACCCAGAACTCCGCAGAATCCAAGAAGGATTCGCGAACCCGGCGTTTCATACCCCCGCATGTAGGGTGACGAGAAGCTCGTCCAATTGCGCAAACGTCTCGGTCGCCCCACCGGTGCTCCCGGAGGCGATGGAGCCGTCGAGAGCCTCCTTGGAGGGATAGAGGTCCTGCATGACGACCAGCGTCTGACCACCTGTTTCTTCAAAGGTCACCGTTGTGACGGGCCCAACACCTTCACCGCCTTCGTCATTTGTCCAGACGAGGCGGGAGTGCGGCGTCACTTCGATGTATCTACCGAAGAACGCCATAGGCTGCTCTGAAGCAGCGTGGCTGAACACGAATCGATACGTGCCCCCGGGACGAACATCGGTCTCGCAGGAAAGGAAGGACACTCCAAACGAGTTTGCTGCCCACCATCGGTTGAGTAGCGCGGGCTTGGTCCACGCCTCGAACACGATTCGCGCAGGGGCGTTGAAAGCTCGCGTAACAACCAACTCGCGCTCGGACTTCCGTTCCACCGTCGTGCGGTTCTTCATGGAGGTAGGCTCACTCTTTGTTTTTGCGTCCATCGATCTTCTCCTCGCGTTTCAGTTCCTCAACGACCTGGTCCAGCTCGTTGAAGCGTGCGTCCCAGAGCCGACGATACTTGGCGATCCATGCCGTCTCTTCCTCGAGTCGGCGCGGGCCGAGCTTGCAGGTCCGCAC
>CAZBTV010000180.1:0-13882 GCA_964494895.1 uncultured Steroidobacteraceae bacterium | reverse complement strand
TGCCCAAGCCCGTCACCCCGGGAGTGCCGGTCGTAGGTGTACCGCTCGAGGCCGACTCGGCCAGGAGGTTGCCGCCGAGGGCTTGCAGGCCCGAAGGGTTGATGAAGTCGGCGAGCTGTAGGGTTCCCACCGTCGTTGGCGCGGACTGTCCGGCGATCTGGACGCTCACGGTTCCGTCGCGGCCGATGGTGACGCTCTGAGCTCCCGAGGGGATGGTGATCGCGGGCTGCACCTGGTAGCCGTTGGCAGTAACGAGCTGTCCGGTGTTGGTGACCTGGAAGCTGCCGTCGCGGGTGTAGGCGAGCGTGCCACTGGGCAGCAGCACCTGGAAATAGCCGCGGCCCTGAATCGCGAGGTCGAGCGAATTGCCTGTGTTGTTGAGATTACCCTGCGTGTTGATCGTCTCGGTGGCGACCACGCGTACGCCAGTGCCGAGCTGTAAGCCCGAGGGCGACTGCGTGGTCTGGGAGGTGTTGGCGCCGACCTGCGCGACGTTCTGGTACAGCAGGTCCTCGAAGACACCGCGGCTGGCCTTGAAGCCGGTGGTGCTGACGTTGGCCAGGTTGTTCGCCGTGACCGTCATTTGGGTCTGCTGTGCGTCGAGACCGGTTTTGGCGGCCCAGAGTGCGGGTTCCATAGGATTTACCTGTCAGTGATTTGGGGGTTGTCTCAGCCCGAGGATTGCAGCAGCTTGGTGGTGGATTGCGCGTTTTGATCCGCGGAGTGCAATGCTTTGATCTGCATGTCGAAGTGCCGGGAGAGCTCGATCATGCTCACCATGGCGCTCGCGACATTCACATTGCTGGACTCGAGCGTGCCGGGGGTGACGGTCGTTACGGCATCCGCCGGCACTGGATCGGTGCTGGTACTGCGGAAGAGGCTGTCGACGCCGCGCTGTAGGGTCGACAGCGGCGGGTTCACCAGCTTGATCCGCCCCACGACGACACTCGTCTGCGCGGTGGATCCGAGCGGAATGACGGAGATCGTCCCATCCTTCGCGACCGTGATGGAGCTGTAGGGCGGCACGCTGATCGGTCCGTTGTCGCCCAGGACGGGATAACCCGTTGCCGTCAGTAGCTGGCCGGCCGGGTCGACATGCAGGTCGCCAGCGCGCGTGTAGGCCTCGTTTCCGGCCGGGTCTTGCACGGCGATGAAGCCTGAGCCATTCACGGAGACATCCAGCGGGTTTCCAGTGGCAAGCTGGGCACCGGAAGAGGCATCCCAGCCTGTCGTCGTGTCCGTGGCGTACACGCGGGACGCATAGCCCGGGCCGCTCACGGCACGACTCTGGAACGCGCTGAGATCGGCCTTGAAGCCTGTCGTGCTCGCGTTGGCGAGGTTGTGGTTGTTCGCGGCCTGGGCACGCAGCGTCTCTTTCGCACCCGACATCGCGATGTAAAGCAACTTGTCCATGATGGCTCCAGGTCAGTTTTCGCCAGGTGGAGAGGTCAACCACCCCGGATGTTGATAACGGTTTGCGAGATCTGGTTGTCGGTCTGGATCATCTGCGCGTTCGCCTGGAAGTCGCGTTGTGCGGTGATCATGTCGACCAGTGCGCTGGTGGTGTCCACGTTTGACTCCTCCAAGGCGCCGGACTGGATCGAGCCGAACCCGGAGCCGCCCGCCACGCCCTGCACCACGGATCCTGAAGAGGTCGTTTGCGACCAGCTTGCGTTGCCCATCTGCTGCAGTCCCTGGTCGTTGGCGAAGTTCGCCATGGCGATCTGGCCCAGATTGACCGAGCGGCCGTTGGTGAAAGTCGCCTGCACGACGCCCGTGCTGTCGATATTGATGCCCGTCAGGGTGCCTACCGTGAAGCCGTTCTGCTGGACCGCGGTGACGGAGAACGCATCCCCGGTCTGCTGCGTGTTGGCCAGGTTGAGGGTGATGTTCATCGCGGCTGCGCCAGTGGCCGGAGTGTAGGGCGGGAGAGTGATCTGGCCGTTGGCGGGACTGGTCAATACTCCAGTGTTCGAATAGGCCAGGGTCTGCGCTGTGCCTACTGCGTTGCCGTCGATGTACGTCTGTACCGTCCATTGATTGGGAGTGGCGGTCTTGACGAAGTACAGAGACTGGGTATGCGCGGAGCCCAGCGAGTCGTACACCGTGAGCGAAGTGGTGTTGTTATAGCTCGTGGGATCCGACGCGTTGAAAGGTGTCGTAACAGGTTGGGCTGCGTTCGCTGGGAGCGTCGCGGTGATCGAGGCCGTGCTCGTCGCCTGGGGCGCGCTCTCGTTCGTGGTCAGTGTGAGGTCGGATAGTCCGCCTGTATTGAAGCCGCCGGTTGGTAGCGGCGCGTAAACCTGTAGGTGGGCGCCCGAGGCGGTGACGACCTTGCCGGCATTATTGAGCTGGAACTCGCCATCGCGCGTGTAGGACAACGCGCCGTTGGTGCTCACCGTGAAAAAGCCGTTGCCGTTGATGGCCAGGTCAAGACTGTTCCCGGTGGTCTTGGTATTCCCCTGGCTGAAGAGCTGCGCCACTTCCTGCACCCTGACGCCATTGCCGATGGCCGTCGAGGCCACACCGGTCTGGGTCGAGGCGAAAATGTCACCGAACTCCGCGCGCGAGGCCTTGAAACCGACCGTTTGCGAGTTGGCGAGGTTGTTCGAGGTGACCGAGAGGTCCTGGGTCGCCGCGTTCAGGCCGGTGAGGGCTATGTTGAAGGACATGCGTTCTACTCCTGAAGGTGTCGGGTTGCTTTACCGCGATTCATCGCAGGCTGACCACGCTGGAGAGCGGTACCGTACCGTTCTCCGTGGTGACATCGAGTGCCGAGGTCGAAGAGTCGACGACCACGCTTTGCACCTTGGACGCGATCATGGGGGTGAGGGTTGTATTCGTCGCGCCGTCGCTCGAGGTTGCGCCGATCGTATACAGACCGGCTGCTGCTGCCGTCCCATCGACGTTCGTGCCGTTCCAGGTGAAGTGGGTGAGGCCGGTCGAGCTGGGGGCGATCTGGAAGCTGTCGACCAGCGCGCCACTGGAGTTGGTTACGTTCACTGTAACCAGCTTCGCGCCGCTCGGTGTCGATACGGCGCCGGAAATTGTGCCGCCTGATGTCGCGAGGTTGGCGGTCGTGGTGGCAGCCAGCACGGTGTGGCCGATGAGCGCAGCCCCGTTCGCCATCTGCGAGGACTGCAGGTTGGTCTGCAGGCTCGTAAGCGAGGTCTGCATCGACTGCATGCTGGAGACTTCGCTCATCTGCTCGAGTTGGCTCAAGAACTGGGTCGGATCGGCCGGCTGCAGTGGGTTCTGATCCCGCATCTGAGTGGTGATGAGCCGCAGGAAATCCGCTGGAGTGATGTTCAGGGCGGAAGCCGCGGCGCTCGTGCTGGGGGCGGCGCTGCTGCTGGCGCTGCCGGTGGTCGTGCTCGAGCCGATCGGGCTGGTGGGTGACATGCGATCCTCGTTCAGGCGCTGCGCGGTGGATAGGAGTCAGTCGGCTGAATGTCAGGTGCCGAGCTTCAACGTCGCGAGCATCAGCTCCTTCGAGGTATTCATGACCTCGACGTTGTTCTGATAGGCGCGCGATGCGGAGATCATGTCGGTCATTTCTTCTATGACGTTCACGTTCGGCGAGTACACGTTGCCGTTCTCGTCGGCGAGAGGATTGCCGGGTTCGTAGCGCTGGGTAGGCGCGGCGGTGCTCTCGACGATGCCGCGGACACGCACCGCGGTGTTGGCGCCCGAAGCCGGCTCCGAGGCCGAGCCCAGAGCCTGCGCGTAGACCGCGGCCTTGACGGCCTCGAACACGGGATGCCTCGCCTTGTATACGGTCGATGGATCGCCGCTGACGCTGTCGGCGTTGGCGAGGTTGCTGGCGACCGTGTTGAGTCGTACCGACTCGGCGGAGAGGCCGGAGCCGGCGATGTCGAAAATCTTGAAGGATGGCATGGTGATGGTGCTCCGCGCGCTTTTACTGTCCGGTGATGGCTGTCATGAGGCCTTTGAGCTTCGAGGAGATGAAGGTGAGTGTCGCCTGATAACGGACCGTGTTGTCCGCGAAAGCTGCCTGCTCGAGTTGCGCGTCGACGGTGTTGCCATCCAGAGAAGGGGCGAGTGGTACGCGGTACTTGAGAGCGCCCGAGCTGTCGGCATTGCCGGCGGGGGAAGAGCCGCCCAGATGTCCGGGCGCGGTCGTCGCCAGGGGCAGTGTGGCATCGGGTGAGCCCGCCTGTGCCAGGGCCGCCTTGAAGTCGACGTCGCGAGCCTTGTAGTTGGGCGTATCGACGTTGGCGAGATTGTTGGCCAGCACCTCCATCCGTCGCGACTGCAGTTTGAGCGCGTCCGCGTGTACGCCGAGATATGAGTCGAGGTTGAGCGGCATGATGCTGTCCGTCAAAAGAATGACTGTGATAGCAACAGCAATACGCATGCCAAAGGGTGTCAGGATGGCGTGAAGCGCCGGTCATGAGCCGTGAGCCGGATGGAGACGTGAGGCGCGTCACGCGTGCGGCAAAGATCTGCCGCGCGCGAGGGGCGAGGCCCCGCACACCGGGGCCGAGCGCCGGCCATGGATGGCCGGCCGGGGCGACGGGCGTTGTCCTGCTCGGAGCGCTCCAGGGACGGTACTATGAGCAGGCCCCATCGTGCCCAATGGGCCGCTCTGGCCCGCCTCTTGCACCTTCCCTCGTATGACTCTCATTGCGACAAAAATCCGTCACGAGCGGTCAGGGTGCTTGCAACAGCGGCTGGTTCTGGTTGGCGCCACCGTGCTCCTCGCTTCGTTGGGCGTGGCGCTGGGGCAGGAAACGCGTAGTAGCGGCATCGAGCCAACCGGTGCGATCCGCGCCCTCGCTGAGTCTTTTGTCCGATCTCAGCTTCCCCGTGACGCCGGTATCGCCGATGTTGCCGTGGGATCGCTCGACCCCCGCTTGCGCCTCGCTCGTTGTACCGGCGGCATGCGTGGGGAAATGCCCCCCGGTGCTGCCGTGCAGGCGCGCTCCATGGTCGGTATTGCTTGCAATGGGCCAGTGCACTGGACGGTGTATGTTCCGGTCACGGTCGAGAGCCGCGTTTCCGTTCTCGTCATCAAACATCCGGTGCCACGAGACGCACGACTGACTACGGAAGATGTGAGCGTGGAGACCCGCAAAGTCATCGGGCTGGCGGCCGCTTTCCTGACAGACATCAAGGATCTGCAGTCACGACTGGTCGAGCGGCCATTGCCGACGGGAACCGTCCTGACTATCGACATGCTCAAGCCAGACATGGTGATCCGTCATGGTCAGGACGTCACGCTGGTCGCGTCCTCCGCTGGTATCGAGGTCCGGGCGGCGGGCCGGGCCCTGGCCGACGCCGCCGCCGGCGCACGGCTCAAAGTCCAGAACCTGAGCTCCCTGAAAGTGGTTGAAGGAGTCGTCGCGGGCCCCGATCTGGTGCGGGTCGCGCAATGACAGCGCCTCATGTCTGCGAATTGAGACGGGCGCTACAGTTTCCAGGCAGGCTGTCGATAACCAGTTCGCAGATCGCCCGATCGCAGATGAGCCTATGGAGGCGGCACGTGGCTGACGCGATTGATGGTTTTTCGGGAAATGGCGCAACGTCCGTCGAGACGAGCCGCGGCACGCAACAGGCCGCGCGCGAGAGCGCGGTGGCCGTGCCGGTGAATACTCCCCCCGTGGCGGGAGAGCAGGTCAGCATTACCGGAGCCGCCGTGTGGCTTGCCGTTATCGGCCAGAAGCTGAGCGCGTCGCCCGTCATCGACGCGGCCCGCGTCGCGCGGATTGCCCAGTCCCTTGAGGACGGTACATACACAATCTCAGCCCGGAATATTGCCAGCGGACTGTTACAGTCGGATCAAGCCCTCGCAAAGATAGGCCTACAAAATGCATACCAGCTCTCATCCCGCGTGTGACCGCGCCACGTGTGAGCCCTGTCCACCCACGTACGTGAACAGGGAAGTTGCTCGGAACGCACCGAAATGAACCCGGCAGAGTGTCGCGAGCATATCGGCAAGCTCATTGCCGAGGAGTGTGCGGGGCTCGTTCAGCTTGGGGGCTTGCTCGAGCACGAGCACGCGTTGCTGGTAGCGGGTGACCTCGTCAATCTCACGGCAGCGATCAACGAGCGCCAACGCTGTGTTGGACGGGTCGCACGTGTTGATGAGGAGCGGCGTGCGATATGCAGCGCATTGAATTTCCCCCTGGACACACCGGGGTTGGAAGCACTGTTGCGATGGTGCGACCCGAATGGAAGCCTGTCGAGCCGATGGGCGGAATGCTCGGCAGCGGCGGCTCGCTGCCGAGCGCTGAATGATCGCAACGCCGCCCTCGTCAGCACCCAACTCCAACATGTACGCGCGCGGCTTGGAACCCTGCTGCATACGAGACGCGAGACCCTTACGTATCGCCGTAACGGCGCTTACAGCCAAGGTGGCGTCGGGCAAGTGCTGGCGACCGAAGCCTGATGGCCAGAAGTCCACCTGCCGGACATGACATCACATTCCATGACGGATCTGAAGAATCGGTGACGAGAGTCTCCTCTCGAGCTCTCAGGTTCTGCTTCTCCTGGCCGCTGACTTCGTAGACGATCCCTGGGGGTGCTTCTCACGCGCGAGCCGTGCAGGGCTGGCCCGGGATCGACAAAAGGAGAGTTCCGTGTCGGAGAAGATTGGAGGAGTCGACCGCAGCAGCGCCAGCAACGCCATAGGCGCCGGCCGTCCCGTGCAGCGCCCGCAAGATGCGGCCACCGGTAACGCGCAGAATTCCAGCGGCTCGGGAAGCGAGCGCGTCCAGATCACCGGGGCTGCGCGGCAGCTGGCCGGACTCGAGCAGGCGATCCGCGAGCTGCCCACCGTCAATGATGCCCGGGTTGCCCAGATCAGCAACTCCATCGAACAAGGTCAGTATTCTGTCAACTCGCGCCATATCGCCAACCAGCTCATCCAGATGGAGAAATCCCTCGAGGACCTCTCCGGCAGGTCAGGTGCTGACCCGGATTCTTTTGCAGATTGAGTCGTGGACGCCCCCAAGCTGGATCCGGATGTCTGCCGCGAGCATCTCGCCGAGGTACTGGCCGAAGAAGCTACCCTCCTGGCCGGGCTGCGCGGACTCCTCGATGTGGAATATGAGGTGCTTGGCTCCCAGGACGTAGTGGCTTTGGAAAGGACGACCCAGGCACGCCAGGAAACCGTAGGGGCACTCTGCCGCCTCGAAGAGCACCGGCGCTCCCTTTGCAGCCTCCACGGCTATTTGCCCGACTACTCCGGCCTGGAGCGTATGTTGGTCTGGTGCGATCCGCAGGGCACGCTCGTCTCCCGCCTGCGCGAATGCGCCAGGCTCGCAGCCGAATGCCGCGACCTCAACGAGCGCAATGGAACCATGGTGAGCGCAAAGTTGAAACGCGTGGAAGGCCTGCTTGGGGCTCTCACCAGCCATTCCAGCAAGGCAGACACTTACGATTCACACGGCTCCGCCGCCCCCACGCGCCCAGCCCGCGTACTCGGCGCCGCCTGACATTCGGCCAGGGCGGTCCTTCGCGGGCAATGCCCCGGGCAACCGTTACCCATGATGCCCCGGAAGCCTCTCAACTCAACGCGTCCCTGATCGCAGCGATCTCCTGCGCCGACTCCTTCAGGAACACCTGACACGCCGCATAATCCAACCGCATTCGCTGCAAGGGCTTCGCACACTGTACCTGCGCCTGCGCCGCCGTCTCCTCCCCCGGGAGATTCGCCAACAACGTCGCGACCATCAGCACGTCGGCAAGATTCAGTGTCCCGCGCGCATCTCGCTCGAGGTTTTCCGACTCATGCACCGCTTCCACGATATCCTCGGAGATGCCCCAATTCTCGAGCAATGCCGCCGCAATACTCAGATGCCAATCATGCTCGATCGTCTGATAGGTTACCGGATCGGCAAACAGGGAAGGATGCCGGCTGGCGCGAGTGAGGATATAAAGCCGTCCGATGCTTTGTAGCAAGCCGGCCAGCATCGCGGTATCACTGTTGACCCTCGTCAAACGGCGAGCGACCACAAAGCTCAACCCCGCCACCTGCACGCTATGGCGCCAGAGAACCCCCAACTGCTTCTCCAGGCCGCGCAGCGCCGACGCATCCCGCAATTGTTGTATGGCAAAAGCCATCGTGGCCGTTCGTACCGTGTCCAGCCCGACCCGAGTCACGGCCGACTTCAGGTCCGTGATCACGGCGTGGCCCGGATTCAGTGCCGCGGAGTTCGCCATGCGCACCAATTGCGCGGCGAGAACCGGCTCACTCCCGATGACCCGTACGATACGAGCGGCGTCCGCTTTCTCGTCGGCCAGTACGCGCTGGACCCGCATCACGATATGCGGGAAGCCAGGCAACTCGACCTTGCCGCCCGAAAGCTCGGCCGCCAGGGCCTGCACGAACGTGAAGGCCACATCGTTGCCATCGGCTGCGTTGGGTTGGTTGTTTGCCACGGGCGCCTTCATGTCTGCCTGCAGGAGCTGCGATCAGACCCCGAGTGCCTGCCTCAGCGCATCGATCTCGTGCTCCGATTCATCGATGAGCTTCTCATAGGCCGCCCGGTCGATGTGCATGCGCTGGCAAGCCGCGACGTCGTGCATGTTGATCTCGAGCGATTCGGGATGCTCCTTGAAGGCAGCGAGCAGGCTGCCCACGGTAAGTACGTCGGTCAGATCGACAGGGCCGCTGTGCTGACGCTCCATATCCTCGAACTCGCTGACCGCACTGACGATCTCCTCCGCCATGTCCCAGTTTTCCAGCAGTGCCTTCGCCACCGCGCTGTGCCAGTCACGCACGATCTGGTTGTAGGCTGCCTGATCCGCGAACAGGGCAGGGTGTTTGCTCGAGCGGGTGAGGATGTATAGCTTGCCGATCCCTTGCACCAGCCCCGCCAGCATGGCGGTATCGGCGTTGACCTGGCTGAAACGCCGCGCGACCGCATGTGACATGGCCGCAATGGCCGCACTGTTTTTCCAGAGCTCATCCAACGGTTTCTCGAGCCCTTTGAGGGAGTCGACCTTCTTGAGCTGTGACATCGCGAAGGCGATGGCGGCGCTGCGTACCATGTTGTGCCCCATGCGATTGATGGCGGTACGCAGCTCGGTGATGGGTTTTCCACTGAAGTTGATGGCTGCGGAATTCGCGATCTGCAAGAGACGCGCGGCGAGGGCGGGCTCGGAGCCCACGACTCTCACAACCTGCTCCTGGGATACATTCTCGTCAGCGAGAACTTTTCGGACGCGCAAAGCGATGTCGGGAAAGCTGGGGAGATCAACCTTGCCCTTGGACAATTCGGCTGCCAGTGCCTGCACGAAGGCGAACGCCTCCGCATCGATGGCGTGGTTCGGGGTCTGGGCAACAGCGGTGTTCATCGCAAGTCCTCGCAAATCGGTAGCCGGGCTGGAAGCCTGTCCGACCAATACCCGCTTACGGCATCGCGACGGCGATCATCAGTCGGACAGATGCCTATCCTCCGTCCACGCGTGAAACAAGTCCCGTAACTCGTTCACGCCTCCAGCGCGGTGCAAGAGCCTGTCTGACCAATGATCGCCGTAGCGAGGCCGACCCCCAGCGAGCAGATTTCGGCGATCGTTTCCCGCGCATAGTCGACACTATGTAAGGGAAACGATCGCCGAAAGATGCCGCTGGGGGGCGGCCGCAGTAGGCGATCATTGGTCAGACAGGCTCTTGGTAATGTCCATCGCGTCGGCTAGGGACAGTATCTTCCCCGCCACATTTTCCAGCGACAGAACATGCTGCGCTGCGCCAAGAGCGACCGCCTCGCCAGGCATTCCCCAGACAACGCTCGTCGCCTCGTCTTGCGCGATAGTGCGGCTGCCGGCGTCGAGCATCTCTTTCAGCCCCCGAGCGCCATCCTTGCCCATGCCGGTCAGGATCACTCCAATAGCGTTTCGACCAGCGTTTTGTGCGATGGAGCGGAACAGCACGTCGACCGAGGGTTTGTGCCGATTCACCGGAACCCCATCGTCGAGACGACACACATACCGTGCGCCGTCGCGCACTACCATGAGGTGCTTATCGCCAGGTGCAATGTACGCGTGACCGGCGAGCACCTGCTGACCGTCCTGCGCCTCGTACACGGTCACCTGGCAGCAATCGTTCATGCGCTTGGCGAAGGGACCGCTGAACGCTTTCGGAATGTGCTGGGTAATAACGACGCCCGGCGTGTCCGGCGGTAGTCGCGTGAGCACTTCCTTTATAGCCTCCGTACCTCCGGTGGAAGCGCCGATAGCGATGATTCGATCCGTAGTGCGCAGCTGCTTCGGCGGGGGCGCTTTAGGTAACACCGCGTCGGTGCTGTGGGCAGCCTTCACCGCGATAGTCGCGGCGCGACGAGTGTCCAGCGCTCGCACACTAGCCTTCGATGCCGCGTAGATTTTCTCGATGAGCTCGTCGCCATAATCCTTCAGAGTTGCGGCGAGATCGATTTTCGGCTTTGACAGGTAGTCGACGGCACCCAGCGCCAGGGCGTCCAAGGTGACGTCCGCGCCACGCTCGGTGAGGGAGGAGACCATGACGACCGGCATCGGCCGCAGCCGCATGAGATTCTTGAGGAAGGTGATGCCGTCCATCTTGGGCATCTCGACGTCAAGGGTGAGCACGTCGGGATTGAGCTGTTTGATCTTCTCGCGCGCGATGTGCGCATCGCTGGCGACGCCGACTACCTCGATCCCGGGGTCCGCCCGCAGGATGTCAGTCAACAGGCTGCGCACCAGGGCGGAATCGTCCACAATGAGAACGCGAATCCGGCGCTTCGGAGTATCGGGCCTGGCATGGGGGGCGAGGGGGCTCGTCATGTGGGATGCGCCTATTCGAACAGGTCGACGTCACCGCCGTCGGCGGCTCGCCTGCCGAGGCTGTCGCGGTACAACTGTTCGTGATGACTGATGATCCGGTTTTCCACCGGCGGCAGCTTGCGCAGCTTGCAGCGCCCCGTCGCCGGAAAGTAAACCACCTTGCGCGGCTGCGTGCCGCCCATATCCTCGGCCGCGATGCGCAGCCCTTCCAGTTGCATGTAGCTCTTGATGAAAGTGATGTTGCGCTCGCCTACGTCGGTCATGCCGGAGAGAATGCGGCCGCCCCCGAAGAGCTTGATCTCCAGGCGCTCGCGTGTCGCGCCGAGCTTCAACAGGTCATTGATCAAACTTTCCATCGCGTAGGAGCCGTAGCGCGTGGCGAGGCCCACGGCCGGATCCAGCCAGTTGTTGGGGCCGACGGACCTGTCTTCCGGCAGCATGAAGTGGTTCATGCCGCCCACGTTGATTTTCGGGTCGCGCACACAGGCCGAGATGCAAGAGCCCAACACGGTGGTGACCGCTTCGTCGGCCCGGGTGACGTAGTATTCGCCCGGCAGGATCTTCACACTCCAGCGCTCGTTGTCCGGATCCCAGTACCGTTGCATGTGCGAGAACGCCGGTAGCATCGGTATGGGCTCGATCGATGCATTCCTGTCGAGGTAGGCTCCCATGTCAGCTGCGCCTGTAGATAGTCTTGCCGATGGGGTTGTAGCTCTCGGAAACCTTGAACAGGCTTTCCGAATGGCCCAGGAACAGCAGGTCGCCGGAGCGTTGCAGCCGTGCTACACGGGCGAACAGCTCGCGCTGTGTATCCTTGTCGAAATAGATCACCACGTTTCTGCAGAAGATGACATCCAGTGGTCCCTTCATCGGCAGATGGTGCATGAGGTTGAGCTGCTTGAAGGTGATCAGCGACATGAGCTCCGGGACCACTTCGTAGCACGGACCGTCGCGGCCGCGACGCTCTATGAAAAAACGTGACAGACGTTGCGGACCCAGGACACGCACCCGGTCGGCGGCATAGAGGCCGCGCTGCGCGCGCGCCAGGACTTCCGAGTCGAGATCGGTAGCGAGGATCTTGATGTCCCAGGAGCGTACATCAGGCAACGCCTCCATCACCGTCATCGCTAACGAATACGGCTCCTCGCCGGAGGAGCATCCTGCCGACCATAGGCGAATGCGGCGCGACGCATTGTGTTGTGCTGCGCGCGATTGCAACACGTGCTCGCGCAGGTAATCAAAATGATGGGATTCGCGAAAGAACGAAGTCAGGTTCGTGGTGATGGCGTTGCATAACTCGCCAATCTCCCGATCCCCATCGTTATTCAACAGCTCGCGGTATTCGGTGAAGGTTCGCAAGTGTAGAGCCCGCAGGCGTCGCGCGAGGCGGCCGTAGACCAGCTCGCGTTTCTGGTCTGACAGATTGATGCCCGTCAGATCCTTGACGAGCTTGCGCAGGGCTTCGAAGTCCTCGTTGCTGAAAGCGAACTCGCGCACCCTGGGCGCGGAGAGGGCCTCACGGAGCTGGTTGGAAATCATGATCCGCCGCTTGGGGCCGGCTCAAAACAACTCGACGCTGCCTTCATTCGCGTGCAGAGCCGGAACGCCGGCGCGCGCACCCCCGACAGGCAGCAGCAGGTTGAAAAGAATCCGGTGCGAGTCGGAGGTGAAGCGGGCGCGCAGGTTCTCCAGCAACACCTCCCAGTTGTGCGGATCACCGTCCAGAGGACGGCCCGTCATTTTGACGAGGCTGTTGGCGATCGGGACGCTGCTGAATACCAGCGTCGCCAGGAGATTGCGGACCTGGGTGAGCTGCTGCGTGAGGCGGTCGTGGAATTGCAGGCTTTCGATGCAGATTGCGACCTCTCGCGCCAGTTGCTCGCGCTCATGCGCGGCCAGGCCGCTCGTGGGACTGCCGGGTGCCGCGTCCTGCACGGCCTGGGCCAGGCGCCCGAGCGCACGACTCAAATCCTCGACCGGACCGTTGGATTCGTGCAAGGCCAGCTCGATGAGCGCCGCGGCGGCTTCGATCGGGGTGGCCGGTGCGGCTTGTGTACGCAAGGCGCGCAGTTGCGCGGTTACGCTGATGTCGCTGGGAGTCGTTTCGTGGTGCAATGCAGCATGTTGAGGTTTCGGGGGCGCTTCGGCCCTCGTGGTTTTGTTGGCCGGAGTGTCCGATGTACGCGGAACGTCTGTATGTCGTCGCTTCATGATGTTCTGCGGATCACTCTCTTACAGGCACATTCCGGAGCCTACTCGTGGAATCCTCCTTGGAGCTGTCACTCACGTCGCATCTCACAGGCATTGCGCCCACCATGGGCTCGCCGTCGGGCGTCAGCCATGGCGGCGCTCGGGTCGGCGCCCGCCCGGTGCAGTGCCGATCAACCGCTCTTCGACTTGAACGTGCGGACCTGCTCATTGAACTTGGTGGCCACCTTCTGCAGCGTATCCACCGCCGCGTTGTGCATCTTCTCCTGGTCGCCGGCGCTCAGGCGATTCTGCTTCGTCTCGAATTCCAGGCACTTCAGGTATGTGCCGACGTCGGCGTTGTATTCCTTCAAGGTCTGCATCGCCGTGATCATTTCCTGCTCGCTGGCTGTCTTGCCATCGGGAATCTTGCTCGGGGCCGGCGGCAACACGCAGTCCGCGTGCGCGGTGAGGCTCACGGCATAAGCGACGGCCAGGGCCGCCAGCGTCCTTTTCGGGGAGTTCATGAGATCGATCCTCATCGTAGGTGTACTGCAAGAAATCTATCCGAGCACCTTGGCTACCGTCGCCAGCAGCCTCTCGGGGTTGAAGGGTTTCACGAGCCAACCGGTCGCCCCCGCGGCTTTCCCTTGCTGCTTGCGCTCGTTGGTTGCTTCCGTCGTCAACACCAGGAGTGGCACGTACTTATAGCTTGCGCGGTTGCGCAACTCGCGTACCAGGGTTATGCCGTCCATATTCGGCATGTTCACATCGGTGATCACGAGATCGAACTTCTGCTTGTCGGCGATTTCCAGTGCCTGGCAGCCGTCGACTGCCTGCTCTACCTGGTGACCGGCGCCGGCGAGCGTAATGCCCACCATCTGGCGCATCGCCGCCGAGTCATCTACCGCTAGTATCCGGGCCA
>CAZBTV010000179.1:0-13887 GCA_964494895.1 uncultured Steroidobacteraceae bacterium | reverse complement strand
ATCACCACCTGCAGCAGGTGCTCCTCCTGTCCCAGCTGCAACAGCAGCACGCGCAGCGGCAGACCCTGCCGCAGGTCAAAACCGATCTGTGCGTGCGCTTCGCACAGGCGCTGCGCTTCGAGCTCCAGCCGCGGGTGGCCGCGTAGATCCTGCTCCTTCAGCACCAACTCGGCTTGCGGATTCACCCGTTGCAACGGCTCTCCGTCATGCAGCTCGAAACAGGTCCGCAGTGTTTCGTGCCGCTGCACGATACGTTGCAGAGCCCGCTGCAACACGTCCCGATTGAGCACACCGCTGAGGCGCACCGCTCCTCGGATGTGATAGGCCGCGCTCACCTCCTCCATCTGGCTCAGAAACCACAAGCGCTGTTGGGCCAGTGACAGCTCGAGCGGGCCGTCCCGGCTCACGAGGGGAATCGGCGACAGGGCCGCGGGAGAGGCCGCCTGCAGGCGCGCCGCCAGGGCCGCCAACTCCGGATGCGCAAACAGCTCGCCCAGTGGAATTTCGACGTTCAACTCTTCACGAATCCGCGAAGCCAGCTGCACCGCTTGCAGAGAGTGGCCGCCGAGCCGGAAAAAATTGTCGCGGCGTCCAATGCGCTCCAGCTCCAACAGCTCGGACCACAACCGCGCCAGAGCCTGCTCAGTCTCACCCTGCGGCGCCTCGTACTCCTGGATCGCGTAAGCATCCCCCAGCGGTGCCGGCAGCGCCTCACGATCCAACTTTCCGTTGGGTGTCAGCGGCATCCGCTCCAAGCACACAAAGGCCGCCGGCACCATGTATTCGGGAAGCCGTGCCAGAAGGTGCGAGCGCAGATCGGCAACGAGCTCGCGGAGCTGCAGGGGTCCGGGCTGTGCACAGACGACGTAGCCAACCAGGCGCTTTTCGCCCGGTCGGTCTTCACTCGCAATGACTACACACTCGCGTACGGCCGAATGCTCACGCAGGCGAGCCTCAATTTCGCCGAGCTCGATGCGATAGCCGCGGATTTTGACCTGATGATCGTTGCGACCGATGAACTCGAGATTTCCGTCCGGGAGATAACGTGCCAGGTCCCCGCTACGGTACATACGCCCGCCGGCAGTAGCGCTGAACGGGTCACACATGAAGCGCTCGTCGGTCAGCTCCGGCCGGTTCAGGTAGCCGCGCGCGACCCCGTCGCCACCGAAATAGAGCTCCCCGACAGCACCGATGGGCACCGGCCGGCGGCGGTTATCGAGCAGATAGACCGTCGTGTTGGCGATCGGGCGACCGATGGACACTGTCGGGCCCACGCTGCTCCTGCCAGCACACCACGCCGTAGCATCGATGGTCACTTCGGTCGGGCCGTAAAGGTTGACCACCCCCTCCCGTGCCATCGGTTGCGCGCGCATCAGTACCGCGTGGCTGAGGGGTTCTCCTCCACAAAACAGGTACCGCAAGCTACCAGTATCCAACGGCGTGACAGTCTGCGGCAGGGCTGCAATCAGGGAAGGCACTACCTGCAGAATCGTGACGCCATACTGTCGCACGGCCGCGAAAATGGCTCGGGGATCTTGCTGATCTGCGGTAGGTAAAAGAACCAACGGTGCGCCTATGCACAACGCGGTCCAGATCTCCCAGCCTGCCGCATCAAAGGCCGGGGAAGTGCGCTGTAGGAAGATGTCTCGGTCTTGAAACTCAAACTGCGCCACCTGCCAACTGATGTGATTGACCAGGGAGCGATGCTCGATCATGACGCCTTTGGGGGTGCCAGTAGATCCAGAGGTGTAAATGACGTACGCGAGGTGGCGCGAGGTCAACCCGAGGGTGAGCGGCTCCGGATCGACGATTTCGCTCGTATTGGTACGAGGTGGATCAGCCCAGGCGCCCGCATCGAGCGATGGCACACGGCAAACGGCAGGATCACCCACAGCCTCCCGTCCGGTGGCATCGGTAAGCAGCAGTACAGGCTCGCACTCACGCAGGACACTCACCAGGCGCTCGGAGGGATAGGTCGGGTCGAGCGGGACGTAGGCGCCGCCAGCTTTGAGGATGGCCAGAAGAGCGACCACCATTGCAGGACTACGCTCTACACAGACAGCGATCCGGTCGTCCGGCCGGACACCAAGGCGGATCAGATGATGCGCCAGCCAGTTGGCTCTCGCGTTGATCTCGTAATAGCTTATGCGCTCCTCGCCCCACACGATCGCCGTCGCGTCCGGGGTGCGCGCCACTTGAGCCTCAATCAACCGGTGCACGCACAGGTCCTGCGGATACTCCTGGGCTGTGTCGTTCCAGGTAATCAGCAGCTGATCACGTTCGGCGGCCGGCAACACGTCGATCTCACGAGCTTGACTCTGCGGAGCTTCCTCCAGGGCTCGTAGAAGTTGCTTCAGCGCCGTTTGCATGAGCGCGCACACGCGCTCCGGGTCAATGGGTGCGCACGCCAGCACGGTAATAGCGAAGTCCTGAGAGAGGTCGTCCACCGACAGTGACAGTGGATAGTTGCTGCGCTCCTGGGTGCGGAGAAACTCGACCTGCGCGCCTAATGACTCTGCCAGCCGCTCATGCCCATCCATCGCCGGTGCGCTGTATCGGTAGTTGAGTAGCGATGTGAACAGCGGAGTCTGCGCGGGCACCGCACTAGAACGCTGAGCCAGTGCCAGCGATGCATGCTCATGACGCAGCAATTGCGCCAGCAGCGCATGCGTGTGCTTCAACATTTGCTCCACGCCCCGCTCGTCCACACTGATACGGACAGGTAATGTATTGATGAACATGCCCAGCACTCGGCCAGCCTGCGTCCCGCCGCGCATGCGGCCGAACAGCACGGTGCCGAACACCACGTCCTCCCGCCCGGTGGTCCTGGCCAACACCAGAGCCCAAGCCAAATGCATCAGACTGGCCGCGCTGACTCCGAGGCTGCGGACACGCCCTCGGAGAGCGCGTGCAAGGTCTGGATCCAGAGTCTGTCGCGTCTCAATGACGCCCCCGCCGTCACCTCGCACGTCGAGTATCCCGAACGGTGCCGTAGGCTCGTCGATGTCACCTAACATCTCGTTGAAGAAGGCCGCGTGCTCCTCGGGGCTCAAACCCGCGCGGGTTTGCGCGACAAAGTTGCGGAAAGGCAGCGGCGCCGGCAATCGTTCCAGCTCGCCTCGCTCGATGGCCCGAACTTCTTCCAACACCAGATCCAAGGTGATGTGGTCCAACACCAGATGATGGAACAGGATGCGCAGTACCCAGTGCCCCTTGGACTCGTCGTGCGCCGCATGACAGCGCACCAGGGGGGCGTGTCTCACATCCAGGCGGTAATGTTTCGGGTGGTAGCGCGCTTCGAGCTGCTGTGCGATGTCGCCCGCGGCGGCCTCGAGCGAGATGAGCTCCACTGGCAGCTTCACCTGGCGGCGCACTACCTGCACCGGCTCTTCGAGTCCTTCCCAGGCGAACCCGGTTCGCAAGATGTCATGACGATCGATCACTCGCTGCAGGGCCGAGAGAAAGCTCTCCAACCGCTGCTTGCTCTTGAAGGCCAACAGGCCGAGCATGACGTAGGGATCCCCCTCCTGCTGCATCAGATGATGGAACAGGATGCCCTCCTGCAGCGGTGCCAACGGATAGATGTCCTGCACATTGGCTGCGCCACCTTCCACCTGCTCGACAATCGCATCGATCGCCTCCTGGCTCAGGCTCACCAGGGTCAGCATCTGTGGTGTGATGCGGCGTGTGTCGTGGGGAATCAGACTCGGCGGCACCTTCGCTTCATCGTGATGGGTCACCGACTGCGCGGCCATCGCGGCAAGGGTAGGCGCGGTAAACAAGGCCCGCACGTCCGTGTACAGCCCTTTCTCCCGCATGCGCTCGATCAGGCTCACAACCAGCAGCGAGTGGCCACCCAACTCGAAGAAGTTGTCATGCCGGCTGACGCGTTCGAGCTTCAATAGCTCAGCCCACATCTGCGCCAGGGATTGCTCGATTTCGCCCTGCGGCGCCTCATACTCGCGGCGCGCGTAAGCCTCCCCCTCCGGCGCCGGCAGCGCCTTACGATCCAACTTGCCGTTGGGTGTGCGTGGCATCTGCTCCAGGTGCACAAACGCCGCCGGAACCATGTAGTGCGGCAAGCTCCGCGCGGCACACTCGCGTAACTCCTCCGGGGGGCGCGCCTCTCCAGTGTAGTACGCCACCAGACGTTTCTCCCCAAGGGCATCCTGCCGTTCGTGCGCCATCAGCACCACCTCGCGCACACCTTCCACCGCTGCCAGCTTCGCCTCGATCTCCCCCAGCTCGATACGGAATCCCCGGATCTTCACCTGAAAGTCATTGCGACCCAGGTACTCGATATTGCCGTCGGCCAACCACCGTCCCAGGTCCCCCGTCTTGTAGAGCCGTCCACCAGCGACAAACGGATCTTCGAGGAACCGCTGTGCCGTCAGCTCCGGTCGGTTCAAATAGCCGCGGGCCACCTGCACCCCGCCGATGTACAACTCTCCACTCACGCCCACTGGCACCGGCTGCATCCGCTCGTCCAGTATGTACATGCGTGTGTTGGCGATCGGGCGCCCAATCGGGATCGAGGCTCGCTCGTCCCCCGCCACGCAGGTCCAGGCCGTCACGTCCACCGCCGCCTCGGTCGGTCCGTACAGGTTGTGCAACTGTGCCCATGGGAGCTGCTCGTGGAAGTTGTGCACCAACGATGCCGGCAATGCCTCCCCGCTACACACCACGCGCCTGACGCTGTTGCAATGAGCTGCCCCCGCATGGCCCAAAAACGCCCGCAACATCGAGGGCACGAAATGCAGGGTCGTTATCCCAGTGCTCCGAATCAGCTCGCTCAGATATCCCGGATCCTTGTGCCCCTCGGGCCGCGCCACCACCAACCGCGCCCCCACCATCAGTGGCCAGAAAAACTCCCACACCGAGACATCGAAGCTGAACGGGGTCTTCTGCAGCACTACATCGTGCTCGTTCAGCCCATAGGCCTGCTGCATCCACCATAGCCGATTCACTACCGCGCGATGCTCGTTCATGACTCCCTTCGGCTCACCGGTAGACCCAGAGGTGTAGATCACGTATGCCAGGTGTTGCTCACCCAAACCGTCCGGGGTGACATCGCTGGTCGGGGCCTGAGCCCATTGACCGGCATCCCTCCACAAGTGCAGTGTCAGCGGCACGGACCGGATAGTGCCTTCGTGTGCCTGCTCCAGTACCCGACAGCCCACCGTGTCCACCAACACCACCATCGGGGCGCTGTCGCGCAACATGTAGCGCAACCGTTCCAACGGGTAGTCCGGATCCAACGGAACGTAGCAACCGCCAGCTTTCAACGTAGCCAGAATCGCTACGACCATCTCCGCGCTGCGTTCCAGGCAGATTGCCACCCGGCAATCCGGTGCCACGCCCAGCGTGCGCAGGTGATGAGCCAACTGGTTGGCACGCGCATTGAGCTCGGTGTAGCTCAGACGCTGCTCGCCGTACACGACTGCCGTGGCCTCAGGCGTGCGCGCCGCCTGCGCTTCTAGTAGCTGGTGGATGCACAGCTGCCGCGGATATTCCTCGGCCGTGTCATTCCACTCGTACAACACCTTGTCGCGTTCGAGGACGTCGATCAGCGGCAGGGTCTCGACCGGCAAATCACCCCCGCCGTCGGCAAGTACCGCTTCGATCAGATTATCAACACGCCGCCGAATGTCCTCGACCTCCGCCCTGTCGAGAACTTCGGTGTTGAACTTGAAATAGAGCAACATGTCCTGCGTCGTGTGCAAATCGCAAATGGACACGGCCAGCGGTGCTTGTTCCGAGCCGCTGTGAACCTGGACAATCCGATACTGGGTATCCCCCACATCGCCCTGTCCCGGGTAGTCCATCAGGATCAGGATCACATCAAAAAGCTGCTTGCGCCCTGTTTGGGCCAGCTTCAAGCTGCGGTTGAGATCGGCGATCGGAAAGCGTCGGTGCCGGTAGCAGCGCCGCAACTCCGCGGCCACCTCCTGCATCAGGTCATTGAAGGACTGCCGCGGATTGACCCGTATTCCCAGAGGAATGATCGCGGAAAACATGCCGACCATTCTCTTCTCACGCGCGGTGCTCCGGTTGTGCACGGGGACACCGATCACCACCTCATCGACCTGGTGAACGCGCGAGAGGTAGGCCGCCAGCAGAGCCAGCATGAAATGCGGCATCGTGCATCCCTGTGCCGCCGCAAAGCTCGTGAGCCGCTCGAACCGACTGCGCTGCATCTGCAGGGACACCGTCTCCACGGGTGTGTCCGTGTGCTGCCCCTGGCCGTCCCCGACTTCAAACAGGGACGCCGGTACCTGGGCAAAGCGCTCCTTCCAGAACTGCTCATCGCTTCGATAACGCGAGGAGTCCAGATAACGCCGGTCATCGGCGAGGAATTCCAGATAGGAAGGGCCCGCCTTCGGATGCGAGGAGTCTCCCCGGAGACGATACCGGTAGACTTCCATGACAGCATTGCTGACGAGCGACAGACTGGTGGCATCGGCGATGACGTGATGACAAAGAAACAGCCAGCGATGGCACGATGGGCTCACACGCACCAGCTGTGTCTTCCAAAGCAACTCCCCGTGCAACTGGAACGGCCGGCCGAGGGCCGTCTGCAGATGTCTGTCGGCCCGGTCGTCCGCATCCTCATGGCTGGAGAAATCGAAGATCGGCAAACCGACATCGACTCGGGGCAACACGCGCTGGCCCGCCACGCCCGCCTCGACGTGCAGCACCAGGCGCAGCGCATCGTTCGTATTGGCCACCTCGTTCATGGCTGCCTCCAGCACGGTGGCATCCAGATCGCCGTCGATCTGCCAAATGACGCCGAGGTTGTAGCTGGCGCGCTCCGGATTGAGCATCTGGTCGACCCAGACAACCTGTTGGACCGATGCGAGGCCGTGAACGAGCCGCTCCGCGGGGGGGTTCGGGCTCGGCGCATGAGCCTTTGCCTTGTTCCGCCGGGAAGTGAGTGCAGCATCCATGAATTACTCCTGTCCGGAAGATCCGTTCAACTTGACATCAGCGCTTGTATCAGGACGCAACCACGTGTGCGTGGAGCGTCTCTCGGATCGAGTCATCGGACTGGTCGAGTACGAGCTCATCCAGACGCCGCAATCGGCTGTGCGTCAAAGCCAACAGCGATAGCAGGCAACTGCCTGCACCGCACACAATGAGCATGAACCCCAAGCCGCGCCCCTTGCCGGTGCCCACCCAGACACCGATGGTGTGAGCCCAGGCTCCCCCATGGGCGAGCGCTGGCTCGAAGACGTGCTCGCCGAGGTACCCGCCGGCCAGCATGATCAGACACGTCGCCAGAAGGTTGACTGCGCCGACCAGCGCCAGGACCCCGCCCCGCCGCGCTTTCGGGGTCTTGCGCACCCACAATGCCTGCGCACAGGCACCCGAGGCGCTGCCGGCGAAGAGTGCGAAGAAAGCGCACACACACCACGCGACCGGCGATGTGGTAAATCCGGCCAACAGCACGAACCACGCAAGACCTGTGTCCGCTACGAGAACCCAGAACATCAGCCGCCTGTCGATGCGTGTGACCAGCAGCAAGGCGGAGCCTGCCAGGCCTCCCAAGGCACCGCATGTCAGGACCAGGCCCAGTACGTCACTGGAGTGTGTGGACAACACCAGCGGCGTCATCATGGCCGTGACCAGCACCATGAGGCCCTGCTGAAGCACGACATAAACAGCCAGGCCGCCCAGCAGAGGCACCTCTCTGAGATAGCGGATGGCGGAGGAGAAGCTGCCAGCCATGGCTGGGAAGAAACGCACGCGCTCGGATTTATCCGCCCCGCGAATGGCGTACCTGGCTCGCGACAGCGCACTGAAGACGGCGCCTGCGCCGGCCGCCATCAGAATCAACTCCACTACGATCACACCCTCCAACCCGACCGACCCCATGAGGTAGCCCGCGATAAGCGGCGCACCGATCTGCAGCAGATTCTGCGTGAAGCCGACCAGGCCACTCGCCTGTGTCAACCGGTCCCTGGGGACGATGGAGCCGAGGGCCGCCACATAGGCCGGAGTCCGTAACGAAACGACGAGCGCCGCACCCGCATTGAAGAAGTACAGATGCCGGACTGCCAACATGTCACGAGACAGCAGCCACGCAAGCAGTGCTATCATCAAAACAGATGCCACATCGCAGCCCGCGATGACCCAACGCCGGTCGAAACGATCGGCCAAAGTCCCGGATATGGGTGCCGTCAACAGCGCGGGAAGTGACGCGGCAACAATGGCTCCGGAAAACTGCTCAGCCGAGCCCGTCCGCTGAAAGATCCACACGCCGAGCGCGAAGCTCATCAGCGCAGCGCCCAGGTCGAAGGCGGTCTCGCTCAGCCACAACAGGGCGAACGCCGACCGCATCAAGATCGGCTCAGTGCGCCGCGTGCCGTCCCCGGCGCCCGATGGGCGCGGGATTTCTTTCTCAACCATGGGACGCATCGAGCGCCTTGCGTTGTTTGGCCTGGATGACCGACGTCTCCAGCCTGTCGAGAATCGCCCCCACGTCATTTTTTGTCAGAATCAGCGCGGGTAGGAATCGCAGCACTGCGTTATGTCGCCCGCCGGTCTCGATCAACAGACCATTCGTGAACGCGGCACGCTGGATGGCAGCGGCGAGGACGCCGTCCTGTGAAGCTCGGGCTGCGTGCGTAGAGGGTTTCACTACCTCGACACCTAACATCAGCCCGCGGCCACGGACGTCTCCCAGCTCTGGGTGCCGCCGTGCGAGTTGCCGCAACCCTTCTGAGAGCAGAGATCCCATTTCCTGGGCGTATTCATCCATGCGATCACGCCGTAGAATTTCCATGGTGGCCTTGCCGGCTACCATGGCGATCTGGTTGCCGCGAAACGTCCCTGCGTGCATACCGCGCGGCCACGAGTCGAGCGACTCGTCGTAGACAATGACCGCGAGCGGGAACCCTCCGCCAAGTGCCTTGGACAACACGAGGACATCCGGTTCGATGCCCGACCGCTGAAATGCAAACATGCTCCCGGTTCGGGCAAAACCTGTCTGCACCTCGTCTATCACGAGTGGTACGTCGTGCTGCCGGGTAAGATCGCGCAAGGCGCGCAACCACTCATCGGAGACGGGAATACATCCGCCCTCTCCTTGCACGACCTCGACAATCACCGCAGCGGGTTTGGCAATGCCGCTCTCCGGATCGCCCAACAGGGTGCTCAAGTACTGAATGGAGAGATTGTCGGTGTCGCTGCCGTCGGTCCCGAAGGGACAACGGTATCTGTACGGATAGGGTGCGAAATGAATACCGCCCGCGCCGGCCACGAGGCTGGCCTTGGGGGACAGGTTACCCATCGCTGCCAATGCGCCGCCGGTCATACCGTGATAGGCCCCGTGGAAGGCGATGATGGGTTGACGGCGGGTGGCAAACCGAGTCAACTTCATTGCGGCCTCGACGGCATCGGACCCGCTCGGACTGCAAAATTGGATCTTCGCCCGTCTGGCCCAGGCAGCGGGCAGCAGCCCAAACAACTCCTGCACGAACTCGAATTTTGCCGGCGTAGTCAGGTCCAGCACCTGGTGCACGTGATCCGAGGTAATGAACCGCAGCAAGGCCGCACGTATCTCCGGATGGTTATGACCTAAAGGCAGCGCTCCGGCACATGCCAGGCAGTCGATAATCTCGCGTCCGGACTGATCCCGCATCCGTGTTCCGCTGCCGCTCTCAAACACTGTTTCAAACTTCGATGCGTACGTGCGCGCGCTCGACTCCATCCGCTTGACCGTCTCGAACCTGTCCATGTGAGAACTTCCTCTCTTGCCTCTTGTCGCGTCAGGCCTGAGCTGTTGCTGCCGATTCCGTGTTGGTGCTGTACATAGAAAACGCGCTGGCGGATTTCAAGCATCAGTTACTGCGCCGCCAGGCAAACAGCGTGTAGCGCTCCGTTCCGTCCAGCTTCTCATCGTGCTCCACCGCGACCGTGAATCCGCGCCGCCCAAGATCGGTGTTCACCTGCTGCAGCCGTCCCTGTGTCGCGGTTCCGGGGGAGTCGTGGATTTCCATCGCAATCTGCTGGATCTTCGGCCAGTGAGCCTCATCTATCCCATTGAGCACGTCCATCTCGGCACGCTGTACATCGATCTTGAGGAAGTCGATCCGGGGCAACTGGTATTCCTCGATGATCTCCGAGGCGCAACGCAGGCGGCAGGAGTACTGCACCTCGCGGAAGCGGTAACTGAGAAGATCGTCCAGGTGATCGAGCTTGCCGCCGACCATTGCGGCGTGTTGCGGCTCTTCCAACACACGCCGCTTGATGAACGCCCTCTCCGCGGCAGTGTCGGCATAGGCGGTCTCGGTAGACATGGTCGAGTACCCCGGATAGAAGGTGAAGGGCACTTCCCCCGGCCTGTCTGACAACCCACAGCAAAACAGGCGTACGGGATTGGAGAGTCGGCGCGTGTTGCGCTCGAGCTTGCTGAAGATGGGCGGCAATGGCTCGAAAGCATAGATGGATGCGGTGGGACATTCCGAGCCGGTGAACAGGGAGAACATGCCTATATTGGCACCAACATCGAACACGATCGCTCCCTGCGGCAGCTTGAGGTTGTGACGCAGATAGGAGCGTCTGACAAATATCTCTTCGTAAAGAAACTCGGACTCGTGGCGATTGATACCGTCGATCCATTGCGGCACAGCGGACATGGGGGAAACTCCCGTCAGGTCTGAGAAAGGTAGGCCAGTGTCTTGCGCTCGCCCGTGAAGGGCTCGCGTCCGTGCATCATGAGAATATTGTCGATCACCAGCAGATCATGCCGTTGCCAGTCGAACAGCAGCTTGCATTGCTGCAACGTCCGGCGTATTTCCACCATGACGTCCTCCGCGATGGGCTCGCCGTCGGCATAGCGGCAATCGTGCGGCAGCCCGTCCTTGCCCAGCAGTTGTTCGTAGAGCTTGCGCACTTGGGGCGCCAGGGCCGAAGGGTGCCATTGCTCGGCTTGATTGAACCAGACTTCCTCGCCCGTCTGCGGATGTCGCGCGAGCGCATCGCATCGGGTACATACCTGCAGCGCGCCGCCGGGCAGCCAGGTGCACTGCGATCCCTGCCGGGCAATGAGACTTGCAGCTTCGTCACGGTCGGACGTGGAGTAGGTATCCTGCCAGCTCTTGGCCAGCGGCAAGTTGGGTTTGAAATTGCGAATATACTTGAGGCCCCTCTTGCGCAAGGTTGTGACGATCTCCTCCGGCATGGCGCGGCGGACATCCAACCCGCTGGCTAGCGGGGTCTGCCCCCCGGACCTGGCCGGCACGAGACTGTAGAAAAACAAACGGCGTGGCGAGGTGGGTAGATAGGACATCTCGTTGTGTAGAGAGATAGCCTCGGAGGCAGGGTATTCCGTGGAGGTGAAAACGTCGGAGGCGACGCGCGTTCTCGGAGAGTTGCCGCCAACGTAGCCGTAGGGGCGAGCATCCAGGCTCGCGGCGCACGACTCGAACTCAACCGCCCCGGCCACGTTGAATCCCCTGAAGAGAATGGCACCATGCTTCAGGAGAAGCCGTTGCAGCTCGGCCCGATGGGCCATCAGGTAAGCGCGCAGAGCTTCACAACTGGAATCGGCTTCCGGGGTCACGAGCAGTGGATGGTGAGCAGAGCCGGTGGGCAGCAGCGGCGCGACGTTCATGTCCTCCATCTCCTTGATGCAAAACCCTGGGAGGGACATAGAACGCGGCCCGAGCCAATTCAAGGCGCCCGCTGCGGCCTATGTCCCTTGAATTCGCTTTCGATCTACAATATGTCTGCTGACATCGAGACGGGAATCTCTCCTGGCGAACGCTGCAGTTCGCCCCTGAAACGGAGCTTCGCAAGGCTCTTCAGTCACGAGGACGGCTGCTTGGTACTGAAGATTTTGATCATCGAAGACGATGAGAAGATCGGCGCCACTTTAGTGGAGGCGTTCACCCGCGAAGGTTACACCGCCGTCCTGGCGCGTACCGGTGAGGACGGCTTCTTCCGCTGGAGCACCGACAGCTTCGATCTGGTCATACTCGATCTTTGCCTGCCTGGCCGCGGTGGCTTGGAGATCCTCGCCGCCCGTCAGGCCGTAAACCGGGACACCCTGGTCCTCATCCTATCCGCACGCGACGGTGTCGACGACCGGGTACGCGGACTTGAGGGCGGCGCGGATGACTATCTAGTGAAACCCTTCGCCATGGACGAGCTGTTGGCACGCGTTCAAGCTCTGTTGAGGCGGGGCCGCGCCACTACGATACCGCGTCTGAGCGTCCAGGACCTGCGTCTGGACTCCGTGACGCGCAGAGTCGAGCGCGCTGGCCGCCGCATCGACCTGACACCGCGGGAATTCAAGCTGCTCGAATATCTCATGCGTCACGCCCGTTCGACCGTCTCGCGCGAAATGCTTGCGCACGAGATCTGGAAGGATGTTGAACGTGCGACACCGCTCGACAATGTCATCGATGTCCACATCGCGCGATTGCGCCGAAAAATCGACGGGCCCAACCTTGTCCGGCTGATTCACACGGTGCGCGGAGTCGGATTCTGTGTCGGTGAGCGCGAGGCAGACTGAGCTGCAAGCCTGAGCGATGGCTGGTGTGCCTGAGCGCGCCATTGCCTGAAGATATTCTGAAATGTAGGTCAGGATCGAGCTGCGCAGCAGAATCAATTCGTAGACTGGCGCCCTTGACCGCAGTCCAAAGGAAGGGCACTCGTGTGAACACTGACACTCAACCTTCGCCGCAACGGCTGCCGGGGCTGGCGCACCGCTGCATCAGCGCGGCTTTGCGGTTCGGTTATTCTCGGCAAGTTACGAGTCAGCGCCGCGGCACACCGGCACGGCTGCCGCGCGCAAAGGAGATCACCAACAAAGATAGTGGCGCGCGCACTCGCGACATCGTGCGTCAATATCTGGCCGAGGTTGCAACTCATGAGCGCCTCTCGAGCCGCGAGGAATACCGCCTCGCTGTTTCGGCACGCGATGGCGATGTCGAGGCGCGGCGCCGGCTGATCGAGCACCAGCTCGGGCTGGTCGTCATGATAGCGCGCCGCTATTGCGGACGAGCGCTGCCGCTGTTGGATTTGATCGAGGAAGGCAACATCGGCCTGATGACGGCGATCGAGAAGTTCGATCCGGAAAAGGGCTGGCGCCTCGCAACCTACGCAAAATGGTGGATCCGCCAGTCTATCCAGCTCGCGCTCATGACTCAGGCCAACGTCGTCCGGATCCCCGTGCACGTGGCTCGGGCGCCGAAACGATGCTCACGCGTGCCGGCGAATGGCGACGCTGCACGATCGACCAATACTACAGCCTCTGGCAAACCACGGGTCGCACCGCAGTGTCTGCTTCACGACATGCGCAACCGTGCGCACGCAAATCAAGCCGCACAAGACGAGCTTCAAGCCTTCCTCGACGGGATTGCCGCTCCGGAGCACGAGCAGCCGGATCGGCAGGTGCAGCTCATGGGCCAACGCAAGTGCCTCGAATCCGCATTACTGCGGATCAAGGATACCGAGCGGCTCGTCCTGCGCTTGCGCTTCGGGTTGACTAATGACGTCGACCACACCTTGCGTGACATTGCCCGGCACTTGGACGTGTCCATAGAGCGCGTGCGACAAATACAGACCGAAGCGTTAGCCAAGCTCCGCCACGTCCTGCAAACCGACATCGGCCTCGGACACGACTGCCTGCTATGACACTCAAAACTGCCAATCCGGCCTTGTTTCAAGGTCCCCCAAAGTATTCATGGTCTGCAGGGCGGCGATCAGAAAGTAGTTGCAGTAAAGAGCATCGGCCAACAGCGTGTCCCCGCAGGACAACGTGGCGAGCAGGTCCAACTCGCTGCGCGGAAATCGCTGCAAACGAGTACTCGTCCCCTTTTAAGCCAATGCCTTTAAGTCAAAAATTGACCAACAGTGATCCGTTTTTCAAACGCGCAG
>CAZBTV010000178.1:0-13903 GCA_964494895.1 uncultured Steroidobacteraceae bacterium | reverse complement strand
CCATCTGTTCACATCGACCGGTGTCATCAACATCCGAAACAGCGCTCACCAGAGCGATCTCGGCCCCATCGACCCCGATTGCAGCTGCTACACCTGCCGGAACTATACCCGCTCCTACCTCCGGCACCTCGACCGCTGTAACGAAATCCTCGGGTCCCGTTTGAACACCATCCATAACCTCCATTTTTATCTGCAGCTCATGCGCTCGATCCGTAGCGCCATCGCCGCGGGACAGCTCACGTCCTGGGCGGCGGGCTATCTCGCGTCCCGGAGCAGGAGCCAGTCTGACTGATCGAGGGGGCGCGGGCCGGGCCCGCCGGGGCCATAGGAACTGGTCCGAGGCGAAGCTGGTCGCCGCTGGCGCTGTGGCATAATGCCGCCCCTTTGCTCCCGCCGGGGGGTCTGGCGGGTTTGCCGACAAGGTGTATGCATGAATGGTTTGATCCCTGACGCCTTCGCCCAAGCGGGTCCACCCGGTGTGGGTGGTCAGTTCGCACCCATCCTCATGATGGTGGTGTTCGTCGTCATTTTTTACTTCCTGCTGATCCGTCCACAGCAGAAGAAGGCCAAGGAGCATCAGGCGCTCGTCTCGAAACTCTCCGCTGGGGACGAAGTCGTCACCACCGGCGGCATTCTCGGCAAGGTCACCGAGGTTGGCGATTCCTTCGTCACCATGGAGATCGCCGAGGGGGTGCGCATCAAGGTGCAGAAGTTCCAGGTCGGATCACTCATGCCCAAGGGCACACTGAAAAGCGCCTGAGCCATGCTCGAATACGCACGTTGGAAATACATCCTCATCGCCGTCGTCCTTCTTCTCGGCCTGTTGTTCGCGTCCCCGAACTTCTTCGGCGAGGACCCTGCGCTGCAGATCGCGCGGAAGGACCATGCGGCGATTACGGATGATGCAAGGAAGGAGCTCGAGTCATTTCTCAACGAGAAAAAGGTGCACTTCGAGCGCAGTTATATCGACAAGGGCCGTCTGATGGTGCGCTTCTCGAGCGTGCCGGATCAGTTGGCGGCGCGCGATGCGGTGAATGAGAACGACCGTTACAGCAACACCTACATCACTGCGTTGTCGCGCGCACCCCGTACACCCGGATTCCTCCAGTCGCTGGGCTTACGCCCCATGCCCCTGGGCCTTGACCTGCGCGGTGGGTTGTACCTGTTGTACCAGGTCGATGTGAACGGGGCGCTGAATCAGGCTCTGGAGGGCTACGCTCAAGACGCGCGCCGCGCGCTCTCCACCGCCAACATTCCATTCAAGGACATCACCACGGTCGCGAACAACAGCGGCGGCCGTCCCAATGCGATACGCATCGTGCTCCCACCCGAGGCGGACCTTGCCGCGGCCCGTAATGTGCTCAGCCAACCGTTTAAGGACCTCTCGGTGTCTTCTGAAAGCCTGCCAAGCGGTACGGCCATCATCGCGACGATGAGTCCGGCGCAGGTGAAGGAGCGCGAGGACTACGCTATCGAGCAGAACATCACGACCCTGCGCAACCGCGTGAATGAGCTGGGCGTATCCGAGCCTATCGTCCAACGGCAAGGCATCGACAGGATCAATGTCCAACTGCCGGGCGTACAGAACTCCGCCGAAATCAAGAACCTGCTCGGACGGGTGGCGACCTTGGAATTCCGCCTGGAGGACACCCAGGACAATGCGTTCGAGGCTGCACAGCGTGGCCGAGCGCCACTGGGCTCGAAGCTGTATACCCACACCCGGATCGGACGCCCGATCCTCCTCAAGCGCGAAGTCATCGCTACAGGCGACCAACTCACCAACGCGACGGTGGGAAACTCGCAGGAAGGCGTGGCGGTCAACGTGAAGCTCGATGCGCGCGCGGGCGAGAACATGCTCAGGACGACCAAGGCCAATCTGAACAAGCCGATGGCGGTCGTGCTCATCGAGAAGCGCCGCGAGACCACGGAAGTCAACGGCAAGCCGGTGACGCGCGATGTGACCGACGAGACCGTGATCAACGATGCCACTATCCGCGGCGTTTTCGGCAATAGCTTTCAGATCACGGGCCTGACGGCGGGTGAGGCCCGCGACCTTGCGCTATTGCTGCGTTCGGGCTCCCTGGCCACGGCCATCTACGTCGTCGACGAGCGGGCCGTCGGTCCGAGCGTCGGCAGCGAAAACATCGACAAGGGTGTTACCGCACTGATCATCGGCATGGCGGGCGTGTTCATCTTCATGGCGATCTACTACAAGGTCTTCGGAATCGTCGCGGATCTTGTGTTGCTCGCGAACGTGGTGTTGCTTACCGCCCTGTTGTCGATGATGGGATCGGTGCTCTCGTTGCCGGGTATCGCGGGCATCATTCTGACGGTCGGTATGGCGGTCGACGCCAACGTGCTCATCTATGAGCGTATCCGCGAGGAGATCCGCAAAGGCGTATCGCCGCAGGCCGCGATTCGCGCGGGCTTCGAGAAAGCGTTCTCGGCCATTGCGGATTCGAATATCACGACCTTGATTGCCGGCGTGGTGCTGTGGGTGTTCGGCACCGGGCCTATCCGCGGGTTCGCCGTCGTGCTGACCCTCGGCATCGCGACTTCCCTGTTCACCTCTCTTATGGGCAGCCGCGCTCTCATTACGCTCATGTATGGCGGACGGCGCAAGCTTGCCCGACTGCCGATCTGAGGGCCGCAAGCGTGGAATTTTTCAGTCATCAGACAAGCTACCCGTTCATGGCCACACGGAAGGTGTGGTACGCGCTTTCAGCGGCGCTGATGATCGGCTCGATACTCCTGTTCTTCATCCGTGGTCTAAACCTCGGAATCGACTTCACCGGTGGCGTGAGCGCGCAGGTCACCTTCAGCAGTACGCCCAACGTCGACAACGTGCGCAGCAAGCTGGCCGCCGCCGGGTTCCGAGAGCCGCAGGTGCAGAACTTCGGCTCTTCGCGAGACCTGGTCGTCCGGATGCCGCCCGAGCCGGGACAAACGGAGGCGGCCGTCCGCACGAAGCTCGAAAATGCGGTGAAATCCATTGATCCGAAGGCCGCGGTTCCGCAGCTCTACGTGGTCGGCCCGCAGGTTGGGAATGAGCTGAAAACCAGCGCCATCTGGGCGCTGAGCTTCACGCTGCTGCTGATCTTCATCTATATCGCTTTCCGCTTTCATACCTGGCGTCTGTCTTTTGGCGCCATTCTGGCGGTCTTGCATGACCCGATCCTGGTCATAGGGCTCTTTGCCGCGAGCCAGACGGAATTCGATTTGCCGGTCGTCGCGGCCATCCTCGCCGTGATCGGCTACTCGCTGAACGACACGGTCGTTGTGTTCGATCGTATCCGCGAGCGTTTCGAGACAAATCGCCGTCTTCCGCCGGCTGTCGTCCTCGACCAATCCATCAACCAGACGCTGTCGCGAACGATCATGACGAAGGTGGTAACCTCCATCGTGGTCGTGGCGCTGTTGTTCCTCGGCGGTCCTGTTTTGAAGGGATTCTCGGAGGCGTTGATGATCGGCATCATCGCCGGAACCTACTCCTCGATCTACATTTCGAGCGCGATCGCTCTCGATTGTGGGCTCACCGCGGAGCACGTGTTTCCATCCGAACGGAAAACAGCGGTCGACGAGACGCCCTGATCGGGAAGCCTGTCGGCATATGCTCGCTCCTCGCGGCGCGCATGAATCAAGTTGGACCCTGTCAAAGGGCTGGCGTCGTTGATGCTGGCCCTGCTTACCCATCCCCAAACCTGGCTGGCGTTCGTGACGTTGTCGTTGCTCGAGATCGTCCTCGGCTTTGACAACATCATCTTCCTCTCTATTCTGGTCGGCCGTCTGCCAGCCGCGCAGCAAAAGCCGGCACGTCTGACCGGACTCACTCTGGCGATGCTGACACGCATCGCGCTGCTTTTTTCAATCGTATGGCTGACTGGGTTGGTGCGGCCGCTGTTTCATGTCGGCGAGCAGGTCGTGTCGGGGCGCGATCTCATCCTCCTTGCTGGCGGATTGTTCCTGCTTGCGAAAAGCGTGCTTGAGATCCACCACACACTCGCTGGCGCGGTCGAACAGACGGTGCGTGCGCGTCGCGGCCCAGTCAGCTTTCCCATGACGGTGGCTCAGATCGGGGCTATCGACGTCGTGTTCTCACTCGATTCCGTGTTCACGGCGGTCGGCCTCGCCAAGGATCTGGCCATCATGATTGCCGCCATCATGGCCTCGATCATGGTGATGATGTGGGTCTCGCGCTCGGTCGGTGCGTTCATCGAGCGCTACCCCACTATCAAGATGTTGGCGCTGGCCTTTCTCATCCTCATCGGCGTCGCCCTCGTCGCCGAGGGCGCGCATTTCGAGATCCCGAAAGGCTACCTGTATTTCGCGATGGCCTTTGCCGTTATCGTGGAGCTCGTCAATATTCGCCTGCGCCGCAATCTCGACGAGCGCAAGTCGATCGACGAAGACGAAAACGAAGGCGGCTGAGACGAGGTGCCGCGCCTCGCACGGCTTGCGGGCAGGTCAGTGCCTCTCGGTCCTGTCAGGGCGTGGTCACTGGATTGGACGGCGGGCTTTCCGTCGCGCAGCGGCTGTGCTTACGCCCGTAGGCGATGTAAACCAGCACGCCAACGGCGGTCCAGACGACGAGCCGTATCCACGTCGGAACCCCCAGAAAGACCATCATGGCGAAACAGATGAGCGCCCCGAGAATGCATGTGAAATAGGGGGCCGGCGCACGGAAAGGCCGCTGTAGATCGGGCCGCGTACGCCGCAGCACGAGCACGCCGATGCACACGGTCACGAACGCAGCCAGTGTTCCGATCGATACGAGCTCACCAAGAATTTTCACCGGGAAGAGTCCCCCGATGACTGCCGCGCAGACGCCGGTAAGCGCGGTACCCGTCGAAGGCGTTTTGAACTTCGGATGGACTCGTGCGAACCAGGGTGGAAGGAGACCGTCGCGAGCCATGGCGAAGAAGATGCGTGCCTGTGCAAGCGTCATGACCAGCATGACGGAGGTCATTCCAGCGATGGCTCCCAACTTCACGGGCAGTCCCAGCCATTGCAGGGCGGGGTACTTGTCGAGCGCGAGCGCTATGGGGGCAGAGACATCGAGCTCTTTATAGCTCACCATCCCTGTCAGTACGAGCGCTACGATCACATACAGCAACGTACAGATGATGAGGCTCGCCAGGATGCCAATCGGCATGTCGCGCTGGGGGTTGCGGGTCTCCTGCGCGGCCGTCGAGATCGCATCGAAGCCGATATAGGCAAAGAAAATCACCCCCGAGGCAGCCATCACGCCGCTCCAGCCATATCGGCCGAGCTCACCGCTGTTGGGTGGAATGAAGGGGTGCCAATTTGCCGTGTTGATGAAGCTCACCCCCAGTAGGATGAACAGCACGACCACGGTGACCTTAATCGCCACGATCACCGAGTTGAATGCCGCGGACTGCTTGATTCCGATATAACAGATGGTCGCGATGACAGCGACGATCAACATCGCCGGGAGGTTGATGATCGCCCCTGTGGTGATGATGCTCAGAGAGCCTGGTCCTTGATCCAACGGGGCGTGCGTGAGCGCCGCGGGCAGGTGGATGTGGAACTGCTCCAGCAGGCTCAGCACATATCCGGACCATCCGGTCGAGACAGTGGCGACCGCGAAAAGATATTCGAGAATGAGATTCCAGCCGATGAACCACGCGATGCCTTCGCCCAATGTCGCGTAGGCATAGGAGTAGGCGCTACCTGACACCGGGATCATGGCGGCGAACTCGGCGTAGCAAAAACCTGCCAGAGTACAGCCGATGCCGGCGATGATGAACGACAAGGCCAGCGCCGGACCGGCATGCTGTGCGGCGGCGGTGCCGGTCAAAACGAAGATTCCGGTGCCGATGATCCCACCGATGCCCAGCAATGTCAGGGCGGTGGCGGACAACGCACGGTGAAGCTGGTTGCCGGAGGACTCCTGCTCCTGGAGCTCGGCGATGGATTTGGTCGCGAAAAGCTGGTTAGGCATGGCACCCCCGATTTTCGCGGCAGTATAGCTCGCACCTCTCAGCGTAGCTCTTCGGGAACAAACGGCGCGAAGGCTTCCAGCAGGGCGCTGTAGACCTTGGGCGTTCCGGCCAGTACGTGGCCCTCCTGCTTGTACTCTCCGCCACCCAAGGTGCTGATACGCCCGCCCGCCTCCTGGATGAGCAGCGTGCCAGCGGCTGTATCCCAGGGCGCGAGGCCAATTTCCCAGAATCCATCAACGCGGCCCGCGGCGACATAAGCGAGATCGAGGGCCGCCGAGCCTGGGCGGCGAATACCCGCGGTTTTCTCCATCGCAACCTTCAGCATGGCGAGATAGGGATCGATGTACCGCGTGTTTGCACGATATGGAAAACCCGTGGCAACGAGGGCTCCTTCCAGGCCTCGCTGTTTACTCACGCGTATGCGGCGGTTGTCCAGGTGGGCGCCAGCACCACGTGAGGCGGTAAAGAGCTCCTGGCGCATTGGGTCGTATACCACGGCGTGCTCGAGACGACCTTTTTGCTGACACGCGATGGAGACCGAGAATACTGGGAACTCGTGCAAGTAATTGGTAGTCCCATCCAGGGGGTCGATGATCCACACCGTGTCGCTTTCTCCGCTGGACCCGCTCTCTTCCCCAAGGAAGGCATGGTTCGGGTAGTGCTTGCGGATGAATCCGATGATCTCTGCTTCCGCCTGTGTGTCGACTTCGCTGACAAAGTCGTTGCGGCTCTTGGACGTGACCGTGAGCGATTCCAGGCGGTTCAAATTCCGGACAATGATCTCGCCAGCGCGGCGTGCGGCGCGAATGCCGATATTGAGAAGGGCGTGCACGGTAAATAAGCTCGATGCTTACAAACCGTAAGAGTAACAGATGATCTCCACTGACATTCGCATCGTGCTGGTCGAGCCTTCCCATCCCGGCAACATCGGGGCCGTCGCGCGTGCGATGAAGAACATGGCTCTCGAGCATCTGGTGCTCGTAAGGCCCAAGGAATTTCCTCACAGCGAGGCAGTTGCCCGGGCGTCCGGGGCCGATGATGTGCTGGCCGGCGCGCGCGTCGTGGAATCCGTTCAGCAGGCTTTGGCGGGCTGCGGTTTCATTGCCGCGACCACTTCCCGCGACCGGGATCAGAACTTTCGCGTTGCGGATGTGCGAGACGCGGCCGAGCGGCTCGTCCTCGAAGGGCAGAGGTCTCCCGCTGCCGTCCTGTTCGGGTCGGAGCGCACTGGATTGCGCAATGAGGATCTCGAGCCCGCCCACGTGCTCATCCGCATTCCCGCCAACGAAGCCTACTTGTCGCTGAATCTCGCGATGGCGGTGCAACTGGTGGCGTACGAAGTCTTTCGCGCCCGAGGCGCGAAAGTCGAAGCTGCCCCGGCCGACGCTCCCCTTGCGACACCGGAGGAAATGGAACGTATGTACACGCACCTGGCGCAGGTGCTGGAGGAAATCGATTTTCGTGATCGCACACAGAGCGGTACCAACCTGATGGGGCGCATCCGCCGCTTCATGCAGCGAGCCGAGCTCGACCAGAACGAAGTCAACATTGTCCGAGGCATTCTGACCGCCGTGCAGAAGCGCCGCCGGCAGGCCGGTGCCCCACACGTGGGCAACACGTCCGTCGCGATGCCCGAGGCTGCTACCCTCCCGGAGAAGAGGTCAACATGATCGACGCATCCGGTGATCCGATCTACCTCGATTATGCGGCGACTACGCCCGTCGATCCGGCTGTCGCGGACGCGATGGCCTCGTGCCTCACGACTGCTGGTGACTTCGGTAACGCCTCGTCCGCCACCCATATATTCGGGCGTCGCGCGGCCGCCCGCGCGCAGACCGCTCGCGCGCAGGTTGCCGCTCTGATAGGGGCGGAGCCGGACGAGATTATTTTCACCTCGGGCGCAACAGAATCGGACAACCTGGCGGTCCTCGGAGTTTGTCGCGCCAATGCAGATCGCGGTCGACATCTCATCACGTCGCGGATCGAGCACAAGGCCGTACTCGATGCGTGCAAGCGCTTGGAGCGCGAAGGTTTCAGAGTCACGTATCTCACCCCCGACCGGGAGGGACGTATCGAAGCGGAGTCGGTGCGTGCGGCGCTTCGCCCCGATACTGTCCTGGTGTCGATCATGTACGTGAACAACGAGATCGGCGTGATACAAGACATCGGTGCAATCGGAGCACTTTGCCGCGAGCGTGGTGTCGCATTCCATACTGACGCGGCGCAGGCCGTGGGCAAGATCCCCTTGGATGTCCGCACGCTGCCGGTCGACTTTCTTTCGTTCACGGGCCACAAGATCTACGGGCCGAAGGGCGCCGGCGCGTTGTATGCCCGCCGCGCCTCCCGGCCATTGCTACAGCCTCTGCTCTTCGGGGGTGGGCAGGAGAAGGGGTTGCGCCCTGGCACGCTGCCTACGCATCAGCTGGTTGGCCTTGGTGCTGCCTGCGAGTTGGCCGGGCGGCAGAGCGCGGACGATCGCGAACGATTCACAAAACTGAGCGAACGTCTCTGGAAAGGCCTGGAGGGCCTTGGGGGAGTGCACCTCAACGCAGGCGGCGCCCCGCGAGTGCCCGAAATCCTCAATGTGTCTTTCGAAGGCGTCGAGGGAGAGAGTCTCGTCACCGCCTTGAGCAGCCTGGCGATTTCTACAGGCTCGGCCTGTAATTCGGCATCTGCGGAACCGTCGTATGTCCTGCGTGCCCTTGGGCGCGATACGCAGCTTGCTCAGAGTTCCCTGCGCTTCAGCGTCGGACGCTATACGTCGGTTTCCGATGTGGATTCCGCCATCGAGGAGGTTCGCCGGGAAGTCACTCGCCTACGGGAGCTTTCACCGGCGGCAGAGGACAGAGCACGCCGGGAGGACAGCAACGTACTGACCGGCGAGGCGGGTGGGCCTGGTGAGGAGACCTGGGTGCGTTTCCACCTCACGGTCGCAGATGGCATTGTGAAGGCCGCACGTTTTAAGGCGTACGGATGCCCCCATACTCTGGCAGTAGCGGAGTGGCTGACGGGCCAGCTTCCGGGTCGGAAGCAGGGCGAAGGCGCTCCCGGGGATCCCACCAGCTGGGCGGAAAGACTGGCTGTCCCCATCGAGAAGCTAGGCCGTCTGCTGGTGGTCGAAGATGCGTTGTTGGCCTGTTTCGCGCGCGGTTCCGGGAAGAGTGGGGTACCTTTTTTTCCAGTGGACTCAAGTCGCTCGAAGCAGAGCGCGTAGAATGGAAACCATGGCAATTTCATTGACTGAATCGGCTGCGAATCGTGTGAAGACGTTCCTGTCGGCACGCGGACATGGCATCGGTCTACGGCTCGGGGTGCGCAAGACCGGCTGTTCCGGGTTCGCCTACGTGATCAACTATGCGGAAGAAGCCACGCCAGGCGACGTGATGTTCGAGGACCGGGGCGTGAAGGTCTTCGTCGATCCGGGCAGCCTGAGCATGCTGGACGGCACGACTGTGGACTTCATCAAGCAGGGGCTGAACGAGGCTTTTCGCTTCCGCAACCCGAACGTGAAGGGGGAATGCGGTTGCGGAGAAAGCTTCTCGGTTTGAAACGGGGCACGTCCCTGTGCCTGGGCGCGCGCGGATGCGCGTTCCAGGGTAGACTGGCGGACTGAGTGCTGCTGAGCCTCGGCCTTCGCGGCTGCAGGCTCGAGTGGCACCTGCGAGAATTCTCACGCCACCCACCCCGAATTTTCTTGGAAGGTCAAGCGAATGGCGCAAGAGCGCACTCTGTCCATCATCAAGCCGGACGGCGTCAGCCGCAATCTCATCGGCGAGGTCAATCGCCGTCTGGAGAAGGCGAATCTGTCCATCATCGCCGCACGCATGAGGCATCTGTCCCAGCGTGAAGCCGAGGGCTTCTACGCCGTGCATCGCGAGCGCCCCTTTTTCAAGGATCTCGTGAGCTACATGACGTCGGGTCCCGTCCTGGTGCAGGTCCTGCAGGGGGAGAATGCCATCGCCCGTTATCGCGAGATCATGGGCGCCACGGACCCGAAGAAGGCCGCTCCCGGGACGATCCGCGCGGACTTCGCCCAGAGCATCGAGCAGAATGTGGTCCACGGCTCGGACGCGCCGGAAACCGCCGCGGTCGAGATCGCCTATTTCTTCAGCACGACGGAGCTGCACCCGCGCGGCTGATGCCGCGCACCCCGCGCCGCCATGACGTCTTCAGCCACAAGCCGCACCAACCTGTTGGGTTTGCCGCGCGCCGCGCTGGAGGCATTTGTGGCGGAGCTGGGCAGCAAGCCATTCCGCGCTCGCCAGCTCATGAACTGGATCTACAAGCGCGGCGAGGGCTCGATCGCCGACATGACCGATCTGGCCAAGGACTTTCGCGCGCTGCTGCTGGAGCGCGCGGAAATCCGCACTCCAGAGATCGTGACGATGCAACACTCGTCCGACGGCACGCGCAAATGGAAGTTGAGCGCGGACTCGTCGCAGGCGTTCGAAATGGTGTTCATCCCCGAGAAAGATCGCGGCACGCTGTGTATCTCGTCTCAGGTCGGGTGCATGTTGGACTGCTCGTTCTGCTCGACCGCGCAGCAGGGATTCAACCGCAATCTCACCACTGCCGAGATCGTCGGGCAGGTGTGGCTCGCGAAGAAGGAACTGGGCTTCCAGGCCGGCGGCGAGCGCATCGTCACCAACGTCGTGCTCATGGGCATGGGCGAGCCGCTGGCGAACTTCCGTAACGTCGTGCCGGCGGTGCGGATTCTCATGGATGACTTCGGTTTCGATCTGTCGCGACGCCGTGTGACGCTCTCGACTTCCGGCCTCGTCCCACAGATATACAAGCTGGCCGAGGAGACCAACGTGGCGCTGGCGGTTTCGCTGCACGCGCCGGATGACGAGTTGCGCAGCGAGCTGGTGCCGATCAACCGCAAGCATCCGATCGCCGAGCTTCTCGAAGCCTGCTGGCACTACATCGATGAGCAGAACGGCCGCAGCGTCACTTTCGAATACGTCATGCTGGATGGTGTGAACGACTCTCCAGCCCAGGCGCGTGCCCTTGCCGCCCTCCTCAAAGGCCATCCGGCCAAGGTGAATCTCATTCCGTTCAACCCGTTTCCGGCGACACGCTACAGGCGCTCGCCAATGCCGGCCATTCTCAAGTTTCGCGACGAGCTGATTCAGCGCGGAGTGCTGGCGACCATCCGCCGCACGCGCGGTGACGATATCGACGCGGCCTGCGGGCAACTCGCGGGCAAAGTCATTGATCGCACGACCGTGCGTCTCGGTAACAAACTCTTCGGGGTGGCGATTCAGCAATGAGCGCGCGGAAAGCAGGTTCCAGAGAATTGTCGCTGCCAGTGTGTAGGACCGCGGCAGCCGTCATGAGCGTCGCTGCATTGCTGGGGCTTGCTGCATGCGCCAGCAGCAGCCAGCCCAACGACAGGGCCAAGCGCCTGGAAGACGCTTCGTCGGCCAACACGCAACTCGGCATCGCCTACATGCGGCAAGGGGATATCCCGCTGGCGAAAGAGAAGCTGGATCGCGCCTTGATGGAAAATCCCAACAACGCCGAGATGCACGGCGCCCGAGCCATGCTTTTCGACCGCATGGGTGATCAGAAGGAGGCGGATCGCGAGTTCAAGGCGGCTCTTGCGCTGGCACCGCACGACCCGGATGTTTCCAACAACTATGCGGTCTACCTGTGCCAGATCGGGCGGGTGGACGAAGGAGTGCGCCGCTTCGAGCAGGTGGCGCACAACGCGCTCTATCGCACCCCCTGGGTGGCTTATACCAACGCCGGTGTCTGCCTGCGCACGGCGAAACACAACATCGAGGCGGTCAGGAACCTCAAGGAGGCGCTGCTCATCCGTCCGAATTTCGCGGAAGCCGCCTACCAGCTGGCTGACCTGGAGTTCCAGGACGGCAACCTGACCGACGCGCGCAAGCAGGTGGATGCATATCTCGGGGCCTTCGATGAGACGCCCGACCTGTTGCTGTTGGGTGTGCGCATTGCTCGGGCGCAAAAGGACCGTGTAGCGGTGGCGGGGTACGCGCGTAAGCTGCGCCTCGATTTCCCGAGCTCCACACAGGCGCGCTCGCTCGCTGATCTCGAGAACAACCCAGGTTGACACTCTATGGCTGCGGAATCAGACGGCGACGGACGCGCCGGCATCGGTTCGCGGCTGCGGGCTGCCCGCGAGAAGAAGGGCCTGAGCATTCTGCAGGCCGCTGAGAGAATGCATGTCGACCCCCGGATAGTCGAGGCGCTCGAGGCGGAAGAATTCGCGACACTCGGGGCTGCGGTCTACGCGCGCGGGCATCTGCGGCATTATGCAGAGCTCGTCGAGGAGGACCCCGCGCAGCTGCAAGAGCTGTATGCGAATTCGTCACGCGCCGCGCCGGTGACGCCGGACTTGACTCGCATCGCGCACGTGCCGGTCGAGCGAGACGCGGGCAGGCTCGCGGGGACCGCGGTTGTTCTGTTGGTTGCCGTCGCGGCTATCGGCACGTTGTGGTGGGTTATCTCCTCGCCGAAGGAAGACTTGCAGCCGAAACCGGTGCAGGGCAGTGAGCAAACCGGTAGCGCCGGCCAGCCCGTCGCCCAGCCGGAAACCACGGTCGCCCACGCGGACGAGCACGACACGAGCGCGAACAGCTCGGCCGAAAAGTCCGGAGCGTCTCCTGCGCGGGGGCAGCAACTTACGCACGCGGGGGCTGGTAATGCTGCGGCTTCGACTGAGGCGGTGCGCTCGGCGACAGCGGCGACAAGCGCCAGGCAGCCCCATTCCTCTACAACACCTGCGAACGCACCAACAGCTGCCGCCCCTGCGACGAGCACCGCTACCACGATGAGGAGTTCCACGTCGGCGGCCTCCGCGCCGCCCCCCACGAAGCGTGGCAAAGACGGCGAGCTGACCCTGAAATTCTCCTCCGATAGTTGGGCTGAGGTTTACGATGCTTCGGGGCAGCGCTTGTTTTACGATGTCGGCGCAGCGTCCACCGCGCATACCGTGCGAGGCCCGGTGCCGATGCGCGTCGTTCTGGGCAACGCCGCGGGAGTGACCCTGGAATTCAACGGCCGTCCGGCCCCCATTCCGTCCGGTGTGGCACCCGACGGAAGCGCGCGTTTCACCATTACTGGCCGCGGACGCGCCGTTCCCGCATCCGACGGAGGTTGAGTTGGCAGAGCATATACAGGCTGTCCGTGGAATGAACGATGTGTTGCCGGCGCAGATCGGGGCCTGGCAGCATCTCGAGGACACCGTGCGCGAGCTCCTCACGGCATATGGGTTCGAAGAAATCCGTGTGCCTATCGTCGAGCACACCGAGCTGTTCAAGCGCGCGATCGGGGAGTTCACGGACGTAGTCGAGAAGGAGATGTACACGTTCGCTGATCGCGATGAGGGGCGCACTCTGACATTGCGCCCCGAGGCGACGGCGGGCGTGATGCGCGCTCTGATTTCGAACGGAATGCTGCGTGGAGCGCGGCACAAGCTCTGGTGTATCGGTCCGATGTTTCGGCACGAGCGGCCCCAGAAGGGACGTTATCGCCAGTTCTATCAGGTGGACGTCGAGGCTGTCGGTTTTCCGGGCCCCGACGCCGATGTGGAGCTCATCGCGATGACCGCACGCCTGTGGCGCAGGCTCGGTATCGAGCGCGTGAAGCTCAACATCAACTCTCTAGGCACTCCGGAATCCCGCAGGGCGTATCGCGAGAAGCTGGTGGCCTACTTCCGCGCGTACGAATCCCGCCTCGACAGTGACAGCAAGCGCCGCCTGGAGGGCAATCCGCTGCGCATTCTCGACAGCAAGAACCCGGAAATGCAGGAGATCGTCGCAGGCGCCCCGCTCCTTACCGATCATCTTGATCCTGAGTCCCGCGAACACTTCGACACGCTCTGCAACGGCCTGCGCGAGATTGGTGTGGATTATCACGTGAACCCCCGCCTGGTCCGCGGCCTCGACTACTACACGCGGACCGTGTTC
>CAZBTV010000177.1:0-13958 GCA_964494895.1 uncultured Steroidobacteraceae bacterium | reverse complement strand
AGGTGGTGTTTGCGCTGCTGCCGTTCGGCTGCATCCAGGAACGCGCCGGCGCTTGTCCCGAGGGATTTCTGCGCTTCGTCCCGGGTGAATACCACCCGGCCGGCGGAAAGCAGCTCGTTTAGATAGGAGGAAAGAGCGGTGGTGCGCTTAGCGTATGTCATGTCCAAAGTTCCGCTCTAATAGCGGATATATGAACATGATCGTATCAAATATCATGTTCATATATCCGCATGTCTTGCGGATTAACTTACATGATGCTCTAGGGCGGAGTCTCTCGCCGTCCAGTGACGAGGCCATGAGGGGAAGCGGTGTGTAGCTGGACGGCTACGACTACCAGTCAGGCAGAGGGGCTTCAGTGCCAAATCGAGTGCCAAAAGCGGGGATCCAAGGGGATTTGCGGGGACAGGAAGTCTAAGCTCATCGGCAAGTTACTGATCTGGCTCGTGCCTCCGGCGGGTTCGAGTCCCTCCCTTTCCACTAAAATCAAGGACTTGCGGGTCCGCATCACCAGCCTTATCGTCCTCTTTGACGGATTCTTCGCGGGGATCTCCTCGGAGGAGTGTCCGGTCCGCAAAGTCGGCGAGGATTCCTGGGTCTAGGTGCGAGTACCGCTGCGGCATCTGCAGCGATGCCCATCCGCCCAGCTCCTGCGGGATCCGCATCGGTGTACCCGCCTGTGTCTGCCAGGATGCCCACGCGTGCCGCATGCTGTGGAAGGTCACGCCTTCCAGGCCGACTGCCTTACACTCCCTCCGCCACATTGCAGTTGTGATCTGCTTGATCGGCACCCTGCGGCGATAAACGAACACATGCCGCCGTACAGTCTCGGCCCACTGCGTTGCACAAGACACGTGAAGCTCCTGCCATCGCTTCAACACGTCCATGGCATCTTCGTTGAGCGGCACCGGAATTGGCTGGCCACTCTTGCTGAGGTAGCCGGGTATGAAGCAACACCGTCGAGCCATGTCGACGCGATTCCATTCCAGCTCAGCGACATTTGATTTACGCAGTCCGGTGGCGAGCGCGAAGAGGGTCATATCGCGCGTGTGTGGTGGAAACCTTCCCAGTAATGCTGTTCTCCGAGTTTGACTTGTCGCCATAGTTCATCCTGGAGTTGCTTTTCGAGCTCTTGTGCGGCGAGCTTGTCGCGGGTTCGAGAAGAGCGTCTAACCTCGATGCCAGCGATCTCGAATCGGATTTGCCAATAGGGCGAATTGGGGCTCTTGGTGAGAGGCATGGCTTCAGATTTTCTCGCGTCCGGGTTGTAAACCACTCGCACAATGTACTCTTCTCGAATCTCCAGCCCTTGCCAAGCTTCGCGGCGGGTATGACGCCTCGGCGCGCCATGGCCCGGACCGTCTTCGGCGGTATCTTGAGGAACGCGCCTACCTGCAAGACATTCCACGTCTCGGGTTCCCTTGCGGAGGATGGCGCCACTATCAACTCAGGACGCGGGCAGTCGGCACTCCGTTGCGTCGGGCTGGTGGAGTCTCCAGGCGGTTTTACCATACCTATGTCCTCAAGTGTCCATGCCGGGGACTCCTGAGCGAAGGATTTTCCGTAGCTTGAGCGACCATGCCAAGCAGTTGTTTGAGTCGCGTTGGCTCACAAACGCGAGTTGACGAGTTGGCTGGCATGCAATTGCGATGGGTACGATTCACGTAGCTGCCATACCCGGCTTTTGTCCCGCACGCTTCATCACCTCGGCGGCGGCCCCTATTGCGCTCGGAAATCAGTCTGCGCGGTTGGGCAGTAGGTGACGGTGGTGTTGTGATTGCGACGGAGGATGGTGGCAAGACTTGGGCCGAGCAGACGAGCGGCACGACGTCATGGCTCCGCTCTCTGAAGTTTGAGGCCGATGGTCAGCGTGGGTGGGTGGTAGGTGACAGCAGTACTGTGATTGCCACGGAGGATGGAGGCAAGACGTGGGCCGCGCATGCGATCGTCGACGCGCGGGGCGAGACCGAGCCAATTAGAAGTTCCAACAGATAGTAGCAGACGGTCGTTCCGTTTAGGACGTATGTGGCGGTTCGTAGTCCCCTCTATTTTTATGATGGGAGACCCTGACACGTTTCCGAGGGCTCCGCCGACGTGTGGCCACCGCCCGGCACAGGCAAAATGCGCGGTTGTTTCTGTGTGGAATCGGCGTGATCGCCGTGTTGTTCCAGGTGCCCTCGTGAGCTAAAGCGGGATTGCAACGACCGACCGCCCAGTGGTGTTGAAAGGTAACAGTTAAAAGTAGTCAAAGGCTTGGAAGTGAAAGCCGAACCGCAATTCGGCTCGGGCAGCGGAGATCGGCACCCACAATGCCATTCTTGACGGCCCGTGACCTTTGTTGTTGAGGATCGCCCAGCGCATATCCATCGGCCCGCCGGCAGGGCGCTACCGCGTTTTACGGGGAATTGCCCATATCGACCGTGAGGAAATCACCCTGCTTTGACATGTTGATTGCTGTGATAATCTTCCTGAGGTGTGTCGTCACGATTCCGAGTTCATTGCTGCTTAGAATGACAATCGCGATTTTGCGGCCCTGAATATTTTGCTGATACTGTATGCCTTGGTCCGCCGTGACCATCACATCAAAACCGTAGTCTTCCGCGGCCTTCAGCAGCGCCCCGTTGGTCAGAGCTTTCCAACCCTGATAGGCGACTGTTCTCACGTCGTGGCCAACGATGAGGTGCCGGAGTCTGTGCGGCAGGTTTTCATCAAGCAGCACGAGCATGTCTAATGGTGCGGACCTGGAGGCTCGGAACTCCGTGCGACAAAATCCAACACGGCACGCACCTGATCGCGCGTCACTGAGGGAAATTCCTGCACAATCTCGTTGACGCTCAAGTCTTTGAGGTTTTTCAGAATGGCCGATACCGGCACACGTGTTCCACGAAAAACCCACGCACCGCTGACCTTCCCGGGCACGCTTTCGAGAACAGGGCACTGTGACCAATCAATCATTGCTGTCATTTTCCGCAACCTCTTCCGATCCTAGCGAGCTGTCGGGTCAAAGTACTGCTCAGCGCTTTGTTGCAGCGCTGCCGCTTCGGCCCGTTGTCCAGATAGATACGAGTCGATCTCGGCGGTGTGAAGCAGGTCGTGCACGATGGTGAGATACACGTCCGCAACAGAGACCGAGGGGAATTTTGGGTGATCTCCCTCTGTCGTCGCTCTCGCTCGAACGCTGTCGACATGGAGTCGAGCGTCACGCACGTCCCCTGAGCGCGCAGCATCCCGTAAGAGTCGGCGAACAGCGGGGCTTGGGCGGTGATGGGGAGCGTGGCCATGCGTGGAAGCGTACTGAGGCACGGGCTCAAAGACAAACTGGCCGCTGGCTTAGGCATCAGCCTTTGACTTGCGGCATAGCGGCATGCGGTCCGTGTGAAATCCGTGTGATTTCGCTGTGCCTCAGTGTGCTCTCGTGGGCTAACGACGGACTGCAACGGCCGATCGCCCATGTTGACCGAAATTCATGAATTAAGCCCAATCAATGGCTTACGACGGAAAGGCCGGTCCCTGGTTCCGCAGCAAGTCAGCCCTGGCAGGCGGGGAGTGGCACTCATAATGCCGGGGTCGAGGGTTCGAGTCCCCCTCCCTTTCCACCATACATTCCCGTCTGCAGTCCGGCACTTACATCCATCCTAACTCCCAGTGCCAAACGTGCCAAGCCGCTCCCGCAGAGTGCGGAGCACTGGCGGCTTTACTTGCAGAGCATCGCCGCCCCGGGCTCGCTCCGGCCGGTCACACGGTGGCCGGCGGCGCCTCAGGTCGAGCGGTCACTTCGTAAGATGGAGCCACCGATGATAATGTAGACACATTAGGAAGACCTGTATACGAATTCATCGAAATGCGCTCTAAAGCTTCAGCCCCCAGTCGGGAAGGTCTGCCGACGGTCTTTACCTATACCGCGGCCAGAAGTGCTGGCATGTCCGCGGAGCGCCTTTACGACTACAGGAATCGGGGACTGATCGAGCAGATCGCCCGCGGGCTTTATCGCTGGGCGGATGCCCCGGAACTGGATCAGGACCTTCTGGAGGTCGCCTGTCGGGCTCCTCGTGGAACGTTGTGCCTGTTGACGGCGCTCGCTCGCCACAATCTCACCGACGCTATTCCGAATCGAATAGACGTCGCCATCCCACGCGGTTCGCGACCTCCGACACTGAGGCCGGTGATTAATATCCACGTGTTCGCAAAGAACACCTTCGATCTCGGACGCGAGGAAGTCAACATCGGTGCAGGCTTCAAAGTCGGCATGTACTCCGCCGAACGCTCGCTGGTCGATGTCATCCGACTCAGGCATCGGGAAGGCGCGGACGTCGCCTGGGAATCGCTTCGTCGGTGGCTTCGTCGTCGGGGCGCAAAGCCCGCCACCTTGATCGAGATGGCAAAGCACTTTCATGGGGCGGAGCGGGCCGTTCGCCAGGCTTTTGAGATCCTCCTGTGAAGCGCGCGACAAAGGAACACTGGCGGGGAGACGTTACCTCGATCTCCAACGCGAAGCCAGGCGCACAGGCCGGCCCACCGACGAGCTCATTCAACTGTATGCGCTTGAATGTTTCCTGGATCGCTTGGTGCACTCCGAGTTTGCGGAGAAGTTCGTTCTCAAAGGCGGTGTGCTGTTGGCAGCACTCGAGGCACGGCGCCCTACTCGTGATATCGACCTCGCGGCTCGAGCACTTGAGAACAGCGTTGACGAGGTCCTTGGTGTAGTTCGCAAGGTGGCCGGCATATTGCTCGACGACGGGTTGGAATTCGATTCCGCCGGGGCAACTGCGGATGTGATCAGGGAGGAAGACAGCTATAGCGGTGTCCGTGTGACTCTTGGCGGGCAGTTGTCAAGAGCGGTGATCCGGCTACATGGAGTCCACCATTCCCGCGGATTTGCTATCGCGTTAGATAGGGTGCGTGCGCTTGCAGATCCGGTTCTTGTCGCCGAGTGTCCGGACAAGACATGGAATCCGGGCCGCTGTGAGTGGGAATGATGGGATGTGAGGGAGGAGCCTATCCCAGCGTCTGCCTGCACTGGAGGTAGACCGGCTGCGCTGCACGCCGCGATGAGCACTTCACCAACTTTGCGCCATCCTCTCGAAGAACCCGAACAAGCTTGCCGCAGCGTTGGCACCGTGGTCGCAGGGGCGCGGAGTAGGAACGGTCGATCGCATACTCGGAGCCACCCGCGTGTCACCAGAAGTTCGATGTCAGAGAGTGCAAACGATTGGCAATCGGATTTCGGAATCTCGCTTGCCCAGTAGTCGTGCGTCATCAGCAGGCTCGCTGGGCAGGCACTGTCATCAGTTGCGTAACGAATGGCTGCCGCCGCCCGCAGTGGCCACATCCGAGAGGCATCACGCATTTCGGCGCCCGCGTCGGGCGTCTGACTGATAAATAATGCGTCCAGAAAATCACACTGGCTGTCGCTATCACCGTCCGAGAGCAACGATTGACACTCGCGAGCTGGAGGGGCGATTCCAACAATCAGTTTCGCCGCCAATCTGATGACCTGCGTCGCAGGATCGGTCGCAGAATTTCCGTAAGCCAATCCATGAAGACGCGCACACGCTTGGGGAGGTTGCGCCGATGCGCATACAGAAGGGAGATGGGCATCGGCTCGGGACGATACTCCGGCAGGATTTCCACCAACACTCCGCTGTCGAGGTATTCGCGCAACCCGATTTCGGGTGCCTGGACCACTCCGAGGCCGGCGAGACAGGCTGCCCTGTAGGAACCTGTGTCGTTGACGACCAAGGGGCCTGCCATCGGCAGGTTGCGATAGCCGTCGCCTTGCGGGTACTCGAAACCGCTGGTTCTCGCGCCCAATGTTCCAACGTAGTGAATCAGCCGGTGCCGCGATAGGTCCTCAAGCGAGCGCGGTGTGCCGTGCCGCCGGAGATAATCTAGGCTCGCGCAGTTGATGATCGTCAGCTGTCCAAGTGGACGCGCGATGAGCTGCGCGTCGCGCGGCGTTCCAATTCGCAACACGCAGTCGAAGCCCTCCCGCACGACATCAACCAGGCGATCGGTGCTGCTCAATTCCAACTCCAGCAGCGGATGCGCCTCGAGAAACCGCGGCAGGCTGGGAATGACATACTCGTGTGCGATCCGGCTGGGCAGGTCGATGCGCAATCGGCCGCGCAGCGCCTGAGCGCTGTGTTGAAACATCGTGTCGAGATCGTCGAGGTCGGAAAGCAGATCCTTGCATCGCTCGTAGTACGCCTGTCCGTCGTGAGTCATCTGCACCTTGCGGGTGGTCCGGTGCAGCAGTCGCGTTCCGAGCAAGCTCTCGAGCTGGCGCACCGCATTGGAAACACTCGCTTTAGGTAGCTGAAGAACCTCAGCGGTCCGCGTGAAGCTGCCTTGCTCCGCCACCCGTACGAAGATCCGCATCGCCTCTAGCTTGTTCACGCGTGCAACTCACCTCGAGAGCCCGGCCTAGGGTCCGGAAACGGGAACGCCGAGACCACATTGTTCACATTAAATGAACAGTTATGCAAGCAAAGGCACTTTATCTCTAATTATCTCACCAATAGAGTCCGTGCCAACGAAACTCAATCGAAAGGAGCCTCACCATGAATCCCTCGACCTCGATAGCCCTGATTACCGGCGGCAGCCGGGGCCTCGGACGAAATGCCGCCCTCAAGGTGGCGGCGAAAGGCACCGACGTGATCCTGACGTACCGTGCCCAGCGCGCGGAAGCGGAGGCGGCTGTTGCTGAGATCAAGCAGCTCGGGCGCCGCGCGGCGGCGCTGCAGCTCGACACGGGAAACGTCAAAACGTTCGACGCCTTCGTCGAGCAGTTCCGCACCGAGTTGACCCGGACGTTCGGTGCCGATCGTTTCCAGTTTCTGGTGAACAATGCCGGGATGGGACTTTACGCCAGCTTTGCGGAGACCACGGAAGAGCAGCTCGATGCAGTGGTGAATGTCCACTTCAAAGGCGTTTTCTTCCTGACCCAGAAACTTCTGCCCCTGTTGGCAGACGGTGGTCGGATCGTCAACCTTTCCAGTGGACTTGCACGCTTCAGCCTTCCGGGGTCCTCGGTCTACGCTTCCATGAAGGGCGCGATCGAGGTACTCACCCGCTATCTCGCCAAGGAGTTGGGCTCGCGTAACATCCGAGTGAACGCACTGGCACCCGGCGCGATTGAAACCGACTTCGGTGGTGGTCGTGTGCGCGACAACCCGGAGCTCAACAAGCAGATCGCTTCGCAGACCGCCCTTGGACGGGTTGGCTTGCCGGATGACATCGGCGATGCAATCGCGACGCTTCTCGCTCCCGAAACGGGTTGGATTACGGGGCAGCGTATCGAGGCTTCGGGCGGTATGTTTCTATAGCGGACTCACCCCGGGGCCCATCACCGCCGCGGCCGGTCGACTCGACAGTTTCCCTGTCGAGTCGAGACCGCCTGGCGCGCCCGCGCGAGCTTGCGGCGCGGCTCCGCGATCTGCGGGGCTGCATTGATCGTTCACGCAAACATCTCGGCAACGCATTCAGATTGGCTGTGAACGATCCGAATCCTTATCGACACGAACGGGATGGACGCCTTGGGCGAGCTGAGGTGCGCCGAGGCGCTTTTGCATCCTCGGTATACCGGACACCGGCAGCAATGTTCGCGGTGGCGCGGCGCTTGTCGGATTCGGTGTTAGCCCGGATAGGATGATTACCAAATGCACCACTCGAGCGAGAGCTGAAAGGTGATGTGCAACACTCATACGATTCTCGTCCGCGTGAGATGACCTGATCATACCTGGGGCGAGACATCAGCGGGGCGGGCGATTATCATCCGCGTCTACACACGCACAGATAGTTACAGAGCAATGATCGTCGCAACTTCCCGAGGGAATTCTGTAGTTCGCAGACTTGGCAGGGCCAAGGACATGCTTTGCCAGGCGCTTGACGAGAAGCTGACGCTCAATCAGGTCGCGTCCGAAGCGGCGCTTGCGCCCAGCCACTTCATTCGCGCATTCAAGGCCGTGTTCGGTCAGACGCCGCATCAGGTGCGCATCGATGCACGCCTCGACCTGGCAAAGAGGCTGCTCATTGCCGACTCCATGCCGATAACGGATGTCTGTGCTGCGGTGGGTTTCGCGAGCCTCGGCACGTTTAGCTACCTGTTCGCGCGCCGGATCGGGTCGTCGCCTTCAGCATTTCGGCGCGAGGCGCGCACGCTCGTGCAGGTGGCGGGGACACTTCCGCTGAAGCTCTTCCCCGGGTGCTTTACTCTCATGGCGTATTTGCCACCAAGCGCAATTTTTGAGAAGCACTCCCCTGCAGCTTCTGTCAATCTGCGCCATCAAATCCGCACAGTTGCAGAAAGCGAGCACGAGCCGTGGGCCTAAAAATCAAACTGAATAGCATCATGGTGGACAATCAGGACCGGGCGCTAAGGTTTTACACCGAAGTGCTCGGCTTCGCGCAGAGTCGTGACATCGACGTGGGCAACGGTTTCCGCTGGATCACGGTATTCGCGCCGGATGGGCATCGGGACGTAGAGTTGGTGTTAGAGCCAAATGCGAACCCAGCAAGTAAGGCGTACCAGACTGCGCTCTTTCAGCAGAACATTCCGGCGACTGCGTTCGAAGTGGATGATATTGACGCTGAGTATCGCCGCCTGAAGACTCTTGGCGTCGTGTTCACGACCGCCCCGACGCAGACGGGACCCATCAGCATTGCTGTATTTGCAGACACCTGCGGCAACCTCATTCAAATCTATCAGCCACCGAAGTGACGCACGGCCGGGTGGCCGGTGTGTGACCAGGCTGGAGAATGGTGGAATGGCTCACCGCGGCCTCGCGACTGGAAAGCTGAGCGGAAAGGCGCAGACGGCCAAAGAGCCTGAGATCGTCGAGACTGACACCCGGTTGCTGCTCGATGATATTCGAGACCTACGGCGGCACTCATGGTGCGCTGCGCTTCTGGGGGCGCGTCGCGAGCGCGCGGCCTATCTACATCGATATCGTCAGCGTGTACTCGCGCTGGAATCAGCACCGACGATTCGCTATCCCGTCCTGGCAGATTACGACGAGCGATATGTACTGAAGGCGAGGCCCTGACGATCGCGGTCGTGAGGGCCTGGTTTGTCGTCGCGATTGGCACCGCAAATGCCTCACGGCTCTCGCCCTTCGTCCTCCAAGGGGGCGCCGCGCACTGATCTATGCAGAGAGTCTGGGGGCGATTCCCATCACCCGCTCCCAATCCTTTCCTAGCAGCTTGGGATTGTTCGAAGCGACACCGGTAGATGCGGCAGTCGACGTTCGCTTGCGGGCACTATTGCGAGGCAACTCACAGATCAAGCCGCAAAAACTGTCGGATTTACCACCCGACGATATACATTCCGACCTTATCGATCGGGACATTTCCAATCGGGTTGGCGTGCTTGTATCTGAAAGGTGCATCCGCCCGCAGGTGTAACGATACCAGTCATGAAGCAATTGGTCGGACGCCTGATCGGTTACATGTTTGCCGGGAGCTTCTGCATAGCAGGGCCGCTATTGCTGATCCTGGCTGTCAGTGCGGCTGTGCAACGCGCCGCGTTGGTTATCTCCGGGATCCCCGCTGAAGCTACGGTGGTCGGCGCGCGAGTGAGCGGATCGACCCGACCCACATATGCGCCGGTGTTCCAATTTACGGCAATCGATGGGCGCAGCTATACCATCAGCTCGGATGTCTATGGCAAAGAATCCGCGGTCCGATACGGAGCGCGCCTCCGGGTTCTGTACTGGCCGAAGCATCCCGAATCAGCACGCATAGATTCCTTTGCGCCGCTCTGGACTTTGCCACTTGTGGCCGGTGTCGTAGGTGCTGGCTTCTGCGTCATGCCTGGAATGATGTTGGCCGCCTGGATGAGGCGGCGGGCGAACGTGGCCGAACCAGAGAAGAGGGAGGCGGCGCGCCGCGCGGCCGACATGGTGAGCCGTGGGCTGAGGTGGGCGCTCGGCGTAGCGCTCATCGGGGGCGGAGGGGTCCTCCTGGCCATTGGTCTTGGGGTTATCTGGACGGATTCGAGCATCAATGGCTCGCGCGTCCTGCCAACGATACTAGGTCTTCTCCTGATTGCTTCCGGTGTGCAGGTCGGCCAGTGGGCGGCAATGGGCAGTCGCCTCTCCGATATCCTCGGTAGCGTAGTTGCAACCTGCATGGCGGTCATGTTCGGGTGGGTGGCAATTTACGGGGACGCGGCGAACTTTTACGGTGGCATGAGCGTCGGCCGAGCGCCCGTGACCCTGAATACCCCTGCCGCGCTCGCGCGAATCCTGTTTGCTGTAGTATCGATTCTTGCGTGGCTTGTCTCGTTGTGGGCGTGGAAACGGGTCTTCCGATCACGCTCATAAGCTTGCAGTGTCGAGATCAGCGTGGCGGGCGCTTCATACAAACTTTTGCACTGTCCGGGGTGAGATCTCGATTTGATCATTGCGGACCACAGGTTGGATGCTGGTGTGGTCGCGCGCTGACGCCGTGCGAAGTCTACCGCCGCACTTGTGAGTGTTTGACCGCGATCACCTCTGCTCTTACACAGTTCTCCTGATCTCCCGAATTCCAATGTTGAGTCTGCGGCGCAGAAGCGTTCGTAACGTAGTCCCGTCTGCGTATCCGACGCGGGCGGCAACCTCATCGACAGTGGTATTGCCAGTCTTTAGCAGGTGTACCGCGCGTTCTATGCGCAAGCTTTGGAAGTAGGCCAGTGGCGATTTTCCGAGCGCTCGTTGCATGCGCCGCGCGAGCGTTCTCTTGCTCGAGCCGGTCGCCTTCGCCGCATCGTCCAGTGAAAAGCCGTCGGCGAGCCGTGCACGTGCCCAGCGCTCGAACCGTTGAACGATGGGATCGGAGTGGGCTAGGTGGTCGGTAACGGCGTAAACGGATTGCGATGGCCTGGAGTCAACAATGAGATACTTCGCCGTCAGGGAGGCAACCCGGGGGCTCACGCCGCGTACTACCCAGAGCGCGAGATCGATATGACTCAAAGCTGCTCCGGCGGTGAGAAAGCGCCCAGACTTCACCAGCATGTTGGATTCATCGAGCGAAACGCACGGATATCGCTGCCGGAAAAACGAGGCCAACCACCAAGTAGTGGTTGCACGATGACCGTCGAGCAGGCCTGACTCCGCCATGACAAAGGTCCCGACGCAGGCGGCGGCCATGATTGCACCACGTCGCGCCCACCCTCTGAGCGCGGAGGAAGCATCCCGGATATCTGGTCTGCCGAGAGCAGCCTCCAAGGGGCCGGGCATCTTGAAACCGATGGCGGGCACGACCACACAGTCGGGGCGGCGCGTGCCAATGACATGAACAGGGACTCGAAGACCCTGAGATGTCGTTACATTTTTGCGCACACCGACGATTCTGACGTCGAATCGTGGAACATCGAGGCTTGTCATCTCGATAATCTCGTTCGCGGTTTGAAACGCATCGAGCACTGCGGACAATCCCAGGTCAAAAACAGTGTCGAGAGCCAGCACATCTACACGCATGGCAATAATGATATCAAATATGGCGTTTATGCCTATCGAGATGAGGAGATGCCCCGCCTAGCCTTGCGCAGCGATACGTGTCATCGACCTTACCAAGGAGATCACCATGAAGACGACCTGCGGCCTATTCGTTCGCCTCGTTGCCAAGCCCGGCAAGGAACAGGATGTCGCCAAGTTCCTTGAACAGGGGCTGCAGCTCGCGAATCAGGAGATAGCCACACCGGTGTGGTTCGCTCTCCGTCTGGCGCCGTCCGTATTTGCGGTATTCGACGCGTTTGCCGATGAGGCCGGCCGCCAAGCGCACCTGAACGGTGCGATTGCGCAGGCTCTCATGTCTCAAGCTTCCACACTGCTTGCCGAGGCCCCAGTGATCGAGCGGTTGGACGTGCTGGGAGCCAAGCTTCCGTGATGCGGGACCGTTCAAATTGCAGTACGTAATCGAACGGTGATGCACCCGGGATTTTGAAAGGGCTGCGCTTGAATGACTAAGCTGATGAAGAGCGGTTACACCGACAGTTCGCCGCGCCGGATGCCCTCGGCGACTGCCCCAGCGCGTGTTGTTGCCTTGAGTTTCCCAAAGGCAGCGGCAAGATGAAATTTCACCGTGTTGACTGACACGCCAAGATTGCGGGCGATCCCTTTATTTGAAGCACCACCTGCCACGAGTGAAAGTATTTTTCGCTCGCGTGTCGTGAGTTGCCGCCGGGTCGGATGCGATAGCTGGTGCGAGGTTTCATCCGAATTCAACGATTCTTGACGAACCGCGAGGGTGCTGTCGAGGACGATCAGGCCAGCGTGAAACGCCGCAATCGCGGCCTTGAGCGCCGAATTGGAAATATTGGCGTGAAGCACCGCGCGAGCACCCATGGCCAGCGCTTCGCGTGCGTCCTCGTCCAACGCTGCGCCGGAGCCTGTAGGAAGGAGGGCGGTTCGCTGCCCACGCTCCTTCAGTGGCGTGGAGGAAGGCTGCTGCAACACCAGGATCGCAGGTGCCTTCGCCCTCGCCGCCAAGCGCAGAACTGGCTGCAAGTCGGGCCACCGGCCGCCCAGTATCACTACCGCGTCCTTACATTCGAATAACAGCGGCGCAAACTCGGCCGGAGCTTCCACCACGCGAACGTCTTCACAGTCCGCTTCGAGCAACCGTTGATGAAGATGCTGACGGAATGATTCGTCCCGAACCACGAGAATAGCAACCACTTTACGAGGTTTGGGGCGTCCGGTCGGTATACAAGTACTTCACCGGTGCGGCCGTTCTCCAACGCGGACCCGGATCCGACAGGGTTGCCCCCCGCGCAATACCTCGAGCTCGATTTCTTGTCCCGGTGTCAGGCTGCCGATCCGTTGAGCGAGTGCCCTGCTCCCCGCCGGTGCGCCATCTACCGTCAGAAGCAGATCTCCTAGCTCAATGTGCGCGGCAGCGGCTGGGGACCCTGGGTCCACGCCGCTGACTGCGGCAATTCTGTGTGTGTTGCGTCCTAGCTGCGTTCGGGTGGACTCATCCAGCCACAGCGATTGGAGTTGCACTCCAATGTAAGGTTGAGGAAGGTGACCGTGCCTCTCGACGAGAGCCACAACCCTTTCGATGGTTTCTGCGGGAATTCCGAGCACACGGCGAAGAGGTCCCGGAGCTGCCATGGCAATGATCGCGCCATTCATATCAATGATGGCCGCTCCTTCGAACGTCGGGTCAAACCGAACGTCGATCTCGAGCCGTCGTTCGATTGCTCCGCCACTGCGGGACGTCCATGCAGGACCCACAAATCGCACGCTGCCCCAGATGGCGGTCGCGCCATGCTCATCGCCGCCTACAACGGCGACGGACTCCCCCACCCGCACAGCCTCGACGGAGAATCCCCCAGTGGAGAGAGCGAGGTTTGGGACACGCAACACCGCGACGTCCGTCCCCAAATCCGTCGCAAGCACCAGCGCGCTCGTGTTCGAATTCCCGATACGAATATCTACGCGCTCCGCACCGCTGAGCGCCTCTGCGGCTGTGATCATCAGGTCGTCGCGCCATCGAATACCGGACACCACACGCCGACCTAGGATGACGGCGCCCACCCTATGCGCCACGCTCTGAATCAGGCAAGCCCGTTCATCGGAATGTTGCTTCAAATTAGGATATGCAGTCATCTTCGCCTCGCTCGATTTCCTGTATCCCAGACTGTGCGCTCGAAGCGCCGCGGGCGGCACTACCCAAATGGGCGAGCGTCCGACGTCGTGCCCTGAGGCGGGGAAGGTGATACCTCGCGCAGCTTTGCCGTAAGATCTTGCTGTCCCGCCAGGATCTGGGACCTCAAGCGATCAACGAGTGGAGTGCGGTAAATGATTCCAACATCGGGCGATGTTAGCGTGCGAACAGGGGAGCCGATTTCCCGGCGCGAGGTCATCCAGGGAGCCGTGGCGGTCGGGCTGGGTCTCGCGCTGCGCACCCACGATACACGGGGTGCAGACGGGGCGGCTCTGCCACTGATCACCAAGACGATTCCGTCCACCGGC
>CAZBTV010000176.1:0-14113 GCA_964494895.1 uncultured Steroidobacteraceae bacterium | reverse complement strand
CCACGACTCCCAACGGGTGCCACTGCTCGTACATTCGATGTTGGGGCCGCTCCGAATGCATGGTGTTGCCGTAGAGCATGCGCGACTGACCGACCGCGAAGTCGGCGATGTCGATCATCTCCTGGACCTCGCCCAACCCCTCCGCCAGGATCTTGCCGTTCTCGAGCGATACCAGCGTGCCCAGATCGGCCTTGTTCCGCCGCAGCTCCTCACCGAGGAGCCGGATCGCCTCGCCGCGTTTCGGAGCCGGCACCGTTCGCCAGGCTGCGGCCGCTTCGACCGCGCTGCGCATCACGTCCTCGTAGTCGGTCTCGCTCGCCGGGCGAACCTGCGCAATCACGACCCCGTTGGCGGGGTTGCGTACGTTCACGAGGGTGCCTTCCCCCGTCGTAGACCATCCAGCCGATCCCGACCAGGCCCCGGGGTTCAGCGGTGCCAGCTCCAACCTCGACAGCAGGGAGTTGATATCCAGTGAGCTCATTGCGCGGCCTCTAGTTCAGGGCTTCGACCCGATTTTCCTGCGACTCGAAGCGAATTCGCTATAGTCAACGGCGCTGCGCGCCGGATACAGAAGAACGGCGTTGGTGCCCGGTCTTGCCGGAGACCACGACTTCACCAGAGACGTGTTTCGTGCCGCCTGGCGCGTAGTAACGACCAAAGCGGTTGGCGAGAATCTCGGTCAGGCGAAACTGCTCCTGTGGCACGAAACCGGTGAATTTGCCAGGGTTCTCGAGCACCAGATCCACTACCGCCGTGATGCCCGCGGCCGTGGTCACCTGGATCGCGGACCATAAGCGTCCAGCGATGACCTGCGGATAGATCTTGTTGACATAGTTCTCCTCCCGGAGTTGCCCATCCTGCGTGCCGGTCACAGCGGCATAAACAATGACGACGTCCTGCAGGGTCTGCGGAACGGCATTCTCGAGAATGCGCTTGAGCGTGGTACGGTCGTGATTGAGCTTCAGATCGTTCATCAGCAGGCGCATCTGCTCGCAGTGGCCGGGATAGCGGATGGTCTTGTAGTTCATCTGCTCACAGCTTGCGCCATGGGTCTCGGCCAGGGAGCCCAGGCCGCCGGAGGTGTTGAAGGCTTCATAAAGCGTGCCGTCGATCTCGATTTCCTCCAGTCCTTCGAGCGGCGCTACCTCGATCATGCGGTGATCGACAATGGCCTGGCAGGGGTTGCCATATTCGTTGATCAAGCCTTCCGTCGACCAGGTGAGGGAGTACTTCAACACGTTGTTGGGATGCTGTGGCAGGGCACCGACTCGCAGCTTCACCGCGCGTAGCTCATCGAAATGCGTGATCAGCTCCGCCGCCGCGATGCTGATGAACCCGGGTGCCAGGCCGCATTGCGGAACGAATGCGTGCTTTGCGCCCGTCGCGACGGCGCGCACTCCACGCGTGACCTCCACGTCCTCGGTAAGATCGAAGTAATGAGTTCCGGCCTTCCGGGCCGCTTCCGCAACCGTGAGGTTGCAGTAATAGGGCAGGCTCGAGATCACGGCGTCGACGGGATGCTCCTCGAGATGCTTCAGGAGCGAGCTCTTGTCGGCGGCATCCAAGGGGAAAGCAGTGAGGTTCGGCATGGCGTGGGAACGCACGACGCCCTCGGCCGCCGCACCATCGACGTCACCGAGATTTACTTTATAAGCACCTGATTCGGCGAGCAATCCCGAAATGAGCGCGCCGATTTTGCCGGCGCCCAGGATGAGGACACGATGCATGAGCGACTCTCCTGGCTCGCGGTACGAGCCTCGCTTGTTGGGCGTTCGTTCAATTACAACCGGTGTCGAAAGGGCGCGCATTTTGCCTGCGTGCCTCCTCGGAAGCCAGTTTGCACAGCTACCCCATGATACGATGCGGCCTACTATGAGAGCTCCCGATACCACCTCCTGGCATAGCGCCACCTGGCAGAGCAAGGTCGCCCAACAGCAGCCTGCCTACACCGACCCGAAAGCACTCGAGCGCACCGTCGCGCAGCTTTCCAGATTGCCTCCGATCGTGGTTTCGTGGGAGGTGGATGCGTTACGGGAACGCCTGGCAGCGGCCCAGCGAGGACAGGCTTTCCTCCTCCAGGGAGGGGACTGCGCGGAAACATTCGCGGACTGCGATTCCGACACGATCGCCAAAAAGCTGAAGATTCTTCTGCAGATGAGCCTGGTGCTTCTACACGGGCTCAAAAAGCCCATCATCCGCGTCGGACGCATGGCCGGGCAGTATGCCAAGCCCCGCACTGTGGATACCGAAACCCGTAATGGGGTGACGTTGCCCAGCTATCGAGGCGACCTCGTGAACCGGCCGGAATTCACCGCGGAGGCGCGCGCGGCCGATCCGGATCTGCTTTTACGCGGCTATGAGCGTGCTGCCCTGACGCTGAATTTCGTCCGTGCGCTCGTCGACGGGGGCTTCGCCGATTTGCATCACCCTGAGTATTGGGACCTCGGGTTCGTCAAGCATGCGCCGTTGAAGGACGCCTATCAGCACATCGTGAACTCGATTGGCGATGCTCTGGACTTCTTCGAAGGCATCAGTGGCCGAGGTGTTGCCGAGACGACGGTGGTGGATTTCTACGCCAGCCACGAAGGATTGCACCTGCTCTACGAGCAGGCGCAGACCCGTTTCATTCCGCGACAAAATAGCTGGTACAACCTGTCTACCCACATGCCGTGGATCGGGATGCGTACGGCGCAGCTCGATGGTGCCCATGTCGAGTACTTCCGCGGCATTTCCAACCCCATCGGCGTGAAGGTTGGTACCGCGATGGACGCCGCATGGCTACAGGGTTTGGTCACGACGCTCAACCCGCAGAACCAGCCTGGACGTCTGACTCTGATCCACCGCTTCGGCGCCAAGGATATCGAGGCGTCGTTACCGCGTGCGATCGAGGCAGTTCGTCAGACCGGCCAGACCGTTCTGTGGATCTGCGACCCCATGCACGGCAATACTGAGACCGCTGCTGGCGGGCTGAAGACGCGCCGGTTCGAGAACATCCTCAGAGAGCTGGAAGTTGCCTTCCGGATTCATGCCGAGATGGGCTCGTACCTCGGTGGCGTTCATATCGAGCTCACCGGGGATGATGTGACCGAATGCACCGGAGGGGCGCGTGGGCTTACCGATGCTGATTTGCAGCGGGCCTATCGGTCGTCGGTCGATCCTCGCCTGAACCATGAGCAGGCGCTCGAGCTGGCGATGCTGATCGCGGAGCGTAGCCAGAGCCGGCGCGCCGACCGACGAGCGGGTGGGCATTTATAAAGCGGGCGTTGGCGCCGCGCCTATCTGATTTGTGCTGATTGTGCGTTGAGGACTCGACCTGCGGTCCTCACTCCGGGAGAATCGCGCGCCTGACAAAGCCAGGTAGAGGCGTAGCCCGTCGCATGCAATACGAGCACATTGTCGTCCCCACCGAGGGACGCAAGATCACCATCAATCCGAACACGACGCTGAACGTTCCAGACAACCCGATCATTCCCTTCGTCGAAGGGGATGGGATCGGAATCGACGTGACACCTGCCATGATCCGGGTCGTCAATGCGGCCGTAGAGAAAGCCTACGGCGGCCGCAGGCGGATCGCGTGGATGGAGGTCTACTCAGGAGAGAAGGCCAACAAGTTCTACGGGCAGTGGTTTCCCGACGAAACGCTGCACGCGCTCCGGGAATATGTGGTCTCGATCAAGGGACCTCTCGGGACGCCCATTGGGGGAGGAATCCGCTCGCTCAACGTAGCCATGCGTCAAAGCCTCGACCTTTACGCGTGTGTGCGGCCAATCCGTTACTTCCCTGGCGTATCTTCTCCGATGCAAGACGCGAGTCTTACGGACATGGTGATCTTCCGTGAGAATACCGAGGACATCTACGCCGGTATCGAGTGGCCCGCGGGCTCGGCGGAAGTTCATAGGCTCATCGCGTTCCTGCAGAACGAATTGAAGGCCACGGGAATCCGCTTTCCCGCCAGCTCCGGCATCGGCATCAAGCCCGTTTCAAAAGAGGGCAGTCAGCGCCTGATCCGCAAGGCGATCCAGTACGCCATCGACACGGACCGGACCTCCGTGACCCTCGTCCACAAGGGCAACATCATGAAGTTCACGGAGGGCGCCTTCCGCAACTGGGGTTACCAGCTTGCGAAAGAGGAGTTTGGCGCGCAGGAGCTCGACGGAGGGCCATGGCTGTCCTTCCCGAATCCGCTTACCGGCAAGCCTATCGTCGTCAAGGACGTGATCGCCGACAACTTCCTCCAGCAGGTGCTGTTGCGTCCGGAGGAATACGACGTCATTGCTACACTCAACCTGAATGGTGACTATGTCTCGGACGCGCTTGCAGCCCAGGTTGGCGGCATCGGCATCGCGCCGGGGGGCAACATCGGGGACGGGCTGGCGGTGTTTGAAGCCACCCACGGAACTGCCCCGGGGTTTGCTGGCAAGGATCGTGTCAATCCCGGCTCGCTCATCCTCTCGGCGGAGATGATGTTGCGCTACTTGAAGTGGACCGAGGCCGCGGACCTCATCATCAAGGGCGTTACCAACACCATCGCGAGCAAAGAGCTGACTTACGACCTTGCCCGGCTGCGCGAAGCCATCAAGGCGCCAAAACGCGAGCTTGCCGCTCGCAAGAACGTCGAAGAGGACCTGCAGCGACTCATTCCTGGAGCGAAGCTCATGAGCTGCTCCGGATTTGCGACGGCGATCATCCGGCATATGGATGATTAGGCGTCAGGGACTGTACGCGGCACGGCACAGGCACACATTAGAAAAGCCGGATTGGGGATCAGCAGATGCGCCGCGACGAGCAGCTCTGGTTACATGAGCGGCGCGCCGCGGGGCTGCTCTGGGCCATGGCGCTCGAGCGGCCCGAGCAGTAAGCCATTGATGCAGTTGGAAAATCCGAGCATGGCTCTTCACAGCCGGTGTCTTTTGGCTAGAATAGGTGTCGACAAGTCGCCCCTGTGCACCGAACGGGCTCCGTATGGAGTGCTTGCCGTGGAGACCCACGGCTAGGGCATAGGGTCGCAGAATGAGCCCCGCCACTATGCGGGGCTTTCTTTTTTATAATAGCTGGTCATCCGAAATGCCAGATGTCCCGAATGCGAGGACTCAGCATGGCCTTCCATCGTTCTCCATCGTGTCGGTCCCGCTCCGCGCGCGTGATGGCGCCGATACACATATCGGCGAGTTGCATCAACGGATCTCGCGCAGAATCGGACATTCTCACGTCTTTGAGTCGCTCCCCCAACTCACGGCGCAAATAGCTTCCAAGACTCCGTTGAAAATCTCTGCTGCCTCTGCCATCGATGCGGACTCGCGCAGCCGACAGCGTGCGATTGTCATGTGCCATCAGCACTTTCACGAAGTAGCTGTAAAAGCTATCGACATGTGTTCGTAGCTGCTGACTGTGGAGGGATTCTTTACGAACGATGAGGGCACGTATGGTGAATGGGCACGCCGCGACCGCGTTGAAGAACGCATCGCGCAACTTGTCTGTTGATTTACTGAACTTGAATTCGGTCTTGTGTTGAAGTTTCATTCGGAGATCGAAAAGTGTCTGCTCGGTAGAGATAGCGTCCTCACCATTGGCAAAAATAACCATCCCCAGCCCAAAGACCGGATCGGAACCACGGGTAAACTTGAATCCGGGACAACCGCTTTCGTCGATGAATACGAGCATTATTCCAACCCTACACGAAAACGCCGCCCGAGATTGCCAGGCGGCGCTCTCGACGCGCAACATACTGTTCGTCACCAGCGTGGCGCGATGCAGTAGTGTGAGCGGATCAATGTTGAGTGTCTTCGCGATCAGCAGAATATCCGTCAAACGCGCCTTATGGCGCCCGATTTCAAGGGGCGCCACTTTTGATTGCGCGTCCACCCCGTCTTCTCGGCTAGCTCGCGTTGGCTCACGTCCAACTCACGATGCGATCCTGAAGTACAATAGGGATTGCTCGCTTGTACGTGGTGGTGGTAGGCCCGTGCCGGTGGTCGTAACACCTGGTGCCGGCCGGGCCGCTTACTCGTAGTCAGGTTTTGGCGGCTTCCTCCTTCGGCCACAGGCAGGTTGCAATCGAGCCGCGGAGCCACGAGACGGGAGGTATTCCACGGATGCTTCTCGCGGAGAACCCACTCAGGCACGGCGTGGTAGCGTCGGGTGAGACCTGATATTGATAACGTGGCTTGCCCGGGCGCTCTACCGTGACGATGGCACGGCCGGCGCGGCGATAGGCTGATGCGGCGACGGGAGTCAGCAGCCCGCGAGGTGAAGTAGACTTGCCGTTGTTCATGACTCGCTCCGTAAAGCCGAAGGCGCGCGAGCCGTTGATGAACCGCCGACACGCCGAATGCTTTTCCGTACCGAGTCCGCACCTTATGACTAACCTATTGATTTACCGGGTATCCTGCATCCGGCATATGGATGACTGAGCGTCGCCCCAAGCGTGCCGGTGCACAAGGAACCCGCCCGCCAGCGGGCAAGCGCTGCGACTCGTACGATCCGGGCTGCACGCGCTGTCCCAGGTTGGCGGAATTTTTGGCCGAGACGCATGAGCGCTATCCGGATTACTGGGCGCGCCCTGTGCCGTCGTTCGGACCCTCCGATGCGAAGTTGCTTTTTGTGGGGTTGGCGCCCGGTATGCATGGGGCAAATCGCACCGGGCGTCCGTTCACGGGCGACTATGCCGGTGTTCTTCTGTACGAGACGCTCTACGAGCTTGGGTTGGCAACGGGCTCTGAGTCCGTGTCGCTCGATGACGGGCTAAAGCTGCAAGGGGCGCGCATCGCGAATGCGGTCAAGTGCGTTCCTCCCGAAAACAAGCCGCTTCCGGACGAGATTCGCACCTGTAATGCCTACCTCAAGGTCGAGCTGGGGGAGCTCAGCCGCGTCAAGGTGATCCTGGCCTTGGGCCGGGTGGCGCACGATGCCGTGCTGATGGCGCTCGGGCTGAAGCGTAGTCAGTTTCCGTTCGGCCACGGGAACGAGCATGCGATCGGCGCGACGAAATGCCTGATCGACTCGTATCATTGCAGCCGCTACAACACCTCGACCAAGGTGCTGACGGAGCCCATGTTCAAGAAGGTCGTCACGCGCGCGTGCCAGCTTGCGGGATTGTAACCCCGCGGGGACGCACGAGCGCTCATTTGCGAAATGAACGCGAAAGCATTCGATCACAAGGAATTCACAGCGGCGCTGCCGAAGCGGCCGGGCGTCTACCGCATGTTCGATGCGGAGGGTGATCTGTTGTATGTCGGCAAGGCGAAGAGCCTGAAGGATCGCGTCACGACGTACTTCAACCCAAGCAACGTCGTTCCGAAGATCCAAGCTCTCGTGCAGCAGATCGCCAAAATCGAGGTCACGGTCACCAACTCCGAGGCCGAGGCGCTGCTGCTCGAATACAACCTCATCAAGGCCCACAAGCCACGATTCAACATCGTGCTGCGTGACGACAAGAGCTTCCCGTACATTCACCTGGAGGCGGGGCACGAGTTTCCCCGGCTTGCCTTTTATCGCGGCTCACGCGGCGAGCCCGGCCGGTATTTCGGGCCGTTTCCGAACGCGGGTGCCGTGCGTGAAAGTCTCAATCAGATGCAGAAGCTGTTTCGCATCCGCAATTGCCGCGACAGTTTTTTTGCCAACCGCAGTCGTCCGTGCCTGCAGCACCAGATTGGACGTTGCTCCGCGCCATGTGTGGGGCTGATCAGTCGGGAGGATTACGCTCAAGACATGGACGCCGCGGTGAAGGTGCTCGAAGGCCGCAGCGACGAGGTCAACGCGCAGTTGCAGGCCCGCATGGAGGAAGCGGCGGGTCGCCTCGAATTCGAGCGCGCCGCGCAGATTCGAGACCAGCTCGCCACGCTCAAGCGCATCCAGAGCCAACAGATCGTCACTGCCGAAGGCGAGCGCGATGTCGACGTGTTTGCCATCGTCGGTGAGCCTGGGGAATATGGTGTCAGTGTCATGCTCGTCCGCGGCGGCCGCAATCTCGGCACGACCAGTTATTTCCCGCGAGCTGCCCTGGCGGAGCCGGAAGAGGCATTGTCATCCTTTGTCATGCAGTACTACGCGACTCAGGAGCCTCCACCCGAGGTGTTTGTGAGCCGTAGGCTCGAGGACGCCGAATCGCTAGGACAAGCCCTGACCACCCGGGCAAGCCACGCGGTCGAGGTGCGCTGTCCGGTGAGGGGCCTCGGGGTTCGATGGGTTGAATTGACGCAGGAGAACGCGACACAGGCATTGCGGATGCGACTCACCCAAAAGCAAGGCATGGACGAAATGCTGGCCGCCCTCGCAGCGGAGCTCGACTTGCCTGAGCCGCCGGCGCGCATCGAGTGCTTCGACATCAGTCACACGGGCGGGGAGGGCACGGTGGCATCTTGTGTCGTGTTCGGTCCGGAAGGCGCGATGAAGAAGGAATACCGGAGATTCAACATCACTGGAGTCGCTCCAGGCGATGACTACGGCGCGCTCAAGCAGGCTTTGGAGCGGCGCTACACCCGGATCCGCTCCGGGGAAGTACCGGCACCTGACTTGTTGCTCATCGACGGCGGCCTGGGCCAGATTGCCCAGGTGCATGAGGTGCTTGCCCCGCTTGGGTTCGGGGACATCAACCTGGTGGGAGTCGCCAAGGGACCTGATCGCAAGCCCGGGCAAGAGCGGCTGTTCGTCTACGGCGCGGCCGCTCCGCGAATCCCGGAGGCGCATTCGCCCGCCTCGCGCCTCGTACAGCGAGTCCGGGACGAAGCGCACCGATTCGCCATTACCGGGCATCGCCGCAAGCGCGCTCGGCGTTACAATGAGTCGGTGCTCGAAGTTGTGCCGGGACTGGGACCGGCAAAGCGGCGCGAGCTGCTGAAGCATTTCGGCGGACTACAGGGCGTCATGCGGGCGGGCGTCGCCGATTTCGAGCAGGTACCCGGAATCGGCGCATCCTTGGCACGAAGCCTTTATGATCATCTGCATCCCGGCTCCTAGGTCCAAAGTGGTCCAGCAGAACGTGCCAACGCCCGCCGCCGCCGCTCGGATCGCCTGATTCCTGATGCTTTGGAACGTACCGAACACGCTTACGTGGATCCGCATTGCCGCGATCCCGCTCATTGTCCTGCTGTTCTTCATGCCTTACCCGTGGGCGGATCCGGCGGCCGGATTGCTCTTCGCAGCCGCCGGTATCACCGATTCGCTGGACGGGTACCTGGCACGGCGCTTGGGACAAACCTCCCGCCTGGGAGCATTTCTGGATCCGGTCGCGGATAAGCTCATTGTGGCAGTGGCTCTGGTGCTGCTGGTCAGCAAGGACACTCGCGCGCTCATAGTGCTCACGGCCGCTGTGATCATAGGCCGGGAGATCACTATCTCGGCGCTGCGCGAGTGGATGGCCGAGATCGGCGCGCGGCGCAAGGTCGCTGTCTCTCAGCTCGGCAAGTACAAGACGATTCTGCAGATCGTGGGCCTTTCGATGATGCTATTCCGGCGCGATCTGCTGGGCCTGCCGATCTATTGGCTGGGAGTCGTGTTCACCGAGCTTGCGGCGGCGGCGACTCTGGTTTCGATGGTCGCGTACTTGCGGGCGGCGTGGCCGGAGCTCAGGCGCTGAGGTGCTCCGGTTACCCGGCCGCACCGACCGATCGAAGGCACTCTACAAAGGTAGGCCGGGCGCGCGCCCTGTCCGCGTGCGCCTGCAGCAGGCGACTCCTCGCAAGCCTAGCTGTCCAATGTCGATAAGTGACCGAGACCGCACGACTTTTCCGCTGGCAATCGAACGATTCACCTTGACTTCGCGGGCCTTGGATCTAGAATTCTCGACCTGCCTTGCTAAAGACGCGGGAATAGCTCAGTTGGTAGAGCACGACCTTGCCAAGGTCGGGGTCGCGAGTTCGAGTCTCGTTTCCCGCTCCAAATTCAATAAGTTAGCGAGCATGGTCCTTTCCACTGACATGTTGCTGCCACGTAGATCGGCGGCAATGTTACATGCCAGAATCGGTTCCTCGGTGCTACAGAAGTAGATGAGGGTAGGCCCCTTGGTGTCGGCCGGCAGAGGGAAGCATCAAAACCAGCGGTGTGCGCGGGTCGGTTCCCGAGAAATCGGAAGATGCCTGGTAATCGGCTCGGCTCGACCAGATCACGCCACGGGTTCGGCGGAAGGACGCGACGGGCGCCGCGAGTGCTGTAGGTCCCCCGGTAGCGGAATATCTGTCTGCGAAGTGGACGAGCTCGTCGTACTCGCAAACGAGTAGGCATGATGATCGGTTAGTCCGATGTCAGCGCGCATTGTGAGTGTCCGCGTGTGGGTCGACCTCTGGACCGATCAGTCCGAGGAGGGCGCCCCAGTGATAGAAAGGGTCGCTGTTCGCGACGCTGTCGTGGTCAGGCCCGATGGCGCTGTAGTTTTCGTGCACGTGGCCGTTGGTGCGCCATTCCTCGAGAAAGAGGTCGAGAGAGCGCTGCGACAACTGGTGGCGCGCGGTTTTGGCAGCCGCAGTGTTGTATCTACCCAGACCGAGCCAGACCAGATAGTTCATGGGTCCCCAGATCCGACCGCGCCAGTAGTCCTGATCCTTGAAGGCAGGGTCGTTGCGTGCGATAGAGGGAAGCACCCGGTCGCCCCAAAACTCTCGTGGGTTCAGCAGATGCCCCTTGATCATGGCATCCGCTTGCGCCTCTGTCGGGGCGCGCGCGAGCAGAGGGTAGAAGCTCGTGGGTGCAAGCCTCTCACTGAGCTTTCCCGTCCGTAGGTCTTTGTTCCGATAGATGCCGCTCGTAGGGTCCCACAGAGTCGCCAGGCCCTTGCGGAAGACGGTCGCCCGGGCTCTGAGCGCCTTGGCATCTTCCACGTGCCCCGACTCGGTCGCGATCTCGGCCAGGGCATCGCAGTCGGCGATATAGAGGCTCATCAAGCCGACATCGGCCAACTGCATGAGATGGTCTGCGGAGGAAAAGCCAACGTCATCGTACATCGGGCTGTTGTCCAGGCCGGATTCGTAGCGTGCGCCCTGGAGAGTTCCGACACTCGAGTCATCCGGATTGAGCGGCTTGGCATTGGGGTCGCTGCCCCACACCAGATAAGCGTCGACCTTGCGGCTTGCAGCCCACCAGAGGTTCCACTTCAGCAGACGATCGTAGGTTTCCTCCAGCAGCCAGCGGCTGTGAAAGCGGCGATATAGGGCGAGCACAGTGATCGCACCCAACGGGGGTTCGGAACGATCGGAGCTTTTCCAACCCGCAGCGCGGGCATAGTTGGGAGAGAATCCAGTCGAGGTGGTCTCGTTGAGAACTTCGATGACATTCGCATAGGCGAGATCCTCGTTTCCCAACGCGGCGAGCGATGCCGCGAAGAAAGTATCCCATTCAAACAGGACATAACCGCCCCAGTTTTGATTCCAAACGCGGCTGACTGGGGTGATGATGCGTCTGCGTTCGGGCTCGTAGATCGTATCCCAGGCAATGACACTCTCGATTGCGGCCCGAACGGCCGCCGCGGGATCGGCTGTGGCAGTTCTCTGCTGCCACGTATTCCGAGCGTTCGCCACGATCCGGCTGATCTCGGGGATGTCGCGTGGGCGGCCGGTGCTCACTCCGGCTGGACCCTCAAGGCGCACTGCGATGTAAGGCGTAGTCAGAGGGACGTGCGGATCATCAATGATCTCGCCGCTGGCGAAGATCGATATCTCACTATCGCGCATGCGCGCAACCACTCTGGTGTCGTTGAGCGATACCGATCCAGCTCGGTTCCAGGCCATGCCCACAGAAAACACGGCGACAGCCGGCAACCGAACACTCTGTGCGCGCGAGCGAGGGGTCACCAACATCACCAGGTCGTCACCTGCCTTGGCGGTTTCCAACTCGATCTCGATTCCTCGCCATTGCAAGCGCAATTCGCTGTACGAGCCATCGTAGGCCTTGGGGCCGGGAAAAACGCGCTCTTCGTGACCGGCAGGACGGCCAATGAGGGCGGCCGGGAGAAAAGCATCGCTATTCTCGGAGGTCGCCCTCTTTAGTCCGAACCGGATCTCCACTCCCTGGGGAAGCAGAGCCTGACCGGTCACGGTGTTGGTATCCCACGTACCCCAGCCTCGCTGCAGTCTGGTCTGCACGGCTGCATATTCCGCCGGATGCGGAAGCGGCGCGCACATTGCGCGAATGCAGAATGACAGCAAAACGACGCTACACCAGAGAGTTTTCAATCGATTCCCTCGCTCATACGACGTTTCTTGGCGCGTGGTGAAATGCTACGGCGGCCGGCAAGCGGATCACTCTAAAGAAGACTATCTTGATGGTCCAGGCGACTTGTGTCCATTTCAGCTCGCGCGGGGCACCAGGGCGCGCGCGCCGCTTGCAAACGCGAGCACCAAAAACCGCCCCCAATTCTCGCGCGAAAAACGCGACGTCGGGACGTCTATTATCTTCGGCTGCGCGGCCCCTGCCAGGTGTCGCCGCGCCGAATGCGCCGCACATTGCTCTTATCAGTCTTGTATTCGGCCGCCACAATCCGCGTCGGTCGCGGTCGACCTTGATAGTTGCAACCTGTTCCGCTGTGAGCTTGGCGCGCGCATCAGGTTCACTAAGCGCGCCGAGGGGTGGGGGCTCCACCAACTCGACTGGTTCGTTTTCCTATGTGTTGAGTAGGGCAGCCATTTTCACAATTGATAATGCGCGATCGTTTCCCGTGGTCTGTATAACCGGGCCGGTTCCATAACCGACGATCAGGAAATCGAGGTAGGGGTCTTTCCGGTCACTACCGGGCGCCTGTGTTATTGCATGTCGAGCCACTTTCGCGGCAGGCACTTGGCTCTCAGTGGGTTGTATCTGTACACGGGACATCAGGAGTACATACTCCCATGTCAGCGCGCGGGCGGACCGCTCCGCGAAAATGCAATGAATGGCGCTACCAAAGGAATGGGTGTTCCGGACATGACTGCGCACGGAGTGCATTCATTCGCGTCCACCTGTTGCATGAATACCTGTGGCCGCGCGCTGCCATCGAAATACATCTTGTCCACCTGATCAAGAGTGAGACGGACGTGGCCTAAAACTATGCGCGATTCATGCGAGCGCGGAGGTTGATGTGCAGTGGTGCGCCGCCTGGGATCTAATTCGCTAGGACTCAGGCGCTAAGCCGGCGATTTCGTTCGTTAAGTTCGTATCGCTGATGTGACTGTGCCTCCTCATGGATGCGGTGCTGCGGATATCAGTGCCGCCGAAATGTGGAGGGCTTCCCAACACGCCAGGACTCCAAGTTTCCGTCTCCGACGTTTCCAGGTGCGGCCGGTTCAATCTTCCGTGAACAATTCGGCGCATAGCGGCGCGCAAGCTGGCCTCAAGTGAGGTGTCTTGTGGGCACTCTGTAACACATGATCCCGGTGCATATGGCATGCTACGGCCCGCGTGTTTGGATCTTTGTAGGACAGGATCCGAGGGATCTGTTGTCTGCATGGAGGGGGAGATATTCACACCTGACTGTGACGGATGCAAAGAGGGGGCAGGTTGGAATTGCAACGATCGGCTTTTCTGGTCCGCCTAGCGCAGAAGATGGTGCGTCGAGTCTGATCGGCGCTTTATAGAAAGCACTCACCCCACACGAACGATATCAATCGAGTCGCCTTGTTGGCGTACGCGAGACGGCTTCTGTCAGCTCGGTTTTGGGTCCGAGAGGGCATGTATTGGTTGTTGTCAAAGGTCTGGATCCGCGGGTTATACAATGAGACATGAGAAGGACGTCTGGTATCCGTTATCGGCAGTGCAACGAAGTTTTTGGTTTCAGTCGCAGCTCTTTCCCGAGGAGGCGAAAGGGGGCCGCAGGATCAGCTTTTGCGTGAGGATATGTGGCGTATTGAGCGCCGCTGAGTTGAGTGAAGCACTTGGTTCGCTTTCGATATCGCATCCAATGATGCGTGCCCGTTTCCGAACGATCGAGGGGGAGCCAAGGCAGTGTATCGATTGGAATGCCGTATTCGAGGTCGAGACGCTCGATGTTTCTGACCTTGCTGAGACTCAGTTGGAGGCGCGTATCGCAAAGGACTCGGTCGAGCCTTTTGAGATCTCGAAAGCTCCATTGGTTCGTGCCTCGATATATAAGCTGGGTAATGCGCAATGCCTGATACTGTTGATATTTGACCACTTGATCTGTGACGGATGG
>CAZBTV010000175.1:0-14195 GCA_964494895.1 uncultured Steroidobacteraceae bacterium | reverse complement strand
CGGATTCTTCGCCAGATACTGCTGGTGATAATCCTCCGCATAGGAAATCCCTGCGAGAACTGCGGAGTTAGCTCTCTGCGATCGCTCATCCGGTCGACGCTGATCGCAGATCATCAGTTGACCTGAGCGAGCCCTAAAGTCAGATCTGCCGTTATATACAACAGTAGATTTGCTTCATCCCGGAGTCATTCGGATTGTAGTTCGGATCCGCAGGAACAAACGATTCATCAAGCATACGAGGATTAGTCATTTCAGCAACTGCCCAGAGCTTGCCGAAGCCTAATCCTCCCGACGCACTAAGGCCGCGAACCTGTATCGCTCTGAGCACCTCTACACCGCGCGTGGAGATACCAAAGCAATAAGGCGCCACCACCCTGAGCCGCCCGTGATAATGAAACTCTAGCAGTGCCCGTTTGCGAATGGCCTCCTGGATGAGTTCCTTTGTCGAGGTCTGCCGACTCGCAGTCGCCCTTCGCTGGGGCACCGGGCCAAACAAGCCCGACTTCAGATCTTTCCCAAGTTGTCCGATCCAGCTTGACCCACTTCCCGCGTCATAGAGCCTTGCCTCACCGGTACTCTTCCGGATGATCTGGATAGTGTCGGCGATCTCCCCAGGGCTCGCGGTAGAAGGTGCGCTTTTCTGAAGGATTTCAAAGTCGCTTGCCCGAAAACCATGCTCAAGCAGCAGGCTTTCAACCTCGTCAATCTCGTCGCGTCCGACGACTCTAAGCGCCGCGTTCAAGTCCTGCCGCAATAAGTCGATCTCGGATTGACTCAGCATCCGAGGATTTTTCGAGGTAGCGAGCTTCCGACCGGGTAAGGCAATCGAAGCCGAATCCGTAGACGTCGCGCCACCAGCCTTCCAGTTCTCGCCCATGCTTATGTCTCAATGCGTCAAGTAATTCGCCATCCGGAGCGAGCTTTGCCGAGTGTGCCTTGCCCGTCAAGACGGTTGCCCCAAGTATATTTCCGCCGCATGACCGAAGCAGCCCGATCACATTCGCCAGGGTACCGCCCTGGCCTACAAAGTCATCGACAACAACGTAGTTCTGTCCAGACACGACCGAACCTGCGAAGAGCGGCTGATTAGCCAAACCCGCTCGCTCCTGTGTGCCCAACCGAGTTCGTCTGCACGATCGAATGGTTCACAGGCAAATCGAGCTGGGTGGAGAGCAATCTAGCCAACGCCGCAGGAATCTCGTTAACTCCCGCGGATTCCAGCGCGTGTATGGGTACGAGTTCAGCGCTCGCCTCACCGATCATGGCTCGCAGGCGCTGGACGCTGTCCTCACTGGCGAGATCCGCGACCAACACGCCAGCCGCCGCAATGTCTCCAGCCTTCGCCGCTTGGTAATGCGGATGCCGCTTTACCTCCAACTCGTCTGCGTGGATGATTACATCTGGAAAGTCAAACAGCGAAACACGCGATGGCCTCATGGCATGCGATGTTACAGAACTAACCGTCGGAAAGCATTCCGGCGCAATCGAGCTTTACTACGAGAAACCGTTAGCCGGCTGCGCACCTGCGTTCCGCCGGTGCCGAGCAGGAACACCGGCCGGATCTCTATCACTCCGATAAGCCCATGCACAATCTAACTATAGACCGTTTATGCGACGGATTATCTACCGGCCTCCCTGCCGGTAGATTTCCGGTAGACGTCTCTACCGTCCTGATCTCTGCATTTTTCTGCAGTCAGGTCATCAGTGCGCCGGAACCTGCACATTTCCACCAATCGGACACGAAACCCCCGTCCCTTTCAACCCGCAATACCCATCCGGATTCTTCGCCAGATACTGCTGGTGATAATCCTCCGCATAATAAAACTCCGGCGCATCCAATATCTCCGTCGTAATCTCCCCCCGCCCGGCAGCGGTGAGTCGCTCCTGATAGCCGCGTTTGGACTCCTCGGCAACCGCACGTTGTTCCGGATCCAACACGTAGATGGCGGATCGATACTGCGTGCCGATGTCACCCCCCTGCCGCATTCCCTGTGTTGGATCGTGGGATTCCCAGAACGCCTTGAGGAGGTCTTCGTAGTCGATCTTTTCAGGGTCGTAGATGACGCGGACGACCTCCGTGTGGCCGGTCAGGCCGGTGCACACCTCTTCGTATGTGGGATTGGGGGTCAGGCCGCCGGCGTAGCCGACGGCGGTCGAGTACACGCCGGGGAGTTGCCAGAAAAGGCGCTCCGCGCCCCAGAAGCAGCCCAGGCCGAAGATGGCTTCGCGGAGGCGGGCGGGGAACGGGGGGACGATGCGGTGGCCGTTCACAAAGTGCGCCTCGGGGACTCTCAGGGGTGAGCTGCGTCCGGGGAGGGCTTCTTCCTTGGTGGGCATCGAGGCTTTCTTGCGAAGCAGGGCCATGGGCGGCACTCCTCAGGTAAGTTGACCCCCCAGTCTGGGGGCCAGGGGTAGGCAACTCAAGCGGCGTAGGCGGCGCGGCGCAAGCGTCGCTCGCCCGCTCGTCAGGAGCTGCCAGGACACGCCCGAAGGGGCCGAGCTCACGCCCTCCGCTTGCGACCGCGCTACCGAAGCCCGTAAGCTTCGCCCCGCCATGGGAATCAGCCAACCGCAAAACCTTCGTGTCCCGCCGATCGAGAAGCTCCGCCCTTATGGGGTGCGGGTGAGCCTTCCGCCTGGCGATCCGTTCCGGAAGCTGCTCGGGCCCGAGTGGCATCGGATTCACTGGTACTCGTCTCCCGAAGAGCGCGATGCCGCGCTGGCAGAGATGAGCCGCAGGCACCAGTACTCGCGTGCTACCGACAAGCCATCGCTGGTCTTCGAAAAGGTGGAAAAGCTGGCGGAAAGCCGCGGCCTGTGACCTGACCTGAGGACGGCCGTGGGGTGGGCAGAGGGCTAGCCCGGCCAGATCCCAAACCCCACCCGCGCTAAAACGTCCTTCCCAAGAACAAATAAAACGCCTGATCCCCATGCTGATCAAACCCCGTGGCCACGTACACAGGCCCGAGGAACGTATCCATCCCAAGGAAAATACTCGCATCCTTGCGCGTGTTTCCGAACGATATCTCGCGCCGGCTCTGCCAGACGTTGCCGTCCTCGAATGAGACGCCGAGATAGGTGGGCAGATCGAGGAGACCGGGGCCCCCACGACCGATCTGCCGGTAAAACTCCACACGAGCAATGGCGAAGTCAGGGCCAGTGAGCGAATTCGCCCGCAGGCCCGAGAGGTTCAGGAACCCACCCAACGGGTATAACAGGCGGACGTCAGTAACATTCGCCTCGAGTGTCAGGCCGGCATTCGCAGAGAGCACCAGGGTGTCGCGGCCAAACGAGAGGGCGCCGAGATAGCTGAATGCCACCTGGTCGGTGCGCTGGTCGACTCCGGTCACACTCCGATAGGCATTCCACTGCAGGCTGGATTGTTGGCCGCTGTGGGGAAAATTGACGTCGTCGAGGCGGTCGTAGGAAAACCGCACGAAATAGTCGTGTACGCCGAAATCCTGGATCGGCTGGGCCTGCAGCAGCGGGTCGTTCGGGTTGCCGATCGCCAGATGGGCATGGCCCTGCTCGCGCTGGACGCCGGTACGGATTTCGCCCCAGTTGCCGAACTGTTTGCCGAAGTCGAGACCGTACACGTAGGAATGCAGCCGGTACTGTGCGAGCTCGTTCTGACTGACTCCCGCGTAAGGACTGGTCGTCGCGCCGCTGCTCGAGGTGGGGCCACCCGGAATGATGGTATTGCCAAACCAGGGAACGTTGCTGGCTGCCACTTCGGCGTGCGGGTCCACGAACCAGCCGGAAAACTCCGATAGCGGGACGAAGACCTCCGTGGCCACCAATGAGGTTTGCCCGACCTGGACGTCCCAGACAAACTCACCGCCGGAGCGCGTGATCTCCGACATGACGAAGCGCATCGCGGCGTCGTAGGTTGAGTTGCCCTGGAAGTCTTCCTGGAGACTGAGCCCGAAGCGCACGTAGTTGGGTCCCATGGAGTTACCGCGGGCGTTGAGCAAGAGCCCGTAGTGCTCGTTCTCCTGTATCACCCGATAATCCAGGGTGTCCAAGCTGCCCTCGCCGTAGAGCGTCGTCATGCGGCGCGCGAGGGCGTCCGGATCCAGCGGCTTGCCGGTGAGATCATCGAACAGGCTATTGAGCCGCTCCGAGTATTCTTTCGAGCCCGAGTCCACCTGTACGAAGTCGATGCGTGGCGGGACAACCTGCCGGGCAGTCTCGCGGCGCTGGGCATACAGCTCCGCCTCGTGCGGAGTCATCGCAAGCGCCGCCAGGCGCTCGGTCGAAGCACGCGCGGCGCGCTCGCCGACGGCTATGACGCGCTTGACATTTCCGAAGTCGAAAGAAGACGTATCTCCCAGTGGTGGCTCGATCAGGACATCCTGGGCAGTGAGCTTCTCGCGCTGCTGTTTCGAGTTATGTTGGATCAGGATCGAAAGCATCTGGCTCGAGATCACCGGCACGCTGTTGAGCTTGTCGCGAGTGAGCAACGGCGAGCCGACGTCCACGACGATGAGCATGTCGACACCCATGGAACGGGCGATATCCACGGGAAGGTTCTCGCTGATCCCGCCGTCCACCAGCACGCGCCCGTCGCGCTCGACTGGGGCGAACACACCCGGTGCTGACATGCTGGCGCGCATCGCGCTGGTGAGGTCCCCGGAGTCCATCGTTACGGGCTCACCGGTCTCCAGATCCGTCGCCAAAGCGCGAAAGGGTGTCGGCAAGTCATCGAAATTGGTGATGCGCGCCACCGGTAAGGTCAGTCGTCGCAACATCTGGTTCAAGCGCTGCCCTTTGATGAGTCCCTTCGGCAGCAACACCTTGGTTCCGCGTATGCCGAGCGGAAACTTGACCAGGAAGTTCTCGTCTTCCTGTTTGCGGCGGAGGGTGAGGTCCTCGCGGGGCGGCCGGTCGCGGAAAGCGTCCTGCCAATTGACCGAGTTCATGATGCGCTCGATCTCGTGCGCGGTGAGGCCGCTCGCATAGAGCCCGCCCACGACGGCGCCCATACTCGTGCCCGCGATCGCGTCGATCGGGATGTGAAGATCTTCCAGAACCTTCAATACGCCGATATGCGCGACACCTCGCGCACCGCCGCCCGAGAGAACCAGGCCGATTCGAGGGCGATGGGCCTGCGTCGAAGCGACAGGAGAAGGGTCCTGCTGCGCTTCTTGCCCAACGGCGACAGAGCAAACCGCGAGCCAAACGACGGCCCACAGGAAACCGAATACCCCAAGACGGGGCGTAAGCGCCCGAGATGAAAGCACGGCGCAAGAATACCAGCACGCTGTCACAGAAACTCGACCTTGAACAAGCTTCTAGCTGAATGCTCTCGCCGGCGGCGGGCAGTGTCATCGATAATCCAGCCCATGCAAGAACAGTCCAGCCGCAGCACTTTACGTACGGTTCCCCACGCAAGCTTCGCTCTGATTGTAATCGCCGTAACGGTCTGCAGCGTCGTAGCGGGTACCACGGCGGTGGCGCAATCACCGGACGCCAGCGACTGGGGTTACTATGGCGGCGATACATTCGGGCAACGCTTCTCCAGCCTCGATGAGATCAATCGCAAGAACGTCTCTCATCTCGCGGTGGCCTGGACCTTTCGGACCGGAGAGACGGGCGCCGGTCTAGCCCGCGCGAACAAACTATCCTTCGAAGCGACTCCGGTGCTGGCCTTCGGCTCGCTCTACCTCGAAACCCCCACGAACATCGTCATTGCGCTAGATCCCGAAACGGGGGTGGAGCGCTGGCGCTTCGATCCACACATAGACCGCTCTCGATCCTACGCTGAGGTGACCTCGCGGGGTGTGAGCATCTGGGAGGACTCTGACCCCAAAAGCCAGGGCCCGTGCACCCGACGCGTATTCACCGGAACGTTGGATGCCCGACTGTTGGCTCTGGATGCCGGCACCGGCGCGCTCTGCAAGGACTTCGGCACGGGCGGTCAGATCGAGCTCACGAACGGTCTGAGCATTCGCGTTCCGGCCGACTATGTCGTCACGTCGCCACCGGCGATCTATGCGAACGTCGTGGTTGTTGGGTCGGCGATCAACGATAACCGCGCCACCGATGTGGAGCGGGGCGTCATCCGTGCCTTCGACGCCCGCAGCGGCGCATTGCTTTGGACATTCGACCCGTTGCCCGACTCGCCGTCCCATTCCGCAGCCGCGGAGTGGGATCTCGCGCAGGCCGCTACCACGGGCGCGGGCAACTCCTGGGCTGTCATGTCCATCGATGAGGAGGACGGCCTGGTGCTGGTTCCGACGGGCTCTGCAAGTCCCAGCTCCTACGGTGGAAAGCGGCTAGGCAGCAACCGCTTTGCGGACTCGCTGCTGGCCCTGGACGCAAAGACCGGCAGGCTCGTCTGGCACCAGCAGCTCATCCATCATGATCTGTGGGATTTCGGCCTCGCCGCGCAGCCGGTGTTGGGCGACATCGAGATTCAGGGCATTCCGGTCCCAGCGGTCATTCAGGCCACGAGGACCGGGATGCTCTACGCGTTCGATCGCACCAAAGGCCAGCCGCTCTTCCCGATCAAGGAAAAGCCCGTACCCCCCAGCGGGGCTCCAGGCGAGCAGGCGTGGCCAACACAACCATTCTCCTCGCTCCCTTCGCTGGTCTCGCAGAGGCCACTCGACCCGGCGGAAGCGTGGGGAATCACATTCTGGGATCGTGGTAGATGCCGTGACCTGATCGCTGCACATCGTAACGAGGGCATCTTCACACCTCCGGACATGCGGGGAACCATTCTCTCCCCCGGCCACATCGGAGGAGTCGACTGGGGTGGTATCGTCTTCGATGAAGGGCGACAACGGGTGGTCGCGGCGGTCAATCACCTCCCCATGCTGGCGACTCTGGTGCCGCGCGCCGAGGCGGAAAGTCAGATCAGGTCCGGCAACTTTGCCAACTCTGAGTTCGGCAGTCAGGCCGGCACTCCGTATGCGATCCGGCGTGAGCCGCTGCTGTCACCCTGGGGACTGCCCTGCACGCCACCCCCATGGGGTACACTCGTCAGTGTCGACCTGCGCCGCAATCGCATCGTGTGGCAGGTCCCGCTAGGCTCGACCGAAGGGGCCGGTCCGTGGTTCGCGCCGACACGCGATTTCGGGATGCCAAACATGGGAGGACCCATTGGCACCGCCGGAGACCTGGTGTTCGTCGGAGCGGCCATGGATAGCTACTTTCGCGCCTTCGATATCGAGACCGGGCGCGAGTTGTGGAAATACCGCTTGCCGGCCGGAGGTCAGGCAACACCGATGACGTATCGCGCCGGCCGTACCCAACGGCAGTTCGTCGTCATAGCAGCCGGCGGGAATGGCGCCCTCAAGACGCCGCGCGGGGACTACGTCATCGCCTTTGCGCTGCCGACGCTACCCCAACCGGGAAGTTAGCTGCGCGCCAGTCAGGCAAGAATTACGTTTGCGGAGATGGGAATGGGATTTCTGATTCTATCGATCGCCATCCAGGCAGGGTTGATCATTCACGTCATCAAGACAGGCCGGAACCAGATCTGGATCTGGGTCCTGGCGCTGCTCTCGTTTCCCGGCATCATTGCCTATGTCGCTGTCGAGATCCTGCCCGATCTGTTCCGCAGCCGTACGGCCCAGCGCACTGCGCGCGGATTCAAGAAAGCCATGGACCCGGAGGCGGATCTGCGTCGCGCCGAAAGCGAAGCACGTGTTTCCGGAGGCGTTGCCACCAAACAGCGGTACGCGGAAGAGCTCTCCCGCCACGGCCGACACGACGAGGCGATCGCCCAATACCGCGAAGCGCTCACGGGTCTCTACGAGCACGATCCCAACCTCATGCTCGGTATCGCCCAAGCCCAATTCGCCAAAGGTGATGCTAGCGCCGCACGCACGACCCTGGAAGATCTCGTCCGACTCAACCCGGACTTCCGCTCACCCCAGCGACATCTGCTTTATGCCAGAGCGCTCGAGGCGGAAGGCAACTTCCAAAAGGCTCTGGAGGAATATCACGCTCTCGCGCCCTCTTACCCCGGAGCAGAAGCGGCTGTGCGCTACGCCCAACTCCTGCAATCACAGGGCCGCCGCGAGGACGCACGGAAGGTAGCCAGGGATCTGCTGGAACAAGCACGCATCGCGCCGGCACACTATCGTAAAGCACAGAAATCCTGGTTGGATGCGGCCCAGCGCCTAGCCTGACGAGGTATTTCACAGCCCGGAGACAGCAAGGCCCCCAGCCGAACCTGCACGCCGCCGAGTCAGTAACAAACGGGGATCCGCCAGTGATGTCAGTGGCGCTGGACCCGAAGTGCCCCGTCAGTCGCCCCACGCCGCCGCTGACGCACTACTCCCAGCGCAACTCCGCCAAGGATCAACAGGGTCAGGGTGTCCTCCGCACCGCCGCCCCCTCCCCCTCCGGCCGGCGCTCCGGAAACGACGCCAGAGCCACTCGGGCCACTGCCTGAGTTGGTGTTCGAGGTCACTGACGAAACAGATGCCGGCGCAATGGTGACATGCGCCGATCCACTACTGCCGGCATCAGCAGCCGAAACCGCTGTCACAACCACCGACAGAGTGGACGAAACGCCAGAAGGCGCCGTATACACACCCGCCGCCGTGATCGTTCCAACGGCCGCATTGCCTCCCGCGATATTGTTGACTTTCCAGGTGACCGCCGTGTTCGAGGTATTGGTCACCGAGGCAGCAAAGGTTTGATTTCCCCCAACGGTCAGTGAAGCGGTAGCGGGGCTCACCGATACGAGCACGGGCATAGCCGGCGCCGGGCAGGTTCCATTGCTGGCTGATGCCGGAGCGGCCGTGGTCGCCGCGGTCGAAGTGACTACGACCTGAGCAGTGTCTGTGAGACCCGCATCGTCCGTGACGACTACCTGCACCGTGATCGAGCCCGAAGTCGGCGCAATAACAGTCGCCGATGGCGTGTTCGCGCCCTGGACAGCAATGGTGGATGAGCCCACGACGCTCCATGAATAACTGGCGATCGTGCGCCCGCATGCTGCCGCACTGCCGATAGCAGACAATGTCACGTTCTGCCCGGCGCTTACGCTCGCGGGGACCGACAGAGCGGCTATAGGGCGTAGTGCCGCCTTCACAGCGCCCGCTGCGTTGGCCATGCCGGCTCCACAAGTCTGCGTCGTGCAGTTGCATTCAGTGGTCTGCAGATCGGTAGAGCTGGCGGGCACGTGGCAGTTGGGAACAGCAGGATCCGAAGATGCTGGGAAGGGTGTCGAACCCTCCTTCAGCCGGGCGATGAGTTGTGGTGCGGTGAGATTGCTATTGACGCTGGTCATGAGTGCCGCAATGCCCGAAACAATAGGCGCCGAAAAACTGGTACCGAGGCTCGGATTGAGCTGATCGGTGTAACCATTGATCGTGGGCGTGGTGGTGCCTGCGTTGCTGGTGGTATCGATCGGAAACAAACACGCGCCCGATGTATTCACGCAATTGCCCGCGGGCGCCGCAAGCGAGACCTGCGGGCCAAGGCTGCTGAAGCCGACCTTCGTGCCTACATTGCGCAAACCGGCCACGCCAACACAGTTGGCCGGCGCGTCGACAGGACCGCCCTCATTCCCCGCGGAAACGACCACCAGAACGCCCAGGGCCAGCACCTCATTGATTACGATCTGCTCTGCAGAGGTGCAGCTGCCCGTGGCACCCAGGCTCATGTTGATAATGCGCGCGGGATGGGTGTTATCCGGCACGCCGTCCACATGCAGGCCGGCGGCCCAACGCATCGCATCCAGAATGTCCGAATCGGCACCGCCGCACTTGCCGAGCACGCGAAGGGGAAGAATGGTCGCGCCCCAGGTAACACCGGCAATTCCAGTCGAATTGTTGGTGAGAGCGCCGAGAATGCCCGCGGTACGCGTGCCGTGCCAGGAGCTGTTCTGCACGGTGCAATTCTTGAACTGGGTGGTTTGAGTGTCGGCGGAGGTGATCCAATCACCTGGATCGGACGCGTCGGCATCACGACCATCGCCATCATTGGCCACAGTCGGGTCCGTAATGAAATCGTACCCGGCCAACAACCGCGGCCCGCCGGCTGCTCCCAGATCGGGGTGATCGAAACGAACTCCCGTGTCGAGATCGGCGATCACAATATCGCTGCGCCCCGTCGTGGTATCCCAGGCTGCCACGGCATTGATCGCCGCTGGCTGCAGATTTTGCTCATACCACTGGTTTGCGTAGAGCGGATCGTTCGGCATGGCGTGCGGGTAACGGCGCTCGTCGATGTCAGCCGACTCGACCGCAGGGTCGGCTCGCAGCCGCGCCAGGACGGCGGCCGTGCTCTCACCTTGCGCCGACGTGACCTGCATCAGATGCAGTCCGTCTGTGATCCTGCGGAACTGCCGGAGCGTCAACCTGGATCGGCTAGCGAGTGACTGCACATCAGTGGCTGTTGTCTGGGCCGGAGCAGCGGTTGGTAGCGGCCCGGATCCCCGCGTTCCGCCCACCGTCGAGCGGAACTTTACGAGAAAGCCTAGGGCCGGTGGTGGAACGCTGGGCTGAGTCAGAACTGGGTTTGTTTCGCGCGTAGCCGCGGTGGCGCTCGCGAAAGAAAGTGAGAATGCGGCCAGAATGCCGATCAGGCAGGAACGAAGCGGACTCATGGACGCCGGCTCTTTCTCCACGTGCGCGCAAACCTCAACAGACCGGAAGCAAACAGGCCATTCTGACGATGAGCGCCGTTGCGAAGGCGACCCGGGTCGGCCGCAGCAGGGCGAGCATCAGTCAGACAGGCTCCCAGCCACACCTTACCGCGAGCGGCAACAAGAGAAACGTGTCGGCGTCAAGCAACGGCTGCTGTCGCCGACATTCACACCGGATTTGACAGTTATAGTCAGGAGGCCCGCGTCCGTAAGACGCTAATGAGACGCGCGTCTCTTGACTCCCGCAGCAGGAACTTGCTGCGTGATGCAGTGAATGTTGCCACCACCGATGAGAATCTCCCGGGTGGGCACGCCGATCACCCGCCGGCCGGGAAACACGCGCCGCAGGCGAGCCATGGCCGCGCGATCGGTGCGCGGATCGAGGAGTGGCATGACGATCCCGCCGTTGGCCATGTAGAAATTCACATAGCTCGCGGCCAGCCGCTCACCAGCCAGGCGTGGCTTCGTACCCTCGCGAGCGATGATGCCGCTGGCTTCCTTCGCGCTCAGAGTGAGCGGCCCGGGCATCGGCAGCTTGATCACCTTCAGGCGCCGCCCCTGTGCATCACGCTCATCGTTCAGGCGCTCCCACGCATCCAGGGAGATCGCGTACTGCGGATCCCGCTTGTTGTCCGTCCAGGTCAGGCAAACCTCTCCTGGCCGCGCGAAGCAGGCAAGCTCGTCGATATGCCCGTCCGTCTCGTCGTTGAACACACCCTTGCCGAGCCAGATGATGCTGGAAACTCCGATGTAGTCGCGCAAATACCCTTCCAGGCGCTCGCGACTCAAGAGCGGGTTCCGATTGACATTGAGCAGACACTCTTCGGTAACGAGCGCCGTACCCTCGCCGTCGACGTGGATGGCCCCTCCCTCGTTGATGATCGGCGCGCGATAGCGATCGCGGCCCTCGATCTCCAACACCTTGCGTGCGACGAGATCATCCTGGTCCCAGGGGAAATACAAGCCGCCCTGCAAGCCACCCCAGGCATTGAAATGCCAATCCACGCCCCGAACACCGCCACGCCCATCCACCACAAAGGTAGGACCGACATCGCGCATCCAACAGTCATCGTGCGACATTTCGACGACGCGTACGCGCGTGTCCAGCATGGCGCGCGCAACTTCGTATTCGCTCGAGCTCACTCCGACCGTAACCGGCTCGAACTCGGAAATGGCCGCCGCCACGGCTGCCAGCGTACGTTGCGCGGGCCGCGCTGCCTCGCGCCAGTTATCCGGCCTCTCCGGCCAGAGCATCCAACAACCTGAATGGGCCTCGAATTCCGCCGGCATCCAGAACCCATCGGCGGCGGGTGTGCTCGTGAGAGTCTGCGTCATTTCCGCAAGCGGCTATGCCGATAACCGTAGAAGCCGTAGATCGCCATGCCCAGAATGGTCCAGATCACCAGCCGGATCCAGGTCGGCACTCCCAAAGAAAGCGTCAGAGCCAGGCAAATGACGGTACCGAGGACACATGTGAAAGGAGCCCACGGCACTCGAAACGGCCGCGGTGCCTCCGGGCGCCTGTTGCGCATTACCAGAACACCAGCGCAAACAACCGCGAAAGCCAGCAGAATACCGATCGAGATCAGATCAGCAAGCACGTCGAGGGGGAAGACGCCCGCGATCGCCGCGGCGCCGACACCGGTCCATGCGGTAGCGATGTGAGGAGTCTTGAAACGCGGGTGGCATCTGCTGACTGACGGAGGCAGCAATCCGTCATCCGCCATGGCCAGCAGAATGCGCGGCTGCCCGAGCAGCGAGGTCAGGATTACCGACGTCATGCCGGCGATAATGCCAACTTTCAGCAGAACGGCCAGCCAGGAGAGTTGTGGATGGGCGTCGAGAGCCACCGCAACGGGCTGATCCACGTTGAGCCTGGCAAACGGCACCATGCCAGTCATCACCGCGGACATGCCAACATACAGCACCGTGGAAATGAGCAACGCGCCGAGTATCCCCAAGGGCAGGTCGCGCTGCGGATTGCGGGCTTCCAGCGCGGTAGTCGAGGCGGTATCGAAGCCGACATAGGAGAAGAAGATGATCGCCGCACCTTTCAACACTCCGCTCCAGCCGAAATGGCCGAACTCGCCCGTGTTGGCAGGAATGTAGGGATGCCAGTTGGCTGTATCGACGAATTGCAGGCCGGCCACCATGAAGACCACGATGACGCCGACCTTGAGGGTGACCATGATGGTGTTGGCACCCGCCGATTGGGACACGCCGATGTAGCACACGGCACTCATTGCGGCGACGATCAGGACCGCGGGCAGATTGATCAGCGCCCCCGTCGCAACCAGATGCCCCTGCGCATCCTGCGCAAGCGGGGCATTGACCAGCAAGGCTGGTAGTTTGATATGCGCGTCCGCGAGCAGGTTCACAACATATCCGGACCAGCTCACGGCCACAGCGGAAGCGGAAATCGCATACTCGAGCAGCAGATTCCAACCGATGAACCACGCGAGGCCTTCGCCGAGCGTCGCATATGTATAGCTATATGCGCTCCCCGGCACGGGCAGGAAGGTGGCAAATTCGGCGTAGCAGAGCGCCGCAAGCCCACTACCCAGCGCGGCGATGAGCAGAGAGATCGTTATCGCTGGCCCGGAATGCTGAGCCGCGACAGTTCCCGTCAGTACGAATATCCCGGTACCGATCGTGGCGCCCAGGCCGATCGAGGTCAGCGACCAGGCGGTCAGCACCTGCTTGAGCCGCTCGGCGCCCGTCCGGTCTGCCGGATCGACCGGCCGCACGGCAAGCATCTGGCGCAGAAAAGGCGGCATCAGGACCCCTTTGTGTTCGTGGCTGTTGTTGGTCGCCGCAAGGTCCCGATCCGCCGGTACTCCCTGAGGCTTGTCAAGTACCCAAGTCTCTCACACGAAGCGCGGCTTGTGCGACGGGGGCAGCCTCGCAGCGACGAACGCCCGGCCGCGAACAGCGGACTGAAGTTCTGCTCCCCGCGGACGTGCGCCCGTGAGCCCCAGCGGCGAAGCATGCTACGATTTCGAGCCCGGCGGCGCGCCACCGGCTCAAGGTCAAAGGCTTCTCGGAGAATCCCCCAATGTCCACGGCTGCACCAATGAAGGTCACGCCGCCCGCCCAGGGCGCCAAGATCACGATCCGCGACGGCAAGCTCATCGTCCCCGACAATCCGATCATTCCGTTCATCGAGGGCGACGGCACCGGGCCGGACATCTGGCGAGCCAGCGTGCGCGTCATGGACGCCGCGGTTCAGAAGGCCTACGGCGGCAAGCGCAAGATCCAGTGGATGGAAGTCTTCGCCGGCGAGAAGTCGAACAAGATGTTCAATTCCTGGCTGCCGGATGAGACGGTCACCGCCTGTAGAGAGTATCTGGTGTCAATCAAGGGCCCCCTCACCACGCCCGTGGGTGGCGGCATCCGCTCTCTGAATGTAGCCCTGCGACAGCTGCTGGATCTGTACGTCTGCCTGCGTCCCGTGCGCTGGTTCAAGGGCGTGCCCTCGCCCGTGAAACATCCCGAGAAAGTAGATATGGTGATCTTTCGCGAGAACACCGAGGACCTCTACGCGGGCATCGAGTTCGAAGCCGGCACGGAGGAGAACAAGAAATTC
>CAZBTV010000174.1:0-14583 GCA_964494895.1 uncultured Steroidobacteraceae bacterium | reverse complement strand
ACAGTTCAAGGTTAAGCTCAAAGTCATCATCGTGTACCGAAACGGGTCAACCCTAAGGCGAGCCAGCTCTTGAAGACCGCAGGCGGCAGTTTGCCCGCCTTGAATTGCTCGCGCACGTCAGACTCGCGTGCATCAATGTCCGCCAGTGCGGCTGAAATTTCCGGTGGCGCCGGCGGCTCAGCGCTTTGGTGTTTGTTCAGGTACTCCATCGCAAGATCCGCAGCTCGATTGAGAACTTCCGGACTGAGGAAATCGATTTCGAGCTTTTCGAGCACTGCTTTTTCAATATCAGCAATCCGAAAACGCATTCCATTTGTGCAGCTGCTGCCGTTATGGAAGCCGCTGCAGACGTAATCCGTGCGGCCATATTAAACGTAGTTGCTGCCGCATTCAGAGCAAACGAGCAGGCTGCTGAGCCACAGGGCCGGCCCCCTGCCCTTGCGTCGCTTGGCGGCTCTGATCGCCTCACCTCGCGGCGTGCGTGCGCTTTGCACGATGTGGACGGCGTTCCACGGATCGTCAGAGACGATGCGCAGGCGTTCGTCATGTCGAGTAACTAACTCCTCCGCTTCTTCGACGACTTCGCATCGCCGGATGGCGCTGTCGCGCGGACTGCGAAGCCAGCGGCTCCGACCCCACACCACTTCGCCCTTGTACACAGGGTTGTTGAGAATTCCGGTGCCGCGGCGGACGTCACCAATAATGGCACTGCGGACCCACTCACCATCGGTGCGCTTGGGAGCGCGCCCCGAACTCCTTCTATTCCAGGCGGCACCCGGGGCGGGGATCTTCCGCGCATTCAGTTCCTGCGCAATACGTTTGCCACCCCAGCCACTCGCTCGCCATTCGAAGATCTGGCGAATGATGACGGCCTGCTCCTCATTGATTTCGATCTGCCCGGTACCGCTCTGACTCGCGGGAATGTAGCCGTATGCCCGTCCGCCGGCGGGGCGGCCATTCTTTGCCAGCAGCTCCAATTTGTTTCTGACCCGGCGGCCGATTTCCTTGCGGTTTTTTTCGTTCATGCTGCCTTTGAGGTTCAGCATCATCAGATCGTTTTCCCGGCGCGTGTCCTCGGCCTGGGTGACGACGGCTATTCGAAGCTGGAGAAGTTCATTGATGTCGCGTGTCCGCATCTCCATGTTGCGCCAGAGGCGGGAGATGTCTTCAGCGACGAGCACGTCGAACTCGCCACGTATGGCGGCTGCGAGCATGGCGGAGTAACCGATCCTCCGTGGGGTACCGCCACTGGTTTCCGGATCGGAGAAGCGGTGGCGCTCCATGTGGACGAAACCTTCGCGTTTCGCGATGGCATCGCAGACCATGAACTGGCGGTCTATGCTGTCGGCTTCCTGGCCGTCGGTGCTGTAACGGGCGTAGTAGGCCGCCCGTAGTCTCCTTCGGGTCATTGCTTACATCCTTATCGGAATATCAGTAAGTGATGAGGGGCCGGATAGCCATCGCACGCCGCTCGTGACGATGCCTTGCCCTTCCCGTCTAATCGAACAGGTCTTTTTGACGCGAATCGCGCACCTGTTGAGTCGCGTCCCGAGGGTGAGCATCCGGTGCTGGTGTTCCACGATCGGCCGCTGCGGAACGCGAGCAACGGCGAGATAGCGACCGCAAAGCATCTCGCGCAAGGATATCGATGAACATTGAAAAGCCTGATTCGCGAGCAGGTCGCGCGCGCGTACTTTCGCTGCCTCGCGAACCATCTGAACCCGACTTCTTCATGTCTACTAGCGTGCCGACGCGGACGGCGGCGCGCCACTCGCGAATGCATCGAATTAACCAACAAACGCACGTTGCAGGTCATGAGACGGAACCCACGTCTGAGATGCCATGCGACGCTCTGCGCCACTATGAGACGGTTTGCGACAGTTAGCATGGTCGGCACCTACCGCGTCAGTATCTGATCACGATCGGGCTGAGACCGCTCGGCGACCGCCTGTAGACGCTGTGCGATAAATTCGTTTTCAGTGCGCGGCAGCGGCATCTTGCTGTACCGGCCGACGCCGTTTCGGCGTAAGCGGTAAGCGCGCGGCGTATGGCTTAGGCGGCGAGAGTGTGCAGGGCTGAGCGCAGAGGGTTTGCGGCGAAGCGCTGCTTCCATTGCCGCGGAGTGAGTTCCGCAACGTGCGACGCGGGGTGCTGACCGACACGCTGCAAGACGTCGACGAGGTAGGTGTAAACGTCGATCCCATGGAGTCGACATGTCACGATCAAGCTCTGAACGATGCCGACCTGCTTTGCGCCCAGCTCGGTCCAACAGAAATTCCAATTTTTTCTTCCCATTGGGATAGCGCGTAACGAGCGCTCCAAGTGGTTCGTGTCCATGGGCACGTCTGGGTCAGTCAGAAACAACTCCAACCCAGAGCGGCGCTCCCGCACATAGTTCAGTGCCTTGGTAAAGGGTGTGCCGGGGCGTAACCCGTGCTCCTCGAGGCGCCGGTCTACCCAGGCAAAGAAGGACTCGACATGCGACTTGCTGTGCGTGAGTCGATGAAGCTGTTTGGCTTCTCCCGTGAGCCCAAGCTTACGGATGTCATCTTCAATCGCATAGAGCGCACTGATGCGCCTGAGCGCCTCAATCACACCCTGGGGCTCTATGGCCTGCGCATCAACGAACTCGCGACGCGAATGACTCCAGCATAGGGCATGGGCGATACCGACCTTCTTCGCGTAGCTCGCATAGGCAGCGTTGAGACGCGCCACGATATTTGATGGCCTGGTTTTCACGATCGGTAATGGACGTATGGCGTGAGTGATTGTCGCGCCGGCGTGGCGATGAGTAGTTCAGAACGGCGGGTCAGGAAAGGGCAGCGACTGCTGCTTCTGGGCACGCAAGCGCTCCCGGTAGAGCGCCTGGCGCTCGCGTTCGTGGGCCCGGTGTGCACGCAGGCGGCCAGACGGCACTACCGCTACGCGGCCGTGCGAAACCCAACACGATATACAACCCGAGAGCCGGTCAAACACATCGCGCGATCGCTATCCGTGATGGAACCTGGGCTCCGTCCATCATCAAACGTGACCAAATATCTGCCCCGGCCCATCAAATAAGATGGCCGTGCTCAAGCGTAGCCGTCGGTCAAAATCACTGAGCCCGGCGCATGATCAACTCCGAGGATCCTATACACGTTCTGCGCATCCCGGGAGGGGAAGAACGGAAAGCACACTTCGTCGTGTCCACCATAAACCGGCCAGAAGTAAGCGAGCTTCATCTTCCCGCGTTCTTTGCGTCCTGCCTTGATCGGGGTCTCGTCCATCGCTTTCACACGGTCCGCGCGGATCGAGTCCAACTGAGCCTCATAGATCGGCTCCAACAGCGAGATCGACTGTTGGCTCAGCTGCGTCAGCCAGGGTCGGCTGACCTGGATGCCACTGTCCTCAAGTCGTTGATGCTGGCGATACAACGGAAGATGATAGGCAAACTTGTCAACCAACAGCCCGGCCACGAAGCTCACATCCGCCCGGCTGCCTTCGATCACTCCAACCGGCGCTGATGCACAGCTGATCGTCTGAGTGTCGCGGCGCTTGACCACCGAGCGCAGGTACTTGAGGATGACGTAGCTACCTGGACGCTGCGCCAGACGATAGCTCACCTTCTGGCTGATCACCTCGTACTGATCCGGGGAAAGCTCTTGCGTTTGCGGATCAGGGAGCTCAATCGTCTCCACCGGTACGCGTGCTTCATCGAAGAATGGCACGCTCTCCGTCTCACCGGCCGCCGCATCCCGCTGCGGCTCTCGGCGTGTATGCGCGGCCACCATGCGCTCTTTGGTGGGAACTGCCTCCGGGGCTGGTGACAATACCTCTCCCAGGGCCAGCTGCTGGGCGTTCTGCAGAACCCGCAGCCGCTCACTCTTGGTGCCGAACATTTGCCGCTGAAACCAGTCGAGCTGATGCTGCAGGGACTGCACTGTGGTGGCGAGCGTCTGTACCAGAGCGATGAGCTGCGCTGGGCTGTAAGATGCCATCTCAGCTTCGCTCGGGAGCTTGGGCGTCGGCGCTGGGTCCATCATCAGATGGTAGCGCAGACAGGGTGTTTGAAGAAGTGTTCGGTGTGGATTTTTCTAACCGCTTCGGCAACCGATAGCGCTTTCTCTGTTTGCCGGGCTCAATACCTTCCAACATCAACTTCAGCCCCGTCCAGTCCATCTCGCGCGTGCGCACCTGCGCCCAGTCGCTCACGAACCGGCCCGCCTCTAAACGCTTCGCCCAAATGCAAAACCCAGAGCGGTCGAAATACAGCACCTTCATTTGCGTAGCTCGCCTGGAAATGAAGACGAACAAATCCCCGCTCAGCGGATCGGCGCGTAGGCCCTGCAGAGTCAGTGCGTATAACCCGGGGAACGACTTCCTCATATCGCAAGGATGGCCGTACAGGTGAACCCGGATCTGGCCTTCGGCAAAGAACATCAGCTGCGGACCAGGTGCAGTAACACGCCTCAGCCCAGATCCAACCGCACCTCGAACCGGGATCCACTTGCGCTCAGTGCGCCCAGATCGATGAACTCTCCCGCGGGCTTCTCCCGGCGCGCCTTGCGAGGCGCACGAGTTGGTGCGCTCTCGACCTGGACTTCTCGCTGCAATCGCGAGCGCCATCCATAAAGGCTGGCCGCCTTGATACCTTCACGCTCGCAAAAGGCCTGTATTGACAAGCCGCTATCTGCTTGGCGTGACACGATCTCACGCCAGGTGCTCTCGTTCCGCCGCTCCCGTCCGATCTTCTCCATCTTCCGCTCCAGGGATCGTGAATCTGAAGTCCATTGTTAGTATCCCTCGCGCGAGCGTAAAGAACGCCGCAGGGTTAGCGCTTACGTTTCGGCGGCCACATGCACGAGCTGATGCAGCTGACGCCCGATCTGACCGAGCACAGCAATGCTGTGTCGAAGCTCTGAAAGCTCGCGATCGGGTAACGGCGTGACGGAACGAAGGTGCGCACGAATGAGCATTGAAACGTACGTCGCGGCAGCGATTCCCCGCGCAACCGCCCTTTCTCGCAGCAGCAAGTGATCCTCGGGCCGGAGCCGAACGTACAACCTCGATTGCCGATTCACCTTTACCGACGCACTCGGAAACGCCGCGGCGGGAGCCTGCGTGCTCTGGATTGCGAGCTCGACCATTCGCTTCAGGAGCGCGGATTCGGACAGGCCGGCGTGTTGCGCCATGGCCGCGAAGCGCTGCTTTGTGTCCTGGCTGACCCAGGCGGAGAGATGTGTGCTTCCGTTCATGATGAGCATATTTGACCGAAAGAGCGGCCGGAAGGCTATCCTGCCTTTCGATCGAATTAGCCCACAAACGCATGTTGGAAGGCCGCTGCCACCGCCGCTCAGTGCTGTCAGTGTGTCAGAGACACTCTGGTTGTCAAACTCCAACAGTGACTGGAGGGGATTTGAACCTACAGTACATCACGAGGGAGTCAAGGAGAACTGAGCTGAATTAACTCGCAATCAAATCGCACCGGCCGTGGGGCGCTATTGAGCCTTGACCTGCACCCCATCTTGCTCAGTCAACCCAGCTTTGCACGCGTTGAAGCACACTGACCGGACTGATACTCAGCACCTTACAGATTAATATGAAATCAGCAGCCAAAAGATTGCGCCTTCCGCTTTCCATATTGGCGACCATATTTCGCGACCAGCCAAGCTTTTCCGCCAGTTCCAGTTGACTGATGTCGGCATCTTGCCGAAGCGCCCAGAGCATCATCCGCAGAGACTTCTGCAGTCGTCTGTGGGTTTGAGCAAACGGCGATGCGTTTATGTTCATGGCTTCCAACCCTTGGACGCCTCAAACCGCAGCAGCATACAGACGCTCACATGCGCCACGGTGCCGATAAGCAGATAGATCCCAGCCAGGGCAACGCGCACTTCAAGCACAGCATGCCACCAGAACAGCAAGCAGGTCGCGAACACGAAGGCTGCACTTCCTACTGCGACTAGGAAATACATGCCATGCCCCCATCATCCCGGCCGGCCTCCAATATGCGCCCCCGTCCGAGCAACCCGTCGATCTTCTCCATGTAGCCGCCCATCTCGTCACCGGCGGAACACGGCTGCCAGCAAAGCGCTACTTCTTTGTTGTGGTCCGCTGTTTGCGCCCTCACGACGGTAGCGCGGACATATTCAACGGCGCCGACGACTTCGGGCTGACGATAAGTCGTCTGAATCGCAACAGCCGGCGCTCCGTCGCGCAGCTCACGAGGGATATCGTCGGGCAACATGAGGAGAACCGCTAGCAGTTGCATTACTTCAGATGGCAGCTCAGAAAAACCGCCTGATGAGCACTGCTCAGGACCTCGCGACGGCCGAGGTATGCGTATCGGATTCGGGCGTTTAGCGGGTGTGCTTTCCGCACACGCCCTGCCGGGCCGCGTAGAGTCACTGGAACTCATGGCAGCGGCTCCGGCAAATAGGAACCGAATCGCTCGACGATTAATCGGACAGCTTCGGCTTGCTCCCCGATCGGGTTACACACGCCGGCACGCAAACACTCAGCAAGATCGATATCCTGATCGGCGTCCTGGTGCCGAAGCGCGAGCTCTACCGCCAATGCGGTTCCGTAGATCGCCTTGAGCCTCAACGCAATCAAGACAAGTCGTCGCACAATCTCCGGCGCGTCGGAGGCGGGCTCGATACGAACACGCACACCGAGACCGCGCTTGGCTTGCGCACCTCGCACCCGGCGAGTCCGGGGATGATTTGTACCTGCACCATTACTTCGTGGTGGAGGCCGGTTAGACTTACGAACAGCCACGTAGCACCTCACGGGGTGTTGCTTGGTTAGGCGCTCGCTCGGGATTGCCGTCCCGGCGGGCGCCGCCCATTCGGGTCGTCATGGGTATTTACGCATTCTCTCGCTGGGAGGTCACCTCCGACCTACTCCGTGAAAGCACGTGCTCCACTTCAAAAGCGAATCGGAACGGTTATTCGGAAACACCGCGAGCAGCGCGGGTTCACGCAGGAAGGATTCGCGGACCATATCCACATGCACCGTGCCTACTACGGTGCGCTGGAGAATGGAAAGAAAAATCTCCAGCTATCTACGCTCGAACGCGTCTGCGAGGGCCTGGACACCCCTATGTCCGAGGTCATTCGGCGAGCCGAGGCGCTTTAGGAAAGCTTAAGCATCCGGGGCAACTCGGGAGCAGCGAGTCGTGAATGCCCCTACGGCTCCTACGCTGGCTCATAGGGCAGTCGGTTGAATGCGGATTTCACCGCTTTGCTCAGTCGAAATCCGAAACCGCGCTGGTTTGTCGGGCGAAAGTGTCACTGCAATTTCGGCGATACCTCCTCCGCAACCACCTACTCGCCCTGCACTCAGCATGTGATCCCCCACCGGAACATACAGCCTAATCCTTTCAGAAGCTTGCAGATCCGCTGCCGGCTAACCGTCGATTGTAAGCCTCACAGCACACGCTGCCCCCATCAATCCGCTGTCTCGCTTCACGCGGACGAGAACCGTGTCCGGGTCTTGGCTTCGCAAAGTGCACTTGTAAGCACGCGCAAAGCCGGCACCTCCGTTGCCTCGTCCAACCGTCGTAGTTGCGGATGCAGTAAGAAACAGCATTGAAACCAGAATGCAGCGGGCCACGCGCATCACTGTAACGAGCGCGCCTGCACTTCGGTATTCTGGGATCGCTGGCATTACGCCCCTGTCAGGGATGCGGCTTATTCTCAATGTATCGTGATTCAACAGCCATATCGGTTCAAGCGATTAAGGCACTCTTCCTACCGAGTAAACCCATACAGAAATCCCGGCTCAGTCTCCCTGCGACTGAACAGACGCCGAAGACGCGGGCGCTGTCTGCGTGCCAAGCGGGCCGTAGTGTTCACGCCAAGCGGCAACAATCGGTGCGATGAGCTGCGCCGTCCAAGTGAGGATGTCAGCAAACTCCTTGCTCGGACTACGAAGCTCGCGCACAACAGTAGCCGCCACTACCATCAGGCATTGGCCCACAACCATCTTGGCGTTTTCGTGACGAACGGTCACCAACCATCGCGCGGTACACCGGTCAATTTCATCATAATTCATGGGAGCTGACATTTTGGCGGTTGGATGCAACGCACCGTCGCGGATCGGAAAGGCTTGTTTGAGTATCGCCCGGACCGTGTCAGATTCGATTTGAGGCATCTTGAAAGTGCGGCGAATGACCTCGGCTATCTGCTTGTGGCGCGCCATACGGTTGTCGCGCCAACTTTTCAGCGTGACTTCGTCGATGGCCGTGTACTCACGCAAGAGCGCATAATAAGCGTCGACTGCGGCACAGCTCGCGGCGATCGCCTGCATGCCTGCATCGCTTTCACGCTCTAATGCAAGGCCGAGAGCCTGTTCGTCGTTATCCCTGTTTGCCTCCAATACTCTTTTGTACGCAGACTCGGCGACGACAAGGTGTTGATAAGCGATTTTCATCCATCGTGCGCACATGTCAATGCGGACATGCATGCTCCTAAGCTCGCCGGTTACGTTGCCGTCATTTCCAAGCGTGATTACAAACCCGCCGGGCGGGATGGAAAGCTGCATTCCTCGGACGATGAACAGTCCAGGGGGCGACAGCGACGGTGAGTCATCTAATTTTGTCATGATCGTCACGGACCCGTCGGCAAAATCACTTTACCGCGCCTCGCTCCAACGGCATTGTGGCGGTCATATCAAACATCATGCGACTATGCGCAGTGAAGCTGGCATCCGCACCAACGTACAGACACATCAGCACAACACGGCCACCGTGCACTGAGGAGAGCGATTGATGCCCCCGACGCGCGCATCACTGTCTGTTCGCGCACATTGAGCTGCGAAGGAAGATTTTCGACAATCCGGTTTCTCATATCGGGCTCATAAGCTCGCCAGCCGGACTGAGTTTGCTGCGTCACCTCTGGAGTCATGTCGGGGAGTTGGCAGTCGCCAAAGACGGAGGGCCGAAGCTCTCCTCGAAGAGCCTGTCCGTTTCGCTACACGCGCTCAATGGATCAAACTATCCGATTGCGGTAGGCCATAACTTATTGAGGCTTGCATAAATGGCTTGCAACTATTCTGCTGAGCGCCAGTCCAAGGCATCGTGTAGTCTTGGGTTCAGGGAACATGAGCAAGCCAGGAAAAGAAGAGCGCGATTTGCAGCGGCGTCGGATGCGGGCCGGACGGCTGCTCTTGCGCGGTGTGCCCCAGTCGGAGGTCGCCCGCAGGGTTGGGGTGACTCGCACGACCGTGAGCGATTGGAACCGGCAAGTGACGGCCGGTGGACTGGAAGCGTTGCAGCGCAAACCGCGTGGTCGGCCATCGGGGCTGGATACACAACAGCGCGCCGACCTGGTGCGGCTTCTCAAGGATGGAGCCCTCGCGCAGGGGTTTGCTACCGAGTTGTGGACGTTGCGGCGTGTCGGGCAGCTAATCGAGGAGAAGTTTTCTCGACGGTACAGCGAGAGCCAGGTGTGGCGCATTCTGGTGTCGCTGGGATTCAGCAGCCAGCGGCCCACCGGCCGTGCACTGGAACGCGACGAAGCGGCAATCCGCCGTTGGAAGCGCGTGCGCTGGCCGGAATTAAAAAAAACGCCCGAAAACAAGGTCGAGTCATCGTCTTCATCGACGAGTCGGGACTGAGCGAGCGACCGACTCAGGTTCGAAGCTCGGCCCCGCGCGGCCAAACTCCAGTCCTGCAATACCATTTCAATTGGCACCAACTCTCGGCAATTGCTGGGATCACTTTCCAGCGCTTCTACTTCCGACTCTTTCCAGGCGCGATCAAGGGACCGCAGCTGGTCGAGTTTCTCCACGCTTTGGGGCAGCAGATCCGTCAGAAAGCGCTGGTGATCTGGGATGGCTTGCCCGCTCATCGCAGTCAGCTTGTGCGCGATTACGTTGAGAGCCTCAAGGGAGCGATCCAACTGGAATACCTGCCTGCTTACGCCCCCGAGCTCAACCCAACCGAGTACATTTGGGGGCATCTGAAGCAACATGAGCTTGGCAACTTCTGCGCGCGCACTTTCGGCGAACTCACTCATCGCACGCGCAACCGGCTGCGGTCCATGCAACGCCGCCATACACTCGTTACCGCCTTCTGGCAACAAGCTGAATTGCCTCTGTAAACATGTCAGGCATTTATGCAAAGCCCAATAAGATGCCAGCATCCCAAGCCAAAGAATTGCATGACCAATTTTTCGCACTCCAAATCGACACGGACACTTCGCGAATACGACCGGCGGCAAGCGCGGGCAGCATCTCGAATCCCCCTTCGCGTAGCCGGCGCCTCTCATGCGCAAGGCGCAGCAGAAGCTGTTTACCTATTTTTGCCACAGTTGCGCCCGCGAGACTCGGTGTCAGTCTCGGAACCTGAGTTCGCGCAGAGTTTCGGCGTCGCCCAGCACTCTATCAAAACAGGTGATCCTCCCAGGAACGCAGCTCGCTGCAGCGAACCTCTTCGACAAAACCTATCGGCGTGCGCCAGTAAGGCTACAATCAAAACCACTTTTGTTTTTCTGCGACGATACCGACCGGTATCACCTCCTCGGCGACATATTGGCGACAAGCTCGCTCAGCCATCGCGACGAGTTCAACGGGATAAGCATCGCTTTCTTGCACAATGGCCTCGGCCGTTGCGCGCGGGAGGGGCTGCGTGCGAATGGCATGTACCAATCTGTGGCCGAGATATCGGTCTGCTACGACTCCCTTTGAATAGGTGCGCGCGATAATGGGTAGCCACTTCTCCCAACTGCGTGGGTTTTCAAGTGCCGCCTGCAAAGCACAACGCTGACAGAATTCGAGAACCACCAGATCATTGTCAGTGTACTCACTGAGACGCCTGCGGAACAAATCCCCTGCGTCCGCGTCACTGAGCCGTCGTGCCAAAGAAACCAGCGTCCGAGGGGACGTCGTGGGCGGCAGAGCCGAAAGATCGATGGAAATCTCTCGTCTCTCGGGCGCGACGAGGTAATTTAGCTGCAACGCCTCGTTTAGACGGAGCCAGGAGGCGGAGTCGATCGCCTGAATTTTGTCATCAATGAGCCGTACATTCTTGATCAACACCGTAGGTCCGGCCCAAGTGAGAAGAACAAGTAATGAAAACACGACGGACTCTCGGTCCGTTGTTGCTAATTGTGACTCCCACCAGCCTGCAGACCCTGCACGAAGCCGCGCGTACCTCGCCCGCCTGCAGAGTGGCAACTCAGCGGCGTGCAAGTCTGAGGCATCATCGCACGTTTCCGACTTGGATCGGACACCCGCGCTAACATTTGCGAGAACACGGAAACACCATCGGTCGCCAAACAAGGCACGCGCACCTTCTACCAATGTGCTCCAAGGTTCAAGACTACTCGCCCACTCTACTGTCGGAAGTTGGCCGAGCTCCCTACCCAATTCGATCACCTCCTTACACCGATCGACCAGCTCACCCGCCACAGACGCGCTCACTTGATCAACTGATAACTCACCGCCATTTACGTAACGCTCGGATGCCATGGCAAGAGGAACTGGGTTTCTATCCCTGTAGGCAACGGCGTAAAGATGAGGGTTAACAGAGAGCGCAAATGTATCGACAAGTGATGCCCCGCACCTTCCGAGTGCAATTTCTGGAGTTCTTCCCAAAACATGCTCTATAGCGCATTTGAGCCTCCGCTCATCTTCCTCTACGAAAGCGATTTGGCCCCCGCGAAGTAGTAGCATTAGTCGCTCCAACATCTCGGCTTCGCTGTCCAGCAATGACGCAATCTGACTTTGAGTTAAGTTAGAGAGGATCCCGAGCTTCAGGCCATTTCTGACCCATCGGGTTTTTTTCCCGCCCTTCACTTTCGCAGCCACATCTAGCCATTTTTGGGTGGATATTTGGCGGCTGGCATTCGCCTGGATGAGCTCTGTCAGCATGCCGGCATAGTCTCGTGGCGGGTCCGCGGCGAGAAGTTCGTACGACCGATCCACCAGTTCCTCATTTCCGCTTTGTTTCGGCAGGACCAGGGGATCGCCTCTCCTCGCCCAACGGGTGCCGGATGTAATCTGCCTTAACCCTCCTTCGAGCACGAGCGCAACGACCTGCTTCATCGATTTTGGGTGCTGTGCGAACACCCAGTCCGACAATAGAGTGGCCGCCAGCACCTGGGGATGTCCAGTAAATTTGTAGCCGGGCGCGCGTGCCAACTCTTCAAGCCTGTCGACGAGCGACGGAAGCTCCCCTTTGCTATAACAGCCGGCGTAGAACCGAGTGACGTTCTGCCAATAGAAGTCTCGACTCAGAGCGTCAAATCGATCGGGCAACGTACCGGGTTGCGGATTTCCGGCAGGCGAGTACGCGGCGGTGTTGTAGAGGTGCCGGGCTGCGAAATATTCGCGTAGGGGCTGAACCTCGAACTCGTATGTACCTTCGACGCGTGACACCAATGCTCCCACCCGCTCCACCATGCCGGTAAAAAGTTGTTCCGCTGGAGAAACGTCGTGCTCCTCTTTTTGCAGATAATCAACCACCAGATTGCGCAGCCTGTCCGCACGAATACTGCCTCGCTCCTTCTTCGTTTGTGCCTCTGCATGGAGGATCCACGCCAAATATCCCTGGATATCCATTAGGATTTGGCGGTTGTCGCGAACAACGGTTGACTTTTCGGATTCTCTGTTGAAATAGAGCTGAACGTAACGATAGTAGAGTTCCGTACGCTGGTCTGGGAGCGACCCACCCTGTGTCTGGATTAGGCTTAGAAGGATCGCGAGTTGCATGGGACTGCGAGACAATTCTTTCAGGTGGGGCTGATCGAGCTTGTCTCGAAGGATCCGGCGGACGTCGGACGCCTCTTTACCCTCTAACCGGCGCGCTTTGAGCCACTTTTCAGCGTAATTCTCAATCAAGCCTCGGTTGATTGAAGCGAGACACAAGTATGTAAATCTGTTCTCTGGCAAACCTGGTGAGTTGGCAAAGGCTGCTGGTCGACTGGTCACAATCGTTTGAATAGAGACGGCTATTTCACCCAGTCTTGTGACTCCTTTCGAGATTTGGTCGACAACCTCCCGCCGACTACCGATATCAGCGACCTCGTCCAGCCCGTCAAAAACCAGGAGAATTGAACTCAGTCGCGTGATAGCGTGTAGGTCTGAGACGGCGAATAAGGCTCCTCCAGAGTAGTGCTGAATTTGAGCGGCGAGGAAAGACTCAAGTGACTTATGCCATGTCGAGGGTACTTCACCTGAATCGTCTGCAACGAATGGATTCTCTTTCCCTAGCCAGAGAGAAAGATCTCAGCAATCCACCTTTAATGGCAATCGGACCGGATTATTGCGATGTGATTCAGGAATTCTCGGGTCGTTGAGATCCTCGTTAAGAATTCGCTGTCGATGTATTTGGCAAATATACTGGACCAGCGTCGACTTGCCCTGACCAGGCCCACCTTCTATCACCACACGACTGATGTTTTCTTGACACATCGGATGTAGCAGAAGCGTCGCCATGCCCAGGGACTCTTCCGATGGGACACTACTGTCCGTATCTTCGGATCGCGAGATGAAATGGAGAATTCCGGTATCGTGCCGTCTCACAGACCTAGACGCATACGCGGCACGGAGATTTACCGGGACATCGATAAAAAGGTCTAGCAGCCAGTTCTGAATCTCTACTTGTTTGAAGCGTACCTGTAAGTCACGCTCGAACTGGTCGCGCAAGTAGGTACGGAGGGCAGATGTTCGTCGCTCAGCATCCTCACCTAGTCCATTCTGTATGATGAATCGAAGAATGTCAGGGCCACTTAGGATTTCAGGATACGACCATTTTATATTCCAACTATCATCGAGCCTGCGATTGATGTCGTCTCGCCACCAACATTGCGCCGGGACATCAAGGTTTTTGCCTAAGATCTCTTGGACGGTATCAATCGAGCCGGATTCAGGATAGGCGGTGCCGGCCACATTCGTCAGCAGAACATACTGTGAAGCCCCTTTCGGCACCAATTCGCGCAGTTTTGGCGCCTCCTCTCTCACCACTTTAATCAACCATTCATGCGGACTCTCTAGGGCCTCCGGCCTTCTCACATACTTGACTTGATAGACGAGAAAGTCTCCCGAACTATCTTGCACGTAAGAGATTGCGTCGCGACCGCCGTCACGCTGAGCTACCGGGAAACATTGCGTTCTAGGGAACGCCCGCGCCAGCAGCGATTGACATACTTCTTGAAAGCGTTCGGGCCCGAGGTTTTCCAGTTGATAGTCCATGCTTTTTTCTTAGGCGGGAAAGCAGTAGAAGTGCATTGTTGCACGACGCGCGAACAGGAGTTGTTCGGGCCGTTCGCGTCTTAGCGTGACGTTCACGACAAATCCTACAGTCACTTAGTCTTCTACCAGCGTCCCTCCACCTTATGGTTCGTTATACTTCGCGGAGAGTCTTGGCACAGATCCGCCGGCTTGCAACCGCCACAATGAGAAACTGTGAGATCATTCAACTACAAAATAATGGCGCCCTGTGCTACGGCGGCAACTCTCAGCACAACCAATCAACCCAATGCAGAAACGGGATGGTAGCACTGCATTGAGCCTCACGAACGACGCTTCAATTCGCTTGAACCGGTTGTTACGTCCCGCAAAAAATGAGACGAAGCGTCCCGAGCTATTTTGGGCGGACAG
>CAZBTV010000173.1:0-14750 GCA_964494895.1 uncultured Steroidobacteraceae bacterium | reverse complement strand
ATGAATAGTCAGACAGGCTCCTAGCTCATCGAAAGCGGTGGAGGCGATCATACGCTGACCGCCGCTGCGCAGGCTCCCTTTCAATCAGAACCCGGCTGCATCGAGCGCCATCATGGATGACTTGCCGGCGCGGATCGAAGAGAGGAGGGCGCCAGCCTGGGGCAGGATACGCTCGATGAAAAAGGTTGCGGTGGTGAGTTTCGCCCGATAGAACCGCGTGTCTTCCTCGGTCGTGCCCACCTTTCCTGCAGCGATCCTGGCCATCCGCACCCACATGAATCCCAGCGCTACCAACCCGAGAAGCCGCAGATAATCGCTCGCCGCCGCGCCCGCTTCCTCCGCGTCCGTGAGGCCCTTTTGAGCAATGAAGCTCGTCGCGAGCTGCAAGGCGCCAAAGGCCTTGGCGAACGGCCTGACCAGAGTACCGATCGCCGGGTCCGCACTGTGCGCAGCAATGAAGTCGGAAACCGGATGAAAGAAATAACGCAGCGAGCGGCCCATGTTCGCTGGCAGCTTGCGTCCGACGAGGTCGAGTGCCTGCACGCCGTTGGTCCCCTCATAGATCATCGAAATGCGTGCATCCCGTACCAGTTGCTCGATGCCGTGATCGGCGATGTAGCCATGACCGCCATGCACCTGAAGAGCGAGGTTGGTTGTCTCGAAGCCCAGATCCGTGAACAATGCTTTCACCGTCGGCGTCATCAACGCCACGAAGGCTTCCGCGGCTTCACGCTCTGCCGGGTCCCGTGCTCGCTTCGCCCGATCGAGCGCATTCGCGATCCACACGGCAAGGGCCCGACAGCCCTCGTTGTACGCTCGCATGGTCATCAACATCCGGCGTATGTCAGGATGCACGATGATCGGATCGGCCGCCTTTTCCGGACTCTTCGTTCCGGAGAGCGAACGCCCCTGGAGACGCTCTCTGGCGTAGGCCACAGCGCTTTGATACGCCACCTCACCGAGCCCGAGTCCCTGGATACCCACTGACAGGCGCTCGCTGTTCATCATTACGAACATCGCGCGCATCCCTTTATGCGGCTCGCCTACGAGCCATCCTGTCGCCTGGTCGAAATCGATCTGACAGGTCGCGGACGCCTTGATGCCCATCTTGTGCTCGATGCCCGCGCAGCGCACGCCGTTGCGCGGACCGAGGGTGCCGTCCGCATTCGGGAGGAACTTCGGTACCACAAACAAACTTATGCCCTTCACGCCGGCCGGTGCGTCGGGCAGTCGAGCCAACACGAGATGCACGATGTTTTCAGCGAGGTCGTGCTCCCCGGCGGTGATGAAAATCTTCGATCCGCTCAGGCGGTAGGTCCCATCCGGCTGGGGCGTCGCCTGTGTGCGCAGCAATCCGAGGTCGGTTCCGCAATGTGCTTCAGTCAGACACATCGTGCCCGACCAGCTTCCTGCCACGAGCTTCGGCAGATATAGCTCTTTCAGGGCTGTCGAGCCGTGACTCTCGAGGGCAAGGTATGCTCCGTGGGAGAGCCCCGGGTACGTGCCCAACGAAAGATTGCACGCGCAGACCATCTCCTCTACGAGTTTGCCGAGGCACTCCGGCATCCCCTGTCCACCGTAGGCAGGGTCGGCGTTGAGCGAGGAGTATCCGCTTTCCACAAAGGCCTGGTAGGCCTCCTTGAAGCCCTTCGGCGTGCGCACGGCGCCGCTCTCGTAATGGCAGCCCTCGGCATCGCCCTTGGCGTTGAGCGGCAGCAGCACCGCGCTCATGAATTTCCCGGCTTCCTCCAGAATGGAGTCGAGCAGATCAGGCGTGACCTCCTCCAAGCCGGGCAGGCTGGCAAGGCTTGCGCTGGCGTGGAGCTCGTGCATGACGAAACGCATGTCGCGAAGTGGGGCGTTATAGATTTGCACTCGTCTGGTCTCCGTCCGCAGCCTAATTCCTCAGGGGTTTGTTGGTCGCCAGCAGATGCTCGATCCGCGCCAACGTCGGCTCTGTCCTGATGAGTCGCAGGAAGGCGCTGCGCTCCAGGGCGAGAATCTGGTCCTCCGTGACTGTGTCAATCGGGTCGGTCGACCCGCCGGAGAGGACTTCAGCGAGCGCTTGCGCCACGACCGTGTCGTGATCGGTTGCCATGCCGCGATGACGAAAGCCTTCGACCGCCATCATGAAGGCGAGCTTGCCGGCAGGACCCGGCAGCTTCAGCTCCGGGGCTTTCGGTGGAGCGTAATGCTCAGCCAGCTTCAGTGCGCGCGCCTTGGCATCCGCCAACAGCCGATAGCGGTTCATGGTGACACCGTCATCCGGGCGCAAGAACAAGAGCTCCTGCGCGTGCGCGGCGGACTTCGACACCGTGGCCACGCTGATCGTTTCGAACACCTTCGACGGCGCCGGCATCGGGCCTTTCGGCAGCACCCCGCTCGCCGACCAACGGGCCAACATTTCCTTGCAGCCACCCCAGCCGGGTATGAGACCGGCTCCGCATTCGACCAACCCGATGTAGGCTTCCGCGTGGGCCTGGATGGCATCGCTATGGAGCAGGATCTCGCATCCACCTCCGAGCGCCATGCCGGCGGGAGCACCGACTACGGGAAAGGGTGCGTACTTGAGTGCCTTGTAGGTTTGTTGACCGGCGCTGACTGCCTTTTCAATCTCATCCCACGCGGCGATGTTGGCGGCGAAAAGGGCTGTGCCGAGATTGGCACCGACACTGAAGTGGGTGCCCTCGTTGTAGATGACCAGCGCCCGGTAGCTCTTTTCCGGGACCAGCTCGATCGTCTGTGCGAGCAGAGCCAGGGTCTGGTCGTCGAGCGAGTTGCTCTTGCTGGTGAATTCGAAGCACAGCACGCCGTCGCCGATGTCCCACACCGCGGCCGAGCGGTTTTTCAACACCGGTTGTGAGCGGAGCTTGATATCCTCCAGCAGGAGGACCCCGTCCGGGCGCCTCACATCGTGGTACGACCCGTCAAGGCCGAGGTATTGCCTGCGGCCGGCGTGCACACGATAGAACGTCTTGTCCCGCGCCGCCTGCAGCAGAGCGGGCACGGGCAGGTTATCCGCCTTCAACCTGTCGGCGAGCCAACTGGCACCGAGCCGATCGATCAGCTCGAAGGGGCCCCACTTCCAGTTATAGCCGAGACGCATCGCCTCATCGATAGCGTGGACGTCATCGGCTGCTTCGGGAACCAGGCTGGCCGCATACGAGAGTGTCTGACCGAGAACGCGCCAGGCGTAGCGGCCGAGTCGGGTGTCGGACGAGAGGAGGGCGCGCAGGTCCTTCGAGGCGCCCGCAAGCTCGGGCAGCTCCTGCTTGCGCTCGGGGCGGTATGTTCCGGTTTGCAGATCCAGGGCTTCCTTGACCTTCTCCCCGCCGGCACGATTGATCCGGTAAAAGCCGCCCTTGCCCTTTCGGCCGGTGAAGCCGTCGGCAATCATTTTCCGGATCAACGGCACCTCGCGGTTGAGCGCATGGAAAGGATCGCTTTCGGCGAGGGTCATGCTCAGGCTGGCGTTGATGTGGGGCATGAGGTCGAGCCCGACGAGGTCGATCAGGCCGAACACGCCGGTGTTGGGAAAGCCCATGGGCTTGCCGATGACGGCGTCGGCCTCCTCAACGGTCAAGCCTGCATCCAGTGCTTCGATCACACCGGCCTGCAGCCAATACACACCCAGACGGTTGGCGATGAAGCCGGGGCTGTCGTGGCAGTCCACCACACCTTTGCCCAGGCGCAGATCCGCGAAATCACTGATCGTCTTTGCCAGCACCGGGTCTGTCTTCGGGCCTCTCACGACTTCCAGCAAGCGCATATAGCGCGGCGGATTGAAAAAATGTGTGATGAGAAAGTCGCGGGCGAAGCTGTCGCTCAATCCTTTCGTGAGCGACTCGAGTGGGATCGTGGAGGTGTTGGAAGATACGGCGGTTCCGGACCGGCGCACTGTCTCTATCTTGCGATACAGCGATTGTTTGACTTCCAGGCGTTCGACCACTGCCTCGACGATCCAGTCGCAGTCGGCAAGCTGTGCCAGGTGGTCCTCGACATTGCCTGCGGTGACGAGCTTCGCCGCGCGCGGGCTCATGAAGGGCGCGGGCTCCGCCGCAAGCATTTTCGTGATCGCGGTTTCCGCGAGCACGTTCCGGTTGGTTGCGTCCTGCGGGACGATGTCGAGCAGCAGCACCGGCACACCGGCGTTCGCGAATTGCGCGGCGATGCCGGCCCCCATGACTCCGGCGCCGATGACGGCGGCTTTGCGGATTTCCATGGGCTCAGACTCGCTCGAGGATCGTCGCGATGCCCTGGCCGCCGCCGATGCATTGCGTTGCGAGGGCATAACGGCCGCCCGTACGCTGCAAGAGACTTGCCGCCTTGCCGACGATGCGGGCTCCAGTGGCTCCCAGGGGATGACCCAGGGCGATTGCTCCACCATCCATGTTCAAGGTCTCGTCCCGGATTTCGAGGTCTCGAACGCACGCGAGCGCCTGGCTGGCAAAGGCCTCGTTCAGCTCAACGACATCAATGTGCGACATCTCGAGGCTCGCGCGGCGTAATGCTTTGCGTGAAGCGGCAACAGGGCCGATGCCCATGATCTCCGGTGCACAACCTGCAACGGCGACACTTCGGATACGGGCGAGCGGAGTCAGGCTCCGGCTGGCGGCGTAGTCCTCACTGCAGATCAGCAATGCCGCGGCTCCATCCGTCAAGGGCGATGACGTGCCAGCAGTTACAGTGCCGTCTGTGCGGAACGCGGGTTTGAGCTGCGCGAGGGCCGCGGCGTTGGTATCGGGGCGCAGGCATCCGTCTGTCGTGACCAGGTTCGACTCAGAGCTGGTGCTGGTACGGATAGGCACCAGCTCAGAGTTGAAATGTCCTGCCTTCGCGGCGAGGGCGGCTCGTTGCTGACTCCTTACCGCAAAGGATTCCTGCTCTGCGCGGCTGATGTGCCACTGGCTCGCGACGTTCTCCGCCGTGTCGCCCATGCTGATGTAAGCGGCGGGAATTTTTGCCTGCAGAGCCGGGTTGGGCAGTGGGTTGAAGCCCATCATCGGAACGCGGGTCATGCTCTCCACGCCCGCCGCGACGAACACGTCACCCGCGCCAAGTTGGATCTGGCCGGCCGCGATATGCACTGCCTGCATGGAGGAGCCGCAGAAGCGGTTCACCGTCATACCGCCGACCGATTGCGGCAGGCCGGCGTGCAGGCCGATCAGGCGCGCCACATTGAAGCCTTGCTCGGCTTCCGGAAAGGCGCACCCGACAATCACATCCTCGATGTCCTCCGGCTTCACGCCGGTTCGTGCGACGAGCGCGGCCACGACCTGCGCGGCCAGATCGTCCGGCCGCACTCGGGCCAGCGCGCCCTTGTTCGCGAGCGTGAAGGGGGAGCGGACATAACCCGCGATGACCACGTTCCTCGAAGGTTTCGTCATTTGAGATCCATCCGGCCTGATATAGTTTTAGCTATATAGTGAAAACTATATGAAGAGTCAAGGCGCTATCGGATCGCAGGCTGCATTGAGCCATGGGGCAAGTGCGGCGAGAATTCGCAGCTCCTCGTCCGCGAGAGTGTCCGTTGAGCCAAAATGAATGACGAAGTAGCGACGAATACTTTGATTGCCAAAGAGATTTCCCGACGACGCACGTTCGGAATCATCTCGCACCCCGATGCCGGCAAGACCACTTTGACCGAGAAGCTGCTGCTGTTCGGAGGCGCCATCCAGATGGCCGGTACCGTCAAGGGACGCAAGGCGGCCCGGCATGCGACTTCCGACTGGATGCGGCTCGAGCAGCAGCGTGGAATCTCCATCACGTCCTCGGTGATGCAGTTCCCTTACCGCGATTACATCATCAATCTGCTCGACACCCCCGGCCACGAGGATTTCTCCGAGGACACCTATCGGACGTTGACGGCTGTCGATTCGGCCTTGATGGTCATCGACTGCGCCAAGGGCGTCGAGGAGCGCACCATCAAGCTAATGGAAGTCTGCCGGCTGCGCGACACGCCCATCATGACGTTCATCAACAAGCTCGATCGCGATGGGCGTGCTCCTATCGAGCTGCTCGACGAAATCGAAAAGGTTCTCAAGATCCGCACGAGTCCGGTGACGTGGCCGATCGGAATGGGACGCGAATTGCGCGGCATCTATCACCTGCTCGAGGATCGGATCTACGCTTACGCGGCCGGCGAAAAGGGCCGTGTGGGTGAGAACCGCGCCATCCAGGGCCTGGCGAGCGCCGAGGCGCGCGAGTTTCTGGGAGAGATTGCGGCCTCCTTCGATGAGGAGATCGAGCTCGTGAAAGGGGCGACCGAGCCGTTCGACGCCGAAGCCTATCGCGCCGGCAAACAGACACCGGTGTTCTTTGGCTCCGCCATCCAGAACTTCGGTGTCGAGGAGTTGCTCGCTTCGTTTACGGCCCACGCTCCCGGCCCGCTCCACCGCGAGACCCGCGAGCGCGTGGTTGAGCCTTGCGAGCCCGCCCTCAGCGGCTTCGTGTTCAAGATCCAGGCCAACATGGACCCCGCGCATCGCGACCGGATCGCTTTCTTGCGGCTGTGCTCGGGCAAATACACGCGTGGCATGCGGCTCTATCACACGCGGCTCGGCAAAGAGGTGCGGGTCGCTGATGCGCTCACGTTCATGGCCTCGGATCGGGCCGCGGCCGAGGAAGCCTATGCCGGCGATATCATCGGCCTCCACAATCACGGCACGATCAACATCGGTGACACCTTCACCGAAGGCGAGCGCCTCAGCTTCACCGGCGTGCCCAATTTCGCGCCGGAGTTGTTTCGCCGCGCCGTGCTGAAGGATCCGCTGAAAATGAAAGCCTTGCAGAAAGGGCTCTCGCAGCTGTGCGAGGAAGGCGCGACCCAGCTCTTCAAACCTTTGCGCAACAACGACCTCATCCTGGGCGCTGTCGGACAACTGCAGTTCGAAGTGGTCGCGTTTCGCCTGCAGGACGAGTACGGTGTGCACTGCATATTCGAGGGCGTGAACGTACACACCGCGCGGTGGATCACCGGCGGTGATGAGCGCAAGCTCGCGGAGTTTCGGACCAAGGCCTATGACAACCTTGCGATCGACCATAGCGGCGCGTTGGTTTATCTTGCGCCGGGCAGGGTGAATCTCGAGCTGACCGTCGAACGGTGGCCGGATCTTACATTCCGCGAGACGCGGGAAGTCGCGGCCTGAACGACGGCAAAAAGGCAGCAGTCCCGCCCGTCCTACGGTACACCGCTCTCGGAAGGAGTTGAGTCAATGAACGACGTCGCCCCAGCTTTGCGCATCACCCGTGAGCATGCCCTGCATGCTCTCTACGAAGCCGCGGAGCTCGAGCACAACCTGATGTGCACGTATCTCTACGCGGCCTTCAGCCTCAAGGACGGCATGGCTGACGGACTGTCGGCCGAGGAAGCCGAGGCGGTAAAGCGATGGCGTAGTGTGCTGATCGGGGTGGCGATCGAGGAGATGGGGCATCTGGCCGCCGTCTGGAACATCACGGCGGCGCTCGGCGGCTCGCCACGTTTCGGCCGTTCGAATTTCCCGCTCGACCCGGGTTACCTGCCAGCCGGGATCGTCGTGAAGCTCGCGCCGTTTACGCCCGCGACACTCCAACATTTCGTGTTCCTCGAGCGGCCGCATGGCTCGACGGAGGGGGATGGCGAGGGCTTTTCCTACGAGCGCGCGTATGTGCGCGGGAGCGATGTACGGCGCTTGACTCCCATGGGATTGAACTATGACACGGTCGGCGATTTCTACGCCGCGCTGTCGAGAGGCTTGCGCGAGATCGTGGCCGAGAAAGGCGAGGATGTGACCTTTGACGGGGATCCAGCGCTGCAGATGTCCCCGCACGAGGTCGATCTGGCGGGCGCCAAGCCGGTCATATGTTTGAAGACCGCATTGGCCGCGTTCGACGCCATCGTGGTGCAGGGTGAAGGAGCGCCGAGCGATTCCGCCGGATCGCATTATCAGAAGTTCGTGGGTGTCCGCGAGGAGTATCAGAAGCTGCTCGAAAAGAATCCGGCCTTCGTACCGGCGTTCCCCGCTGCAACCAACCCGGTCCTGCGCCGCCCGCCGCGGCCGGAGGGAAGGGTGTGGCTCGAAAATCCGGAAGCGATTGCCGTGGTCGACCTGGCCAATGCGTCGTATGGTTTGATGATCCGGCTGCTGGGCTATGCGTACGCTTTGCAAGGACCCTCCGTTGAGAAGGCGCTGACGGTCGATCTGGCGATCTGCCTGATGCGCGCCGTAGTGCCTCTGGCCGAGCGAGCCGCCCGCCTTCCAGCCGGGCCTTCGAATCCGGGATGCCATGCAGGCATGTCATTTACGGCCCTTCGGGATGCGGCGCCCTTGCCGGCAGGGCGCGCCGCGCGTCGATTCTTCGTCGAGAGGTTTGATCAACTCGCCGAGGCAGCAGGCGCGCTGCGCGCAGGCGGCGATCCAAGGACCCTCCTCGCGGCGGACTTGTTGGCTTCGCTGGCGAAGCGGGCGCGGCGTGGATTTGACCTGTCGAAACCGACGGCTGAGTCAGCGTCGGCGGCAGCGGCCAAAAACAACGCGAGTAACGGCTCCGGTGCGCACGCCGCGGATGGGGCACAGGCGTCGACCTATGCGTCGGTCGCCGGAATCCCGCACGCAGCAAACGACGCCGAGGTGCCTCCCGGAGCCTCGCAAGCCTCCGCGGCGGTGTCCGTGGCTGATCCGCCGACGTCGACCGTGGTCGACGGTGTTGAGACGGTGCGGGGGCAGAAACTGCAGCTATCGTTCGAAACGAAACGTTGCATTCACGCCCGTTTTTGCGTGACGGGTGCGCCTAACGTGTTCCTTGCGAATGTGCAGGGTCCCTGGATCCATCCGGACGCTATGGAAGTAGCGAGGGTGGTCGAGATAGCTCACGCATGCCCGTCGGGCGCGATTCGTTACCAACGCCTCGATGGTGAGCACGACGAGACGGCGCCTCCGGTCAATCTCGCAAGCATCCGCGAGGCGGGTCCGTACGCATTTCGCGGGCAGCTTCACGTCGATGGCGAGCCGATTGGATTCCGCGCGACGCTGTGCCGTTGCGGAGCCTCGAAAAACAAGCCCTTTTGCGATGGCTCACATCACGAAGCGGGTTTCAGCGCCACGGGCGAGCCGCCTGGCGGCAAGACAGACATGCTTCCGGTCCGGGATGGAGTGTTGGCGATCGAGCCCGAGCTGAATGGACCGCTCGCGGTGCGTGGGAACCTCGAGATCACGAGTGGCACCGGCCGGGTGGTGGCACGGGTAATGACCGCGCGCCTATGTCGCTGCGGGGGCAGCTCGTCCAAGCCCTTTTGCGACGGGACGCACGCGAAGATCGGCTTCAAGTCGACCGGGAGCCTGTCTGACCAATGATCGCCGTAGCGAGGCCGCCCCAGATCGAGTCGATTTCGGCGATCGTTTCCCGCGCATAGTCGATACTATGTAAGGGAAACGATCGCCGAAAGCGGCCGATCTGGGACGGCCGCAGTAGGCGATCATTGGTCAGACAGGCTCCTGAAGGCTCAGATTCGCGACGGCGCGCTCGAATCCGCGAAGCTCGGCAGCGTAGGTATCATCGCTCGGCAGCGCCGCTCCATAGCGAAGTTGCGCGTATTTCATCAGCAGCGTGCGCACCTTTTCCGCGAGGTCCGGGCGGCTCTCGTGCACGGCATCTGCGTAGGCGAGGGGACCCTGATGAGCCGCTCGTGGCAGCCCCTCCCTGGCCAGCTTTCCGCACAGGCGCTCATAAGCGCGAGCCAGCCGGTCGGGACGCACCCGAGCCGGCCCGCGTCCGAACTGCCATGCGATCCAACCCAGCCAAAGAAGCAAGGCTCCAACGAAGCCCCATCCGAGCGTATACGGCCCGGGTGCGTGGACTCCCAGCCAGCTCAACAGCTTCATCTGCGAGCGATAATCGAATTTCAGTACCCGATCGTTCCACCACGCATCGAGCGCGTCCCACCTGTGTAGCAGGCGCGTAAGCGCCGGCGACGAGCGGACCAGGCGTGTCGGCGCCGAGCCCGCCGCAGGCAGCAGGTCCAACATACCTCGTGTCAGGCGGTCCGGCTCCACGACCGTGGTCGGATCGACACGAGTCCACCCACGCCCTTCGAGCCAGACCTCGGCCCATGAATGAGCATCCGATTGCCGGACGATGAAATAGCCGCCGATGGGGTTCCATTCGCCCCCGAGATATCCGGTTACGACGCGCGCCGGTACGCCCCCGGCGCGCATCAGGGTCACGAAAGCCGAAGCATAGTGGCCACAGAAGCCGCTTCGGGTGTGGAAGAGGAAATCGTCGACTGAGTTGTAATCCAACAGGGGCGGGTCGAGCGAGTAGACAAAGCCGCCAGTGCGCAGCAACCGTAGCACGTCTCCCACGAAAGCCCCATCGGAAGCGGCACGGCCGCGCATCTCGCGGGCGAGCGCAAGGGTGCGTGGATTGCGGCCGGAGGGCAGCCTGATTTCGGTCTGACGCGCCAGAGTCGACAGCTGCTCCCTCGAGCGCGTGGTCGTGTGCGAGACAGCGTCGTAGCTCGTCAGCTCGGTGACCGGGTCGAAGGCGACCAACTCATAATCATAGGCCAGGGATACCTTCCGATCGGGTGCGGCGTCGACCGTATCGAGCGAGAACCACCAGCGCTGTTGGCTGGGCTCCAGTGTGATCCGGTAGCGATAGACGGGGCCGAGATACTCGAGCGGTTCCGCGCGATATCCGCTTCCCTGGCCGCGGCTCCAGGTATATCCGTCGAAGTAGTGCAGCACCGGCCCGCGCCAATAGCGCTGGTATACCGGAGGAGGAGTGCCTTCGAATCGGGCGCGGAACGCGATGTCGTATGAGGAGGTGAGGCGGGAGATGCTCCCCGGGCTCATGGTATCGCTGAGTCCGGTTTCGGCGTCCTCCGAGCGCGGCAGCGCCCAGAATGCGCCTTGGACACGCGGAAAAAGCACGAACAAGACCAACGCCAAGGGCAATGAGTACAGCAGCGCGCGCCCGGCCAGCAGCAGCGCGGCCTTGTGGCCGAATCTCGGGGCGGCCGCGTTGGATCGTGCGTCGGCCGGCGGCGAATACGCGACGATGGCCATGGTCCCGCAACACAGCCACGCTTGCAGGAGATACAACGGAGCTCGCAACAGGCTCTGTCGCTCGAGACAGGCGGCCAACAGGAGAAACAGGCTGCCTCCGACCACGATGTATTCGTCACGGCGCGTATGGGTTTCGAGCAGCTTCACGGCCGACATCAGGGTCAGGAGCAGAATTCCTGCGGCAAGGCCGTTGAGCGTATGAAAACGCACAAACACCCCGCCTACGAGGAGAGCGGCCAGAGCGATTCGAACCAGCTTGCCGGGCACGCGCACGTGAACGGGACCTATGGAGGCGGCGACGCGCCAGGCGATGAGGCCCAGTGCGATGGACGAACCCCAGAGCGGTGTGCGGTCAATATGCAGCAGCACGCTGCCGACCAGGGCGAGCGCGGTCCAGACAAGCGGCTGCGAAAGCAGATCCCGCGGCGGTTCGGCCCTGAGCTGCAGAGCGCTCATGGCGACTCCAGTCCGTACAGCGCAAGGGCGGCGAGGCATCTGTGGCGGTGATCGGGTCCGCGATCCGGAGCGATATGGGCTCCTGGTACCTCCAGACCATAACGATCGCCGCGCTCTTCCGCATCCACCACCCAGCGAGCAATCTGCTCGAGCCGCGCTTCGATCCCGAGGCTCGCTACTTGCTGGAAATCAAACACGCGTAGCTCCGATCCCGCGGCGCTATATTCTTTCACCAGCAGCGGGCCTTCGCGCGCGTAAGCTTTCCAGTCGACCTGCCGCGGGGAGTCGCCGTCGCGAAACGGGCGCAGTCCGTGCCACTCGTCAGCCCCGGAGTGCCCGTGTGACCGGGTGCCGGATTTTCGACCGGTTTCGCTCGGCAAGGGCAACGACCCGAAAGGACGTGGGTAAACCAACATCGTGACCGGAGCGTGCACCCACGTCCAGGTTCTGAATAGTCCGAAGGGGTGAGTGGTCGTGAGTTGCAGGCGATCCAGGGTAACGAGCCCGCGTTTGGGCGCCGATACGGGTAGCTCGATGTTTTGCCGCCCTCGCGCCGGTATGTCCGCTGCGAGCGTTGGCTCGTTGCCTATGCCTGACTCTACGCGGTAACGCGCGACAGGCGCCGTGTTTTCCAGAGTGAGGCGCAGGCTACCGGGACGCGTAGCGAAGGTGGGCGGCGCGTCCGCAGCGTACAGACTGGTTCCCAGGAGATTACGGTGGCACAAGTGCATGGCGACCAGCACGAAACCGCTCAGGAGGAATGTCAGAAACAGCGCGAGGCTGTTGGCATAGTTCAGCCCTGCCACCAGCATCAAAAACAGCAGTAGGAGGAAGCCGTATCCCGCACGGGTCGGCAGGATATACACGCGCCGCCGCTGCAGTGTCAGCGGCAGAGTGTCCTCGCCCTGCCGTCGGCGAATCCAAGCCGCCATCCGCTTGCGGAGCAGATCTTTCACATCTCTACGGAAGTACCGGAACGCCGCGGATCAACTCCTGAGCGATTGCGTGAGCCTCACCAGGTCCGGAAGACTCCCGGCGCTCGAGCCGATGGGCGACCACCGACGGGAGCACAGCCTGCACGTCTTCTGGCAGCACCGATCTGCGGCCGTCCAGATAGGTCCATGCCTGCGCCGCGCGGATGAGCCCTTGCCCGGCTCGCGGTGAAAGCCCGAGCTTTAGATCCGTGCGGCCGCGAGTTCGTGCGATCAAGCTTTGCGCGTAGTCGAGCAGAGCTTCTGAAAGATGAGCGGCGCGAACCGCGACCTGCAGTCTTGCCACGGCCTCTGGATCCAGAGCGGGTGTGATTTGCGGTAGCAGGTCGCGACGCTCGCCATTGCGCAGCAGCTCGCGCTCGTGGGCGACATCGGGATACCCCAGGCTGACTCGCATCAGGAAGCGGTCGAGCTGCGACTCCGGCAGCGGATAGGTGCCGAGTTGCTCGTGCGGATTCTGGGTTGCAACCACGAAGAACGGCTCCGGCAGGCGATAGGTGGTGAGGTCCGCGCTCACCTGGCGCTCTTCCATTGCCTCCAGCAGGGCGCTCTGCGTCCGCGGGCTTGCCCGGTTGACCTCATCCGCGAGCAGGAGCTGCGTGAAGATCGGCCCCTGCCGGAAGTGGAACTGTTGTGTAGCACGATCGAAGACCGACACGCCGATGATGTCTGCGGGCAGAAGGTCACTGGTGAACTGTACCCGGCGCCATGCCAGACCCAACACATGCGCCAGCGCGTGCGCCAGTGTTGTTTTCCCCACTCCTGGCACGTCCTCGATGAGAAGGTGGCCGCGCGCGAGCAGGCAGGCGATGCACAGGCGTATCTGGGCCGACTTGCCGAGGATGATGGTCTCCAGGGTCTGCACCGCGCGCCGCAGGGCCATAGCGTCCGTATCCAAAGCTGCTGCTGCGGCGTTCACGGCTTCAACAACCCGCGAATGCGCTCGAGCTGCGCCTTCAGGCTGGTGACTTGCCGCTCGAAATCGCTTTCGCGCTCCCGCTCGGTTTTCACGACCTCGGGCGGAGCATTGCGCACGAAGTTCTCGTTGGACAGCTTGACCCGTGTCTTCGCGAGCTCCTGTTCGGCCTTGACGAGCAGCTTGCCGAGGCGCTCCGCCTCCGCGGCCGCGTCGATCAGGCCGGCCATCGGCACGAGTATGGAAAGCTCGCCCACCAGAGCGGTGGCGGATTCCGGGGCGGTCGCGCCCGGATCGAGAATGGTCACGGTATCCAGGCCGGCGAGGCGGTCCAGATAGGCGCGATGGCGCTCGGTGTAGACCTTGTCCTGCGTGCTGGCGCCTTTCAGGAGCACCGGGATGCGCCGGGCCAGCGGGATGTTCATCTCGCCTTTGATCTGGCGGACCGCCAGGATGAACGCCTGGATCCAGGCCACCTCGCGTTCGGCCGCCTCGTCCGGTGGAAACTCCGACGATTGCGGGTAGGGTTCCAACATAACCGTAGGGCCGTGCCGGCGCCCTGAGAGGGGGGCCGCCCGCTGCCAGATCTCTTCCGTGATGAACGGCATGATCGGATGCAACGCTCGCTGTAGCGCTTCGAGCAGTAGCGACAGTGTCTGCCGGGTACCGCGCTTCTGGCTTTCGGATGCGCTCTCCGCTTGCAACACGGGCTTGGTGAGCTCCACATACCAGTCGCAGAACTCGTACCAGGTGAATTCGTACAGTGCGGTCGCGACGTAGTCGAACCGGTACTCGGCAAAGGACTTCTCGATCGCACCCAACATCCGGCCAAAGCGCGAGCGGATCCAACGGTCGGCGACCGACAATTCGGCGGGCTCGGGTCCGGTCACCACGTGTGTTCCGGCAGGGTCCTGGCTCACCGAGATCTCGATCGTGCCCGCTTCCGCTGCGGGCTCCGGCTCTCCTAACGACATCGTGACGAAGCGTGCCGCGTTCCACAGCTTGTTGCAGAAATTGCGGTAGCCCCCGACCCGCGCAAGGTCGAAACGCAATTCGCGGCTCGGAGATGCCAGGGACGCGAACGTGAAGCGCAGTGCGTCGGTACCGTGCGCGGCGATCCCTTCCGGAAACTGTTTGCGAGTTGCTTTCTCGACCTTCGAAGCCAGCTGAGGTTGCATCATCCCGCGGGTGCGCTTGGCGACCAGGTCTTCCAGGCCGATGCCGTCCACGATGTCGAGAGGATCTATGACGTTACCTTTGGACTTTGACATCTTCTCGCCGTTCTCATCGAGAATGAGTCCGGTGATGTACACGTCGCGGAAGGGCACATCTCCCACGAAT
>CAZBTV010000172.1:0-14923 GCA_964494895.1 uncultured Steroidobacteraceae bacterium | reverse complement strand
GGTTTCGCTATGCTTCCGACACACGAGGAGTGTGTCCGTTCGTGCCGGTGGTCGGCGGAGCTGAAGTGGCGGTGCCACAGCTACCAACGACATTGCCGACCCTCGATGAGTTGATTGGCCGGCCGGATCTGGACGGCATCGACCCGGTCGATCATCTCCTGGCTTTGACCGAAGCAGACGCGGGGCGGGATCACGTGTTCACGCTGCACGCGGAGTTGGAAGGCGGCGCCTATCTGCAGCCGTTTGAGCGCCTGCTGCGCACCTGGCGCGCTCGTGGGGTGCATCTCACCGATCTTGCGACCTATGCCGGAACGCTGGATGCCCGAAAGTTGCCACGGTGCAAAATCGTGGAGGGCAGTGTGCCCGGGCGCTCGGGAGTTCTCGCGTCGCAAGCTCCGATTGAAGGCGCCCCACTTGCGGCCACTCAAACAGGCGCTTAGCCCTGACCCGCATCGCTTTACTTCGCGTCGCGGGCCTGCCGCTGCGCTTGCTGGAATGGTCGCCGCGGTCACCGCAACCGGCTGTGCTCACTACGTTCCGCGGCCTCTTTCTCCAGAGAAGGTCGTAGCGACCTTCACGGACCGCAGGCTCGATGATCCGAGGCTGCGGGCGGTTCTCGATGCCCACTTGCCGACTCGCGCGAGCCAGTGGCCGAGACGGAGCTGGGACAGGGCGGATCTCCTTCTGGCGATGTTGTATTTCAACGATGTTGTCGCCGAAGGCCGCGCCAGCTTCCAGCTTGCCGCCGCCGGTCAACGCACCGCCCGCGAACGGCCCAATCCAACTGTCGCTCTTCTTGCCGAATACGCCAACGAGGGGAATCAGCTTACCGAGTTTGCCAGGCAGAGCGGAGGGGCGCCGCTTTGGCTCATCGGTATCACTCCCGATATACCCCTCGATGTTGGGGTCAAGCGCGCCGCACGCATAGCGGTGGCCGACTTGAGCGTAGAGCAAGCGCGCTACGACCTCATTGAGATCGTCTGGAAGGAGCGTATGGCGTTGCGGCGCGCGTTGGTCGACCTTCTACTGACGCAGCGTGAGGTCTCACTGCTAGAGACCGTGCATTCCGATCGCGAGGCGCAGCTGGATATGGCGCGTCGGCGGTTGGAAGCCGGTGCGGCCTCTCGTGGCGATCTCGATCGCCTCGTCTCGGATGCGGTCGCGGATGAGCAGCGTTTGCATGATGCTCGCCGGCGTGTAAGCGCGGCGCGAAGCGCGCTTGCCGCGAGCATTGGTGTTCCGGTGGCCGCGTTGGAGCCGTTGTCCACAAGCTGGGAGCGGCTGGAGAAGCCCGAGGACATCGATCAAAGCCTGGTCGCTCGCTGGCGCGAGCAGGCACTTCTGGCTCGCGCCGATGTCCATAGCGCCGTGGTGAGCTACAGCATCGCCGAGGAGGCGTTGCGGTTGGAAGTGGCGAAGCAGTATCCGCAGGTTCATATCGGCCCGGCATACACGTGGGACCACGGCGTACACCGGCTGCAGTTCAATCTGTCGATGGAGCTACCCGTTTTCAACCAGCACCGGGGTGCGATCGGCGAGGCCGAAGCACGTCGTGCACAGGCAGGCGCGCGACTGGAAGGCACCGTGGCGACGGCCTACGAGGAGATCGATGAGGCAATCAGGCAATGGAGGCTTGCTCTCGAGCGTATCGCGGACGCGCGCGGCAGGGTATATCAGGCGGCCCAACACATCTACGAGGAGACCGAAAGAGGCTTCGAGGCAGGCAATAATGATCGGACCGAGCTGGTGGCGGCGCGAGTGGCGCGCTCACTGGTCGAGTTGCAAATTCTGGATGCGGTGCGAACGGCGCAGGAAGCTCTCGCTGTCCTCGAGGACGCCCTCCGCCGTCCGCTCGAAGGACCTGAGGTTGATGTGGTGGCCGGCATGAGGTCACCGGAGGCGAATAGAAAATGAAGGGTGTGACGCGTGCGTCGCGCGGGCTGGCTCGTGAGGGGCGCGGTGAGCCCGGGACCGGGTGTGAGCGGGCGAGGGCTATGCGATATGCGATGGTCATTGCTGTGGCGGCTTGCGCTCTGGTCGCGGCGGCCGCTCGGGCCGCAACTGAGGAGTCCAGTGCTGTCGCGGGTCCGAAGGCAATTACGGTGGATATCGCTGCGCAAGCGCGTTTCGGTGTGGCAATCACGGTCCTGAAAGGTGCTGCCGCTCCAAACGGAGTTGTGACTACCGCGCGAGTACTGGATCCCGCACCGCTGGTTCAATTGGATGGTGAGCTTGCCGCGGCGGCAGCGACGTTTACCGCTTCTCGCGCGGAGGCTTTACGCACACGCAAGCTGTTCGAGGAAGATCGAACAGCCTCGAGACGGGCCGTGGAGGTTGCGACTGCCCAGGAGCAAGCGGACTTGCAGCGTGTGAATGCGGCGCGACGACAGCTCGCGCTCGAATGGGGGAGCGGGCTCGCCGACCTTCCGGCGCATCGCCGGGCGGAGCTGTTGGACGACTTGACCCATGGCCGGGCCGAGCTCGTGCGCGTGGAGATTCCTGCGGGTGTGTCCCTGCCGCCTGCCAGGGCCAACATCGAGATCCGTGGCAGCGCGGATACCGAAGCCGTTGGTGGCTCGGTGTTGGGCATTCTGCCGACGGCCGACCCTCGCCTCCAGACACGTGGCGTGTTGGTGGAGTTGAAGGGCAAGGCCGCGAGGCTGCCGATCGGACAGATGCTGTCGGCCGAAGTCCCTGCATCAGCCGACCCGGCGGGCGCTACCGGCGTGTTGCTGCCACGCTCGGCGCTATTGCGCCGGGATTCGCACGTCTGGGTTTATGTGCAAACCGATCCCACGACATTCCAGCGCCGCGAAGTGCGTGACTACAAGCCGATGTCCGACGGTTGGTTCGTGAGCTCCGGACTCGCGCCGGGAGAGCGCATTGTGGCTACCGGTGCGGCAGCGTTGCTCGGAATCGAGAGTCCCGCGCCCGCGGATACGGATCCGAACTGAGCGATGCTTGCCAGCATCATCCGCTGGTCCCTGCGCTTCCCTATCGTGGTCTGCGCGCTGGCGGTGATTCTGGTGATATACGGCCTGATCGTACTTGCTCGATCGAAGTACGATGTTTTTCCTGAGTTCGTGCCTCCGCAGGCCAGTGTGCAGACGGAGGCGCCGGGGCTCGTCGCCGAACAGGTTGAGTTGCTGGTCACATTGCCAATCGAGCAGGCCATCAGCGGAGCGAGCGGCGTCAAGGCAGTGCGCTCGGAGACCATTTCCGGGCTGTCGGTGGTCACCGTGGTGTTCCAGGAGAACATGGATGCGTACCGCTCCCGGCAGATTGTGGCGGAGGCGCTCGAGCAGGTCGCCGCGCGCTTGCCGGCGGGTGTGAGGCCTCCAAAGCTGACCCCGCTGGTCTCGTCCACAATGGATCTGTTGAAGCTCGGGTTCGTGAGCGACAAGTTGTCGCCGATGGAGCTGCGCGATCTGGTGCAGTGGACCATCCGGCCACGATTGCTGGCAGTTCCGGGTGTCGCTCGGGCAACCTTGTACGGAGGGGACGAGCGGCAGTTGCAGGTCGAGGTGGATCCAAGCGAGTTGAACGCGCACGATCTTGCGTTCAGCGACGTTGTAGCGGCAGTGAGGTCCGCTACTGGCGTACGGGGAGGCGGGTTCATCGAGACTCCCAATCAGCGCGTGCTGATCGAGAGTCGCGGTCAGACCCTGACCCCCGCAGCGCTCGGGGCGGCGATCGTGCCCATGGCGAACGGCTCGTCTTTGCGGCTGCGTGACTTCGCGACGGTGAAGGAGGGCGCCGCGCCGAAGTTCGGCGATACCCTGATCATGGGAAAGCCCGGCGTCATGCTTGGCCTGTCCAGCCAGTATGGCGCCAATACCCTCGAAGTTACTCGGGCGGTGGAAGCAGAGATCGCCTCTGTCACGCCCGCCCTCGATGCGCGTGGAGTGACTATTTACGCCGGCCTTCATCGTCCCGCGAACTTCATCGAGAATGCCTTGAGTGGCGTGCGACGGGATGTCGTGCTCGGCGCGGGATTGATCGCGCTGCTGTTGTTTTTGTTCCTGCGTGACCTGCGTAGCGTGGCGGTTGCGTTCGCTTCGATTCCGCTGGCTCTGCTCTCCGCTGTGATTCTTGTGAACGCGCTCGGTTGGACGATCAACACCATGACCTTGGGCGGGCTGGCGGTAGCGCTGGGGGTTGTGGTGGACGACGCGATCATCGATGTTGAAAACATTGTCCGGCGGCTGCGGGGTGCGATAGCGGGCGTCGGTGGGAGGAATGCCTGCGGCGGTGGTGCACCGGACGCTATGGCTGCGCACATCGATCCTCGCACGATCATTTACGCGGCCTCGCTCGAGGTACGGGCTCCCGTCGTGTACGCGACCTTCGTCGTCGTGTTGGTTCTCGCTCCCATGCTGTTTCTGTCGGGGCTTCAGGGAAGCTTTTTTGCGCCTCTCGCGGCATCTTTCATCTTTGCCACGCTGGCGTCTTTAGGGGTGGCATTGACGGTTACACCCGCATTGTCTTTCCTTCTGCTCACGCGCGCGGTGCCCAGATCGGAGGCGCCTTGGCTGTTACGGCTGAAGGCACTCCATGAGCGCATCCTGGAGCGTTGGATACCCCGTCCACGCTGGGTTGTCGGCACCTCTCTGGGTGTGATGTTGCTCGCCGCGGGAGCCCTTCCGTTCTTCGGCGGCCAACTCATGCCGCCGTTTCGCGAGGGGCACTTCGTGGTCCAGTCTGTCGGAGCTCCCGGCATGTCGCTCGAGGCAATGAAGGCTATCGGCGCACGGGTGTCGCGCGACCTGCTCGCCGTACCCGGTGTCGTGTCGGTGGAGCATACTATCGGGCGTGCGGAGTCGGGCGAGGATACGTGGGAGCCCAACAGAAGCGAGTTCCATATCGAGCTTGCTCGAATGTCCGGGAGGGAGGAGGCGCGCGCGCAGGCGGGTATCCGCGCAGTCGTCGAACGCTATCCGAACCTGCAGTCCCAGGTGCTCACGTTCCTCGGGGATCGGCTGAGCGAGTCGCTTTCGGGAGAGACCGCGCTCGTGGCGATCAACATCTTCGGACCCGATCTGGATGAGTTGGATGGAGTGGCGGATCAAATCGTGTCGGCCGTGCGCAGCGTGCCTGGAGCCGCGGAGGTGCAGGTAAAGGCGCCCTCGGGGGCACCCTTCCTGCACGTCGATCTGCGGCCGCGGCAACTGCAGCAGTATGGGTTTACGGCGGCGGACGTGTTGGATACCGTAGAAACGGCATACAGAGGCGCTACCGCTGCCCAGGTATACGATGCCAACAAGGTCATCGACCTGGTGGTGCGGTTGCCGGCAGCCGAGCGCCTCGATCCTGAAGCGATTGGAGCTCTGCTGATTCGTTCCACCTCGGGGGTGACCGTGCCTTTACGCGAGCTTGCGAGCATTTCGGCGGCCGAGGGCCGCACCAGCATCATGCATGAGGGGGCGCGCAGACGTCAGGTCGTAACAGTGAACCCGACGTCGGATGTCAGCGAGTTCGTCGCCTCGGCGCGGGCCGCGATCAGCCGTCGAGTGAAGCTTCCGGGCGATGTGTACTTGCAGTTCACGGGCGTCGCAGAGGGCGAGGCGGCTGCGCGGCGGGAGGTGTTCCTCCATGCCGCGATTGCCGCTGTAGGGATCGTTCTGTTGCTCTTGATCGCCTTCGAGGATGCACGCACCGCTACCCTGATTCTTGCGACGACACCCTTCGCCCTGGTTGGAGGCGTCATCGCGATCGCCTTGACGGGTGCGACGCTTTCCATTGGTTCGTTGGTAGGGTTTGTCACGCTATTCGGAATCGTGGCTCGCAATGCAATTCTGCTCGTTGCTCATGTCGAGCATCTGATCGCGTCTGAGGGGGCGATGTGGTCGCTCCAGACGGTCCTGCGAGGGGCGCGGGAGCGGCTGGTGCCAATCCTGATGACCGCGCTCGTGACCGCCCTGGGCCTGCTTCCTTTGGCGGTGGGCAGCGGCGAGACGGGGCGTGAGGTGCAAGGTCCGATGGCGATCGTGATCCTGGGAGGCTTGGTGACTTCCACCCTGATGAATCTGCTCGTGCTGCCAGTGCTGCTCTGGAGCTTTGGGCCTTTCGGGGCCGCGGTCGGCAGGGTGTCCGCTGCATCGGAGTAAGGTCTTGCGCGGGTTCGCACAATATCCGCGTCCCTCGTGCGTCTTCCTAAGTAGATGGACGCCGCGCTCAACGACGATTTGACTCATTCAGCCCAGGATCGCGAGATTGCCGCCACGGTGCGTCGCGAGCGCGGTCGGCTGCTGTCTTTCATCCGTCGTCGGGTGTTGGACGCGGCTGAGGCGGAGGATGTGCTGCAGGAGGCCTTGTACGAGCTCGTGGCCGCGTATCGGCTGATGCAGCCGGTGGAGCAGGCCGGTGCTTGGCTGATGCGGGTGGCGCGCAACCGCATCATCGACCGGTTTCGCAAGAAGAAGCCCGAGCTGTTGGCGGACCAGGGCGCCGAGCTCGACGAGGACGAGGAATTCGGCTTCGGCGAGCTGGAGGACCTGTTGCCTTCGCCGCACGACGGCCCGGATGCCGTGGCGATTCGCGAGCTCATGCTCGAGAGAATCGAAGCTGCGCTGGATGAGCTACCTCCCGAGCAGCGCGATGTCTTCGTTGCGCAGGAGCTGGAGGGCGCGAGCTTCAAGGAGCTCGCGACGCGATGGAATGTCGGTGTGAGCACGCTGCTGTCGCGCAAGCGATACGCGATTTTGCATCTGAGGAAGCGGCTACAAGCCGCTTACGACGAGTGGTTGGCGTAGACCGCGGCGTGGTGCGTGGCGCCAGTGCGCAGCGTGTGCCGGGATCGAAGACGTATTCGGATACGAGGAGCCAGTTGTGAGATTTCGAGGTCATTGGGTGGCGAAGGGGGCGGCATTTCTGGTGCTCGGTCTCGCCATGATCGCCGTGTTGAGTCTGGTGGTCATGAGCCTGTGGAACATGCTCGTTCCGGATCTGTTCCACGGCCCGCAGCTGCGATTCGGGCAAGCCCTGGGGCTGCTGATTCTCAGCCGGATCCTGTTCGGTGGATTCCGTGGCCGGCCGGGCTGGCACGGGCACTGGCGCGAGCGCATGTGGCGCCGGCATTGGGAAAGTATGACGGCTGAGGAGCGCGAGCGCCTGCGTGCCCGATTCAAACACCGCTGCGGCTGGGATCCGGGTGAGACGACGACCGATCAGGTGAAGCAACAGGTGATGTGATGAAACGACAGTCCAGACCTCGACGCCTTCCGGGTCGCCGTCCCGAGACCGGGGTGGGTGAGTGGCTTGCCGCGATGGTGCGCGGGCTCGACGCACTCGAGTTCCTCGAGCGCAGCCGAGAGCTGGCGGCGGAAACAGTGACCGCTGCTCCAGTGCGTCTGCCACCGACCGCGCGGGGGCAGAGGTAGTTGACGAATCGCGCCTCGATACTCACCATCGGGCGCGTGAAAACGTCTCTGATCCTGGTTCCCGGTCTGCTGTGCGATGACGCCGTATGGGCACATCAGATCAATGCGCTTGCGGATCTGGCCGATGCGCAGGTGGTCGCGCATGGCGAACGGGATTCCCTCGTTGCAATGGCCGAGGCGATTATCGCCCAGGCGCCCCCGCGCTTCGCGCTCGCGGGTCATTCGATGGGGGGACGCGTAGCGCTCGAAGTCGTCAGACGGGTCCCTGAGCGCGTCACCGCGCTTGCATTGCTCGACACCGGTCACCAGCCGTTGGCCCAAGGAGAACCCGGCGAGCGTGAAGTCGCTGCCAGAATGGTATTGGTCGAAAAGGCCCGGCGGCACGGCATGCGTGCGATGGGTTGGGACTGGCTGCAGGGCATGGTGTATCCCTCACGCCTGGCGGATGCCGTTCTGGTGAATGCCATTCTGGACATGTTCGAGCGTAAGACACCCGAAATCTACGCCGCGCAGACGCGCGCCTTGATCGGCCGTCCCGATGCGACTGCCTTGCTCGGAAAGATCCGATGTCCGACTCTCGTTCTGTGTGGGCGCGAGGATCTCTGGTCACCGCCGCAGCGGCACGAGGAGATACGGAACATGATCCCCGGAAGCTCTTTGACGGTCGTCCCCTACTGCGGCCACATGTCGACGATGGAACGACCCGCGGAGGTGAGTGAGGCGCTGCGCGCCTGGCTCGGGCGGGCGCAACAAGGATGACGCCATGACTGAGGTGAGGTTGCGCAAGATCGCAATGGTCGGATTCGGTGAGGCGGGCTCGATTCTGGGCCAGGACCTCGCGGCCTGCGGTCTGGAAGTGATCACGTATGACATTCTTCTCGATGCTCCGGATTCGCGTGGGCCTATGTTGGAAAAGGCGCATCGGGCGGGGGTGAAAGCCGCGGAAACATTCAGCAGCGCCGTCGCGGATGCCGACCTGGTGATCTCGGCCGTCACGGCGGCCTCCTCCGCCGAGGTGGCCCGGTCCGCCTCGCAAGCTTTGCGAGCCGGCCAGATCTTCCTGGATATCAACTCCTGCTCGCCCGCCACCAAGCGCGGCAATGCCCAGGCCGTGCACAGCTCCGGCGCCGACTACGTGGAGGCAGCGGTGATGGCGCCTGTGCCGCCGCAACGGCTGAAAGTGCCGATGCTGTTGGGTGGATGCCGTGCGGCAGACCTCGCACCCGCTCTATGTGGACTCGGCATGCACGCGACGGCGATATCGGATCAGATCGGTGTGGCCTCGGCGGTGAAGATGTGCCGGAGCATCATCATCAAGGGGCTGGAAGCGCTGACGGTCGAAAGTATGTTGGCGGCGCGCCGTTTCGGCGCCGAAAGCGAGGTGTTGGCCTCGCTGCAAGCTACTTTTCCGAAAATGGGCTGGCAGGACAAGTTGCCCGATTATCTGATGAGCCGCGTCGCCGAGCACGGGCGCCGCCGCGCAGCCGAAATGCGCGAGGTGGCGCACACGCTCGAGGATATCGGGATGGAGCCGACCATGGCGCTTGCCACAGCATTGCGGCAGGATGCGCTCATAGACGCGATGAACGCGCGTGGCATCCAGTATCCTCATGGAGAGCCGTTTTCCTGGCGATGGCTTGCCGACATGTTGGACGGTGAGTCGATCTGAGACCGCCCGGAGCGACCGTCCCCGCCGCCTCGCCCGGATTGTCGAAAACCAAAAAACACCTGCGGAGGAAGCCAGCACATGGCCAGATACCAGTCAAAATTGAACCTCGAGCAGTTGGTTGCGATCGACGTCCATACCCACGCCAATATCTCGCAGCGGCAGCCGCGCGATCCTTGCTCCATCATTTTCGACGAGGCAATGGCGAAGTATTTCAAGTCGTCCGTGCCGCCAACCATTCCGGAGGTTGCCCAGTATTACCGGGAGCGAAAGATCGCGGCCGTGATCTTTCCGGTCGATTGCGAAGCCGAGATGGGACACACGCGCATCGCCAATGAGGAGGTCGCGGAGGTTTCCGCCGAGCACGCCGACGTGTTGATCCCATTCGCGAGCATCGATCCGGCGAAAGGCAAGATGGGCGCCCGCGAGGCGCGGCGCCTGATCGAGGACTACGGCATACGCGGCTTCAAGTTTCATCCTTCCCAACAAGGTTTCTATCCCAACGACCCCAAGGCCTATGTGCTCTACGAAGCAATCGCCGCGGCTGGCTTGCCCGCGCTGTTCCATACTGGACAAACCGGCGCGGGCGCAGGGGCGCGGGGCGGGATGGGGGTGCGCCTGAAGTTCTCCAATCCGATGTTTCTGGACGATGTCGCTGTCGACTTTCCCGACATGCCCATCATCATGGCGCACCCTTCGTTTCCGTGGCAGGACGAAGCGCTGGCCGTCGCCACGCACAAGCCGAACGTCTACATCGACCTGTCTGGTTGGTCGCCGAAGTATTTCCCACCCAACCTCATTCAATATACCAACACCCTGCTGAAGGATCGTATCCTGTTCGGCTCGGACTATCCGGTGATCACACCGGACCGCTGGCTGTCCGATTTCGAGAAACTGCCGATCAAGCCCGAGGTGCGCCCGCGAGTGTTGAAGGACAATGCGGTGCGATTATTGAAGCTCGCATAGCCTGGTGAGGGGCGGGTGGGTGCGCAACTGCGCACGCGATCGATTTTGACCGTCGAGCTTGAGCGAGCCGCGAGCTCGGCGGCTCGCGATGGAGCGCATCGGTAAACAGGGCCACGGGCCGGCCCGGTTTCAGTGGAACCTCGGCGAGCGCCGGAGATTCATACCTCCGCTGTTTCCAATTCACGTGATAGTCGCTGCCGCGCGGTCTGGGTGGCAGGGTCGAGAGCTGCCGGATGAGTCCATATGGTTTTGTGGAGCTCCCGTTCTGGGGCTATGCGCTGGTGACCTTCGCCACGATCCAATCGATGTTCCTGGGTGTGACGTTGTATCTTCACAGGGACCAGGCGCATGGCGGGCTCGTGTTGCATCCTGTCTTGCGTCACTTCTTCCGCTTCTGGTTGTGGTACAGCTCCGGAGTCGTCACGAAGGAGTGGGTAGCTGTCCACAGGCGACACCATGTCTACGCGGATCGGGACGGCGATCCTCACAGCCCGGTGATCTTCGGGCTGAAACGTGTTCTCTTCGAAGGTTATGAGCTCTACAAAGCCGCCACCAGAGACCCCGCCTTGCTGCTCAACTACGGCAAAGGCACGCCGGATGACTGGATCGAGCGCAACCTCTATAGCCGTTATCCTAACCTCGGGATCGTGCTGTTCTCGCTGACGTTCCTGATCCTGTTTGGAGTGCCGTCCATTGTCATGGTGGCGGTGCACCTGAGCGCAATGCCGGTTTTTGCCGCGGGCGTGGTGAACGGTCTCGGGCACGCCTTGGGCTATCGCAGTTTCGAAATGTCCTCGACAGCGACGAACCTGGTTCCCTGGGGCGTGCTTCTTGGCGGCGAGGAGCTACATAACAATCATCATGCGTTCCCCCGGTCGGCACGCTTCGACGTGCAACCCTGGGAGTTCGACGTGGGTTGGGCTTGGATTCGCGCTTTCTGTCTTCTCGGGCTGGCCAGAGTGCGCTACGTCGCACCCCGCCGCGGACGCTGATCCGCTTTCACTCGAGAGGCAAAACGGTCGAGCGGGTAACGGTCCGCATCGCAAAGCTCGATTGCACGCGGGCGACGCTCGGCAGCCGCGTCAGGTGCTGATTGTGGATCCGCTCGAAGTCGGCCATGTCGGCCACGACCAGACGTAGCAGGTAGTCGTGCTCGCCGGTCATGAGATAGCACTCCATCACTTCAGGGATTCCCCGAACCGCATTCTCGAAAGCCTCCAGTCCCGATTGGCTCTGACGGTCCAGCGTGATGCTTACGAACACGTTGACTGGATATCCGGCTTTCTGCTGGTCGATCAGGGCCGTGTAGCCCTGTATGAGGCCGGATTCCTCGAGCGCGCGTACTCGTCGCAGGCAGGCCGACTCGGACAGGCTTACCTTCCCGGCGAGCAGGGTATTGGTCATGCGCGCATCCTGTTGGAGCAGCCGCAGGATGGCGCGATCATAGCGGTCTAGCTCCATTTTCGAAGAAATCCTCCGGATATTGGCATTGGAGAGGCAGATTCTGCCATATCGACCCTCCTGGGTGCCGCCAATACGCAAGCCGCCGCCATGCTGGGGAGCCTAGTCTCACCGCCAGGCTCAAACCCATCGAGGATGACCGTATGCGCATTGGTGTTCCGAAAGAGATCAAGGTCCACGAATATCGAGTCGGTCTGGTGCCTGCTGGCGTCCGCGAGCTCGTCGCGGCCGGGCACGAGGTGCTCGTAGAGACCGGCGCGGGCAATGGAATCGGCGTAGAGGATTCTCAATATCGTGCCGCCGGTGCCTCGATTGCGGCCCAGGCGGCGGACGTATTCGCCCGCTCGGAGCTCATTGTGAAGGTCAAGGAGCCGCAGCTGGCTGAATGCCAGATGCTACGCCCTGGGCAGGTTCTGTTCACCTACCTGCACCTGGCTGCCGACCCTGCGCAGGCGGAGGCACTGATGAAGTCCGGCGTGACTGCCATTGCCTATGAGACGGTCACTGCTCCCAACGGGTCGCTCCCGCTGCTGACTCCAATGAGCGAAGTCGCTGGCCGCATGTCGATACAAGTCGGTGCCGCTTGCCTGCAGAAGGCGAACGGTGGTTATGGCGTGCTCCTGGGGGGCGTTCCGGGTGTTCCCCCAGCGAAAGTGGTTATTCTGGGTGGGGGTGTCGCAGGCACTCACGCCGCGGAAATTGCCGTAGGTATGCGTGCCGACGTGACTATCGTCGACCGGTCGGTAAACCGGTTGCGTGAGTTGTCTGCGCAGTTCGGTTCGTCTTTGCAGACGGCGTATTCGACTGCGGAAGCTGTTGAGCGGCTCGTTCGGGACGCGGATCTCGTAGTGGGCGCGGTTTTGATCGCTGGGGCTGCCGCACCCAAGCTCGTGACCCGAGCCATGCTGAAAACCATGAAGCCGGGCACGGTTCTGGTCGACATCTCCATCGACCAGGGAGGCTGCTTCGAGACGAGCAAGCCAACAACCCATGCCGATCCGACTTTCGTCGTGGACGGCGTCATTCACTACTGTGTGGCCAACATGCCCGGAGCCGTGCCGCGCACCTCGACGTTTGCCCTGACCAACGCCACGCTGCCTTATGTCCGCTTGCTGGCGGATCTCGGCTGGCAGGCCGCTTTCAAACGGGATCCCGGCCTCGCCGGGGGTTTGAATGTACATGCCGGCGAGATCACGCATGACGTAGTCGCGCGGGCTCTGGGCTTTCAGGCTCATCCCGTGGCGATCGCCGCGGTTCGGTAGAGCCGGGAGACAGTCTCCTGGGCCGGGTTGAACCTGGCTCGCGGCCGCCGCCCACTTCGTGGTGGCCGGGCTCTCGCTCGATTGCTCTCTCGATGGGGGGCTGGTGACCGCCAGCCCTCTCCCGTTACCCTTACAATCGTTCTGGTTACGCTTGCACCCGTTTCGGCTACCCTCGTGGCCGTCATGACTGTGCTTCTAAGCCTTCAGGCGCCGCCCCATCGCACCGGCGGTAACCGGGAGGTCCCGGCCGCATCGAATCGACGCTGCGGTCCGCAACAAACTCATTGGAGGAATCGAGAATGAAGATCGCTCTGTCGGCCGTGGTGTCGACCCTGGTCGTGGGTTCGGCGTTGGCAACGCCCGTGACATATATGGTCGACCCCAGCCATACCTATCCGAGCTTCGAGGCCGACCACATGGGTGGGATGTCTGTCTGGCGCGGCAAGTTTGACAAGTCCTCCGGGACGATCGTGCTCGACAAAGAAAAAGGCAGCGGCACTGTCGACATCACCGTCGACACCAGCTCCATCGACTTCGGCCACGAGAAGCTGAACGAGCACGCCAAAACCCCGGACATGTTCGACGTGGCGAAGTATCCGACGGCGACCTACAAGGGCAAGCTGGCGAACTTCAAGAACGGCGCGCCGACGGAGGTGCAGGGTGAGTTCACTCTCCACGGCGTCACCAAGCCGCTGACATTGACCATCGACCAGTTTCTGTGCAAGCCGAATCCGCTGGTCAAAAAAGAGGTCTGCGGTGCCGATGCCCATGGGAGCTTCAATCGCAAGGATTTCGGCGTGGGCTTCGGTGAGAACTACGGCTTCAAGATGGACGTGAAGCTGGCGATCCAGGTGGAAGCCATTCGCCAGGATTGAGAGTCCGGGAATTTGCAGGGGGTCTCCTGAGGGGCGGCCCCCTGCGCTGATATCCCGGCCCCGGTCGCTTGCGCCAACTCCTGTCTTCTAAGCACATTCCAAGGAATTCTGGTTCCGCGGCCGTAACCGCACAGGCCTCGCGCCTCCACCGTGTAGACTTTGTGCCGGAGCCTGTCTGACCCATGGTCGCCCAGGAGCCTGTCTGAGTAATGCTCGCCTACTGCGACGCATGCGTCGCATCCCCAGCGGCATGTTGCGGATTACCCAGGCGAGCTCCTGCGGCTGCTCGTAACGCAGGCTCGCAAGGAGTCCTGTTTTGTCCACTCATTCAAATGATCGCTCCGCGCTGCTGGAGGCCATGATTGCTGCTGCCGTCGAGGCGGGCCAGGCCGCGCACCGGATCTACCTCGGTCACTTCGAGGTCCAGCAAAAGGCGGACAAGTCGCCGGTCACCGCCGCGGATCATGCCTCCGAAGCTATCATTCTCGAGCGACTCGCGCAGTCCGCCCCCGGGGTGCCGGTGGTGGCGGAAGAAGAGGTTGCCGCCGGGCGCCTGCCGGCGATTGGCGCGGAATTCTTTCTGGTCGACCCTCTCGATGGCACCAAGGAGTTCATTCAGCGCAACGGCGACTTTACGGTCAACATAGCGCTCGTTCGTGATGGCGACCCTGTGTTGGGTGTCGTGTATGCACCGGTGACCTCGGCGCTGTATGTTGGAGACGTCATCAGCGGGAAGGCGCTGCGCAGCCACTGTCCCACGGACTCGGGAAAGGCGACCCCACGCGAGCCGATCCGGGTGCGCCACCCGCCCGCGGATGGCCTGACCGCGGTCGTCTCCCGCTCGCACTCCACACCGGAGACGGAGGCCTACCTCGGTCAGTATCAGATCGCCAGGCGTGTGTCGGTCGGCTCATCACTGAAGTTCTGCCTGGTGGCGGCGGGCGAGGCCGATCTGTATCCCAGGCTCGGTCCCACCATGGAGTGGGACACCGCGGCCGGACAGGCTGTGTTGGTGGCCGCTGGCGGTACGGTGTCGGCGCCAGGAGGTGCGCCGCTCTCCTATGGCAAGCCGGGCTTGCGCAATTCATTTTTTGTCGCAGGCGGACTGATACACATCGTGCCGCTCGCTTCCTGATCCACCGCATGACTACAGTCACACGCCACGCCTTGTCCGTGCACCTCAAGCGGCTCGAGGCCGAATCGATCGGCATTCTCCGCGAGGTTGCCGCGGAGTTCCGCAATCCCGTGATGTTGTATTCGATCGGCAAGGACTCGGGTGTCATGTTGCACCTGGCGATGAAGGCGTTCTATCCG